>PLRV01000044.1 GCA_003164925.1 Caulobacteraceae bacterium
CACATAGTCTGGATAGACCAGGAAGGCTTCGGTCATCCCGCCTTGGGCATTGGGGCTCAGGCATGCAGCGCACTGCGCCGCCCGAGCCCCAAATGGCCAGCGAAGCCGGGCAGCATCCAAGCCGCCCTGCTTCAGCTTGTCCTGTCCGTCTGCCTTTCCCCTCTAGGCAACCGTGATGGTCAGCGTTTCCAGCTGGTCGATCGTCCCGACCATGCGATCGCCGGAAACCACCGGGCCGGAGCCCGCCGGCGTGCCGGTATAGATGATGTCGCCCGCAGCAAGCGCCACCGACTTGGACAAGAAGGCAATGATCGAGGGCACGTCGTAGATCATCGCGCCGATGTCGTCGTTCTGGTGGACCTGGCCGTTGACCTTGAGCTGGATGCGCCCCTGGCTCAGGTAGCCCACCTTCGACGCCGGCGTGATCGCCGAGCATGGCGCGCACTGGTCGAACGACTTGCCAGGCTCCCAAGGCATCCTCTTGTCGATCCCTTCGCCCTGCAGGTCGCGGCGGGTCATGTCGAGCCCGACGGCGTAGCCGTAGACGCAGTCCAGCGCCTGTTCCTTGGCGATGTTCTTGCCGCCGCTCTTCAGCGCGACCACCATTTCCAGCTCGTATTCGAAATCCTTGGTCAGCAGCGGGTAGTCGACCTGGGAATTGTTCTGCACGATCATGTCCGCCGCCTTCTGGAAGTAGAAGGGCGGGGCCTTGAAGCCTCCCTTTCCCTCCGCGACGTGATTTGGATAGTTCAGGCCCATGCAGTAAATGCGCCGAACCGGAAAGCGGGCGGCGGAGCCCACCACCGGCAGCGACGGGATGCCCTCGGCCGGGATCACATAACCTGAGCCGGCGGCTTCAGCCCGCGAGGACAGGGCCATCCCGGCCGCGCCCAGGGCGGCGACTTGGAAAAATTTGCGACGGTTGCTCATGAAACCTCCTATGGAACGACAGCGGGCGTCCCCTGCTCCCATTTGTCGTCGGTGATGGGATGCTGGTTGGAGCCGTCCACGTTCATCACGAACAGCTCGGAATAGGGTTGGGCCAGGGCCCGGTCGTACAGCGGCGCCTCGTCGCGATAACCCAAGCGCGAACTGCTGAAGATGATCTTGCGGCTGTCTCGGATCCAACCGCAATGGGCATCGTTGCCCGGGGCATTCACGAGGTGACGCAGCTCCGAACCGTCGGGGCGGACGGTGAAGATGTCGAAGGCCTGCACTCCGCCCACGTCGCGCGTGAAGCAGATGCGCGACCCGTCCGGCGACCAGAACGGGAAGTTGTCATGCCCGGTGGTCAGGGCGCGAGTCTGGCCGTCATCAAGGTCGAGGATGCGCAGGCCGGTCTGGTCCTTACCCTTTACGCGGTAGACGACATGCTTGCCGTCGGGCGCGAAGCTGGGGAACGCGGCGCTGACGCTCTTGTCGGTCAGGGTGCGGATGACAGCGCCATCGGCGACATTGATTAGCGCCAGCTGCAGGGGTGAATTCAGCACCATCACGCCCTGGCTGACGACCATCTGCTGGCCGTCCGGCGACCAGGTCACGCCCATGGCGGCGCCTGCAGACTGGTAGACGGTGTGTCTGTCCGTGCCGTCGGGGTTCGCCACATCGACCGGAACGTTTGGCGATTGGCCCTTCTCGTGCGGGAAGGGCGTGAACGCGACCTTCCCCTGGGCCGAGACGGCGGGAAATTCGCCGGAGAACCGCAGTTGCAGGTTCGGGTCGGGGCTATAGAGCGGCTGGCCCTGCTTCAGGCCGTAACCATACTTCTGATAGACCACGAGGACGCCCTCGCTCGACCAGGCGGGATTGCGCATGTCCCCCGGCGCCGGGCCGACGGCGGATTCAGTGTCGGAACCGGCGTCGGAATAAGCCAGCCGGCCTTCCAGTACATCCGCCCCCTTGCGCAGGTAGCCGACGCGGTCCTTGCCGACGAACTGCGGCGAGACGTCGAAGCCAGGGATGGCGCGCAGCACGCGTCGCTGGCCACCGTCTACACCGACGCTGACAAGCTGGGTGTCGATCTTGGCGTTCCCCTGCCCCTCGAGCGCCATGCCGACGGTGCGCGCCGCGAAGGTCTGCTCGGGCGCCAGCGCATAGAACACCACGCGCCTGCCGTCCGAGGACCATTTGGGCGAGCCCGCGGCTTCATGCCCGTCGCTCAGCCGCCTCAAGCCCGTCCCGTCCAAGCGCAGGATATAGATGCTGGAGCGTTGCAGATGCTCCCACCCAGGCGCCGGAATCTCATGCCGCTCAAGCTGGGTGTTACGATCGGAGGAGAATGCCAGCCACTGGCCGTCGGGAGACCAGCTCGGCCGCAGGTAGCTGTGGAGCTTACCGGGCGACACCGGCAGTCCGCCGGTGAGGTTGCGCAGCTTGCCGGACTTGAGGTCTTCGAGCCAGATGTTGGCGACGCCGCCCTTCCGCGTGGAGACGAAGGCCAGGGTGCGCCCGTCCGGTGATAGGGCCCCCTGGTCGTCGAAGCCGTTGTGGTGGGTCAGTTGCTCAAGGCCCGAGCCGTCGATCCTCACGCGGTAGATGTTGGCGGGGCCATTCCGCTCCGAGGTGAATACGATCCATTTGCCGTCCGAGGAGAAGGACGCGTCGTACTCGAACTTGGGATCAGCCAAGAGCAAACGCTCGCCGGAGCCGTCGGCCTTGGCCACATAGAGCGAACTGGACGCCGGGCCGATCGCGTTCACCATCACTGTGGTCTTGGCCAAGGCCGGCGCCTGGGCCACGCACGTGAAGGCGACCACGCCGACGGTCACCCGTCTCGCCTTGCGGATCGCAGTCCTCATCAGCGTCTTGTTGCGCGCGCTGGCGACGCCATGCAGTTCCGTCATGGGATCGCCCTCACCGGCTTTGGGCCGGAGGCGCGCCCTGAGGAACGGCGCTCGCCGCCTCCGCGTCCGAATAGGTCTTGCCATCCGGCAGGCTTAGGGCCGCCATGGACCCGCCGGGAACGCCATTGATGTTGGGGTGGTAGGCGACGTTGATCTTGTCGCCCGGATGGAAGTCGTGCGGGACGAAGCCCTGCTTGGAAAACATCAGCGGGCTGCCGCTGATGATCGACATCTCTGTGCCCTTGCCGCTCTTGTCCTTATAAAGCAACACCATTGAGGAGTGCGGCGCGCCCCAGCGAAACTCCTTGAGCGTTCCCGAGACGGAGTCCGTCTTGCTCATGTCGTAGGCGTTGAAGGAGTGGTGGGCGAAGGCCGGTGCAGCCGCAAGGCTGAGCGTTGCAAGGCCCAGTGCAAGGGCAGCAGATAATGGTCGCATTGGACTTCTCCAGAAAGATCCACCAGTTGAAAAACGGGCTGGTCGCCCCGGGCTCGAAGCGGTTGACCATGACTTCACCGGCGGGCTCGAGCGCGTCTGCTCGCACCGTCACCCTGCGCCAAGTCGTAGTCGCCGCGTATGTCGGCGCGAAAACAACGCCTCCGTCAGGATGCGCCTTTGACCGCAGGTTCGCCCTTGTCGGTCCGGTCGTAGCAAACGTCTTCGCTGATCTCGGTATTACTCGGTTGGCGCTTGAAGCGCAGGATCGTCTCCCAGTCGCCCGTGAAGGTCTCTGGGTCGGACACCGTGATGCGGTCTTCGAGCGTATCGCCAGAGACCAGCTTCAATCGTTCAATGAGGTGTAGCGACTCGCTGTGCGGCATCCCGGCCCCATCGAGCAGCGTGTTATCCGCCCTGAGCCCATCCGTTTCGATCACGAGGGCATCGTTTTCCCAATGACCGCGGGCCGTCCCCATCGACATCGGATAGGGTGGATCTTGTTTCTCTCCCGTCAGCTTCGCATAGCGAAACCACCGGTTCCACTGGAAGCTGAACAGGACCATGCGGTCGCTCTGAAAGATTTTGAAGGGATAGGCCAGCGTGAGAATACGCGGCAGGCCGGGCGATATACAGCGCGTCGTCGGATCAAACGAACGGTCATTCGCCAGCAACTGAGCGCGATGTTGCTGATAAGTCTCCGCCGCTTTCGCGTTGAGCGGCGGCGTCGCGCCCTGACTGGTCCTCAGCTCGTTGAGCGGCTTCTCGATCATCCACACGCCGGAGAGATCGGGCGTGGCCGCCGAAGCGCGCCCTGCCCCGAGCGCAAGCACAGCTGCGAGCGCGCCGAGGGCGGCCGGCACGATCCGCCCCTTCATCGGTCTCGACGATCCTGTCGGAAACGCGTTCTTTGCGTGGGGATACGGACAGACAAAAACCGTCTGCGTCCGCAATTCGCGGACGCGGATCATGCGAGAATGCAATCAGGTTTCTCCCTATGGACCGCTCGCACTGCGAGCCCGGTCTTAGCTTAATGTCCCAAGGAACGCGCTTCGCCCTGCGACAACGAAAACGTTGGGACCTCGGCCGAACCTTTTCAACGTCGGAACGGTCATTTCGGACCGTCCGGCTTGTTTCTGTAGCCGTTCGGAATCCCTTCCAGCCCCAGCGGCCAGGACCCCGCCACGAATTCGCCCCCCATGACCGCCAGCCAACAAGAACCGCCCAATCCGCCCTCGAGACACGAGCACTGGCGATAACATTCCATTGTATATCATGGCCGAAATCGCCATCTTATTTACTTAAAGGACATAATACGATACGCATTCACACTAATATAACGTTTTAACCAGCCGCTTTTTCGCATATTGTCCACAATTCCAGGAGCTGAGTTTGACACCTATACGATCTGGATTAGCCTCTGCGGCTCTGAGCCTACTTTTGTACGGTGTATGCTTCGGCGCCACCTTAAGCCCGAGCGGGTACGCGGTTGCGGGCAAGGCTCCGACCCCATCCGGGACGCAGGGGGATCAGACGGCGGGGGAATCGCGGAACGGACACTATACGCGGCAGGAACGGGAGGCCATGCAAGTCGTCGAACGGTGGGCCGCAGCTTGGAAGAGCGGCGATCCAACCGTGATCGCCTCCTATATGACCGACGACGTGCAGTTCCGACTGGATCCCGCCCAGCCGCTGCAGCACGGACGAGAGCGGTTGGTCAAAATTGTCGGCTCCTTCATCAAGGCCATCCAATCCCTGAATGTGACGAGGCTCTATGCCGTCGGCGGAGAAACCGACACGCTGGTTCTGGCGGAACGCGTGGACCGGTTTGTCGGCTATTCGCCCTTGGTCCAAGTGGCCAGCGTATTCCGGGTGAAAGACGGAAAAATTGAAGAATGGTACGATGCGCCTTTGCCCAAAGACCGCCCGCCGCCCCCGTCCGGGGCCACGATTAACGGCAAGTGAGCCGCAACCACGGCTGCGAAGATTTTGTCTATTTCGGCGGCGGAGGAAGATCTGCAGGCGGGGTGGTGTCGTATCCGATACGCCCCGACTTGGCGTCCAAAGAGCGGTCCGACTGCGTGCAGCGCGTATACTCGCCCATGACGTAGCCGCGATCCCTATGGTAATCGACCGTCATCTTGACGGGATCCGCGAGCAACTCGGGTGCGATCAGCGTCAGGTCAAATTCTAGCGTATCCGCGTCCTTCAAATGGATTCGCTCGGCGAGGTGAGCATTTCGGCCGACTCGGATTGTCGGGGTGTTCAAATAGCCTAGGAAAGGCCCCGCGTCGGGGTTGAGCTCCGTATCGACAACCAGCGTATCGCCGTCCCAAAGGCCACGGGAATTCCCGGCTTTTGCGATCTGTTGGTTCGGATCCGGCCCACGGCCATCGAGGTAGATGCGCCTCACCAGGCCGCCTTCCCACAGCAGCACCACCTCGCCTGGGGCGTAGGTGAATTCAATGTCGCCTTCCGCGCCTTCGCTGAACCCTCCAAACAGATAGGGGCGGCAATAGAGGTCTCGAAAATTCACCTGGGCGGTAAGATACTGCTTGATGAGTTCCCGGTACTCCGCGCGCTTTTCCGGCCTGATGGCTCTTTCGAGAGCGGACGAGGCCTCTAGCGGACCGAAGAACGTGGACCAGGAACCGCTCCAATTCGGCGTCCGCAATTCAATGGAGGCGGCATGGGGCGGGGCGGACGAGGGTTGAGCATGGCAATCGAGCCCGACGACGGAGGCGAAGGTCGCGAGCGCCAAGCTGAACCACCGTCCCAGGACCCTCATTGACCATTCCCCGGAGACGGCGAGTATGTCGTTCCGCCCGGAGCGTTTGGGTCGGCCGTATCAATGCGACCATCTGCGTGGATGACCCGGATTAGGGATCCACCCCTCCCCCCCAGGCGCAGCGGGAAATACTGCACAGTGATCTTCTCCCCGACGCGCAACGTGTTCGCGCTCCAGCCCACACGGGAGAGCGTACTGACGCTGCCGCTCTCGAACGAATAGGGCTCATAACGCCCCCCCGGTTGTTGCACGTACACCCACACGAAGACGTGTGGGTTTCCCCATTCCACCTTCGCCACTGTGCCTTGAAGTGACGACGCCTTGGATTGATCGAACATCGCGTAGGAGTGGTGCGCTTGGGCGGCGGGGGAGAAAACGGCCAGACTCGCGAAAACCAGTCCGGCGACGCGCGCGCCGGCCGCCGACCCGCCCAGGGCGGACGTCCATCGGGGTATTTTCCTGTTGGCGATCAAAGTGCTACTGCGGCTTCTCGAAGTAGAGTCCTTCGCGCGCACCCTCCGGGTTCTCCTCGCATTGGTCTTCGAGAACTTCGTAATCGGGACGCCAAGCAAGGACCGCCGTGCGTTCGAGCGGCGTCTGGTAATTGACTGGGTCCGTGATCAGGAACTTCATCTCGAGCCGTGCGCCGTCGTCGGTCTTGCGCATCCGCGTCACAAGGTGTTGCTCGCGGCTGATCATGGGCTCCTTGCCGTTGAACCCGATCGTATCGACGACGAGCGTGTCGCCCTCCCAACGGCCGACGGAATCGCCCCACAAACTCGGCGTGACAATTTTCGGATGGTCACGGTTGAGGTGGATGTGCCAGGCCGTGCGCCGAGCCTCTCCGATGATCAGAACCTCGTCAGGCGACTGAACGATCATGGCCGGAATATAGGTCCCTCGTGCGCCAACCGATGGGCGACACAAGGCCTCCGGCCCCCCCAGCGGAGTTCCTTTTGCCTCCATCTCCGCTGCATGCTTACGGTAAGCAAGCGCGGACGCGGTATAGGCGGGTCCGCCCCCACTGGCGGCCGCGGCGCCGGGGCCATCCGGGACGTCCAGGTTGCCGTTGACATTGTACCAGACGCCCCCGAAGTCGCGCGGATCGCTCACCGGCGCCGCGGAGCCAGGCGGAAGTGGCGGAAGCGGATGAAGGAACTTGGCGTCGGGCTTCAGCCCGTAGACCGGTTGAGCCAGCGCCTGGACGGCTCCGCACCCTAGCGCCAAGGCGGCTGCGCAGGCCATCGACCTGACAATCATGGCGCGATCGTTCCAAATCATCATGGATGTGCCGCCTTGGCCGGATCGACCGGGACGATGTCGCCGCCGGGGCCGTACAAAGTCCGCCCGTCGGGTAGCTTCACGCTAACCAAAGTGCCACTTTTAACCGACGTATCCAGCATCGGATGAAAAACCATGCTGACCTTGTCGCCTGCATTGATATCGGTTTTCTTCCAACCATTGCGCACGTTCATGTTAGGAACGCCGCATTCGATGGACCAAACCTCTTGCACGCCTTGCTGGTTCGCCACAAGCACGTCTATATACATGTGAGGATTGGTCCACTTGAAGTCCTTTACCGTACCGGCCAGCGACAAGTTTTTGCTGTAGTTGAAGCTGGCGGTAGAATGATGCGCATTCGCGGGAACCGAAATCGGCGCCACAAGCAACACGATTGCCGCAGCCCATCCTGAAATTTTTATCTTCACTATAGCTGTCCTTATTACTTTAGACATGTTTAGAAATGTTCGTCGCGCAGCGATGGATCCCAGTGTTCATCAGCCTTTCCATCACGGACTTTCCACATGTCGATCCAGGCCGTAGTGAATTTTCTGGCCGGATTCATCGGATCCGCAACGGGCCGCGGCAGGATGACCGCGACGTAGTCGCCCTCAGCGACGACGGCGGTTATCTTCATCTTCAGGCGATCTGCGATCGGGGTGACCGGCATCTTGAGCTGTTCCGCAAACAACTTGATAGCGGCGTCGCGGCCGGTGGGAACGTTTGGATTGTGCTGAATATAGCGTTCGGTCGCATAGACGGGCGTGAGGTCAGCCCAATGGCCGGCTTCGACGATGTCCTTGATGAAGTGGTAGGCGAGTTGCTTATTCGCATCGAGCCTGGGATCGGCGATATGAAACAGCGCGTCTGCGTCCGGCGCGCCGACGACCGGCTCGGCGATGGACCGGACGGACGGCGCGTCCGCCAGCGTCGCCACGCTCCAGTGCTCGACGACCTTGCCGCCAAGCACGCGCCACATGTCGAACCATGTCGTGGTGTAGGAAGGTCCGCCGCTCCCTCCACCGACGGTCCGCGGCCGCGCCACAACGACGTAGTCGCCTTCGGCAAGCACGGCTACGACCGGCGCCTGCAGACGCCGCGCGACCGGACCATGCCGAGCTTTCGCCCGACGTAGCGGCGCTGCCGCGGGATCGTGCTCGATGAAACGATCCGATAGATAGCGCGGCGCGAGGTCCGGCCGCCCGGACTGAACCACGTCCTTGAGCAGATGATAGACGACCGACTTGTTGGCCTCGAGCCGCGGGTCGGCGCTGTGGAACAGGGCGTCCGGATCGGGAGCTCCGACGACCGGTTCGCCCGCACGGGCCCCGGCGCCAAGTCCGACGAGGGCGGCGACCACGATTGCGCCGAGACGAAAACGCGCCCTCATTGCGTGCACTGTCATTCCCCCTTTATCGATTTGGTCTTGTGAACAGCTGATGTGTTCTCGCTTCGCCAGGACATGTTTCATGGCCAAGCCGGCTGCCCTGCCTTGAGGCGGTCGAGGCAGACATCTTCGGCAAAGGGCAGCTTCGCGTCGGTGGCGCGCGCATAGGTCAGCACCGCGTCCCAACGCCGTGTGAATATCCCTGGATCAGAGACCGTGATGCGGTCTTCCAGCACCTTGGGACTGCGCAGCCGTAGGCGCTCGGTCAGGGTGAGTTTGTCGCTCGTGGGCGTGAATGCGTCGAGCAGCCGTCCGTCTGTGAAGCTGTCGGTCTTTACAACCAGCGTGTCGCCGTCCCATCGGGCCGTCGCATGCCCCTGGGCGGAGCCGAAAACCCACCAGTGCGGACCGGACGCCGGATTGGGCAACGGTTCGCCCACCGTGATTTGACGAAACGTGTGGTTCCAGGCGTAGACGAGCGTCACGACCCGCGGCCGAACGAACAGCGCGAATGGCCGCGAGCTCAGCATCAACCGCGGCTGACCGGGCGACGCACAGCTCGAACGAACCGCGTCGAACCGGAAATCCCCTCGGGCGGCCGCCTTGCGATTGGCCTCGAACCGCGCCCGCCCTTCCTTGGTGAAGGGCGGCAGGCCGCCCCCTCCGGGGACAAGCAGCGATTGCGGCCTCGACAGCCGCCAGACGCCCTCCATGTCGTTGGGCGCGGCTTGAACGGGATGCGCCAGCAGCAGCGTGACGACACTCAGGACGGCGCAGGCCGCCGCCTTCCCTGCCCGGACCCGGCCCATCAATGCTGCTCCTTGGTCTTCAGGGCCTGTCCCTGGGCCGCGCTGGCCGCCTGGGCCTCACAATCATACTCCTCGAACACCTCCATATCCGGACGCCAGGCGTAGGTGTGGACATAGGTCCAGGGCGCATGGAACATCTCGGGGTCGTCGATGGTCGTGGCGATCTCAAGCTCGGGCCCATGGTCGCTAATGCGGCGTAGGTGCATGGTCACGCGCGCATCCTTCGAGGCAGGCATGCCATCGGGCTCGAGCCACAGCGGCAGCTTGTAGGTGCTGGTTTCGATCACCAGCGTGTCGCCCTCCCAGCGCCCCGCCGACTGGCCCATATACTGACGGGGACCGGCGGCTGGGGAAGCGACGCCGAGCGGCGCGCTCCAAACCGTGTGGTATTCCGAAAAGACGAAGGTGACGCTGTCGGGGGTCTGAAGGATCTGGAACGGAGTCAGCAGCCCGAATTGCCAGGGCTGTCCGGGCGGTAGGCACTGGGGGCCAGTGGCGACAATGGGGTCGTGATCGACGTACACGGCCCTTTGCCTTGCTTGGAGGATCGCGTTCGCCGCGTCCGTCATCGGGATATCATGGCCGCTGGCGTCGTGGGTCATGTGCAAGGGGGTGACTTGGTCCATGATCCAAGTCCCATCGATCCGCTTTGGATCGGCGGGCGGCGGCGGCAGGACGATTTCCGGCGGGGGGACAGCAGCCCGCAGATGGGCCTCCATGCGCGCAGCTTCCTCTTGGCGGGCCTTCTCCTCAGGGGCGAGCGACGGACTCGTGGTCTGGGCTGCGGCTCGGGTCTGTCCGCTGGCGCAGGCCAGAAAGGCCAGCGCGAGAGCTAGCACAACGCGATCACCTGCCGTTCTCGCCGATTCAGTCAAAAACGCCTCACGGGCGCCACGCGCGGGACAGACGCGAGCGGTCCGCCTCCGCGGATTGCGGGCAAGTGTCATGCAAGGATGCACGCTGTCGTTCCCTCCGTTCACCGCCGCGCCGAAAGCGCGGTCTCGGTTCAGATCGGTCGCCTCGAGCCAGGCGCATCCTGATCGCGAGTAAGGGTTGGAGGGCGCGCGAATACCTTTCAACTGCGGGACGGTCATTCGGACCGTTCGGTCCGCTACTGCAACCGTACGGAATCACTTCGCAGCGCTTGAACCGGGAAGCGGCGGCGTTTGCCCAGAGGCCGCCGGCAAATTGGTTTGACAAGCGAGAGCACGGCTATCTAATCCCGCCCAGTCATGGAAAACGTGCGATCTACAAGCGAGCGACGACGATTCGACCGGATACTCGCCACGGACTTCGGACACCATCTCACGCGTCCGCTTGCTCCTGCTGGGCATGAAGATGCACACCGATAACGAAGACTATCGTCGTCGTTTGGCCGCTGAAGCCGAACGACTGCGCGCCAGCGGGGCGCTTGGCCGCTCGGACTTGTTGATCCGCCTCTTCGATTTCCTGCTGCAAGCCTCCCTATCGGGACGCGCGCCCAAGGAAATCGAGATCGCCCACGAGGTATTCGAGAAAAGCGGCGAGATCCGCGCGGGACAGGATGCCCCCGTGCGCACCTATGTGCACCGGCTGCGCCGAAAGCTGGAGGAAGCCTACACCGACGCGGACGCAAACCTGGGCGATGCGACGGATCGCCTCGTGCTGCTTCGCGGGGAATACCGCCTGACGCTCGCCGACGAACCGCTCCTCGTCAAACTCGTCAGTCCGCCCTTCAGAAAGCGTGGTCGGTCGTGGATTGGCGCCGCCGCCGTCCTGCTCTTAGCCGTCAACCTAGGCCTGTGGTTCGTCTTTACGGGTCAACCGGCGAGAATCTCATCCGACAACGTGGGCTCGACCGCCTTTTGGAAGCCGCTGTCTATCCCCCACCGACCGGTGATCGTGGTGATGGGGGACCATTATCTCTTCGGGGAATCGCCCGGAAGTATGGAGATGACCCATCTGGTCCGACGGTTCGACGTCAATTCCCCAGATGATCTTGAAGCCTATCTCGCTGCGAATCCCAATGAAGTCGGCCACTACGTTGACCTTGGCGTCCACTATGTGCCCGTGAGCGTCGCGTTGGCGCTCGCCGAGGTGCTGCCCATCATCGCCAGAACTTCGCCGGAAAAAGCGCTTCGCGCGCCCCTGATGATCTCGCAACTTTCGCCGGACCTCCTGCGAACGGGCGACACCATCTATATCGGCTTTCTGGGCACCTTGGGGCTGATTCGTGACCCGCTCTATGCGACATCGGGGTTCCGCTTCGGCGACCACTTTGATGAATTGATCGACAAGGCAAGCGGACGCCGCTTCATCGCCGATAAACCCATTGCCGGCGAAATCCAGACGCCTCGGAGGCAGTACGCCTATCTGGCAAGCCTCGATGGGCCCACCGGCAACCGGATACTCGTTATCTCCGGTACGAATGAAACTGGCTTGGTTCAGGCTGCCGAGATCGTCGCCGACGTCCACCAGCTCCGCAGACTTTCCCAGAAGGTTGGCGATGGCTCGTTCGAGGCGCTCTACGAAGTCAGCACGCTCGGCGCCGTCAATATCGACAGCAATCTCATATTGGCTCGGCCGCTGACATCGCCCCCCGTCTGGCCCTCTCAGAAGCCTTCGAGCACGGCGGCGAGCGGCCGCTGACCCTTCGGTTCGAACGTCCCGACGCCTTCCCTACGCGAGTGTGCTTCACAAAGTCGGCGTCGCAGAGGCCGGGCGGTCAGGCCTCGCATCCCAATTTGACGCCAGGCGGCTAGGCCCCTTCCCAAGGCGCTCTCGGAGCGGCGCCCAGCTGATAATTGCCTTCCTCGACCTGGACCGGCTGACGCATGCCAGCGTCGACAGCCCGAGTGCGAAGCCGGGTTGCTTCGGCGGAGGCGGCGGCTCCAAGCCAGTCCCGATCGTGCCCCCAGAGACTGGTGCCATGCTTCAGCTCAAACGGCTCCCAGGTAACCGGATCGATCGAGCGGCCGCCCCAGCCGCACTCGATGAAAAAGCCGTCCGGAGAACGTACATAGTAGGACATCATCAGGTCGTTGATGTGGCGTCCCAGGGTCGTCGGCACGAGGCCCGGCTCGGCGAGCGCGATATCGTAGCCCTGTCCCACATCGTCGAGCTGGTTCATCTCGATCATCAGGTGATGGATGCGTGACGCGCTCCCCTCAGCAATGGCCAAACTGTGGTGGCGGGGGTTGACGTGGTAGAAAGAGGCTTGGAACGGCGCGGTGCAGTAGTCGCTCAGGTGGAAGCCAAGGACATCCTCGTAGAACCTACGCAGCGGGCGCATGTCGGGTGTCAGATACACCATGTGCCCCACGCCGAGCGGCCCCGTACGAAAGCCCGACATCGACCGTCCCGGTACGAAGGCCGTCCCATCCCGGTCCGCGTCATGGAACACTTCCAGCTGGTGGCCGGCCGGGTCCAAAAGGCGGATGCCTCCGGCGACGCCGCGCAGAGCCAATTCCGTGGCGGCTATGCGCTCGCAGCGCACCTCTGCCGCGTCTAAGCGCGCGGCCAGGGCGTCGAGAGCCTCGGCGTTCGCGACTTCCCAGCCCGTCACGCCCGTGTCATGGGCGCCGCGTCTGACGATGATACGCTGCTTACGATCGTCCATCCGGAACTTCACGACGTCACGGGTCTGCTCGACCACCTGCAGGCCCAGGAAGCGGACACCGAAGGCGGCCCAGTCTTCGAGCCTTTCCGAATTGATGCCGATATATCCGAGGGCTTCGATGCTCATTGCTACCCGTTCCGATTATCAGAGCCTTGCAGTCCAAGCGCTCGACGGCGCTCATATCTTTGGCGTCCGCGCCGCCTGCCCTCGCAGGGTCCCGCGCCGCGAGGCCGGCGGTGCGCGCCGCACGACCGATCTTTGGCATAGAGAACAAGATGTGGGTGTCGGCCGACCGCGAACAACGCACGCAACACACTAAGACGGGCGCCCGTCCTCACAAGTCGCAAATCACAAATTTGAAATTCCAAAAGCCGGAACAATTCTCGCCCACGCCGAGAGACAAGCGTTGCATCGGCCTTGTACAATCCAATAATGCCCTTCGCCATCAACGACGGCTGTCGGCTCTATTGGCGCCAGGACGGCGTCCCCGATCGGCCCGCCCTCCTGCTGCTCAACGACGTCGGCGCCGACATGGGCCTGTGGGAGCGCGTCCTGCCGCTGCTCTCGGAGCGGTTCTGCGTGATCCGCATGGACATGCGGGGTCAGGGAGCCTCCGACGCGCCCGCCGGCCCCTATCCGGCCGAGACGCTCGCCGACGATGCCCTGACGGTGCTGGACGCGGCTGGCGCCGACGTCGCCTTCGTCTGCGGCGTGGGTTTGGGCTCCCTGATCGGCCTTGCTCTCGGCTCCCAGGCCCCGGCGCGTGTGGTGGGCCTTGTCCTGGGCGGTCTCCACGGCGTGGTGGAGCCGCGGGTCTGGGCGCGTCGGGGCGAAGCCGTGCTGTCGGGCGGCATGGCCGCGGTCGCGAACGATATTCTCGCCGAAAGCTTCTCCGCGCCGTTCGCCGCGACGCATCCGCAGATCGTGGCCACGGCCAAGGCCGCCCTGCTCGCCAGCCCTGTACAAGGCTACGCCGCCGCCTGCGCCGCGATCGGCGATAAGACGGCGCGGGAGCCGGCGCGTATCGCCGCGCCGACGCTGGCGATCGACGGCCGGCGTGATCCGGCGGCGCCAGCCGCAGAGGCCGCAGCGCATATCCTCGCCGGGATTCCGGGCGTCCGGCGCATGGCGCTGGACGCCGGCCGGCTCGCCTGTCTGGAGGCGCCGGCCGCCTTCGCCGGCGCAGTGATCTCGTTCGTCGACGAGCTCGAGGATGGGGGCGCCGTCCATAGGGCGCGCCAGACCGTCTACGACGCCGGCATGAAGGTGCGTCGCAAGGTCCTGGGCGACGCCTGGGTCGATCGGGCGCTCGCAAACCGCACGGAATTTAACGCCGACTACCAGGACATGGTCACGCGGTACGCCTGGCAGGAGATATGGTCGCGGCCAGGGCTGGACCATCCCACGCGCAGGCTCCTAGTCCTTGCCATGACTGCCTCGCTGGGCCGCTGGGAGGAATTTCGGCTGCACGTGAAGCTGGGGCTCGACCAGGGGGAGCTGACGGTCGATCAGATCAAGGAAACGCTGCTGCAGACGGCGGTGTACGCCGGCGTGCCGGCAGCGAACACGGGGTTCGCGGAAGCGGCGTCCGTGATCAAGGAACGTGACGGCAAAGACAACAAGCGCGATCAACCGTAGGCGGGAGAGGACGCTGCAGCGCGCGCAATACTGTCCCTATTGGGTCGCGCCATTCCCGATCAGGTCGATGACCTCAGGCGAGCTGCGCTTCAGGCCCGGGCATTTGAGGGCGACGTAGCGGTTGTAGTAATCGGGATTGCGCGCGTCGCCCCAGGCGCAGCAATAGCGGTCGCACATCTTGTCTGGGCGCTTGTAGACCCCTTCCAGCGCGTGCCGGTATTCGGGGTACATGGTCTGAGCGCCCCCGAGCGCAGCCGTGAGCGGCAGCCCGTACCTCTGCGCGAACTGGGTCTCCAGCGGGTTCTTCCCGGGCAGGTAGTTCGGCACGACCCCGCGCGCGTCAGCTGACTGCTCCCTGGAATTACACGGGTACACCATATCGTTCTTCAGGTAGGCGGTGGGATTCTGCCGATACAGCCGGCTGAGCACCAGGGGCTCGGTTAGGTAGATCGGATCGGTGATGATCGCGGTCAGCTGCAGATAGTCGCCATGACGCGAGAAGTGTATCGTCATGCTCGCCTGGTCGCTGCGCGGCACGCCGTTTCGCCGAAGGGGGCTTTCACGCAAGTGCGTGGTCTGGGCCGTCAAGGTGTGACCCTGCCAAGCACCGGTGGTGAAGCCGGCGACCGTGTGCAGGGCGTCGACGCCCGGATGGGGCCGGCCGTCCATCCATATCCTCGCCTCAGGACGGTCGATCCACGGCGAAATACGCCAGGAGACTGTATCGCCGCTGACGGGATCGGATTCCGGCGTCATTCGGAAGCCGAAGGGTCCAATGGCGAGGTAGTCTGTTCCGTAATACATGCACTGCCGCTCGGGCATGTCGAGCAGGCCGTCACTGTAGCTCAGCGCCCGTGCGCGGGCCGCGGCGTTCAAAGGCAGGCCGGTGAAATCGACTGCATCGGGACCGACGTAGGTGCTCTGGTAGTCCTCCATGAGCACGGGCTCCCAATAGCCCGACAGGTCCACCTCATCCACGCTGCGCGCCTCAGCCGCGCCGGCCAACAGGCCCGCCATCAGGCACGCCAGCACGAACCGTATCCATGGCAGGCTCTTACCAATCGTCATGAAGCAACTCCCGAGGCGCATGCTATTTGTTTCATTGGGACTTGCAGGGGGTCGGGTCCCACATCGATCCATCCCGCTCGCGACGGAAAATCGGGCTGAACGCGTAGGGCGCCTGCAGATAGACCGGATCTTCCAGCAGGCTAGTGATCACCAGCCGCTCGGCGCCGTCCGACTCCTTGAAGACGTCCCAGTATTCAGTCAGCTTGGCCTCGGCGCTATAGGGAACGCCATTCTTGCGGATGTAGCCGGGGCGCATGTGGTCCGTGAAGACCTTCAGCGTGGCGTCGTCCCAGGACGCGGCTGAATAGCCCTGCCAAGACGGCGGCGTCTGCGCGTTCGGCGGCGCCTGCGCCCCTTGCGGCGCATCGAAATGCAACAGTCGGGTCTGCATGCCGTCGTCCATCTCGACCTTCAATGTGTGGTCGTCGACCCGGGTGATGTGCAGCCGCCCGGGCACGCGCATGAGGCCGGCCGCGCCATAGGACCGGCACTGCGCGTTCGCCGCCTCGTCGCGGGCGGGATCCCAGGCGTCCGCCACCGCCTTGGCGGCCTGGTTGATGGGGATGCCCGCGTATTCGCCGGGACCCGGCGTGATCATGCGAAAGCGCCAGTCCTGAGTGACCACCGAAACCCAGTACCCCGTCAGATCCGGGCGCGCCGCCGGCGGCGGCAAACCGGAACCGGGCTTCTGCGCGGCCGCTGCCGTCCCGACCTGGGCGAGCGCTAGGACGATCGACGCCGCGACACACAGTCCCTTGATCACGTCTCGCCGCCTCAAGGTTTCTGCTCCGCCGCCGGAGACAGGGTCTTGTAGATCGCGGTGACGAAGGCTGCCGAGGGCCCGTTCCCCGCCTTGCCGCCATATCGCTCGGCGTACCCGGCTGTCGGATCGGATTGGAGAACCTGGTCCAAGGTCTTGCCCTGGTCCTTCAGGGACTTGATGCGATCGCGGACGATGACGACCATGTCACGGTAGTCCACCAGTTCCGCCTGCTGGCAGATGCGGCCGTGCGCCGGCACCACGAGCGTTCCGCCCGGCAGCCATGTCAGAGGCACATTGGGAATGGCGAGTTCGATCAAGGCGTTCAAGGCATCGATCTCGCCCTGGATGGCGCCCCCGTGATCGACATCGATGATAGGAAAACGCGTGATGTCGAAGATCTCGCCTGTGACCAGCACATCCGAGCGCCGAAACAGCACGACGGCATCAGCGTCGCTGTGGGCGGCGGGCTTGGCGATCACCTCGACCCCCTGGTTGTTCAGGTAGAAGGCGCTGCGGACGCTGACCGAATGCGTGGGCCAGCCGTCGCTGTCATCTCCCTGCGACAGGCGCATGGCCGCTCCCTCGGACGCCACGATGACGGCGATTCCCGGCGAGCCGAACGGACCGCCAAGGCTCTGGCCGAACGCCCGGCCGGCCTGGGCGAGGACCAGATTGCCGCCCGCGTGATCGGGATCTGCGCCCGTGTCGAACAGGTAGCGGATCGGATCGTTGGTCAGGCTGCGGATCGCGGCCAATACCTGATCGGCGTGGGCCGCGTCTCCGCTGTCGACCACCACGGCTCCCTGCGGCCCGATCTGCACCACGACATTGGGCCCCGCACCCGCCAGCACATAGACGTCGTCGCGGATGCGCGTGGCGGTGATCCCGGGCGCCGGCTCGGCTGGGGCCGATACCGCCGGTTTGTCCGTCTCCCTGGGGGCGTGCGCCTCAGGCGCGGCCTGCGCCGCCGCAGCCCAGAGCCCACAGCTCAGGAGCACAGCCAGGGCTTGACGGCCTACCGGCACGGCGCTTCACTCATGCGCGCACTGGCCCTCTAAATGGCCTAGACGCTCGATCTCGCACCGAACCGCTTGGGCCCGGTTCCAGGCGCCAGCGGGGCTTGCGCGAGAGCTCTGGCCTCGACTTCGCGACGGACAGGATGCGTCCGTCCTTGACGATCCCGATCTCGTCGATCTCTGAAATCTCGAATAGCGCTAGCTTCATGGTTTCCTAATGTTGTGACCAAGAAATCGGGCGGCGCCAAGGATCGTCGAGCGCCCGCTCGACTTTGATCATTGCCTTGCAATCTACCCGGCTGCATGGGGCGTATGGCGGGCGGCGCCCGTCCTTTCCGCCGGCGGACCCTTTGCAGATCAGCTTTCCATGCGCCAGTCGCTGGTCACCTCCGCCTTCGGGCCCCTGATCAATTTGAACTTTCCGCCCTCGAGCGTGTAGAGCACGATGCCGCGATGTCGGCGCACCTCGCCCTCGTGGATCGAACGGTTGAAGATCGCGCTGTTGTCGGCATCCTTGATGCAGCGGTACGAGCCGGACAATTCCACCGCTACACCGCCGGCGTCCGAGCAGAAGAACAGGACGTCCATCGTCTCGACGAAGTTCTCACGCATCTTGCCGTAGTAATCGTAGATGGCTTGAGGCGTCTTGATCTGGCCGCGGGAGCCGATGTCGAGCACGACGTCGGCAGTGTAATATTGCATGAAGGCCGGGTCGTGGTCGCAGAATAGCTTGGCGTAGCGCTCAAACGAGCGTCGGTCGACCGGCACAGAACAAACCTTCGCGCTCGCCGCCTGAGGTAACGCCGCCGCCAGGCCCGGCGCCGCCATCCCGGCGAGCCAGGCTCTTCTGGTATGAGTGTCCATCCGTCTCGCGTCCTCGTTTACACGCCGTTTTCGCGATCTAACCCGCAGTCCACGGTGGCGGCCAGGGGCGCAGCCTCGGCCCCGCCGAATAGAGTATTCGCGAAAAGCTCGAAATCACGCTTCGCAAACTGGGCTCATTCTTGCGCAGAGTTCTGATAGTTGGCCTCGCAACTGGCTGCCGCCCTTAGGAACTATTCCTTCATGCAGAATTCCGCCACCCTGCTGTCGCCGATCGACCTACGGGGCGTCCATCTTTCCAGCCGCATCGTGATGTCTCCGATGTGCCAGTTCTCCTGCTTCGAGGGCTTGGCCAACGATTGGCACTTCGTTCACCATGGTTCGCGCGCCATCGGCGGGCCAGCGCTGATCTTCGTCGAGGCGACCGCCGTGACGCGCGAAGGCCGAATCACCCCGGGCGACCTCGGAATTTGGGACGAAGCGCATGTTGAGCCGCTGGCGAAGCTGGCCAGAGTGATCTCCAGCTACGGTGTGGTTCCCGGCATCCAGCTGGCGCACGCCGGCCGCAAGGCGTCGCGCCAGGTTCCTTGGAAGGGCAACAGTCCGCTGAGCCTCGCCGAAGGCGGCTGGCCCATCGTCGGCCCCAGCGCGATCGCCTTCGAGGATGGCGGCCCGGCGCCGCACGTCCTGACCCTGGAGGAGATCGACCAGGTCGTGGACGCCTTCGAGACTGGCGCCCGGCGCGCGATCGCCGCCGGCTTCAAAGTCATCGAAATTCACGGCGCGCACGGCTACCTGCTGCACCAGTTCCTGTCCCCCGTCAGCAATCACCGCGACGACGAATATGGCGGCAGCTTCGAGAACCGAACGCGGCTGCTGATGAGGGTCGTGCGCCGGCTGCGGGAAACCATCCCCGAGAGCATGCCGTTGTTCGTGCGCATCTCGGCTACGGACTGGATCACCACGGAGCCGTCGTGGGACCTGGACCAATCGGTCGAGCTCGCCCGCCTCCTGAAGGCCGCCGAAGTGGACGTGGTCGACGTCTCCTCCGGCGCGGTGTCGCTCAAGCAGAAGATCACCATCGAGCCCGAATATCAGGTGCCGTTCGCCCGCCGCATCCGCGCCGAGACCGGTGTCACGACCGCCGCCGTCGGACTGATCACCGAGCCGGCGCAAGCCGACGCCATCATCCAGCGCGGTGACGCCGACCTGGTGTTCATCGGGCGGGGCTTCCTCCGCAATCCCTACTGGGGCCTGCAGGCCCAGCAGGAATTGGGCGGCGACCCGCTCTGGCCCAATCCCTACGGCTCGCACGCCCTGCGGCGCGGGATGAAGAAAGACAAGTAGGCAGAGCGATCGGCCGAAGACACCAATCAAAGGAAGCGAAAGTGGCGAATACCACGGCGCATGAACCGACGACCTCGGTACAGCCGCAAGCGTTCGATGTCGCGATCATAGGCTGCGGACCGACCGGCGCTCTGCTCGCCAACCTCCTCGGCCAAGCGGGGCTGAGCGTGGCCGTGCTCGAAAGGGAGGCGGGGCCCACCCGCCTGCCGCGCGCCATCCACTACGATGGCGAAGTGGCGCGTATCCTGCAATTCGCGGGCCTGGCCGATGAGATGGCCAAGGTCTCACGGCCGGCGGCGGCGGGCACCCGCTTCATGAATCCGGCGGGGCAGACACTGATGGTTCGGCCTGGCTTCGAAGAGCCCGGACCGCACGGATGGCCGGCCAACGCCTACATCCATCAACCCAACCTCGAGGCCGTGCTGCGGCGGGGCTTGGAGCGATTCCCCAGCGTGCAGCTCCTCTCGCTCCATGAGGTCACCGACGTCGAACCCGTCAAGGACGGCGCCCTGGTCAGCGCCCAAGACAACGCCAGTGGCGCGCCCTGGGCCTGTCTCGCCAAATACGTGGTCGGCTGCGACGGCGCCCGCTCGCTGGTTCGTCGGCGCATGGGCGCGCAGATGGAAGACCTGGGGCTGCATCAGCCATGGCTGGTCGTGGATGTGCTGGTCGACCCGGAGTCCGATCGCGCTCGCACCATGCCCGAATATTCCATCCAGTTCTGCGATCCCTCGCGACCGATGTCGGTGATCTACGTCGAAGGCAATCGCCGACGCTGGGAGATCATGATCATGCCTGGTGACGAGCCGGAGCGCATGACCGAGCCCGATCGCTTCTGGCCGATGATATCGCGCTGGATCGGCCCTGAAGACGCCAAGGTCGAGCGCTCAGCGGTCTACACCTTCCATGCACTGATCGCCTACACATGGCGCCAGGGGCCCCTGCTGCTGGCCGGCGATAGCTGCCACCAGACGCCGCCCTTCCTCGGGCAAGGCATGTGCGCGGGGATGCGCGACGCCGCCAACCTGGCCTGGAAGCTCGGCTGGGTGATCAAGGGCGAGGCCAACCCCGCTCTGCTCGATACCTACGAGACGGAGCGCAGGCCGCACGTAGCGGCGTTCATTCAGCTTGCGGTCGAACTCGGCGCGGTGATCCAGACCACAGATCTGGTCCTAGCGGCCGAACGGGACGCGCGGATGGCCTCGGGCGAGCCCGTGACCATCCATATCCCTTCGCCGGCCCTGGGGCCGGGCGCCTGGATTCCCGGTGGGCCGGCTAACGGAAGCATCTTTCCGCAGCCCCGGCTGCAAGACGGACGGCGGCTGGACGAGGCCACCCAGGGTCGGATCGCAATCGTCGGGGCCGCCGCTCTGCTCGAAAGGGCGGACGAGCCGACGCGCCGACTCTGGCGGACGCTGGATGTCGCGCTCGTCCCCGCCGAGGGGCCCGAACTCGCCGCCACCCTGGCCGCTACTGGAGCCCTGGCGGTCATCCTGCGCCCGGACAGCTACGTCTTCGGAACGGCCATCGACACCAAGGAGCTCGCCGACCTTTCACGCCGATTGCCGGCCACGCTGCGGCTTCCGATCCGGCAAGCCGTCGAAAAGACCGGGTCATGAAGCCGAAAGGACGCACCACTTAGGGATCCTTAGACCGCCCCTCTCCGGGACGCCTGTAATGAGCGCGGGAGCAGGCGAACAAAGTCATACGGAAAGCGGAAAATCATGAGCAAGAACGACAAGAAGGTCATCATCACTTGCGCGGTGACCGGCTCGATCCACACCCCGACCATGTCGGCCGCGATCCCGATCACGCCGGATGACATCGTCGCGGAATCGCTTGCCGCCGCCGCGGC
>PLRV01000081.1 GCA_003164925.1 Caulobacteraceae bacterium
GGGCCCGCAACGCCCCGGAGGGGGAGGAAGGGACTGGAGGAGCGGCTTGTTGATGGAGGTGTCCGGCCATGTCGCTGCTTCAGATCGTCCGGGCCCTTGGCGGTGAACTTTACGAGGGCGGCCGGCGCGCCAACGTCCCGGCGCCGGGCCACAGCCCGCACGACCGCTCCGTCTCCCTGTTGTTCGAGAACGACCGCGTTGTCGTTCATTGCTTCGGCGACAGTGGCTGGAAGCAGGTACTGGACGACCTGCGCGATCGCGGCCTGATCGACGGCGAGCATCGGCCGACCAGCCTGATGGCGGCCGCCGCGCCGCAGGTCTCGGCCCCGCCCGCGTCGCGCACGCTGCGCATCGCGACAGCCCAGCGGATCTGGGGCCTGGGCCAGCCGCTCGGGCGATCCGCCGCAGCGCATTACCTGCGCCGGCGGGGCATCACACGCGCCCTGCCCGGCCCCGACGCGGCCCGCTACATCGCCGAGGCGCCGACCGCGGCCTACGCCGCCCAGAGCCGGACCCGGCCGGCGCTAGCCTTGGGCCTCGTGAGCCCCGACGGGGTGCTGACGGCCATCGAGCTCACCTATCTGACACCGGCCGGCCAACGGGCGAGCGACCTGAAGCTGTCGCGCAAGACCGTCGGTGTCGTCCCGCCGGCCAGCGCCGTGCGGATCGATCCGCCAGGCCCCAAACTCCTGGTGGCCGAGGGCTTCCTGACCACGCTGTCGGCCAGCGAATGGTTCGGGCTGCCGGCATGGGCCCTGCTCTCAACCTCCAACCTGCGGGGTTGGTCGCCGCCGGCCGGCGTCGAGGCGGTGCTGATCGCCGGCGATCGCGGCCCCGACGGCGAAGCGTCGGCCCTGCGACTGGCGGTGCGGCTGGAGGATCAGGGCGTGGCGGCCGAGGCGGTGTTCCCTTCCGAGCCGCACGGGGACTGGAACGAGGCGGCTGTGGCGCGCCAGGCGGCCAGCCGTTCGCGCCTGCTCTGAAAGGAAGGAGGGAGGGCGGGAGTTGGGTGCGCCCAGGGGTAGGATGACCCTCGCCCAGGCGCTGGAGCCTGACCCCGATGACCGATACTCAGACCGTCTCCCCGACCCCGATGGACGAGATCACCGTCCGCCTCGGCGACCTTGGCCTCGCGCCCGAGAACCTTCGCTTCCAGGAGCCCGCGGACGACGGCGTGCCCCAGCTCGCCGAGACCGTGCTGGCCGCCGGCGTACTGATCCCGCCGATCGTGCGGGCGGGCCGCAAGGGCGAGCAGGCCTTCATGGCGCTGGACGGCCGTCGCCGCCGGTTCAGCCTCCTGGTCCTGCGCGACCGCGGCGACGTCGATGACGACTATCCGGTCGTCTGCAAGCTGGCGGTGACCAAGGCCCAGCAGGCCGCCGCGATCATCCTGCCCAACGCCGAGGTCGCCCCGGTCCACATCGCCGACATCATCGGCGCCATCGGCAAGCTACGCAAAGCCAAGATGGACACCGGCGGCATCGCCCGCGCCCTTGGTTACGCCGAGCTGGAGATCAAGCGGCTGGAGGCGCTGTCGGCCGTCCACCCGAGCGTGCTGAAGGCTCTGCGCCTTGGGAGGCTGACCCTGAAGCAGGTGCGCCTGTTCGCCCGCCTCCCGGACAAGAAGCAGCAGGCCGAGGTGGCCCAGACCGCGCTCGACGGCCACTTCCACGACTATCAACTGCGCAACATGGTCGAGGGTGACCGGGCCACCATCAACGACGACCGCTTCACCCTCGTGGGCATGGACCGCTACGTCGCGGCCGGCGGCCGGGTCTCGAGCGACCTGTTCGGCGAGTTGCCCGATTGCCTGCTCGACCCCGAGGTCCTGCAGGCCGCCTGGCGCGAGCGCGTCCAGCCGATCGCCGATCATCTGACGGCCGAGGGCCTGACCGTCTTTGTCGGGCGTGACGCCGGGTTCGGCGTGCCGGACGGCTTCTTCCGTCTGCAGCATGTATGGGAGCGCGACCTCGGCGAGGACCAGGTCAAGGCGCTGGCGGACGCCCGCTACGAGGTGACCCGCCTGTCCAGCGAGCTGCAGGACCTCGACCCCTGGTCGGACGCGGCGCCGGCAGCCATGGCGCCGGTGTTCTCCGCCTTGATGGCCGTGGCCGGGGTTCCCCTGACCCGCAGCCGCGTTGGGGCGGTCTTGCTGACGCCCTCGGACGGCTTCGGCGTGGGGGCGACCTTCTACTCGGTCCCGCTGCCGATCGACGAGTTGCCCGACGAGGCCGAGGAGGATGGCGACGACGAGGAGGCGGCCTTGGCCACGGGCGGGCGCTATGGCCGCGGCCACACCGACGTGGAAGTTCCCCACGCCGATGTCGACGTCGCCGGATCCAGCCATGTGCTGCACGAGACGCGCACCGACGTGGCTACCCGCGGTCTGATCCGCGACCTGGCCGACGATCCCGGCGCGGCCCTGACCGTGCTGGTGGCGCAGCTCTTCAAGCAGCTGGCGCTGCACAGCTCGAGCAGCATCGAGGAGTCGGCCTCGGCGATCACCGCCACGGCCTATCGCCGGGGGACGATGCCGCCGATCGCCGCCCTGGACGGCGAAGTCCGCGCCCGCCTGGACGCGCGCCGGGCCGACTACAAGGCCTCCGGCCTGCGGCCGATCCCTTGGGTCGAGACCCTGCCCCACGGCGAGAAGATGGCCCTGATGGCCGAGCTGACCGCCTTGTCGCTGAACGTGCGGGAGGCGCGCACCTCCAATCTGCGTCACGCGGCGCGGGCCGAGGCCGCTGAGATCGCCGCCCTCTGCGGCGCGGACATCGCCGCGCACTGGACCCCGGACGATGCGTTCCTCGCGGTCCATTCCAAGAAGCAGCTACTGGAGTTGCTGGAGGAGATGACCGTAGAGGACGACCGGGCCAAGACCCTGAAGAAGGGCGATCTGGTCGCCTTTGTCGGCGAGGCGGCGGCCGAGCGGCAATGGGCCCCGGCGGCCCTGGCGTGGGATCGGCCGGTGCTTGTCGAGACGGAGGATGGCGCCGACGACGAGGCCGAGGAAGACTCGGTCGAGGCGGATGACGATGGTGAGGCCCCGGCGCCGGCGCCAGGGGCGGTGGAGGCCGAAACGCCGCTTGCGGCATAGACGTTGGGAGCCCTCGCCCTTTGGGTGGGGGCTCTTGCCCTGCAGGCGCAGGGCGGTACTGGTTTGTGGCGCTGCGGTCGCGGGATGGAGGGGGCAGCATGGATGAGGAAACGAAGATCGCCCCGGACGAGGTCCCGGCCGAGTCCGCCCATTTGGACGCAAAACTTGAAGGCTGGACGCCGTGATCTTGCCGTCGGACTGACCGATTCAGCCTTGCGAAGAACCCGTATCTTCCGGAACTAAGGAGATGAAGAATGCTGGAAGTGCCGTCCACCGAGATCGCCAAGCGGTTTTCGCAGTATCGCCAGGCCGCTCAGCGCGGGCCCGTCGGCGTGACACACTACGGCCGTGTCACCGAGGTGCTCATCTCCAAGCACGACTATGACGAATATGTCCGCCTCAAGAGCTTGGCCCCCCGCGCCTTCCGTGTCGAGGACCTCTCGGACGAGGCCATCGCCGCGTTGGAAAAGGCCGAGATGGACCCCCGGCACGCCCACCTCGACGTCTTGATGGACGAATAGCCCAGGCTACGACCTGCAGACGAACGCCCAGGGCCAATATGCCTACGGCTTCATCCCGCCGACGCTGTTTCGGCGGATCAAGGCCGAGATGATGCAGGTGCTGAAGGCCAGCCGGCTGAGGCGGGTTCCTCGCTGATCGACGGCTAAAGGAGGGAGGCAGGGAGAGGGCTTCGCGAGCCCGATGGGACTGGAGGGAGGAGCCCTCCGCCACGGGTGATCCGAGATCCCCGCCATGAACGCGACATTCCCCCTCTTCAGCGCCCTTCAGACGCCAGGCGCCGCCCAGGACAAGGCCGCCAACACGCTGGCCGCCGCCCGGGCGCTCACCCCGCACCTCAATCGGTCGCGGGCGCTGGATCGCAAGCTGGTGGCCAGCACAATGACCATCTCCTTCGGCGGCTCGGACGCCGAGGGCGCCTGGTCTTGGCGCGACGCCTACGACGCCATCGAGGCGGCCCTGGTCCTGCAGTTGCGTCGGCTCAGCCCGCAGATTGGCCGGCTCGAGGACGCTCCGGCCGAGATCGCGGCCTTGCTGGCCAGTGTCACCGACCTGACCTTGACCCACACCCGCCGCAGCGAGGAGCAGGTCGCGCTCGACCAGTTCTCCACGCCGCCGGCCTTGGCCGCCTTGGCCGTGCTGGCCGCCCAGGTCCGGCCTGGCGACAAGGTGCTCGAACCGTCGGCCGGCACCGGGCTGATGGCGGTCATCGCCGAGGCGTGCGGGGCGACGCTGGAGCTCAACGAGATTGCGCCACACCGTTCAGCTCTGCTGGACGGCCTGTTCCCGGCCGCCTCGCGCACCCGCCATGACGCGGCGCACCTGAAGGACACCCTGCCCTCGTCAGGCAGCTTCCAGGCGGTGATCGCCAATCCGCCGTTCCAGCGGCTGGAAGGTCATCTGCACGCCGCCATCGACTGCCTTGCGCAAGGCGGGCGGCTCAGCGCCATCGTGCCCACGCGGCTGTTCGAGGACGCCGGGGCGATGCAGGCGCTCTCCCGCCGCGGCCGGGTGGTGGCGTTGATCGCCTTCCCGCCCCGCGCCTATGCCAAGCATGGGACCTCCGTCGAGACCGGCCTGCTGGTCCTGGACCGCGTCGAAGAGTGCGGCGTCGGCGCCATCAAGGACGTCAGCGGCGAGACCCTGGCCGACATCGCCAAGCTGACCGCCGCGCTGGACCCGCGCCCGACCGCCCAGCCGCGCCAGTTCCGGTCGGTCTCCAACGTTGCCTTCCTGGCGCCGCGCGCCCGCGCCCTGGCCACGCCCGGGGCGCGCCTGGGGTTCCTGGCCGGGGCGTCGCCGGTGGCGTTCGAGACAATCGCCTGGTCGGGCGAGGGCCATGACGTCGGCCTCTACCAAGCCTATCGGGTCAGCCGCCTGACTTTCCCCGATAGCCATCCACACCCCTCCGCCCTGGTGGAATCCGGCCCCATGGCGTCGGTGGCGCCGCCGGCCCCGACCTATCGCCCGCTCCTGCCCGCCAACATCGTGCAGGAGGGGCTGCTGTCGGACGCCCAGATCGAGACCGTGATCTACGCCGGCGAGGCGCAGTCGGGGCTTCTGCCGGGCTGGTGGATGCTGGGCGAAGCGCCGCACAAGCTGGCGCCAGTCAAGGAGGGCGTTGAAGGCGCCTTCCAACTGCGCCGCGGCTTCTTCCTCGGCGACGGCACCGGCTGCGGCAAGGGCCGCCAGGCCGCTGGGGTCATCGCCGACAACATGGCCCAGGGTCGCCTGAAAGCGGTGTGGATCTCCAGGAACGACACGCTTCTGGAGGACGCTCGGCGGGACTGGACTGCGATCGGCGGCTCCGCCTCCGACATCACCCCGCAGAGCGCCTGGAAGCAGGCCGACGCGATCCGCATGGACCGGGGGGTCCTGTTCACCACTTACGCCACTCTGCGTCAGCCGGCCCGGGGCGACCGTCTTTCGCGCCTCGACCAGATCGTCGGCTGGCTGGGCGCCGACTTCGACGGGGTGATCGCCTTTGACGAAGCCCACGCCATGGCCAACGCGGCGGGCGGCGGCCAGGGCGCTCGTGGGCCCAAGAAGGCCTCCCAACAGGGGATGGCGGGCCTGGCCCTGCAGAACAGGTTGCCCAATGCGCGGGTGATGTATGTCAGCGCCACGGGTGCGACCACGCCCGAGAACCTGGCCTATGCCGCCCGTCTGGGCCTGTGGGGCGGGCCGGAGGCGCCGTTCAACACCCGCGACGCCTTCATGGACGCCGTCGAGAAGGGCGGCGTGGCGGTCATGGAGTTGATCGCCCGCGAACTGAAGGCGCTCGGCCTCTACATCGCCCGGTCGCTGTCGTTCGACGGGGTGGAATATCAGGCGCTGCGCCATGTGCTGACCGGCGACGACGTCGAGATCTGGAACGCCTGGGCCGACGCCTACCAGCTGATCCACCAGAACCTGCGCGCCGCCCTGGAGGCGGTCGGCATCACCGAGGACGGCAAGGCCAAGAGCGGTCAGGCCGCTTCGGCGGTCATGTCCGCTTTCGAGGGCGCCAAGCTGCGCTTCTTCGGCGCGCTGCTGGCGGGCCTGAAGTCGCCGACCCTGATCGCGGCGATCCGCGACGACCTCGTCCAGGGCCGCGCCAGCGTCGTGCAGATCGTCTCGACCAATGAGGCGGTGATGGAGCGCCGGCTGGCCGAGATCCCGCCCGAAGAGTGGAACAATCTTTCGATAGACCTATCGCCGAAAGACACCGTACTCGACTATCTGATGGGGGCCTTCCCTATCGCCGCCATGGAGGCGATAGAGGATGAGGAAGGCAATGTGACGATGCGTCCGTTGATCGTGGATGGTCAGCCGGTCGTCAGCCAGGAAGCCCTGCGGCTGCGAGAGGCCCTGATCGTCCATCTGGCCTGCCTGCCCGCCGTTCCGGGTGTGCTGGACGCGGTTCTGGGCGCGCTCGGGCCCGACAATGTCGCCGAGATCACCGGCCGCTCGCGCCGTGTCGTCCTGCGCGATGGACGCCGGGTCGTGGAGCGCCGCAGCGCGTCGAGCGCCAAGGCCGAGACTGACGCCTTCATGAGCGGCAAGAAGCGGGTGCTGGTGTTCTCCGACGCCGGCGGCACGGGGCGCAGCTACCACGCCGACCTGAACTGCTCGAACCAGGACCGTCGCCGGCACTATCTCTGCGAGCCCGGCTGGCGGGCCGATGCGGCGATCCAGGGCCTTGGCCGGTCGCACCGGACCAACCAGGCCAGCGCGCCGCTGTTCTGTCCGGTCACGACCGACATCCACGGCGAGAAGCGGTTCACCTCGACGATCTCGCGGCGGCTGGACAGTCTGGGCGCCCTGACCAAGGGCGAGCGCCGAACGGCCGGTAACGGCCTCTTCCGGCCCGAGGACAATCTTGAAAGCCCCTGGGCGCACCGCGCGCTGCAAGCCTTCTACGTCGCCCTGCATTGGGGGAACGTGCCGGCGATGGACCGGGTGACTTTCGAGCAAAAGACCGGGCTTCAGCTCCTGGACAGCGATGGTCAGTTGAAGAAGGCCGAAGACCTGCCGCCGATGAACACCTGGCTCAACCGGCTCCTGGCGCTACGGATCGAGGATCAGAACGCCCTGTTCGAGACCTTCGACGCGGTGCTCACCAGCATCCTCGAACGGGCCGCGGCCTCCGGCGCTCTGGACAAGGGCATGGAGGACATCGTCGCCGACGACCTGACGGTGACGTCGGAGGAGGTGATCCGGACCGACGCGGTGTCCGGGGCGCAGACCAAGGTCGTGACCTTCGCCGTCCGCACGCGCCGCGTGCTGGCGTCGGCGTCGGATGCACTGGCCGGGCTCGATCGGCAAACGCTGGAGTATGTGGTCAACACCAAGTCGCAGCGCGCCGGCCTAGTGGTGAAGGGCCTGACGACGACCGACGACGATGACCGTCTGGTTCAGGCCGTCCGGCTGATCCGCGCCGAGAAGCGCACCGTGCTGCCCCTGAAGACCTACGAGGAATCGGCCTGGGAGGCGGTCGCCGAACCCATCTGGCGTGCAGCCTGGGACGCCGAGGTCGCCGGCGCCGATCCCTGGCACACGCGCCAGCTGACCCTGGTCACCGGGCTGCTGTTGCCGGTGTGGAGCAGTCTGCCCAGCAAGCGCACCTTCGTCCGCCGGCTGAAGGCTCCGGACGGGCGGCGCTGGCTTGGGCGGGTTCTGGACCCCACGGATGTCACCAAGCTGAAGATCGCGCTCGGGATCAGCGACGTCGCCACGGCCGTCGGCTCCGGCGACAACGCGGCCAGTATGGTCCTGGGCGAGAACAGCTCCATCGCCCTGACGGGCGGGTTCTGGCTGCGCCGGGCCAAGGTGATGGACCGCTACCGGCTTGAGGTCGTCGGCGCCGGCTCCCAGCGTGCGATGTTCCAGGTGCTCGGCTGCT
>PLRV01000014.1 GCA_003164925.1 Caulobacteraceae bacterium
GGGCCCGCAACGCCCCGGAGGGGGAAAGGAAGGGACTGGAGGAGCGGCTTGTTGATGGAGGTGTCCGGCCATGTCGCTGCTTCAGATCGTCCGCGCTCTTGGCGGTGAACTTTACGAGGGCGGCCGGCGCGCCAACGTCCCGGCGCCGGGTCACAGCCCGCACGACCGCTCCGTCTCCCTGTTGTTCGAGAACGACCGCGTTGTCGTTCATTGTTTCGGTGACGGCGACT
This sequence comes from Caulobacteraceae bacterium, assembly GCA_003164925.1. Lineage (GTDB taxonomy): Bacteria > Pseudomonadota > Alphaproteobacteria > Caulobacterales > Caulobacteraceae > BOG-938. The sequence continues at coordinate 231 of PLRV01000014.1, forward strand.
GGAAGCTGGTGCTGGACGACCTGCGCGATCGCGGCCTGATCGACGGCGAGCATCGGCCGACCAGCCTGGTGGCGGCCGCTGCGCCGTGCGTCTCGGCCCCGCCCGCGTCGCGCACGCTGCGCATCGCGACGGCCCAGCGGATCTGGGGCCTGGGCCAGCCGCTCGGGCGATCGGCCGCTGCGCATTACCTGCGCCGGCGGGGCATCACACGCGCCCTGCCCGGCCCCGACGCGGCCCGCTACATCGCCGAGGCGCCGACCGCGGCCTACGCCGCCCAGAGCCGGACCCGGCCGGCGCTGGCCTTGGGCATCGTGGGACCCGACGGGGTGCTGACGGCAGTCGAGCTCACCTATCTGACGCCGGCCGGCCAACGGGCGAGCGACCTGAAGCTGTCGCGCAAGACCGTCGGCGTCGTCCCGCCGGCCAGCGCCGTGCGGATCGATCCGCCAGGCCCCAAGCTCCTGGTGGCCGAGGGCTTCCTGACCACGCTGTCGGCCAGCGAATGGTTCGGCCTGCCGGCCTGGGCCCTGCTCTCAACCTCCAACCTGCGCGGTTGGTCGCCGCCGGCCGGCGTCGAGGCCGTGCTGATCGCCGGCGATCGCGGCCCCGACGGCGAAGCGTCGGCCCTGCGACTGGCGGTGCGGCTGGAGGCTCAGGGCGTGGCTGCCGAGGCGGTGTTCCCCTCCGAGCCGCACGGGGACTGGAACGAGGCGGCGGTGGCGCGCCAGGCTGCCAGCCGTCTTCCCCTCTGCTCTTAAAGGAAGGAGGGAGGGCGGGAGTTGGGTGCGCCCAGGGGTAGGATGACCCTCGCCCAGGCGCTGGAGCCTGACCCCGATGACCGATACTCAGACCGTCTCCCCGACCCCGATGGACGAGATCACCGTCCGCCTCGGCGACCTTGGCCTTGCGCCCGAGAACCTTCGCTTCCAGGAGCCCGCGGACGACGGCGTGCCCCAGCTCGCCGAGACCGTGCTGGCCGCCGGCGTCCTGATCCCGCCGATCGTGCGGGCGGGCCGCAAGGGCGAGCAGGCCTTCATGGCGCTGGACGGCCGTCGCCGCCGGTTCAGCCTCCTGGTCCTGCGCGACCGCGGCGACATCGATGACGACTATCCGGTTGTCTGCAAGCTGGCGGTGACCAAGGCCCAGCAGGCCGCCGCGATCATCCTGCCCAACGCCGAGGTCGCCCCGGTCCACATCGCCGACATCATCGGCGCCATCGGCAAGCTACGCAGAGCCAAGATGGACGCCGGCGGCATCGCCCGCGCCCTTGGCTACGCCGAGCTGGAGATCAAGCGGCTGGAGGCGCTGTCGGCCGTCCACCCGAGCGTGCTGAAGGCCCTTCGCCTGGGCAAGCTGAACCTCAAACAGGTCCGCCTGTTCGCCCGTCTGCCCGACAAGAAGCAGCAGGCCGAGGTGGCTCAGACCGCGCTCGATGGCCACTTCCACGACTACCAGTTGCGCAACATGGTTGAGGGTGACCGCGCCACGATCAACGATGACCGCTTCACCCTGGTGGGCATGGACCGCTACGTCGCCGCCGGTGGCCGGGTCTCGAGCGACCTGTTCGGCGAGTTGCCCGATTGTCTGCTCGATCCGCAGGTGCTGCAGGCCGCCTGGCGCGAGCGCGTCCAGCCGATCGCAGATCACCTGACGGCGGACGGCCTGACCGTCTACTTCGCGCGCGACGCTGGGTTCGGGGTCCCGGACGGCTTCTTCCGCCTGCAGCATGTGTGGGAGCGAGACCTCAGCGAGGACCAGGCCAAGGCGCTGGCGGACGCTCGCTATGAGGTGACCCGCCTGTCCAGCGAACTGCAGGACCTCGATCCCTGGTCGGACGCGGCGCCGGCGGCCATGGCGCCGGTGTTCACCGCCCTGACGGCCGTGGCCGGGGCTCCCCTGACCCGCAGCCGCATCGGGGCGGTCCTGCTGACGCCCTCGGACGGCTTCGGCGTGGGGGCGACCTTCTACTCGGTCCCGCTGCCGATCGACGAGTTGCCCGACGAGGCCGAGGAGGACGGCGACGGCGAGGAGGAGGCCTTGGCCACGCGCGGACGCTTTGGCCGCGGCTACACCGACGTGGAAGTTCCCCCCGCCGATGTCGACGTCGCCGGATCCAGCCATGTGCTGCACGAGACGCGCACCGACGTGGCTACCCGCGGTCTGATCCGTGACCTGGCCGACGATCCCGGCGCGGCCCTGACCGTGCTGGTGGCGCAGCTCTTCAAGCAGCTGGCGCTGCACAGCTCGAGCAGCATCGAGGAGTCGGCCTCGGCGATCACCGCCACGGCCTATCGCCGGGGGACGACGCCGCCGATCGCCGCCCTGGACGGCGAGGTCCGCGCCCGCCTGGACGCGCGCCGGGCCGACTACAAGGCCTCCGGCCTGCGGCCGATCCCTTGGGTCGAGACCCTGCCGCACGGCGAGAAGATGGCCCTGATGGCCGAGCTGACCGCCCTGTCGCTGAACGTGCGGGAGGCGCGCACCTCCAACCTGCGCCATGCGGCGCGGGCCGAGGCCGCTGAGATCGCCGCTCTCTGCGGCGCCGACATCGCCGCGCACTGGACCCCGGACGATGCGTTCCTCGCCGTCCATTCCAAGAAGCAGCTGTTGGAACTGCTGGCGGAGATGACGGTCGAGGACGACCGGGCCAAGACCCTGAAGAAGGGCGAGTTGGTGGTCTTCGTCGGCGGGGCGGCGGCCGAGCGGCAATGGGCCCCGGCGGCCCTGGCGTGGGATCGTCCGGTGCTTGTCGAGGTGGAGGACGGCGCCGACGACGCGGCCGAGGAAGACACGGCTGAGGCGTCTGCGGAAGCTCCCGCCGAGGCGGAGCCCACTGCGCAGATCGCCGCCTGACCACCCTTCCCTTCCCGCCCAAGCGATGGCCCGGCGTCAGCCGGGCTATCGCCCTTTCTGGAGGCCGATATGGCCGACGATTTCACCCAATTTTCCTGCTGCTCGACGTCGGCGACGCCCATGTCGACGAGACTTTGGCGATCTACGAACGCGGATAGCCGTCGAAGGCGTAGTCGTTGAGGAATTGACGCTCCCACAGGAAGGTACGCTCGATCGGCCCCAGCTTCGCCGCGTCGCAGACGTCCTCCCAACCCTCGCGGATCGCCACCACCTGGGCGTCGATCAGGCCGCGAGCCTCGCCGTCCTCAAGGTGGAAGTGTCTGGCGGCCGCGCGGCAGGCCTGCAGCTGGCTGCGGCGATCCTCGCCCTGGATAAGCATCGCCTGGCCGGCTTCCCGCCCCGTCCTCGCCTGCGGACAGATGTCGTAGGCGGGGGTCAGCGTTAGCGCCTTGCCGTCCCAGAAGGCGGCGTGGTTGCGCGCATGATCATCGGTGTTTCCGCAAAGCACGTTGAACACCATCCGTGCGAAGAGTTCGCGCAGCGTGGTCTGGGGTGCGGTGAATCGCGCCCGGACCTGCTCGGCCAGATCGGCGTAGCTCGCATAGCGGGCCTGCATCTCGTCCAGGCCAAACAGGGTCAGCGCCGAGACCATGGCGCGGCGCCGCCAAGCGGTCCCTGCCGGTTCCCGATCGAACCGTTCCACCAAGAGCACATCCTTGCCGCTCGCGCTCACCAGCCGCACGGGCGCCGCCGTCAGGCCGACGCTGGCGGCCAGGCGCATCGCGACGAACTCCGCCTTGACCACGGGATAGGTGTCGTTTGTGGCCGAAAACTTGGCGATGAACTTCCGCCCGTCCTCGGCGATCAGGGCCTTCGGACGGGCGCCGCCGATCGAGCTGCCATGGAACAAGGCACGCTCCAGAGCCTGCGGGATCGGCTCGCCCCGCTCCACCCGTCCCGCCGCCTCCAACAGGTCCTCCAGAGTCGCGTCCGCCTCCTCGCGTGCGCGGTACTCCGTGGCCGAGGTCTGAAAATCCAGGGCGCCGGCCCGGTCCGACCCGGAGTTCAGCATGAAGGTGAGGTCATCGAACTCGACATCGCGCGCTGCGTCTCCCTTCAGACCCGTCAGCCGATTGATGATCACCCGCCGCCCCCAGGCGTCGGGGGCGCCATCGCGAAGGCACCCGGCCATGGTCAGCGGCGGCTCGGGCGTGATCGCGCCCCGCCGTAGGGGTAGCTCCGGCAGATAGAGCGGGATCGCCGCCTTCAGCCGCAGATAGGACTGTCCGTAGTTGAACATGTAGATCGGTCCGGACCGCACGATCCGGCCGGCTACGACGGGGTCGATCGCGCCGGGCAGCCAGATCCACACGAACGCTTCGGTTGGCGAATGCTTGGGATCAGAAGTCATCCTTCACCGCCTCCGTCGAGCGCCGGATGGAATGCGGCAGGAGCGCGATCTTGTCCGCCACCCGCTCGATCAGCGGCGCGAGCGTCGATGCCTCTGGCGCGAATAGCCCAACTCCGGCCAGGGTCGCGGCTTCGAACACCAGGCCGATCTCAACCTTGGGGTCACCTTTCTCGATGAGCTGCAGCGTGCTTCGGGCGACGCCCACCCGTTCGGCCAGTTCACTTTCCGTCATTCCGCGCTGCTTGCGCGCCAGGCGCACCTGGGCGCCGAGGAGCCGCAGCGCTTCCAGGGTGAGACGGGAATAGGAGCGCGGACGCGGGCTCATAGCGACCTTTCATCGCGGACGTATCGGTCATGAACGCACCTCGTGACCGCTGGAGCCTCCAATATGCGCCCGATTTGTGAAAACTCAATCAACTGACCGATATACCGGTCACAAGGCCGTCTAGGACCAATATGCCGGTCATTCTGAAAGTGGGAGCTTGCCTTGCCTCACCGCGACATCACCATCCTCTGATGACGCTCGAATGCCGCCCGCCGAGTCGCCCATCTGGACGCGGAACTTGAAGGCTGGACGCAGGGCTGGCCGATTCAGTCGTATAAAGAACCCGGGTGCTCCGTAGTTTCCGGGATAAGGGGGAATCGACATGCAGGAAGTGCCGTCCACCGAGATCGCCAAGCGGTTCTCGCAGTATCGCAAGGCCGCTCAGCGCGGGCCCGTCGGCGTGACACACTACGGCCGTGTCACCGAGGTGCTCATCTCCAAACACGACTATGACGAATATGTCCGCCTCAAGAGCTTGGCCCCCCGCGCCTTCCGTGTCGAGGACCTCTCGGACGAGGCCATCGCCGCGTTGGAAAAGGCCGAGATGGATCCCCGCCACAACCACCTCAACGCCTTGATGGACGAATAGCCCGGGCTACGACCTGCAGACGAACGCCCAGGGCCAATATGCCTACGGCTTCATCCCGCCGACGCTGTTTCGGCGGATCAAGGCCGAGATGATGCAGGTGCTGAAGGCCAGCCGGCCGAGAGGGCGCCCCGCTGATCGGCGGCTAAAGGAGGGAGGCAGGGAGCGGGCTTGGTGAGCCCGATGGGACTGGAGGGAGGAGCCCTCCGCCACGGGTGATCGGAAGATCCCCACCATGAACGCGACATTCCCCCTGTTCAGCGCCCTTCAGACCCCAGGCGCCGCCCAAGACAAGGCCGCCAACACGCTGGCCGCCGCCCGGGCGCTCACCCCGCACCTCAATCGGTCGCGGGCGCTGGATCGCAAGCTGGTGGCTGGCGCCATGACCATCTCCTTCGGCGGCTCGGACGCCGAGGGCGCCTGGTCGTGGCGCGACGCCTACGACGCCATCGAGGCGGCCCTGGTCCTGCAGCTGCGTCGGCTCAGCCCGCAGATTGGCCGGCTCGAGGACGCTCCGGCCGAGATCGCGGCGCTGCTGGCCAGCGTCACCGACCTGACCTTGACCCACACCCGCCGCAGCGAGGAGCAGGTCGCGCTCGACCAGTTCTCCACGCCGCCGGCCTTGGCCGCCTTGGCGGTGCTGGCCGCCCAGGTCCGGCCTGGCGACAAGGTGCTCGAACCGTCGGCCGGCACCGGGCTGATGGCGATCATCGCCGAGGCGTGCGGCGCGACGCTGGAGCTCAATGAGATCGCGCCACATCGTTCGGCTCTGCTGGATGGCCTGTTCCCGGCCGCCTCGCGCACCCGCCATGACGCGGCGCACCTGAAGGACATCCTGCCCTCGTCAGGCAGCTTCCAGGCCGTGATCGCCAATCCGCCGTTCCAGCGGCTGGAGGGTCATCTGCACGCCGCTATCGACTGCCTTGCCGAAGGCGGCCGGCTCAGCGCCATCGTGCCCACGCGCCTCTTCGAGGACGCCGGGGCGATGCAGGCGCTCGCCCGCCGTGGCCGTGTGGTGGCGTTGATCGGCTTCCCACCTCGCGCCTATGCCAAGCACGGGACCTCCGTCGAGACCGGCCTGCTGGTCCTGGACCGCGTCGATGAGCTCGGCGTCGGCGTCGGCGCAGTCAAGGTCGTCAGCGGCGAGACCCTGGCCGACATCGCCAAGCTGACCGCCGCGCTGGATCCGCGCCCGACCGCCCAGCCGCGCAAGTTCCGATCGGTCTCCAACGTCGCCTTCCTGGCTCCGCGCGCCCGCGCCCTGGCCAGCCCCTCGACCCGCCTGGGGTTCCTGGCCGGGGCGTCGCCGGTGGCGTTCGAGACAATCGCCTGGTCGGGCGAGGGTCACGACGTCGGCCTCTACCAGGCCTATAGGGTCAGCCGCCTGACCTTCCCCGATAGCCGTCCACACCCCTCCGCGCTGGTGGAGTCCGGCCCCATGGCGTCGGTGGCGCCGCCGGCCCCGACCTATCGCCCTCTTCTGCCGACCAACATCGTGCAGGAGGGGCTGCTGTCGGACGCCCAGATCGAGACCGTGATCTACGCCGGCGAGGCGCAGTCGGGGCTTCTGCCGGGCTGGTGGATGCTGGGCGAAGCGCCGCACAAGCTGGTGCTGGTCAAGGAGGGCGTTGAAGGCGCCTTCCAGCTGCGCCGCGGCTTCTTCCTCGGCGACGGCACCGGCTGCGGCAAGGGCCGCCAGGCCGCCGGGGTCATCGCCGACAACATGGCCCAGGGCCGCCTGAAAGCGGTGTGGATCTCCAGGAACGACACGCTTCTGGAGGACGCCCGGCGGGACTGGACGGCGATCGGCGGCTCCGCCTCCGACATCACCCCGCAGAGCGCCTGGAAGCAGGCCGACGCGATCCGCATGGACCGTGGGGTCCTGTTCACCACCTACGCCACCCTACGTCAGCCGGCGCGGGGCGAGCGTCTTTCGCGCCTCGACCAGATCGTCGGCTGGCTGGGCGCCGACTTCGACGGGGTGATCGCCTTTGACGAAGCCCACGCCATGGCCAACGCGGCGGGCGGCGGCCAGGGCGCTCGTGGACCCAAGAAGGCCTCCCAACAGGGGATGGCGGGCCTGGCCCTGCAGAACAGGTTGCCCAACGCCCGGGTGATGTATGTCAGCGCCACGGGTGCGACCACCCCCGAGAACCTGGCCTATGCCGCCCGTCTGGGTCTGTGGGGCGGGCCGGAGGCGCCGTTCAACACCCGCGACGCCTTCATGGACGCCGTCGAGAAGGGCGGCGTGGCGGTCATGGAGCTGATCGCCCGCGAACTGAAGGCGCTCGGCCTCTACATCGCCCGGTCGCTGTCGTTCGACGGGGTGGAATATCAGGCGCTGCGTCATGTGCTGACCGGCGACGATGTCGAAATCTGGAACGCCTGGGCCGACGCCTACCAGCTGATCCACCAAAACCTGCGCGCCGCCCTGGAGGCGGTCGGCATCACCGAGGACGGCAAGGCCAAGAGCGGTCAGGCCGCTTCGGCGGTCATGTCGGCTTTCGAGGGCGCCAAGCTGCGCTTCTTCGGCGCGCTGCTGGCGGGCCTGAAGTCGCCGACCCTGATCGCGGCGATCCGCGACGACCTCGTCCAGGGGCGCTCCAGCGTCGTGCAGATCGTCTCGACCAACGAGGCGGTGATGGAGCGCCGGCTGGCCGAGATCCCGCCCGAGGAGTGGAACAACCTGACCATCGACCTGACCCCCAAGGACCAGGTGTTATCCAGAGATCAGGATAACACTTGTTCTTTGCAGCCAGATTTT
>PLRV01000061.1 GCA_003164925.1 Caulobacteraceae bacterium
TTCGGCATGCCGGCCGAGAACGCGGCCATGGAGCGGGGCGTACATCCCAAGGGCTGGACCTACGACAACATCGCCAACATGCGCGCGGAGCTCAAGCGCCTGGGCCTGTCGATCGACTGGTCGCGCGAGCTGGCCACCTGCGATCCAGCCTATTATGGCCAGCAGCAGCGCTGGTTCCTCAAGCTATGGAAGCGCGGCCTGGTCTACCGCAAGGAAGGCGTGGTCAATTGGGATCCGGTGGACAACACGGTCCTGGCCAATGAGCAGGTCATCGACGGGCGCGGCTGGCGCTCCGGCGCCCTGGTGGAAAAGCGCAAGCTGACCCAGTGGTTCTTGCGCATCACCGACTATGCCGACGACCTGATCGAGGGGCTGAGCACCCTGGACCGCTGGCCCGAGAAGGTCCGGCTGATGCAGGAAAACTGGATCGGCCGCTCGCAGGGCGCCCGGTTCCGCTTCAAGTTTTCCGGCTTCACGCCTTCGGGCTTTTCCGGCGGACTGGAGGTCTACACCACCAGGCCCGACACCCTGTTCGGGGCCAGCTTCGTGGGCGTGGCCCCCGACCATCCCCTGGCCCAGCACGTGGCGGTCTATCACCAGGGGGCGGCGCAATTTATCGCCCAGTGCCGTCAGGGCGGGGCCTCGGAGGCCGACATCGAGACCGGCGAGAAGCTGGGTTTTGACACGGGCCTGTGGGTGCAACACCCCTTCGACCCCAATTGGCGGCTGAAGGTCTATATCGCGAACTTCATCCTGATGGACTACGGCGCGGGCGCCATCTTCGCCTGTCCGGCCCACGATCAGCGCGATCTGGATTTCGCTCGCAAATACGATCTGCCGGTGCGCCCGGTCGTCCTGCCGCCCGGCGCCGATCCCGACGCCTTCACGATCGGCACGGAGGCCTATACCGGACCCGGTCGCCTGTTCCGCTCCGATTTTCTGGACGGCTTGGACGTGGAGGCCGCCAAGGCAGCCGCTATCGCCCGCCTCGAAGCACTGAGCCTGGGCGAGGGCGCCACGGTCTACCGCCTACGTGACTGGGGCGTGTCGCGCCAACGCTACTGGGGCTGCCCGATCCCGGTGATCCACTGTCCCGCTTGCGGACCGCAGCCGGTTCCCGACGATCAGTTGCCGCTGGAACTGCCTGAGGACGTGACCTTCGACCGGCCGGGCAACCCCCTGCTGCGCCACCCCACTTGGCGGCACACCGTCTGCCCGGCCTGTGGCGGCGCGGCCGAGCGCGAAACCGACACCCTGGACACCTTCGTCGACAGTTCCTGGTATTTCGCCCGCTTCACGGACCCCAAGGCCGCGCAGCCGATCGATAAGGCCGCAGCCGACGCCTGGCTGCCGGTCGACCAATACGTGGGCGGCATCGAGCACGCGGTGCTGCATCTGCTGTACGCCCGCTTCATCACCCGCGCCCTGGCCGACGAGGGCCTGATGTCGGTGAAAGAACCCTTCGAGGGGCTTTTCACCCAGGGCATGGTCACGCACGAGACCTTTAAGGGTCACAACGGCCAGTGGCTGCAGCCCAGCGACGTGCACATGCGCGATGGCTGCTGGGTGGAGGTGGAATCCGGCCAGCCGGTCCAGGTCGGCGGCGTCGAGAAGATGTCCAAATCCAAGAAGAACACCGTGGCGCCCGAGGATATCTTCGACCAGTACGGCGTGGACGCTGCGCGCCTGTTCGTGATGAGCGATTCCCCGCCTGAGCGGGACGTGCAGTGGAGCACCGGCGGGGTCGAGGGCGCCTTCCGGTTTGTGCACCGGGTGTGGAACGAGTTCGACAGCCAACCGGAAGGGCCGACCGCCATCGCCGACGCCTCGGTGGACGTGGACGCCGACGCGCAGGCCAAAGCCTTGCGCCAAGCCACTCATCGCTTGATCAAGAGCGTGACCGAAAGCATCGAGGGCTTTCGCTTCAACAGCGGCATTGCCCGCCTGTACGAATTCCTCAATGTTCTCAAGGGTGCACCCGCCGTCGGCGCCTCCCTCGCCCTGCTGGCCGCCCGCGCCGAGGCCCTAAGCGCCCTGGCCCGGCTCGTCGCCCCCTTCACGCCGCACCTGGCCGAGGAGGCGTGGACCCGGCTGGGCCATGAGGGTCTGGTGGTCCAGGCGCCCTGGCCTGCCTACGATCCGGCGCTGGCCGCCGAAAACCAGGTTGTTCTGCCCGTTCAGGTGAACGGCAAGCGTCGCTGGGAAATCCGCGTCGCCGCGGGCCTGGAGCCGGCGGCGGTGGAAAAGCTGGTGCTGGCCGACGAGGAGGTGACGCGGCGGCTGGAAGGGCTTAGCGTACGCAAAGTCATCGTGGTCAAGGACCGCATCGTCAACATCGTCGCCGGATGAACCCCAGCCCCCGTCAATTACTCAGGTTTGGCGCCGTCCTAGCGAGCTTCGGCGGGCTGTTGAGCCTGGCCGGGCTGTTGGGCGGCTGCGGCTTCACCCCGCTTTACGCCGCGCCGAACGTCACGCCTCAGCTTGCGGCGATCCAGGTCATGCGGCCGAGCGGCCGAGCGGGTTTCCTGTTGGGCCAGTCCCTTGATGACTCCCTCGGATATGATCGCGCCATACCCGCCCGCTACAGGCTGAACCTGCGCCTGCGTGAGGTCCGCGTGCCGCGCGGCATCAATATCAACAACCAGGCCACCGCCTACGAAATGGACATGGTGGCCACCTACATCCTGTTTGACATCAAGAGCGGCGCCCAGGTGACCAAGGGCGTCGTATCGGTCAACGCCACCTATGATTCCTCCGCGGCGCCCTACGCGAGCCTGTCGGGCGAGTTGGATGGGGAGCGCCGCGCGGCCGAGGCCGCCGCCGACCGCGTCCGCCTGGAGCTGGCCACCTATTTCGCGAGCCCCCATCCGGTGGGCACGGTGACGCCGGCGGACGTGAACACGGCCACCTATACCGATCTGCTGGCCGCCGAGCCGGTGCAGTCGCCGCAGGACCGGGCGCGGGACGGCGCCCAGCCGGGGGCGGGCGACCTTCCCGACCCTTACGGTACGCCGGGTTCGGCGCCCGGCACGGCCCCTTGATCCTCACCAAGCGGCCCGACGTCGAGCGGTTCCTGGCTTCGCCAGGCTCCGAGGCCCGGGTTGCGTTGATCTACGGCCGCGACCGCGCCATCGTGCACGAGCGCGCCGACCAGCTGGCGGCCAAGGTGACCGCGCGCCCGGATGATCCGTTCGACGTGGCCCTGGTTTCCGAATCCGACATGGATTCCGCGCCGGCGCGCCTGATCGACGAGCTGTCGGCGCTGTCGATGATGGGCGGGCGGCGTCTGGTGCGCCTGCGCCTGGAGGACAAGGCCTCCGCCGACAAGGCCGCGGCCGAGGCGCTCAAGGCTCATTTGGACGACGAGCTCAATCCGGACGCCTTTTTCCTGATCGAGGCGGGCGCCTTGGGCCGCGATTCAGCCCTGCGCAAGGCGGCGGAGGCCGACAAACGCGGCAAGGCTGCGGTCATACCCTGCTACGAGGACGAAACCGGCGATGTAGCGCGCCTGGTGCGCGACGGTCTGACCCAGGATAAGCTTGGCCTGACCGGCGACGCCCTGGACCTGTTCGTTCGCCGCCTGCCCCACGAGCGCGGCGTGGCCCGCCGGGAGATCGAGCGGCTGGCGCTTTATCTGGGTCCCGGCTCGGGCGTGGTGGCCGGACCGGCCGATCTGGAGGATTTCCTGGGCGTGGAGCCCGAAGCTTCGCTGGCGGACGCAGCCTCCGACGCCTTTGGCGGGCGCCTTGCCGCCGCCCAGGCGGGTCTACGCCGCGCCGCCGCGGAAGGCGAGGGGGGCCCGGCCGCCGTACGCGCCATCGGGATGCACCTGGGACGCCTTCGCCGCACCCTTACCCTGATGAAATCCGGCGCCGGCGCCCAGGAAGCGGCCAAGGCCTCCGGCGTGTTTTGGAAAAGCGAGCGGGAGTTCCTGCGCCAGGCACGCGCCTGGACCCTGCCGCTGCTGGACGAGGTGCAGCCGGAGGTTTTGAGCGCGGACAAGGCATGCAAGACGGCCGGATCGCCTGATCGACTGATCGCGGAACGGTTAGCGCTGACGATTGCGGCACGGGCGAGGCGGCTGGGGTTGTAGGGGGCGGGCTACCGAAGCCGATTTTTATTCAACGCGATGACGCGGCGGTCGTAGCGGTCTGCGTAGACACGGGCCGCATCTACCAGTTCCATGTGCCTTTTAGACAGGAGCATATCGGAGGTGCAGGCAATTGGCCGGATCGTTGAAATTGTTTGTCGTTCGACGATGCCTGGAACTTCCAATGTAAAGCCGTAAACACCGAGCAGGTGGAAGTCCCCCCGCGACACCGCCTGTTCGGCATCCTTTGCGGCTTGGTTTGGCCTGAGCCCTTCGAGGTAGGAACAATCACCTGGGGGCATGCGGTATTCGAGTTGGTACCAATTCGCCGCGCCCCAACAGCCGGTGACCGCGACCAATAGCCCCGTCATACCAAATGCGACCCTTCCTCGCGGGCTGCTTGGCAAGAGCTGAAACCTGGCAAGCGGCCAGGCGAGCGCGGCGGTCCCGATGGCCGCTATGAAAGAGATTGGGGGAAATCGAAATAGCCATGAAAATAAGACCACATCTAGCGCGAACGCGGCCCAGGTCAGAAGGGCGCGCCTTCGAAAATCGGGGTGTTTGCTGCCGGCACTGAATAGTCGGGCCGCCAAGAACACCACGCCCACTAGCACGAGGCCCAGAACAGCTGTCCACGCGTATCCCGCTATCATGGCCCTTCTGCTCTCCGCCCCGGGTTGTACAAGAGCTCAATGGGCACGGGTCCGCAATGGATCGCTGGCGCTCAGTCCCCGCCATCGTTCGCATGACGGAATGATTTTTCGAAGGCCGGGTCCAGTCAAGGACGAGGCCTTGCCTCGCCGCGAAGCGGTGGCCTTCGGCCATCCTTGACGGGGCCAGCCCCTTCGAAAGCAGACTCGCCATGCGTTCGACGGAGCAATGCGGCGGGTTCAGGATAGGGCGTCCTTCCCCCATCAAAGGGGGAAGGGGGCACCCATCAATTTTTGCGCGGACAGGATAAAAACCCCCTCGCCACACCCCTTCCCACGCGCACGTAAGCCTATCAAGGCACGGCTTTTCGCGCCAAATGCGCGACAGGGGCGATTTTGTTTTTGGGCCAGACAACCCCTTGATTAATATAAACTTTAAAGCCGGCGCCGACGCGTACCGAACAGCTTGGGCGCCCTCGGCGCGCGGGGCTTGCGCATCCTTGGCGCGTGCGAGCCGTGTTCGCGCTCCGCCTTGGCTAAGCCCCGTGTCACCGGCGTAACGCCGCCCGACCCGCACTTGGCGAAATGGCCGTGATCGTCGCGGCACACCGCCCAGGCCGGAGCGGCGCCCGCCGCGAAAATAACTGCCGCCAGCACCAACGCCCGCGCCATCCGTCAGCTCCGGCTCAGCCGCCGGCAGATCTCGTCGAGCTGCTCCAGGGTGGTGTAGCGCACGCGCACTTCGCCCGCGCCGCCCTTGTCGACAATTTGCACACCCAGGCCCAACAGCTCGGCCAGGTCGTTTTCCAGGGCCAGGGTGTCGGCGTCCTTACCGGCCGCCAAGCCCGAGCCCGGCGCGCGCGGTCGGCCGTCGCCACCGGCCGCCTTGCGGGCCAGGGTTTCGGTGTCGCGCACATTGAGCCCGCTCTCGATCACCCGGCGGGCCAGACCGGCGGGGTCGCCGGCGGTGGCCAGGGCGCGGGCGTGACCGGCGGTCAGGCGGCCGTGCAGCAGGTGGTCCTGCACCTCGCCCGGCAGACCGAGCAGGCGGAGGGTATTGGCCACGTGGCTGCGGCTCTTGCCCACGACCTCGGCCACCTCGTCCTGGGTATGGCCGTATTGATCGATCAAAGCCTTATAGGCCATCGCCTCTTCCACCGGATTGAGGTCGGCCCGTTGCACGTTCTCGATGATGGCGATCTGCAGCACCTCGGAATCGTCCAGGCGCCGCACCACCGTGGGCAGTTCGCGCAGGCCCGCGCGTTGGGCCGCGCGCCAGCGCCGCTCGCCGGCCACGATCTCGAATTCGCCGGCGATGCGAGGGGAGGGCCGCACCAGCAGGGGCTGAATCACGCCCTTGTGGCGCAGGGACTGGGCCAGCTCTTCCAGTTCGGTCTCGCCGAAGGTCTTGCGCGGCTGGTCCGGATTGGGATGCAACAGTTCGATGGGCGCCATGAAGGCGCTGCCCTCGGGCGAGGGCGCCTTGGGCTCCGCCGCCGCGTCCATGACGGCCTCAGCCGCCTGCTCGCCCAGCAAGGCCGACAGGCCCCGCCCTAATCCACGTCTGCCTTCTGCGGCCATGTTCTTCTCTTTTCAGGCGGCCTGGCGGCGCGCGCGTTCACGGCCGACCAGTTCGCGGGCCAATTTCAAGTAAGCCTGACTGCCGGCGCACTTCAGGTCGTAGATCAGCACAGGCTTGCCGAACGAGGGCGCCTCGGACACCCGCACGTTGCGGGGGATCATGGTCTCGTAGACCTTGTCGCCGAAATGGCTGCGCACATCGGACGCCACCTGTTCGGACAAGGCGTTGCGGCGGTCGAACATGGTCAGCACCACGCCCTGGATCTCCAGGGCCGGGTTGAGGCTGCCGCGCACCAGCTCCACCGTGCGCATCAACTGGGTCAGGCCCTCCAAGGCGAAGAACTCGCACTGCAGCGGCACCAGCACCGCATCGGCGGCGCTCATGGCGTTGACGGTCAGCAGGTTGAGCGAGGGCGGACAGTCGATCAGCACATAGGTGTAGCGGTCCTCGCCCGTGTCCTCGCGCAGGGGCGCCAGGGCGTCGCGCAAACGGAAGGAGCGACCGGCCGCCTGGCCCAGCTCCAGTTCGATCCCCGACAGGTCCGCATCGGCGGGCACGAGGTTCAGGCCGGGCAGGGCGGTGGGCAGGATCGCATCCTTGATCGGCGACTCGCCCATCAGCACATCGTACACGGTGGTCGACCGCCGCTGGCGCGGCACGCCCAGGCCGGTAGAGGCATTGCCCTGCGGATCGAGGTCGAGGATCAGCACCCGCTCGCCGATGGCGGCCAGGGCCGTGGCCAGATTGATGGCGGTGGTGGTCTTACCCACGCCGCCCTTCTGGTTGGAGATCGACAGGACCCGCAGCGGCTGGTCAGACTTTACGGACACTCTTAAGCCCCCTCACCTGCAGAATCCGGCCCTCGGGATGACTGAGGCTGGCCGTCAAATGCGCCTCGAATTTCCAATACTTGGTAGCCTCGGTTAACTCAGACCCAACATCTTGACCCTTAAGAAACAGGCCAGTCGCGCCCCGCGCCAGGTATGGCCGGGCATACCCCAGAAGTCTGACCAGGGGCGCCAGGGCGCGGGCGGTGACCACGTCCACCTTTAGCCCGAGATCTTCGGCGCGCCCATGGTGAACCGTCGCCGGAAGGGTCAATTGTTCCACCGCCGCCGATAAGAAGCGGCAACGCTTGGCCATGCTTTCGATCAGGTGCACCCGGGCGCCCGGTGTATCCTTCAACAGAATGGCCAGGACCAGGCCGGGGAAGCCGGCGCCGGCGCCGAGGTCGGCCCAGACGCAGGCCTCCGGCGCCAAATCGAGCAGCTGGGCGCTATCGAATACATGGCGCGGCCAGAACTCGGCCAATGCCGAAGGGCCCACCAGATTCATGGTCCCGTTCCATTCCTCCAGCAGCCGGTAAAAGGCCTCCAGATCCGCCATCTGGCGGTCCGACGCGCCGAGGGCGGCCCGGACCTCCAGGGCGCTCCGCGGCGGGGCCTCAAGCGGTGCGGGCGCTGGCGCGGCGGACATGGGCGAGCAGGGCTGTGAGGGCGCCAGGCGTTATCCCTTCGATGCGAGAGGCCTGGCCCAGGGTGAGAGGGCGCACGGTGGACAGCTTTTCCCGCGCCTCATTGGATAGGCCGGGCGCGGCCGAGTAGTCGAGATCGGCCGGTAGTGTCAGGGCTTCGTCGCGGCGGAAAGCGACCGCTTCGGCGGCTTGGCGGTCCAGATAACCAGCGTAGCCAGCGTCGACCTCGATCTGCTCGCGTGCGTCCGCCGGCCAATCGGCAACTTCCGGCCAGATCCGGGCCAGCTCGGCCCAGCCGATGTCGGGATAGGCCAGGAGCTGCGTCACATCGCGGCGCACGCCGTCCGCATTGACCCGCAGACCGGCCCGCGCGGCTTCGGCGGGGGTCAGGGATAGGGCGCCGGCCCGTGCGCGGGCGGTTTGCAGCGCGGTTTGTTTCACGTGAAACGCCCCCGCCCTCACGCCGCCGACCAAGCCGAGCGCGATTCCCCGCGCCGTCAGTCGCTGATCGGCGTTGTCGGCGCGCAAGGTCAGGCGAAATTCGGCGCGGCTGGTGAACATGCGATAGGGCTCGCTGACGCCGCGCGTGACCAAATCGTCGATCATCACGCCGATATAGGCCTCGTCGCGCCCGAAAGTGATGGGATCGGAGCCGCCCGCCGCCCTGGCCGCGTTCACCCCGGCCACCAGACCCTGGGCGCCGGCCTCTTCGTAGCCCGTGGTGCCGTTGATTTGCCCCGCGAGGTAAAGCCCCGGCAGGCGCTTGGCCTCCAGCGCGGCCGAAAGCTCGCGCGGATCGACGTAATCGTATTCGATGGCGTAGCCGAAACGCTTGATGCGCACCTGCTCCAGCCCCGGAATCGTGCGCAGGAACAGCGACTGGGTCTCTTCCGACACCGAGGTGGAGACGCCGTTGGGATAGACGGTGTCGTCTTCAAGCCCCTCGGGCTCCAGGAAGATCTGGTGACTGGTCTTGTCGGCGAAGCGCACCACCTTGTCTTCGATCGACGGGCAGTAGCGCGGGCCGACCCCGGTGACGCGGCCTCCGTAGACGGCGGATTCGCCTAGCCGCGCGGCGATGATCCGGTGGGTCTCGGCGGTGGTGTAGGTGACGCCACAGGCGATCTGGGGCGTGGTGATGGCCGCCGTCAGGAACGAGAAGGGCGTGGGCGGGTCATCGCCCGGCTGACTCTCAAGCCTATCCCAGGCGATGGTCTTGCCGTCGAGCCGGGCGGGTGTGCCGGTCTTCAACCGTCCCATCATCAGGCCAAGGCCGTATAGGCGGTCCGCCAAGCCGATGGAGGGCGCCTCGCCCACACGGCCGGCCGGCGTGCGGGTCTCGCCCAGATGAATGACGCCCTTGAGGAAGGTGCCGGTTGTCAGAACCACTGCGCCGGCCCGGTAAGCCCGGCCGCTGGCCCCGACGACGCCCGAGACCCGCCCGTCCGTGACCGTGAGGTCTTCGGCGGCGTCAGCCACCATATCGAGGTTGGCCTGGTCGGCCAGGGCGGCCTGCATGGCCTTACGATAGAGGGCGCGGTCGATCTGGGCGCGCGGCCCGCGCACCGCCGGGCCCTTGGAGCGGTTGAGCAAGCGGAACTGAATGCCGGCCGCGTCGGCCATGCGGCCCATCAGCCCATCGAGGGCGTCGATCTCCCGCACCAGATGGCCCTTGCCCAGGCCGCCAATGGCTGGGTTGCAGGACATTTCGCCTATGGTGTCCAGGCGATGGGTGAGCAGCAGGGTGCGCGCGCCCAGCCGCGCCGCCGCCGCCGCCGCTTCGCAGCCGGCGTGCCCGCCGCCGATCACGATCACATCCCACAAGACGGCGTCCGCCATAACCTCTGCGCCAATACAAACGCCCCCGGGGCGCGGGGGCGGACAAGCGGCTCCCTTATAGCCTACGGGGTCCTTTGGGTCGAGGGCGGGCGCCGCCCGCGTTTCACGTGAACAGGACCGTCGCAGGCGCACGGCCGTTGTTTCACGTGAAACAGGGCCGCCTATTTCCCGATGCAAAAGTTCGCGAACACCTCGTCGAGCACCTGTTCCGGGTCGATCCGGCCGGCGATCCGTCCGAGGGCCAGGCCCGCCTGACGGAGGTCTTCCGCGGCGAGTTCGGGCGACCGGCTCAGGGCTGCATGGGCCCGGTGAAGGGATCGGCAAGCCTCGGTCAGGTGGCGGCGATGGCGCAGCCGGGTCACCGCCGGAAAGTCTTGCCCGGCGAGAGACGACACCTTGCCCGCCAGCGCGGCTCTCAAGGGCTCGACCCCCGTCTCGGTCAGGGCGCTGGCGTGCACGGCCGCCAAGCCCCGCTGCTCGGCCGAGCGTTCGGCGGGGCCTGCGCCGGCGCCCAGCCGCCTGTCGGCCTTGTTCAGCACCAGAAGGTCGCCCGCCTTGACCAGCTCCGCCGCATCGAACACGGCCGAGGCGCTGGAGCCATCGACGATCCACAGGCGAAGGTCCGCCGCCTCGGCCCAGGCACGGGCGCGGCGCACGCCCTCCCGCTCGATTTCGTCGTCGGTTTCGCGGATGCCAGCCATGTCGGCATAGAGCACCTTGAAGCCCTCGATCACCGCCGGAACCTCAATCACGTCGCGGGTGGTCCCGGGCCGGTCGGTGACAATAGCCGCGTCGCGCCCGGCGAGACGGTTGAGAAGGCTGGATTTACCGGCGTTGGGCGCGCCCACGAGCGCGATCCTGTATCCTTCCCGCACCCGCTCTCCTCGTCCCTCGTCCGCCAGGGCCGCCTCAAGTTCGTGGATAAAGCTGGCGACGCGCGCGCCTATCTCTTGGTGGAGGGCGCCGGGCAGGTCCTCGTCGGGGAAGTCGACCGCCGCCTCCAGGCGCGCGAGTGCGCCGATGAGTTGCTCGCGCCAAGCCCGATAACGGGCGGACAAGGCGCCGTCGAGCTGGCCAAGCGCCTGGCGCCTCTGGCTATCGGTCTCCGCGTCCACAAGGTCGGCGATGGCCTCGGCCTGGGCCAGATCCAGCTTACCGTTCTGAAAGGCTCGGCGGGCGAACTCCCCGGGCTCAGCCAGGCGCAGACCCAGGTCATCCAGCGCGCCGCTGACGGCTTCAACGCTGGCGCGCCCCCCGTGCAGGTGTAATTCGGCGCTGTCGTCCCCCGTGAAACTGGCCGGACCCGGAAACCACAGAACAAGAGCCTCGTCCAGGGCCTCGCCCCCGTGGCGCAACCGGCGCAGGGCGGCCTGCCGCGGCGAGGAAAGGGGAGGGGCCAGATGCTCCAGAACATGGCGGCTGTCCGGCCCGGATATGCGGACGACGGCCACCGCACCCCGCCCCGCCGCGGTGGCCAGGGCGTAGATGGTGTCGTTCATATCAAACCTTGCCGCTGGTCGCCGCGAGCATCATCCGCATGAACTGCTCCTGCGCCGCCCCGCCAAAGCTCATCCAACTGCGCATAAGCTCCTCGGGCTGCAGCATGCTGATGTTGGAGTCCATCCGGTTCTTCATTTCCTGGACGAGGTGATCGTTCAGCATGGTGACGTCCGGCAGGCCGAGAAAGGAGCGCGCTTCCAGCGGCGTGCAGTCGACCTCGATCGTGACCTTCATGGGATAGCTCCAAGATACGCCGAAGCGACGCACAACGAGCATCGCCGTCCACGCGCTCGCATTCAACGTCTATCGACGCCAACAGGCCCAGAATCCCTGTCCAGGCGAGGGTCGCCTTGCTAAATAGGCCCCTTGTTGAAAGTTGGAGAGCGCCAATGCTCGTCGTCGAGGTTCACAAGCACGGCGGGCCCGAGGCGCTGGAAGTGGTCGAACGACCGGCGCCCACGCCCGGACCCGGTGAGATCCTTATCCGCCAGACGGCCATTGGCCTGAACTTCCTGGACACCTATTTCCGCAGCGGTCTGTATCCCATGCCCCTGCCGTCGATCTTAGGCTCCGAAGGCGCCGGGGTGGTGGAGGCGGTCGGCGAGGGTGTTACCCGTTTCAAGACCGGGGACCGCGTCGGCTACGCCGGCGGCGCCGGCGCCTATGCCCAGGTGCGCGTCTACAAGGCCGATCGGGCCGTTCGTCTGCCCGACGCCATCAGCGACGAAACCGCGGCGGCGGTGATGCTCAAAGGCATGACGGCCGAATATCTGGTGCGCCAGTGCTTTCACGTGAAACCGGGCCACACTCTTCTGGTTCATGCCGCGGCGGGCGGCGCCGGCGGCTTCGTGGTGCAGTGGGCCAAGGCCCTTGGCGCGCGGGTCATCGGCACGGCCGGCTCGTCCGAAAAGGCCGCTGCGGCGCGGACATTTGGCGCCGACGAGGTGATCCTCTCCCGCGAAGAGGATATCGCCCAGCGCGTGAGGGCCTTCACCGATGGCGAAGGCGTGGACGTCGTTTACGACTCCGTCGGCAAGGATACCTTCGACGCCTCCCTGGCCAGCCTGAAGCGGCGCGGCTGGCTGGTCGCCTTCGGCAACGCTTCCGGTCCGCCGCCGCCCTTCGACCCTCTGCGTCTGATGCACGGCGGCTCGCTGGTGCTGACCCGTCCCACCCTGGCCGACTTCATCTATTCCACCGAGGCCCTGGACGCTTGCGCGGCCGCGGTGTTCGACATCATCGCCTCCGGCCAGCTAAAGCCGAGCATCGGCCAACGCTTTGCCCTGAGGGATGCGGCCGAGGCGCACCGGGCGCTGGAGAGCCGCCAGACGGTCGGCGCCACCCTGCTGATGCCCTGATGCGCCGCCCTCGGGCGTTTCACGTGAAACAGTTGCGCCGCCGCCCGGCTGAACTACACGGTTGCGGCCTTCAGGTAGGCCGGACGCTCAGTGATCCGCTCAAGGTAATCGTTCAAAGCGGGGTCGTAGGCGTCGTCGGCGGATATCCACCGGCCCAGGAGCAAGGCGTAGCCCACGGAGATGTCCGCCGCGGTAAAGGCGTCGCCGGCCATATAGGGGCCCTTGGCCAAGGCGGCCGACACGAGGTGTTGGCGATCAGCGAAGGTTTTGCGGATGTCGTCCAGCGACCAGTTGGTCTTGGCTTCCGGCGGCGCCATGAAGCGGGCGCGCAGCAGATAGGTGAGGGGCCCGGACAGCCCCGCCTCGCCCAGGTGCAGGAACTGAATATAGGCCGGAAAAGACGCATCCTCCGGCGCCGGCGCGAGGGGAGTGGGGCCATAGCGGCGCGCCAGATAGTCGATGATGCCGACCGACTCGAAGATTGTCGCTTCGCCGTCCACCAGGGTGGGGATGGTCCCCAGCGGATTGATCTTGAGGTATTCCGGATCGCGCGGGCCGGGAAAGCGCACCGGGACCACCTGATAGGCTAGGCCCATCTCTTCCAACATCCAGATCGCGCGAAGCGACCTGGTCTTGCGGGCATGATAGATCGTGAGCAATTCAGACCCAATGGAAAGAGCCGCCACTTCGTCAGCAGCCCGGTGCTCTAGATTTAAACTGTAGGGCCCGATTCCGGCTTCAAGGTGAAGCCATCAGACTCTATGTATTCATAGATTGGAAGAACTCACCGTTGTTCTTAGTCTGCCGCAACTTGTCGATCAGGAACTCGATCGCGTCTTGGGCGCCCATGGGGTTGAGAATGCGGCGCAGAACATAGGTCTTCTGCAACACGTCCTTGGGCGTGATCAGTTCTTCCTTTCGGGTGCCGGACTTGAGGATGTCGATAGCCGGGAACACCCGCTTATCGGCCACCTTGCGGTCCAGGATGATTTCCGAGTTGCCGGTGCCCTTGAACTCTTCGAAAATAACCTCATCCATGCGCGAGCCGGTGTCGATCAGCGCCGTGGCGATGATGGTCAGCGAGCCNNCGCTTGGGCCGTTGCAGGGCGTTGGCGTCCACACCCCCGGTCAGCACCTTACCCGAAGAGGGCACCACGGTGTTGTAGGCGCGGCCGAGGCGGGTGACCGAGTCCAGCAGGATCACGACGTCCCGCTTATGCTCGACCAGGCGCTTGGCCTTTTCGATGACCATCTCGGCCACCGCCACGTGGCGCGTAGCCGGTTCGTCGAAGGTAGAGGAGATGACCTCGCCCTTCACCGTGCGCTGCATGTCGGTGACTTCCTCGGGCCGCTCGTCGATCAGCAGCACGATCAGGTAGCATTCGGGATGGTTGGCGGCGATCGACTTGGCGATGTTCTGCAGCATCACCGTCTTGCCGACCCGAGGCGGGGCCACGATCAGGCAGCGCTGGCCCTTACCCAGGGGCGCCACGATGTCGATGATCCGGCCGGACCTGTCCTTCAGCGTGGGGTCCTCGATCTCCATGCTCAGACGCGTCTCGGGATAGAGCGGCGTCAAGTTGTCGAAGTGGACCTTGTGCCGGACGTTTTCCGGGTTCTCGAAATTGATGGTCTTGACCGCGACCAGGGCGAAATAGCGCTCGCCCTCACGCGGGGCGCGGATGGCGCCTTCCACGCTATCGCCGGTGCGCAGGCCGAACTTTCGGATCTGCGAGGGGCTGACATAGATGTCGTCCGGTCCAGACAGATAGTTGGCCTCCGGCGAGCGCAGGAAACCGAAGCCGTCGGGCAGCACCTCCATGGTGCCGGAGCCGGAAATCTCCACACCCTCTTCAGCCAGGGCCTTGAGGATGGCGAACATCATGTCCTGCTTGCGCATGGAGTTCGCGTTTTCGATCTCGAACGCCTCGGCGAAGGCCAGAAGATCGGTCGGGGATTTTTCCTTCAGCTCCTGCAGCGACATGCGCGTGAGTCCGAGAGTGATGGAGGGACCTGTCTCCTCGGCGGGGACTTCCTCAGCCGTGGTGTCGATCAGGATTTCGGTGTCGTCGGTCATGATTGGACTCTGGGGTGGACTCTGTAGCTCGCCGCATAAGGGCGGCGTAGGGCGACTCCGTGGAGGAGCCTTTGGATTCAATTTTGTGCGGCCTGGGGGCCAAACCGCGGAGGGGGAGGGTCGGACCGCGCCGCGCCCGTATTGGGTTTTGGGCGCGGGGTCCTTTGGAGGCGGGAGCCCGGCGAACCGGACCTGCCCTAGCGGAACCACGGCGCGGGGCTCAGGTCAAGCGCCGCGGTGATGCGAGCGTTCACGCGACGGCTTTCCCGCAAGCAGGGCAGCGCGCAACAGATCAGCCGCCGAACTCGGTGGTGACGGCCAGGACCATGACGATGGCCACCAAGAAGGGCAGTTCGTTGACCATGCGCCAGAAGCGCTCGGTGTGCAGGCGCTGGCCCTTGGCCAGGGCCTTGCGGTGCCTGACCAGGAAGTGGTGCCAGCAGGTCTGAAAGACAACCCCGCACAGTTTGGTCACCATCCAGGGCTTGAGCAGAATGCCCAGGTCGTGCCCGGCGGCGGAGCGGATGTAGATGAGCATCAACCCGAAGATCCAGGTCACGATCATGGCCGGCGTCATGATGATCGTCTGGAGTTTCACCTCCATGGTCTTGAAGGTCTCGTCCATCTCCGAGCCCTGGGTGGCGCGGGTATGGTAGGCGAACAGGCGCGGCAGATAGAGCAGCCCCGCCATCCAGGCGATCACCGCGATGATGTGCAGCCCGCGGATCAGGTCGTAGGAGCCGGTCATGCCGCATCTTTCGTTCTAGGGCAGCGCCAGCCCGCGTCGCATGTCCAGGGGCCCGCCGGAAGGGTCATGCAGGGACCCGCCAGGGCTTTTTGCACAATGTCGGCCAGGCCGTCGATGAAGCTGGGCTGGATGCCCAGAGCCGGCGCGCGCAAATAGAGCGGACAGCCCACCTGGTCCGCCACAGCCGCATAGTCGTGGTCCAATTCGCTGAGCGTCTCGACGTGCTCGGACACGAACGCGATCGGCGTGACCAGCACGCTCATGCCTTCGGCGCCCGCTTCCTCGATGGCGTCGATGGTATAGGGGCCCAGCCACTTCATCCGCCCGACCCGGCTCTGATAACAGACCCGCCAATCCGGATCGCGGCCCAAGTCCGCCCGCAGCCGCTCCACCACAGCCACGGCCGTAGCCTCCACCTGCGCCTGGTAGGGATCGCCATCGGCCACCACGGTCTGCGGCAAGCCATGGGCGGAGAATAGCAAGCGGATCGGCCAGGGCGAACCGGCCTTGCGCCAAATCTCCACGATCCGTTCGGCGTGCGCCTTCACCAGACCGTCGTGGTTGGGATAGCAGCACACCGCGCGCACCCGCCCCGGACCCTTGTAGGCCTCTCGCCAGGCCTTGATCGAGGAGGCCGTGGTGGTGGTGGAGAACTGAGGATAAAGCGGCAGAAGGACCACCTCGTCCGGCGCGAAGGCCGCCACCTCGGCGGCGGTTTGGGCGCTCATCGGCGTCCAATAGCGCATGGCGATGAAGGTGCGCGCCTCGGTGTGGGGCATTAAGGCCTCCAGCCGGGCCTGCAAGGCCCCGGCCTGGGCCTGCGTCTCCGGCAGAACGGGGGAGCCCCCGCCCAGGCGCGCATAGTTGGCCTTGGCGCTCTTGGCGCGTGTGGCGGAGATCAGGGCCGCCAAGGCCAGACGCGCCGGGCCAGGCAGACGAATGATGGCCGGATCGGCGAACAGATTGAACAGGAAGGGCCTGACCGCGGCGGGCCCGTCCGGACCCCCGAGATTGAACAACACCACCGCCAAACGCCGCCTGGCCGCGCTCATGAGGTCCAGCTCGTCACACGGGCCACTGTGCGCGCCACATGCTCGATCGGCGTGTCGGGCAGAATGCCGTGACCCAGGTTGAAGATGTAGGGACCCGAACCCCATTGCTCGAGCAGTTGCTCGACCCGCCGATCCAGTTCCGGGCCGCCGGCGCGCAGGAGCAGAGGATCCAAGGCCCCCTGGATTGGCTTCTTGGCCTGGATCGCGCGTCCCATGGCGGCGGTGGCCTGAACGTCCAGGGCCACAGCCTGGCTGTCGACCCGTCCGGCGTAATCCTGCGCCAGTATCCCGGCTCCCCGAGGAAAGCCGATCACGGGCGCGGTGACGCCCAGTTCGCGCAGCCGGCGGATGATCTTGGCGTGCGGCTGGATCACCAGCCGCTCGAACAAGGGTTCGGACAAGCCTTCGGCCCAGGATTCGAACAACTTCAGCACCTGGGCGCCGGCGCGGGCTTGCATGGCCAGGTACCGCGCGGTCGCCTCGACCAACACGTCCAGCAACCCATCCACCCGGTCCGGCTCACGATAGGCGAGGCTGCGTGAGATACTGCGGTCACTGGAGCCGCTTTCGATCATATAGGTGGCTACGGTCCACGGCCCCCCCGCAAAGCCGATCAGGGCGCGCTCCGGCTCCAGGGCTTGGCGCACCCGAGCCAAGGTCTCGCCGACCGGCGCTAGAAGCCCCGTCGACGCCTCGATCCGATCGGCCAGAACCTCATTGGACGGCAGTTCGCCCAGTCGA
The DNA here is from genome assembly GCA_003164925.1 of Caulobacteraceae bacterium. Lineage (GTDB taxonomy): Bacteria > Pseudomonadota > Alphaproteobacteria > Caulobacterales > Caulobacteraceae > BOG-938. The sequence goes on from PLRV01000061.1 coordinate 17,112, forward strand.
GGTCCTTCACCTGCCTCAAACCACACCGCCTGGCCCAGAGCCTTGGGGATCAGCAGGATGTCCGCGAATACGATGGCCGCGTCCAAAGCGAAACGATGCATGGGCTGCAGGGTCGCCTCCGCCGCCATTTGCGGATTGAGGCAGAAGGCGATGAAATCCGGAGCCGTGGCCCTCAGGGCCCGATACTCAGGCAGAAAGCGCCCCGCTTGCCTCATGAACCAGATCGGAGGGCGATCGGCGGTCTTGTTCGACAAGACATGAAGCAGGCGCGGCGGCGTGGGAGAGGTCATGGCGCTGCTCCTTAGTCTCCCGGACGGGTCAGGCTCAAGGCGCCGCTTATACTTAATAAAGGATTAAAAGTTTGAGGGGGTAGGTTTAGGGCGCTGTAAGACGGGGAGAAGCTGTTTCCTGGCCGATCCCGCACAGCCTTATCCCCGCCGCTGTGCACGGGACGGAGTTATACCGGTGGTGTGGATAGCGGGGACCAATCGGAATTCTCCAAGCAAACCCGAATGGCGCTAGCCGAGACGATATGTCGCCGGCTGAGGATCGCCGGTTGATCGCCATTTATCCGACGTCGGTGGACCAACGGATTCCACAGGCTTGGCGCATGGGGAAACTTGGCGGATAAGGCGCTCAACCGTCCCCGTCTATCCGGAGGGGTGGCGCATGGTCGGCTGGACCCCACAACGGTCCCCGCCGTGGGGCTCGTTTCTTAAGGATTTGTTAACACCCTTTCCCAGGAGCGGGTTCCGCTCCAACGTGATGGCCATGAACACCACTCCGCGGTTCGCGACCTATTTCCATATCCATCTGGTGTCGGATTCCACCGGCGAGACGCTCAACGCCATGGCCAAGGCGGTGTGCGCCCGCTTCGACAGCGTCCTGCCGATTGAGCACATCTACGCCCTGGTTCGCTCCGAGCGGCAGCTCGACCGCGTGCTGCAGGAGATCGCCGATGCTCCAGGCGTGGTCATGCACACCATCGTCGACAAGGAGCTGCGCGCGGGGCTGGAGCGCGGCTGCCGTGAGCTGGACCTGGCCTGTGTGGCGGCGCTCGACCCCCTGGTGTCGACCCTGGCGCGTTACCTGGGCGCCACCCTGTCCAACCGCGTGGGCGCCCAGCACAACCTGGACGCCGATTATTTCGAGCGGATCGAGGCGCTTAACTACGCCATGGCCCACGACGACGGCCAGCAGACCCCCGACCTGGAATCGGCCGACGTGGTCCTGGTGGGCGTGAGCCGCACGTCCAAGACCCCCACCTGCATCTATCTGGCCCACCGGGGCGTGCGGGCCGCGAATGTGCCCCTGGTGCCGGGCGCCGATCCGCCGCCGCAACTCTTCAACCTGCGACGACCGACGGTGGTGGGCCTGATCGTTTCGCCCGACCGACTGATCCAGATCCGCCGCAACCGCCTGCTCAGCCTCAACCAGGACCGGGAGAGCGCCTATATCGAAAGCGAAGCGGTGCGCGAGGAGATCATCCGGGCCCGCCGCCTGTTCGAACGCCACGCATGGCCGGTGATCGACGTGACTCGCCGCTCGATCGAGGAGACCGCAGCCGCGGTGATCAACATCCTCAACGCGGCCCGCGGCAAATCCGACCCGGCCGCATGATGTCGCCGCCCATCACGCTGGCCTCGCAAAGCGCCGTGCGCGCCCAACTTCTGGGCGCGGCGGGCGTGGCCTTCGCGACCGCCGCGTCCGGCGTGGACGAGGAGACGGTCAAGCAGGCGCTTTTGGCCGAGGGTGTCAGCCCGCGCGATATCGCCGACGCCCTGGCTGAGAGCAAGGCGGTGAAGGTCTCGCGGCGCACGCCGGGGCTGGTGATCGGGGCGGATCAGACCCTGGAGCTGGACGGCGCGCTCTACGACAAGGCCGAGACGCTGGATGTAGCCCGCGAGCGGCTGAAGACGCTGAGCGGCAAGAAGCACCGATTGCACAGCGCGGTGGTGGCGGCGCGCGACGGCGTGGCGGTATGGCGGACCCTGGAGAGTCCGATCCTCACCATGCGGCCCCTGTCGGACGCCTTTATCGACGGCTATCTCGCCCGCAACGCCGCCGCAGCCCTATCCAGCGTGGGCTGCTATCAGCTGGAGGGCGAGGGCGTGCAGTTGTTCAGCCACATCGACGGGGACTATTTCGCGATTCTCGGCCTGCCGCTGCTGGGCTTGCTCGACTATCTGCGGCGGCAGGGCGTGTTGCCCCTATGAGCAGCGGCCCGATGCGCGCCGGCGTGATCGGCTTCCCGATCAGCCATTCGCTGAGTCCCCGCATCCACAGGGCCTGGATCAAGGCTGCTGGCCTTGAAGCCGCCTACGACGCCTACGAGGTGGCGCCGGGCGAGCTGAAGGCTTTTGTCGAGGGCCATCGCGGCGCGGGGACGCTGCGCGGGGTGAACGTGACGATCCCGCACAAGGAACAAGCCCTGGCCCTGGCCGACATCGCCGACGCCGCCGCGTCTTTGGCCGGCGCGGCCAATGTGCTGTTGTTTCGGCCGGACGGAGTGATCGAAGCGCGCAACACCGACGGCCAAGGCCTGCTGGAGGCGCTGAGGATCAGAATACCGGACTTCGATCCGAAAACCTGCCGCGTCCTGATCCTGGGCGCGAGCGGCGCCGCCCGGGGCGCTGTCGCCGCCTTCGTGGCGCAAGGCAATACCAAGGTCGTTATCGCCAACCGAACCCAGGAAAAGGCGCAGGCGTTGGCGAAAACGTTCGGCGTCAGCGCCGAACCGTGGACCAGCCGCAAGATACCACCGGGCACGGAAGTCGTCATAAACGCGACCAGCATGGGTCTGGGCGACACGCCGAGCCCGCAACTGGAATGGCCGGCCCCGAGCGGTCCGGGTGTGGCGCTGGACATGGTCTACAAGGCGCCGAGCTTCCTTGCCGACGCCGAACGCAAGGGATGGAAGACGGTGGACGGCCTGGAAATGCTGATCGGCCAGGCCGCGCCCTCGTTCGAGGCGTTTTTCGCCGTTCCGCCGCCCGCGAACTACCGGGCGCTGGCGCTGGCCGCTCTTGGGGCGCCAGCATGATCGTGCTCGGCCTGACCGGCTCGATCGGCATGGGCAAGTCGACCACCGCCGGGCTTTTCAGGGAAGCGGGCGCTGCGGTCTACGACGCCGACGCCGAGGTGGCCGCGGCCTATGCCAAGGGCGGGGCGGCGGTCGAGGCTGTGGCCGAGATATTCCCGCAGGCCGTCGTAGACGGCGCGGTGGACCGCGCGCGTCTGTCGGCGGCCCTGCTGGAGCAGCCGGCCGCATGGGCGAAGCTGGAGACTGCGGTGCACCCCATCCTCGCGGCCCGGCGCGCGGCGTTTCTCCATGAAGCCCGCGCGGCTGGCGTATCGGTGGCGGTGCTCGACGTTCCTTTGCTGTTCGAAGTCGGTTTGGACCGCGAGGTCGACGCGGTTGTGGTGGTGTCTGCGCCCGAAGCGGTCCAACGCGAACGCACCCTGGCGCGAGCGGGCATGACGCCCGAGAAACTGGACATGGTTCAGGCCCGGCAGGTTCCCGACGCGGAAAAACGCGCCCGGGCCGATTTCCTGATCGACACCGGCTCGGGCGTGGAGCAGGCCCGCCAACAGGTAAGCGGGGTGTTGGACGCGGTGACCGCGCCCGGCTGGGGACAAGAGCCCCGACGACCTTGATTTTGCGCCGCGAACGGGGCCATGCCTAGGCCATGGCGCGCGAGATCGTACTCGATACGGAAACCACAGGCCTGGACCACCGCCGGGGCGACCGCCTGGTGGAAATCGCTTGCGTGGAGCTGCACGACTGTCTGCCGACAGGGCGTTCGTTTCACCGCTACATCAATCCAGAGCGGGACATGCCGCCCGAAGCCGAGAAGGTGCACGGGCTGTCGGCCAAGTTTCTGGCCGATAAGCCGTTGTTCTCCGCGCCCGACGTCTGCGACGCCTTCATCGACTTCGTGGGCGACGCGACCTTGGTGGCCCACAACGCAGCCTTCGACCGGGGCTTCCTCAATTTCGAGTTGGAGGCGCTGGGCAGGCCCGCGCTGCCCCCGACCCGCTGGATCGACACGCTTGGCCTGGCGCAAAAGCGTTTTCCGGGCATGTACAATTCGCTCGACGCCCTATGCAAACGCTTCAAGATTTCCCTGGCCGAGCGCGAAAAGCACGGCGCCCTGATCGATGCGCGGCTGCTGGCCGAGGTTTATCTGGAACTCAAGGGCGGGCGGGAGCGGGCGCTGGAGTTGGCGCCGCTGGCGGATCCGGCGGCCGAGGTCCTGGCCGGACCCCAAATTCATTACGGCGCGCGACCCCGGCCCCTGGCCGCGCGCTCCAGCGATGAAGAACGCGCGCGCCATGTCGAATTCGTCCGCGCCAACCTCAAGGACAAGGCCGTTTGGCTGAAACTGGGCCTGATGGAGCCCTGATCCCGCGTCGTCGTCAGGCGTTGCCGGCCGGACTGGCGAGCTGCTGGCCCTCCGCCGCCTTGCGCGCGGCATAGATCGCGGCGAAGTCCATGGGCTCCAGCAGCAGGGGCGGGAAACCGCCATCGCTGGTGATGTCGGCCACCAGGCGCCGCGCGAAGGGGAACAGGTAGCGGGGGCATTCGATCAGCAGCACCGGCTCCAGGTCAGCTTCCGGCACCCCGGCCACCTGGAACAGGCCGCCGTAAACCAGCTCCAGCTGGAACACCGCCACGCCGTCGCGCACGGCGGAGGCGTTGAGCTTCAGGTCCACCTCGAACAGGCCGTCCTGCCGGCCGCGGGCGCTCAGCTCCACAGCCATCTCTATCTGTGGCGGCTGGGGTCCGCCGACCGCGTTTTGCAACGCCTCGGGCGCCCGCGGGTTCTCGAAAGACAGGTCGCGGATAAACTGGGTGAAGATGCGAATTCCGGGCGGCATAGGCGTTTGCTGCCCATTGGCGGCGGCGTCGGGAGCGGCGTCGGTCATTCTTGTGATCCCTTGCGCCGATTTGGACGTTATTAAACATCCGTCCAGCTATCGTCGGCGATAAGGCGGGGCTGCTATCATGGGCAAACCCGTGGCGCAACGGCGAGACCTGACGGCCGGGCCATTGCGTCCTATATTAGAGTTCCGCAACGAGCGAGATCAGCCGTGCAAGTCCTTGAGCTCCTCATCTTCGCAGCCCTCGCCGCCGTGGTGCTGTATCAGCTTTACGCGGTGCTCGGCCGACGCGTGGGCCGACAGCCGGAAGACCAGCCGGAACCGGCCGCGCGCGTGGTTGCGTCGGGCCTGTCGGCGCCGCGCCTGTCGGTGGACGACGTGGCGGTCAGCGGCCTGGCCGCGGTCAAGGCCCGCGACCCGGCTTTCGACGTGGACCATTTCCTACAAGGCGCCCGCGGCGCCTATGAGCAGATCGTGCGGGCCTTCACCAGCGGCGATCGCGCCGCCCTGACCAGCCTGGTCTCGCCCGAGGTGATGAAGGGTTTTGAGGCTGCCATCGATCAGCGCGAGGCTGATGGCCGCACCGAGACGGTGGAGTTCCTGCAGCCGGTGCGCGCCGATTTGGAGGAGTCCAAGGTCGACAACGACGCCGCCCGCATCAAGGTGCGCTTCCTCGGCGAATTTCGCAGCCGCACCAAGGGTCCCGAGGGCGAGGGCGTGGACGATCGGCGCACCGCCGAACACTGGACCTTCCAGCGCCCGCTTTCCAGCCGCGATCCCATCTGGACCCTGGTCCGCGTCGAAGCCGCGGAGGCCTGACCGCGTGCGCGGGGCGGCGCGGACATTCGCGGTCGTCCTCTCGGCGCTGGGCCTTTACGCCTGCGCCAGCGCGCCCGCGCCCAAGCCTATCGCGGGGCTGGCGCCGGTCCTTTCGCCCCAATCCAAGCCAGCGCCGCCAATCGCCGCGTCCACGCCCCCCCTGCGCTTTGCTGACCTGACCGGTTGGAATCAGGAGGATCACGCCGCGGCGTTGGACGCCTTCCGCGCAGGATGCGGCGTCAACAAGAACGCGGCCTGGCGCGAGGTGTGCCTGCGCGCCCGTGACCTGGGGCCCCAGGACGAGACGATCTCGCGCGCTTTCCTGGAAACCAATTTCCGCCTGCAGCCGGTGGCCGACCAGGGTCTGCTGACCGGCTATTTCGCGCCGGAATACCCTGCGCGCAAACGGCGCGGCGGCGCGTTCACCGCGCCCGTGCGGGCCAAGCCCGCCGATATGACGATCCTGGATCTGGGTCCCTTCGATCCACAGTTCCAGGGCAAGAAGGTCACCGGCCGGGTGCGTGAGGGCCAGTTTGAGCCCTATCCAGAGCGGGCGGTCATCGAAAAGACCCCGGACAAGACCCCCCTGGCCTGGATGAAGCCGGAGGATCTGTTCTTCCTGCAGATCCAGGGCTCGGGCGTGCTGGTGTTCGCGGACGGGGAACGGCAGAAGGCGCTGTTCGCGGCGGGCAACGGCCGCCCCTTCGTCGGCATAGCCTCCGCCATGCGCGACAAAGGTCTGCTGGCCGACAACGACACCTCCGGCGACGCCATCCGGACCTGGTTGGCCGAGCATCGAGGTCCCGAGGCCGAGGCGATTATGCGCCTCGACCCGCGCTATGTGTTCTTCACCCTGCAACCGGATGACGGCCAGGAGACGGTGGGCGCGGCCGGCGCGGTGCTGACGCCGGGCCGGGCCATCGCCATCGACCCGGCCAAGCACGCTTTTGGCGAGCTTTACTGGATCAGCGCCGAGGCGCCGGCTCTGACCGGCGCATTTCCCGCCTATCGGCGCCTGGCCGTGGCGCTGGACGCCGGCGGGGCGATCAAGGGCGACGTGCGCGCCGACCTCTACATGGGCACCGGCCCATTGGCCGGCGTCGAAGCGGGCCGCGTGCGTCACCGCCTGAAGATGGTCGCGCTGCAGCCGGTGATCGATCAGCCGGCGGCCCAAACCGCCGTCGTGGCCGCAGTCGAACCGGCCCCGACACCGGCCGGCTCCAAGCCGTGAAGCGCGGGCTGCGGCCCGAGGAGCTGCGCATCTGGGCGGTGGTCGCATCCACCGTCCGCCCGGCCCCCGGCCGCGCCCCGGTCAGCGTCCCGCCCGAACCGGAAGCCGAAACGTCGCCGAAATCCGAGCGCGGCGCGAAATCCGTAGCAACGGCTCGCGCGGTCCCCGCCAAGTCCAAGCCGGCCCCCGCGCCGGCCGCCGACATCGAGCCCGGCCGTAAGCGCCGCCTGATGCGTGAGCGCGATCCGATCGACCTCATGCTGGACCTTCACGGCCTCGACCAGGACCGGGCGCGCACGGCGCTCGGCTATTTCCTGCGCCAGGCCCAGGCGGAGGGCGAGCGGGCGGTGTTGGTGGTCACCGGCAAGGGCTCGCGCGGCGATGGCGTGCTACGCCGGTCGGCGCCGGAGTGGCTAGCCGATCCCGCCTTGCGCGGTGTGGTGGCGGGATGGTCGCAGGCGCACCGCCGGCACGGTGGCGAGGGGGCGATCTACGTGGCGCTGAAGCGAAGGGCCGGCCCCTAGAGCAGGATTCACGTTTCGGGCTGAGGCAACCTAAACCGATCCTGCTCGAGGGCATTTCGCGACCTGATCAATTCGATCAGATCGAAAATGGCTCTAGCCGCGGCGGCGAGGGGCGAAACCCCCCGCCGCCGCGTCCGCGATTAGCGGAACAGGCTGAGGACGGACGAGGTGGACTGGTTGGCGATCGACAGCGCCTGAATGCCCAATTGCTGCTTGGTTTGCAGCGCTTGGAGCTTAGCGCTCTCGGCGGCCATGTCCGCGTCGACGAGGTTTGAGATGCCGGTGTTCAGCGTATCCTGCAGCTTGGACACGAAGGACAGCTGACCCGCCAAGGCGTTCGATCCGGTGCCCAGATTGGTCAACGCGGTGTTCACGTTGGTGATATCGGTGGTCAAGGTCGCCACATAGGCGCTCGCGGCCGCGGCGGTCGCGAAGGACGCGGCGGACGCGATGGTCACGAGCGAGCCGCCCAGCGACAGGTTCTGGGCCGCCACCGTGATCTTGGAGGAGCCGCTGTCGCTGGCCAGGGCTTGGACCGTGGTGCCGCCCGAGTTGATCATGTTGACGCCGTTGAAGGAGGCGTTGTTCACGACGTCCGAGATCTGGCTGAGCAGGGACTTGAAGTTGGCGTTCATCGCCTGCCGGCTGGTGGTGTTCAGCGAGGTGTCCGAAGCGGCCAGGGCCTTGGTTTTCAGTTGGCTCAACAGGTCCGAGACCTGCTGACCCGCCGACATGGCCACGTCGACGGTGGAGGTGGCCCGGTTCAGCGAGTCCTTGACCGCGTCCAGGGCGGAGACCTTGCTGGTCATGGTGTTGGCGATGGACCAGACGGCGCCGTTGTCAGCCGCCGAGTTCACCACCTTGCCGGTCGAAATAACGTTCTGCACCTGGCCTAGTTGATTTGCGGTCTGGGACAGGTTTTGCAGGGCGATGAGCGCGCCGGCGTTGGAATTGATGCTGAAAGTCATTAGTCAGAATCCTTTTCTAAGGAATTCCGGCCCTTTTGGACCGGTGGGAGTTATTCCCGGAGAGGCGCGCCTTCCTGCCACTGAGTGATTTTACGGAAGAGCACGAGATCGACTTTAAAATCGCATATGTCTATTAAGCCGACGTGAATCTAAAAATTCCGAAATACTTAACCTTAGCAATTCGTTACTAACCAAAGATTCCGGCGCCTATCCGTCGAAGTTGGCGGGTTGGTGTTTTCGACTTGAGGCGACTCTGTCGAGCCCCGTTGACCTCGACGGCTACGCCCAGGCTCAACCTGTCGCGCAAAGCGCCGAGCCTGCATTTCGGCGGCATGGGCGCGAGTTATGCGGCGTTGAAGCGGCGGGCCGCATTACGCCGCTCATACCGGCGACGGCTGGGGTGAGCGGATGGGAAGACGGCAATGCTCATTCCCCGCCGTCCTTCCCCTCGACGGAGGAGAGGCCGGGAAGTGCAGGGGGTTAGGACGGCTTCCGCGACGCCTTCTCCGCCAATCCTGACGTCCCCTCGCGCGCCTCAAGCCGTTCGGCAACCTCATCGAGGCTCACACCCAGACCGGCGAGCAGGACCAGCCAGTGGTAGATCAAGTCGGCGCTTTCGGAGGCCAGGGCGGCCTTATCGCCTTGGGCGGCGGCGATCACGGTCTCGACCGCTTCCTCGCCGAACTTCTTGGCCAGGCGCTCGGCGCCTTCGCCCAGCAGCTTGGCGGTGTAGGAGCTGGCGGGGTCGACGCCCTTACGGGCCTCGATGGTGGCGGCCAGGCGGTCGAGGGTTTGCGCGAAACGGGTCAAGCTGGGCCTCAAGACAATGAAACCACGAAGAACACGAAGAACACCAAGAGCTCGGCGTTTCCTTTGTGATCTTTGTGATCTTTGTGGTTATTCCTCTAGCTCCCGCCTTCGCGGGGATGAGCGGATCAGGTTAACTCAACCGCACCGGCACGCCGGCGTCCAGCAGGGTTTGCTTGGCCTGGCCGACGCTGATCTCGCCGAAGTGGAAGATGGAGGCGGCGAGCACGGCGTCCGCGCCCCCGTCCTTGACCGCTTCCACCAGATGCCCGGCCGAGCCCGCCCCGCCCGAGGCGATCACCGGCACGCTGACGGCGTCCGAGACCGCGCGCAGCAGGGACACGTCGTAGCCGGACTTGGCCCCGTCGCGGTCCATGGAGGTGAGCAGGATCTCCCCGGCGCCCAGCTGCACGCCGCGCACTGCCCAGTCCACCACGTCCATGCCCGTGCCGCGCCGCCCGCCGTAGGTGAACACCTCCCAGCCGCCGCCATCGGCGGCGTGCTTGGCGTCGATGGCCAGCACCACCGCCTGGGCGCCGAAGGCGTCGGCCGTCGCGCCGATCAGGCCGGGATTTTCCACCGCGGCGGTATTGATCGAGACCTTATCGGCCCCGGCGCGCAGGATTCTGCGCGCGTCCTCCACCGTGCGCACGCCGCCGCCCACGCCCAGAGGCATGAAGCAGACGTCGGCGGTGCGGGCGATCACGTCCAGGATGGCGCCGCGGCCCTCATGGCTGGCGGTGATGTCCAGGAACATCAGTTCATCCGCGCCCGCCGCGTCATAGGCGCGCGCCTGCTCCACCGGATCGCCCGCGTCGCGCAATTCCAGGAACTGCACGCCCTTGACCACCCGTCCGTCCTTGACGTCGAGGCAGGGAATGACGCGGACCTTGAGCACCTAGACCGCTCCGGCCGGTGTGGCGCGGCGCGCGGCTCGGATGGCCTCGCCCGGCAGAAGGGCGCCGGTGTACAGGGCGCGGCCCAGAATGGCGCCGGCGATGGGAACGCCCGGCCGGGCTTTGAGCTGTTCGATATCCTTGACCGAGGCCACGCCGCCCGAGGCGATCACCGGAATCGACACCGCGTCGGCCAGGGCGCCCACCGCCTCGATATTGACCCCGGTCAGGGCCCCGTCGCGGCTGATGTCGGTGATGATCAGGGCGGCCACGCCCGCGTCTTCAAAGCGTTTGCCCAGCTCGATGGGGCTAAGCTCGGAGGTTTCCACCCAGCCCTCCACCGCCACCTTGCCGCCCTTGACGTCCACCGCCACGGCGATCTGCTCGGGGTAGAGGGCCGCGGCGCGCTTGACCAGGGCCGGGTCGCGCACAGCCACTGTACCCAGCACCACGCGGCTGACACCCGCTTCAATCCAGGTTTCGATGGACTCCAGCGTGCGCACGCCGCCACCCAGTTGCACCGGCAGGGAAATGGCTTCCAGGATCGCGGCCACGGCCTCGGCATTGGCGGCGCGGCCCTCGATGGCCCCGTTCAGATCGACCACATGCAGCCAGTCGAAGCCGGCCTTGGCGAACTGTTCGGCCTGATTGGCGGGGCTGGTGTTGAACACGGTCGCCTTGTCCATGTCGCCGTGCAGCAGGCGCACGCACTGGCCGTCCTTCAGGTCGATGGCGGGATAGAGGATCACGGTCGCCACTCCAGAAAATCGCCGAGCAGCTTAAGGCCCCGGCCTTGAGACTTCTCAGGGTGGAATTGAACCCCCGCCACATTGTCCCGGGCGACCGCGGCGACAATCGGTCCGCCGTGATCGGCCCAGGCTATCACGTCCGCCACGTCGGATGCGTGCAGGGCGTAGGAATGGGTGAAATACATGTGGCCGTCCGCCTGCCCGCCCATCAAGGCGTGGTCGCGCGCGAGCGTGAGATTGTTCCAGCCCATATGAGGAACCTTCAGGCTCTTGTGCGGCGCCTTCAAGGCGTGATCGGCCGGCTCGATGCGGCGCACCTCGCCGGGTATCCAGTCCAGCCCCGGAGTCTCGCCGAACTCCAGCCCGCGCGTGGCCAGAAGCTGCAGGCCCACGCATACGCCCAGAAAGGGGACGCCGCGCTGCTTGACCGCCTCGGTCATGGCCTGAACCAGGCCCGGCCGCGCGTGCAGCAAGGCCCAGCAGGCGGCGAAGGCGCCGACGCCGGGCAGGACAATGCGGTCCGCGCTGGCTACCTTGTCCGGATCGAAGGTCACGTCCACGGTCCAGTCGCCGCCAGATCGGCGCGCGGCCTCGACCAGCGCCTTTTCCGCGGAGCGCAGGTTGCCCGAGCCATAGTCGATCAGCGCCACGCGGGACATGGGAGCCTTACAGCACGCCCTTGGTGGAGGGGGCCGCGCCGCCGGTCTTGGGGTCCAGCTCCACCGCCTGGCGCAGGGCCCGCGCCAGGGCCTTGAAACCGCTTTCGGCGATGTGGTGGCTGTTGTCGCCGTACAGGGTTTCCAGGTGCACGCATGCCCCGCCGTTCATGGCGAAGGCCTGGTGGAACTCCTTGAACAGCTCGGTGTCCATCTCGCCCACCTTGGGCCGCTTGAAGTCCACCTTCCAGATCAAATAGGGCCTGTTGGACAGGTCCAGGGCGCAGCGGGTGAGGGTCTCGTCCATGGGGATGTAGGCGGCGCCGAACCGGCGCACGCCCTTGAAGCCCTCGGCCGCCTCCTTGAACGCCTGGCCCAGGACGATGCCGGTGTCCTCCACCGTGTGGTGCATGTCGATATGCAGGTCGCCGACGGTCTCCACCTGCAGGTCGAATCCGCCATGACGGCCAAAGCTCTCCAGCATGTGGTCGAAAAAGCCGATGCCGGTGGTGATCTCGGTCTTGCCGGTTCCGTCCAGGTCGATGCGCACGCGGATGCGCGTCTCCTTGGTCTCGCGGATGACTTCAGCGGTGCGGTTGGCCATCATGAGCCCCTATAGACCAGCCTTGAGCGCCAGGTCCTTGAGGGAGGTCTGGGGCCGCGGGCCATAATGGGAAATCACCTCGGCCGCGGCGATGGAGCCCAGCCGCCCGCAGATGGGCAGTGGGCGGCCGTTCGCCAAGCCGAGGAGGAACCCCGCCGCGTATTGGTCGCCTGCGCCGGTGGTGTCCACGACTTTTTCGACGCGGACGGCGTCCACAGCGATGATCTCGTCCCCGGCGATCACCACCGAGCCTTGCGCGCCTCGGGTGACGGCGGCCAGGCGGGCCCGTCCGCGCAAGGCCTTGGCCGCGGCTCCGAAATCGTCGGTTTCGAACAGGGACAGCAGCTCCGCCTCATTGGCCAGGAGCACATCCACCTCGCTGTCGATGAAGCCCAGCAGGGCCCCGCGATGACGCTCGACCACGAAGGCGTCCGACAGGCTGAGCGCGATCAGGCGCCCGGAGGCCCGCGCCAGGCCGGCCGCCTTGGCGAAGGCGCGGCGGGCCTGCGGCGGATCGAACAGATAGCCTTCCAGATAGATGATCTTGGCGGATTCGACCACCTGAGGGTCCACGTCGTCCGGCGTCAGGTGCACCGATGCGCCCAGGAAGGTGCACATGGTGCGCTGGCCGTCGGGCGTGACGTTGATCAGGCAGCGGGCTGTGGCCGCGCCGGTCTGTAAGGGAGCGGTGGCGTAGTTCACGCCGATGGCCCCGATATCGTGGGCGAACACCTTGCCCAGGCCGTCCTGGGCCACCTTGCCGATATAGGCCGAGCGGCCGCCCAGGCTGGCCACGCCGGCCACGGTGTTGGCGGCGGACCCGCCCGAGGCCTCGATCCCCGCGGCCATGCGCGCGTAGAGCTGCTCGGCGCGGACCTCGTCGATCAGCATCATCGAGCCCTTGGTCAGGCCCTCGTCATCGAGGAACCCGTCACTGGAGGGGGCGATGACGTCGACGATGGCGTTGCCGATGGCGGCGACGTCGTAGAGTTCGGGCATGGGGCGTCCGTGGGGCTAGAGGTCCGGCGCGTCTATAGCCTGGAAGGGCGGCGCGGTCAGCCCATTGCGGATGGCCGGTCTCGCCACCCACACAATCGTCGGGCTGGGGAAGCAAAAAAGACTCGCCTATAAAGAGAGTCCGTGTTTACCTTCCCGAAGAAGCGGGGGCTTTTATGAACACCAGATTTCTTCTTGGCGCCGCCAGCGGCATCCTTGCGATGACTTGTACGACTGTTTGCGCGGCCCAAACGGCGACACCAAGCAAATCCGCCGACCTGACGATCACGATCGGCGGCTCCACCCTGACCTTGGCGCCGGGATCGACAGCCGCGATCACCATGACGGACAAGGGCTATTCGATTTCGATAACGACGGCGCCGGCGACCGGGACTGGAGCAGCGACTGGTGCGGCCGCCAGCCCAGCCTCAGCCACCACCACCCCGCCGCCGGCGACACCCACGCCCATTGTCGCAGGCGCCCAGACGGATACGAGCCGCACAGTCCAAACCAATACCTCAGCGCCCGTAGCGGCGCCCCCCGGAGGGGGCGGCGTTCAGCCCGCGAGCACCCCGCCGCCGGTCCCGGCGATCGCTCCGATCATTGAGGTCGTGGCGCCGGCGCCCGCAACCCCGCCGGCCAGCGGCGCGAACAGCAGCTCAACCAGCAAGACCAACACCAACACCTTCTGCACCCTGCTTGGCTTCGACTGCGGCCTGGGCCTGACCTACGCCCACACCTTCGGCAGCGAACGGATCGACTCGTTGACCCCCCTCCAGCGGCCCGGCGGGGCGGTCTATCTTCAGGCCAAAACAATTCAGAACGACAACATCGCCGTCCTGGTCGAGTTGCACCACTTCTTTAAGAAGGGCAGCAGCCCCCCCGATCCTAAAGGGGTCGTGACTAAATTCGATCCAGCATTCCAGCCTATCAAGGGATCGGCAACGGCGGGCCACGATCTTGGCGCCGCGGCCCTCTGCGGCCCCTTCATTTTCACCACCGAGATCTTCACCGACGGGTGCGGCCCGCTCGCCGTGGCGTCCGTGGGCACCGACGGCAAATCGGCGACCCAGTTCGGCATCGGATGGGCGGCCGGGGTGCCGAACGTGGGCGGCGCCGACGGCACGGGCTTCAACATCGGCATCGGGGTAATGTTTGATCCCAGCGAGCAGGTGCTGGACGGGCGCGTTGTGAATCAGAACACCCAGGTGGTTTTGCCGGCGTATCAGGCGGCCGTTATGGCGAACCCGAATTTGGCGATCGTTCACCGCCCGACACACTCTCTGTTCTTGATGATCAGCAAGACGCTCGGGCAGTAGCGCATCACCCCCCCATGAACAACTCCCGGCTTGGGCATAGGTCCGCCACGAGGCAGGCCGTGCACCTGGGCTTGCGCGCCACGCAGACATAGCGGCCGTGCAGGATCAGCCAGTGGTGGGCGCGGGTCAGGTAGGGCTTTGGCACAACCGCCATCAGTTCCTGCTCCACCCTGTCCGGCGTCGAGCCCGAGGCTAGCTTCAGCCGGTGGGACACGCGGAACACGTGGGTGTCCACGGCGATGGCCGGCTCTATGTCCAGCTCGTTGAGCACCACGCTGGCGGTCTTGCGGCCCACGCCCGGCAGGGCCATCAGCGCCTCGCGGTTCAGGGGAACCTGGCCGCCGTATTGATCCAGCAGGATGCCCGACAGGGCGATCACGTTCTTGGCCTTGGTGCGGTAAAGGCCGATGGTCTTGATGTAGGGCTCCAGCCCCTCCGCCCCCAGCGCCGCCATCTTAGCCGGCGTGCCAGCCTCGGCGAACAGCCGGGTCGTGGCCTTGTTGACCGACACATCCGTCGCCTGAGCCGACAGGGCGACGGCGACCACCAGGGTGAAGGGGTCGGTGTAGTTCAGCTCGGTCTTGGGGTGGGCGGTGGCGGCGCAGAACCGGTCGAAGATGGCCTGGACGCGGGCGGCTTCGGATTTGGCGGAAGGCTTGGCTGTGGGCATGGCGGCAGGATGCGATGGCGCGGGCGGGTCGCCAAGCCGTGACGCTTCAAAATTGGCAAATCCCCGCCCCCGACGAAGTTGGGGGAGAGGGGCTGAAAGCTCGCTTGCTATGGGCGGGCCCGGCCGCATATTCGAGGCGATAACATAGGGAGCGCGTGCGGTGAGCGGTTCGGATATCTTTCCAGTCCCCGAAGCTTGGGCCAAGCGGGCGAAAATCACGGCGGAGGGCTACGCCGGCGCCGTGGGCGAGGTCGCTCGCGATCCGCAGGCCTATTGGACGAAGCTGGCCGGGCGGCTGGATTGGATCAAGCCTTTCACCCGCGCCAAGGACGTGTCGTTCGATCCGGACGACTTCCGCATCCGCTGGTATGCCGATGGGGTGCTGAACGCCTCGGTCAACTGCCTGGACCGGCACCTGCCGGCCAAGGCGGACGACATCGCCTTCATCTGGGAGGGGGACGATCCGGCCCAGTCGCGCCGCATCACCTATGCGCAGGCCTACGCCGAGACCTGCCGCATGGCCAATGTATTCAAGGCGCATGGCGTCAAGAAGGGCGACCGCGTCACCATCTACCTGCCGATGATCCCCGAGGCGGCCTACGCCATGTTGGCCTGTGCCCGCATCGGGGCGGTGCATTCGGTGGTGTTCGCCGGCTTTTCCCCCGACAGCATAGCCGGCCGCATCCAGGACTGCGACAGCCGGGTGGTGATTACCGCCGACGAGGGTCTGCGCGCCGGGCGGACCGTTCCTCTGAAGAAGAATGTGGACGAGGCGCTGGCGCAATGCCCGGACGTGTCCACGGTGCTGGTGGTGGCGCGCACGGGCGCCAAGGTCTTCATGCGGCCGGGACGGGATCTCGCCTATGCGGCGGAGGCGGCCAAGGTTTCCGCCGATTGCCCGCCCGAGCCCATGGGGGCGGAGGATCCGCTGTTCATCCTCTACACCTCCGGCTCGACGGGTAAGCCAAAAGGCGTCCTGCACACAACAGGAGGGTATCTGGCCTGGGCGGCCTGGACCCATGAGGCGGTGTTCGATTACCGGCAGGGCGAGGTCTATTGGTGCACGGCTGACGTGGGCTGGGTCACCGGCCACAGCTACATCGTCTATGGTCCCCTGGCCAATGGGGCCACCAGCCTGATCTTCGAAGGCACGCCCACCTATCCCACCTCGTCGCGCTTCTGGGAGGTGATCGACAAGCACGGAGTGGAGATATTCTACACCGCGCCCACAGCCATCCGCGCCCTAATGCGCGAGGGCGACGAGCCGGTGACGCGCACCTCGCGCAAGTCCTTGCGCCTGCTGGGCAGCGTGGGCGAGCCGATCAATCCCGAAGCCTGGCTGTGGTACCATAGGGTCGTCGGCGCCGGGGCCTGTCCCATCGTGGACACCTGGTGGCAGACCGAGACGGGCGGCTTTTTAATCTCGCCCCTGCCCGGCGCCACCGACTTGAAGCCGGGCTCGGCCACCAAGCCTCTGCCGGGGGTGCTGCCCGTGCTGGTCGACGCCGAAGGCCATGTGCTGGAGGGCGCGGCCCAGGGCAACCTGTGCATCGCCGACAGCTGGCCCGGTCAGATGCGCACGGTGTACGGCGACCACGAGCGCTTCATCCAGACCTATTTCTCCGCCTATCGCGGCATGTACTTCACCGGCGACGGCTGCCGGCGGGACGCGGACGGCTATTACTGGATCACCGGACGGGTGGACGATGTGATCAACGTCTCGGGCCATCGCTTGGGCACCGCCGAGATCGAGTCGGCCCTGGTGGCGCACCATGCCGTGGCCGAGGCGGCTGTGGTGGGCTATCCGCACGACATCAAGGGCCAGGGCATCTACGGCTATGTCACCCTGACCTCGCAAGCCCAGCCTTCCGAAGCGCTGCGCACGGAGCTGATCAAGTGGGTGCGCCAGGAGATCGGCCCCTTCGCCGCGCCGGACATCCTGCAGTGGGCGCCGGGATTGCCCAAGACCCGCTCGGGCAAGATNNCCCTGGCCGATCCCGGCGTGGTGGAGGAATTGGTCAGGAACCGAGGCTGAAGCGCAAAAAAGGAAGGCCCCAGGACATCCCGTCCAGGGGCCTTGGAGTTGAAATCTCTGAGAGGGGGAGTCTCCGAGACAGCCCAGACTAACCACCCAAGGATGAACGTGGTCTGAACGTTTCGAATCACGAGAGCACGATGGGTTTAGGCGGAATNNTCGAGAGAAGCCATCCGGCTCTAAATTGGAGCGGGATTCGGGGCTTGGACAAAGGTCATCCGGCCCCAGACCCGTACTTTCACTTGTCAGGGCCGGGGATCGGCCTGTAGCTCCGCGTTCATGCCTGCGTCCGCCGCATCATCCCTGGTCAAAAACATCCCGCCGGATTTGCGCGCGCTCGATGTGGGCGCCCCTCTGACCGACAAGGTCAGCTGGACCACCTACAGCCATGAGCTTGCCGCCCTGGCGGTCAATCTGGGGGCGGCGGTCCTCATCCTGGGGATCACCGTGTGGCTATCGGGGTCCCTCTCGGGGCTGGTGCGGCGCGGCCTGGGCCGGGCGCGGCACGGGGAGGCGGACGGGACCCTGCCTGCTTTCGGCGCCTCGCTCACCCGCTATCTGCTGCTGACCATCGGCCTGGTGGCCGCGCTGGAGCAACTGGGCGTGCGCACCACGTCGGTGCTGGCTGTGCTCGGCGCCGCGTCCTTGGCGATCGGCCTGGCCTTGCAGGGGGCTTTGGGCAATGTGGCGGCCGGGGTGATGATCCTGGTGTTTCGGCCTTATCGGGTGGGTCATTACATCGAGACCGCCGGCAAGCAGGGCGTGGTCAAGGTGCTGGACCTGTTCGTCACCGAGTTGGCGACGCCGGACAATCTTCGCGTCATCGTGCCCAACGGCAAGGTGTTCGGCGACGTCATCACCAACTGGAGCGCCCATGATCGCCGACGGGTGGACGTGGTGTTCCATGTCGATCCCAAGCGGGACCTGGCGGCGGTGCTGGAGGGTCTGCGCGCCTTTGTGGCCGAACACCCCTGCGCCCTTCGCACGCCCAACCCGATCCTGGAGGCCATGGCCTTGAACGAAGTTTACGCCGAAGGCGCCGTGCGGGTGTGGGTCAAGACTCCCGACTACGCGAAACTGCGCAGCGACCTGGTGCTCAAGGCCCAGGCTTTGTCCCGGTCCGCGCCATGAGACGTTCCAGGCTATCGGCAGCCGGCGGGGCCTTGGCCCTGTGCCTGTTCGGGCTGTTGGGGACCGGGCCGGCCGGCGCCCAGGACGAGGCGTGGATCGCGCGCCGTCTGCCCTGGTACAGCCTGCCCGATCGAACCCTGGCCGGCAGCGCCCCGGTGTCGCTGGAAACGCCGCCCGCGCTCGGCGCCTGCGGGGCCGTCTCCGACCGTGTTGATCGCTTCGCCGCTCAGGGCGCGGTGATCTTGCGCGTGGAGATCAGGGTGGAGAGCGGGTCGGTGGCCGTCTCCCTGCGGGGGGTGGACGCGTCCGCCCCCCTGTCCCAGCAAAAGACGCTGACCGAACGGGACGGCGACGCCATCGTCTATCTGCGCCTGGAGCCGGGGTCCGGCGCGCGGGTGATCGCCCTGTGCAACCCCGGACAAGCCGGCGTCGGGGGGCGGGCGGACGTGCAAAGCGTGCGTGCGGCGCGTGTGGACGACCTGCCCGCCGACGAAGCGGCCAAGGCCAACCTAGGCCTCCTGTAAGCCCTCGGCGAACAGCATCAGCTCCCGGAACGCCACCACCACATGATAGAGGGTGGAGGCGGGGACATAGTCCGTCACGCCGCGCCCATCCGCATCGAACTGGTCCATCCACAGGCCCGCGACCTCGGTGGCCAGATAGCTGTCCAGGAAGCCGAGGGCTGCCCTGGCGGCCGCTTCGGCGGCGCTGTCCAGGCCTTCGCTCGCCTTGTTGAGGTGGGCCTTGATCAGCTCGGTCTGCGGCCAGGCCCGCCGGCTTGAGCGCACCTGACGGCCGTGACGGTCGCATTCGTCGATGGCGAAGCCCTGAGAATCCAGACCATGGCGGATGGCGTAATCGTAAAGCGCGTCGGCCTCAGTCTTGCCGTCCCCGGCGCCGAGCGCCCGCGCCCAGGCCAGGAGCCAGGACCATTCGAAATGGTGGCCGGGCGCGACGACCTGCCCATCGGCGCCATCGGCGGGGCCCAGGTCGGCGGCGAAATACTCGCGCAAGGTCCCGGTGTCGCGGTCGAAGAACTTCGCCTGGAACAGGTCCGTCATGCGCCGAGCCATATCGAGGAAACGCGCCTGGCCGGTGGCGCTGGACCATTCGAGCACGGCTTCCAGCAGGTGCATGTGTGGATCGGAGCGGCGGGGCAGGGCCGGCGGCTGGCTTTCCATGAAACCGCCGTGAACCGGATCGGCCAGCGCAGCCTCCATCAGGTCCAGCGTCTCATGCGCTAGCGCCAGGGCCCCTGGATCGCCGCTCGCCTTGTAGTACCAGGCGCAGGCGAACAGGCCGAAGGCGTGGTCATAGGCGTCGCGCTTCAGGTCCAGCGGGACCTTGTCCGGGCCGAGGGTATGGATAAAGCCCGTCCGTCCGTCCGGAGCCCAGTAATGCAGCCGCAGGGCTGTAAAGCCGGCGTCCGCGGCGGCCCGCGCGCCAGGCCACCAGCCGCGCACCGCCGCTTCGGAGAAGACATACAGCTGGCGCGCCTGCACCCGCATGCGGCGCGGACAGCGAAGGTCGGCGCGCCCGGCGAAATCCATCCGCTCATGAAACAGGCCGTCCGGCTCCTGCCCCACGGTTCCCCAAAACGGCAGGGCGTCACGCGTCAGCCACAGACGCGCCCTGTCCGCCGCCGCCTGGACAATTGAGCCGCTCATTCGTTTACACCGCCGCCCTTGGTCCCGTCGTTTTTGGCCTTCATCCGCTCTACCAGGAGTTTGACGTCCTGAGCCCGCGATCTGGGCAAAACGAGCACCGCATCGTCAGTCTGCACAACGATCATGTCGTTCAAGCCGATCACGCCCACCGTCTTGCCCTGCGACCACACAAGGCAATCGGTGGCGTCGAGCAGTTCAACCGGACCGTTGACGACGTTGCCCAGGTCGTCGGGCGTCCCTTCGCTCCACAAGGCGCTCCAGGATCCGATGTCGGCCCAGCCGGCGTCCAGCGGCGCTACGGCGGCCCGGTCGGTCTTTTCCATCACGGCGTAGTCCAGCGAGATGGAGGGGCAATCCGCAAACGCCTCGGCGTCGAGGGCAATGGCCTCGCCGCTTCGCTGCGCACGGCTCAGAGCCTTCTCGGCGGCCTCGGCCACCTGAGGCGCCAGGCGGCGCATTTCTTCCAGCATGATCTTCGGCGAAAACAGAAACACGCCCGCGTTCCACAGATAACGGCCGCTGGCCATATAGGCCTGCGCGGCGGCCAGATCCGGCTTTTCCACAAAGCGCGCCACGGCCCGAACCGGTCCGGTCAGGGGGGCGCCGACCTCGATATAGCCAAAGCCGGTCTCCGGCGCCGTGGGCTTCACGCCCAGCAGCACGATGTGATCGCGGGCGGCGGCGGCCGTCGTCACCGCCCGGGCGAAGGCCGCCGGGTCGGACACCCGGTGATCGGAGGGCATCAGAACGATCAGGGCGTCCGGGTCGAGAGCCTGGGCCATCAGGGCCGCCGTCATGGCGACGGCCGCGGTGTTGCGGCCGAAGGGCTCCAGCACGATGGCGGCGGGGGCGCAGCCGATCTGCGCCATCTGGGCGCGGGCGATGTCCAGGTGGCGATAATTGCAGATCAGGATGGGCGCCGCGACCGATAGACCCTCGGCGTCGGCCAGACGCAGTGCGGTCTGCTGGATCAGGGTCTGTTCGCCGCCCAGGGCGTGGAACTGCTTGGGCTGGTCCGGCGTCGAAAGGGGCCAAAGGCGCGTGCCCGAGCCGCCGGAGATGATTACGGGAATGACGGTGACGGGCAAATATTCACTCCGGGCGCTGTGGACATCGCTGGATAGCGCGATCCCGAGGGTTGCATAACGCGCTCGCCTCGCGCCAGTGCCAAGCCGCCGTGCGGGCAGGATGTCAAACTGATGCTGCGCGGTTTGGTCCCGGAATTTGGTGGGTCGCGCCTTTCCGACGCTTCCCGGCCACGGAGACACCAAGCCCCAGGGCGGACCGGTTTGGCCCCGCCGGGTGGGTCTGGGCGATCGCACCGCCGACGACCAGACTAGCCGGGCCGGGCCGTAAGGGGTAGATGGAACTCCACCGCGCGGCCTCCAGCCGCGCGGCCAGGTTGCTGTCGGCCACGGGGATCGGCTTGAAATTATTGATTACTGGCGGGGCGGGGTTCATCGGTTCTGCGCTGGTGCGCAAACTTATCCGCCAGACCCCCCATTCGGTCTGCGTCATCGACAAGCTGACCTATGCCGGTAATTTTGCGTCTCTGGCGCCCGTGTCTGACGATCCGCGTTTCTCCTTCGAGCGGATCGACATCGCCGACGGCCCGGCCGTAAGGGCCGTGATCGAGCGTTTCGGTCCCGATATCATCATGCACCTGGCGGCGGAGAGCCATGTTGATCGCTCGATCGACGGGCCGGGCGAGTTCATTCACACCAACATCGTCGGAACCTATGTGCTGCTGCAGGAGGCGCTGCACTACTGGCGCGGCCTGCCGGCGCGAGCGCAGGACGCCTTCCGCTTCCATCACATCTCGACCGACG
>PLRV01000039.1 GCA_003164925.1 Caulobacteraceae bacterium
TGGGCCTGATCAAGGATCAACTCAAGCTGTCCGGTGGCCTGTGGAACAAGGTCGACATGCTCAACGGGAACTTCAATTGCCTGGGGTTCATCATCATCGGCCTGTGCATCGTGGCCTGGGTTGGTTCGATCATCGTCTATCGCTATCTGGGATACGATGAACTGGAGACCCGCGCCGTCGCCCAGCCTTCGCCGGACGAAAAGCTGCTGATGGGTTGATGAGCCATCCCTCACGCGTGGAGCCGGCGGCGCAGCGGGACAGGCCGAAGAAAGAGTGACGCTCCGCTTGTTCCCCATGCCTTGACGCGCGAGGTTATGGGCTGACGCCTGAGAGCCTCGGGCCGGATTCGGGTTGGTGGTCGAACAGTGGCGATGCGCCCGCAGACTGAGTNNTTCACGGTGCTCTGGACCGTGACGCTGATCTCGAACATCGGCGGCTGGATGTACTCGGCGGCCTGCGGCTGGCTGATGACCGATCTCAATTCCACGCCGCTCGTGGTCTCGCTCGTGCAGGTCGCCAACAACCTGCCGATGTTCCTGTTCGCCATTCCGGCGGGCGCGCTGGTCGATATCGTCGACAAACGCAAATTGCTCATCGTCGGCGAAGTCTTCACCTCGGTGGTCTCGTTCGCGTTCGCCGCCTTGGTCTGGCTGCACCTGGTAACGCCGACGAATTTGCTGGCCTTCGCCTTTCTCATCGCCATCGGCAGCGCTTTAACCTCGCCAGGCTACCAGGCGATCGTGCCTATGCTGGCGTCCAAGCCTGATCTTCCCAGCGCCGTCGCGGCCAATAGCGCCGGGGTCAATGTCAGCCGCGCGGTCGGACCCGCCCTCGGCGGCGCCCTCTTGGGCCTCTTTGGTTGGGCGGCGCCGTTCTGGGTCAACGCCGTCAGTAACTTTGGCGCGATCGGCGCCCTGCTATGGTGGCGCGAGCCGCCGCGCAAGACCGCGCGCCTTCTGCCGGAACATCTCATAAGCGCGATCCGCACAGGATTGCGCCACGCGCGCTACAACCGGCCGCTCAGCGCCACGTTGATCCGCGCCGCGGGCTTTTTCCTGTTTGCAAGCGCCTACTGGGCCTTGCTGCCCCTGGTGGCGCGATCCCAGGTTGGCGGAGGCCCCTTGCTCTACGGGATATTGCTCGGAGCGATCGGAGCGTCCGCCGTCGCCGGCGCCTTCGCCCTGCCCTGGCTTACCCATCGACTTGGGCCCGATAGGCTGGCCGAGGCCGGCTCCATAGGGACCGCGATGACGACCGCGCTGTTCGGCCTAGCGCACAACGCCGCTACGGCGCTCGCGGCGAGCCTTATCGCCGGCGCTGCCTGGATGGCGACACTTGCCAGTCTCAACGTCTCGGCGCAGTACGCCTTGCCTGAGTGGGTTCGCGGGCGAGGCTTGGCGATCTATGTGACGGTCATGTTCGGGGCGCTCAGCCTGGGCAGCGCCATTTGGGGGCAGGCCGCCACCGACCTGGGCCTTGGCCCGGCCCTGTTCATCGCCGCGGCCGGGTGCGCATTAAGCGTGCCGCTCCTGCGCCGGTGGAAATTGCAGATGGCGAAAGGCCTGGACCTCTCACCCTCGATGCATTGGCCGACACCGACCACAACGGGTGACTTCAGCGGCGATAGCGGGCCGGTGCTGGTGATGGTCGCCTACCGGATCGAACCGAAGCAGCGCGAGCCGTTCCTTGAGGCGATGGAGAAGGTGGGCCGAGAGCGGCGGCGCGATGGCGCCTATCGCTGGCGGATATTCGAAGACCCGTCCGAGAAAGGGCGTTTCGTGGAAACCTTCCTTTCGGATTCCTGGCTGGATCACCTGCGTCAGCACGAGCGCGTCACGAAGGCCGACCAGGCCATTGAAGAAGCGGCGAGACGCTTCCAGGTCGGCGATGGACCTGTGACGACCCATCTCATTGCCGTGCGCGCGAGGTTCAGCAGCACCGCCCAGGATGCCCATGCCCCTTAGGACCCACGGGGTTGAAGGCTCTACGCCGCCTAAAATTCAACGGAATTAAATATGTAAGCGAGCCCCTGGCGCACCCGACACGATTCGAACGTGTGACCTTTGCCTTCGGAGGGCAACGCTCTATCCAGCTGAGCTACGGGTGCGTGAGGCGCGAAGGCGGCCTTCCTATCCGAAAGGGCGCCGGTTCGCAATCAGTCCGCCTCAGGCGATCGTCTCATCGGCCCCATAGGTCAGGGCCAGGAAGACGTCTTCCAGCGCCGGTTCGCGGATGGCCAGGTCCTGGATGCCCACGCCCGCCTCGCGCACGGCGGCCAGCACGGTCTCCACATCGGTCTCGGCGGTCTTGAAGTCGATGGTCAGCCGCCCATCCTTGTTCAGCTTGCCGGTGAAACGACCCAGGGCGGGCGCGGCGGTCAGCGGCTGGGCCGGGGTAATCACCATGGTGCGACTGTCCAAGGTGCGCAGCAGCGCCTGCGTGGGCTGGCAGGTCACCACCTGGCCGTGATTGACGATGGCGATGGTGTCGCACAGGGCCTCGGCTTCCTCCAGATAGTGGGTGGTGAGCACGATGGTCACGCCCTGGCGGTTCAGCTCGGTGACGTATTCCCACAGCTGACGGCGCAGCTCCACGTCGACCCCGGCGGTGGGCTCGTCCAGGATCAGCACCGGCGGGGCATGCACCATGGCCTTGGCCACCATCAGCCGGCGCTTCATGCCCCCCGACAGCGCGCGCACATAGGCGTTGGCCTTGTCTGTCAGGCCCAGGGCGGCCAGGAGCGCGTCGGTGCGCCGTTCAGCCTTGGGCACGCCGTAGAAGCCCGCCTGCACCTCCAGGGATTCGCGCGGCGTGAAGAACACGTCCACCGCCAGCTCCTGCGGCACCACCCCGATAGCGGCGCGTGCGTCGCGAGACTGCTTGTCGATGTCGCGGCCCCAGATGCGCACGGTCCCCGCGCTTTTCAGCGTCACGCCCGCCAGGATGTTGATGAAGGTCGACTTGCCCGCCCCATTGGGGCCCAGGAGGCCGAAGATGGACCCGCGCGCCACCTTCAGGTCCACACCCCTCAGCGCCTCCTTGGGCGGCATGGTCTTGGTCGCGGGATAGGTCTTGAACAGACCTTCGGCTTCGATGGCGAAATCGGGCAGGCTCATGACAGTGGAAATTGACGCTCCAAACAGGTGCGCATAGGTATGCCCCGGCAAGGCCCTTGCCAAGCGCGCCCAGGCGCGTCGCCGATTTCGTCGAGGTGTTTTCTCCATGCCCGCCCACGCCGCCCACCCCGAGCTCCCGGACACCGCCGAACAGGTGCTGGTGCGCACCAAGCGCGTGTCCTGCGACGGCGTCGGCGGGGCGCTGGGCCATCCGCGCGTCTATCTTGAGATGGGCGAGGACAATAAGGTGGAATGCCCCTACTGCGACCGCAAGTTCGTGCTGGCCAAGGGCGCCTCGGGCGAAGAGGACGAAGCGCTGGCCCCCGGCGTGTACGAGGGCTCGGGCGGACATTAAAGCCCGCTCATCCCCGGCCAACGAAGCCGGAAAAGCCGGCGTAGGCCGAGCCGGGGACCCGTCCTTGCTTAGCCCACGGGAGTCTCCACGCGCGCCGTCTCGGAATCGCCGTCTCCGCGCCGTAGCCGACTGAACACCAGCGTCGACAGGATGGTGAAGGCGCCGAGCGCGATAAACGCCTCATGCAGTCCGTGGATCATGCTCCCCGGGTTCGCTCGCAGGCTGACGGGAATGAAAAACACCGTGGTCAGGCCGGCCGCCGCCACGCCGAAGCTCATCGACAGTTGCTGCAGGGTGCTGGAGATGGAGCTGGCGCCGCTGGACTGATCCTCGCGCACGTCGGCGTACACCAGGGTGTTCATGCAGGTGTACTGAGTGGACGTCAGGATGCCGAAGCCGAAGGCCTGCGCCACAATCAACCACATAGGCGTTCCGGGCCCAATCGTGGCGAACAGCATCAGCATCAGGCCCAGCAACAGGGTGTTGGACACCAGCATCCCGCGATAGCCGAACCGGTTCAGCAGCCAGGGTATGACGGGCTTGGTGCTCATGGCGGCCATGGCCTGGGGCATGATCAGCAGGCCTGATTGCACCGGCGTCAGCCCCAGCCCGACTTGGTAGAGCAGCGGCAGCAGGAACGGCGCCCCGCCGGCGCCCAGGCGGGTGATGAAACTGCCGCCGACCGCCGCGGCGAAGGTGCGGATGCGGAACAGGCTCATCTCCAGCAGGGGATAGAGCATGCGCCGCGCATGCAGGCCGTAGCCGGCCAGCAGGACGAGCGACAGCGCCAGAAGGCCCAACACCTCCCCGGCGCTCAGGGCATGCTCGCCAAACACCTCCAGCACATAGGACAAGAGCGCCAGGCCCGACCCGAACAGGATCAGGCCCTCCACGTCCAAGGGGTGGACCTTCGCGACCCGGTAGTCGGGCAGGTGCAGATAGACCATGACCAGGCCGGCGATGCCGATGGGGATGTTGATGAAGAAGATGTCGCGCCAGTGCAGGTAGCTGACGATCAGGCCGCCGACGAAGGGCCCGACCATCGGCCCGACCAGGCCGGGAATGGCCACGAAGCTCATGGCCCGCACCAGCTCGGACTTGGGGAAGGTCTTGACCAGGGTCAGCCGGCCCACGGGCACCATCATGGAGCCGCCGCAGCCCTGCAGGATGCGGCACAGCACAAGGACATGCAGGTCGCTGGTCAGACCGCACAGGAACGACCCCAGGGTGAACAGGCCGATGGCGGAGGCGAACACCCGGCGCGTGCCGAACCGGTCGGCCATCCAGCCGCTGATCGGGATGAACACGGCCAAGCTGAGGGTGTAGCTGGCCAGCACCGCCTTCATGCTCAGCGCCGAGACGCCCAGAGCCTTGGAAATGACCGGAACGCCGGTGTTGAGGATGGTGGTGTCCAGCGACTCCATGAAGAAGGCCACCGCCACCAGCCACGGCAGGATGGCCTTGATCGCGCCGACGCTGGCGCCGGACGGCGGGGTTTTTGCGGGCGTCAAAGCGTCAACAGGCATAGGCGTCCTCGGCGCGAACAGGTGCGCCTCCCGGACAGACCGGCTCTTGCGGGCGACGTCAAGTCAAGGGCGCGGGGCCGATCTGGCTGGCGAGATAGATATCTCTTGCCGTCATCGCCCGATCAAGTCGGGCGATGACGAAGATGGGGACGCGTGTGAGAGGCTCTCCTCGGAAAGCCAATCCACCCTCAAATCCATGGTGAGATCGGAGCTTGCGGGTCCGGCCAAGTCAAGGCCGGCGCTCCGCGCCGCCGCTGCGCGGTCGCCGCAGGCGAGCCTTGAGTTGACCGGGCCCGCAAGCAAAAGTGCTCGGCATGGATTTAAGGGGACGTGGGGCTAATGCGTCAGTTGAACCTCGACGGCAGGATCAAATACGACCCGGTCCGTGAATTACGACGCCTGCGGAAGTGGTCTGATGAGTTGGTTTTTCCGGCCGGACCGTATGAGGGCTGCGGCTACTTTCACTGGAAGATTCCTGTTCCCCGGAAGCTGGTTTCGGGGCCATCGGCACGGCGGCCGATCCAGGCTACATGCGCGCAAATCCTCATTGATGGAGCGAAAAGGCTTGCCGATATAAGGCCCTTCGGCCTCGGGCATGTGCGCGTAGCGGCGATCCTCGGCTTGCCTGATATGTTTTCTAGTGAAATTTGCGTTTTCTTCGATCCGAACTATTTCGTCTCGTTCTGCGATCGCGACGCCGAAGAACAGCGCTGGACGGCCGCGTCAGACAGCCATGGACTCGACCAGCTAGGACTGACGATCCCCGCAGGCTTCACGGTGCGTGGCTTCAACACAATCGATCGCGACGACACATTCGACCCGCCCTATGTCGAGATTGGCGAGACTTGGCTTATTGGAGAAGTCGACCTCTAAACGGCAGCGGAAATTGCAGCGCTAGCTAATGACCCCGCCGTCGTCCCGCCCTATCTTCCCCCCATGATCGACACCCTCCCGCTCGCCGACGCCCCGTCCCTGCCCGACGGGCGCGAAGCCACCCAGGACGGCCCACGCCTGCGGCTCTATCTGGTCGACGGGTCGGGCTATATCTTCCGCGCCTATCACGCCCTGCCGCCGCTCACGCGCAAGTCCGACGGCCTGCCGGTCGGCGCCGTGGCCGGCTTCTGCAACATGATGTGGAAGTTCCTGTGCGACATGAAGGGCGAGGCGGACGCGCCCACGCACCTGGCGGTGATTTTCGATCACTCCGAGAAAACCTTCCGCAACGCCCTGTACGATCAGTACAAGGCCCACCGCCCGCCCCCGCCCGAGGACCTGATCCCGCAGTTCGCCCTGGTGCGCGAGGCCACGCGGGCCTTCGGCGTGCCGGCCATCGAACTGCCCGGCTACGAGGCCGACGACGTGATCGCCGGCTATGCCGAGGCGGCGCGCAAGGCCGGCGGGGAGGTGGTGATCATCTCCTCCGACAAGGACCTGATGCAGTTGGTGGGCGATGGGGTGTCGATGCTCGACACCATGAAGAACATCCGCATCGGGCCCGAACAAGTGGTCGAGAAGTTCGGGGTGGGGCCCGACAAGGTGATCGACGTGCAGGCCCTGTGCGGCGACAGCGTCGACAATGTGCCCGGCGCGCCGGGCATCGGCGTCAAGACCGCGGCCTTGCTCATCAATGAATACGGCGATCTGGACACGCTGTTGGCCCGGGCCAGTGAGGTGAAGCAGGACAAACGCCGCCAGACCCTGATCGATTTCGCCGACCAGATCCGCCTGTCGCGCCAATTGGTGACCCTGGACCGGCAAACGCCCCTGCCATCCCCCATCGAAGACCTGAAGGCGGCCGATCCGGACGGGGCGATCTTGAGCGCCTTCCTGGAGCAGATGGAATTCCGCACCCTGGCCCGCCGCATCGGCGAGGCCGGCCACGCGCCGTCGGCCCCGTCCACCTCGTCGGTCGGCGCCGGCCGCGCGCCCTCCGCCCCGACCTTCGACCTGCAACGCGCGCCTCGCCCGAGCGCCGCCGCCACGCCCGCCGCCATCGACACGGCCGCCTACGAATGCGTGCGCGACCTTGAGGCCCTGGACCGTTGGATCGCCCAGGCGACGGCGGCCGGGCTGATCGCCTTCGACACCGAAACCGACGCCCTGTCCTCGGCCAACTCGGGGCTGGTGGGCGTGTCCCTGGCCATCGCGCCCGGACAGGCCTGCTACATCCCTCTGGGGCATGTGGCCGAGGATGGGCTGGCGTTCGAAGCGGCCGAGGACCTGAGCCAGATTCCGCTCGAGCAGGCCATCGCGCGGCTTAAGCCCCTGCTGGAGGACCCCAATGTCCTGAAGGTGGCGCAGAACGCCAAGTACGACCTGGCTGTGCTGTCGCGCTACGGCGTCAAGGTCGGGCCGATCGACGACACCATGTTGATCTCCTACATCCTGGACTCCGGCGAGCACGGCCACGGCATGGACGAGCTGTCGGAGCTGTGGCTCGGCCACAAGCCCATCGCCTTCAAGGAGGTGTGCGGCTCGGGCAAGACGCAGAAGCACTTCGGCCAGGTCAAGCTGGACGCAGCCACCGCCTACGCGGCCGAGGACGCCGACGTCACCTTGCGGCTCTATCATGTGCTGCGCCCGCGCCTGGCGGCCGAGGGCCTGTTGACCGCCTACGAGACCCTGGAGCGGCCCTTGCCGGCGGTGCTGGCGCAGATGGAGTGCGAGGGGGTCAAGATCGACCCGGACCGTCTGCGCCGCCTGTCGCAGGAGTTCTCCATGCGCATGGCCGAGTTGGAGACCAAGGCGCAAGGATTGGTCGGTCGCCCGTTCAACCTGGGCAGTCCCAAGCAGATCGGCGAGGTGCTGTTCGGCGAGATGTCCCTGCCCGGCGGCAAGAAAACCGCCACCGGCGCCTGGGGCACCGACGCGGGCGCGCTGGAGGAGCTGGCCGCCCTGGGCCATGAGCTGCCGCGCGTGCTTTTGGACTGGCGCCAGCTGTCCAAGCTCAAAGGGACGTACACGGATAATCTCGTTGCGGCCATCTCGCCGCGCACCGGGCGGGTGCACACCTCCTACGCCCTGGCCTCGACGTCCACGGGCCGCATCTCCTCCAACGACCCCAACCTGCAGAACATCCCCGTGCGCACCGAGGAGGGCCGCAAGATCCGCGCGGCCTTCATCGCTGAGCCGGGCCATGTGCTGATTTCGGCGGATTACAGCCAGATCGAGCTGCGCCTTCTGGCCCACATCGGCGACATCCCGCAGTTGAAGCGCGCCTTCGCCGAGGGCCTGGATATCCACGCCATGACCGCCTCGGAGATGTTCGGCGTGCCGGTGGAGGGCATGCCGGGCGAGGTGCGCCGGAGGGCCAAGGCGATCAACTTCGGCATCATCTACGGCATCTCGGCCTTCGGCCTGGCCAACCAGCTGTCGATCCCGCGCGAGGAAGCCGGCGCCTATATCAAGACCTATTTCGAGCGCTTCCCCGGCATCGCCGACTACATGGAGCGGACCAAGGCCACGGCGCGGGCTCAGGGCTATGTGACCACCCTGTTCGGCCGCAAGATCATCATCCCGGAGATCAAGGCCTCCTCGCCCGCCCACCGCGCCTTCGCCGACCGCGCGGCGATCAACGCCCCGATCCAGGGCGCGGCCGCGGACGTGATCCGCCGGGCCATGGCAAGGATGCCGCAGGCCTTAAAGGCGGCGGGGCTGCACGCGCGCATGCTCATGCAGGTGCACGATGAACTGGTGTTCGAGGCGCCCGCCGGGGAAG
The DNA here is from genome assembly GCA_003164925.1 of Caulobacteraceae bacterium. Classification (GTDB taxonomy): domain Bacteria; phylum Pseudomonadota; class Alphaproteobacteria; order Caulobacterales; family Caulobacteraceae; genus BOG-938. The sequence continues at coordinate 8,716 of PLRV01000039.1, forward strand.
CCGAGGCGACCTGCGCCCTGGTGCGCCGGGTGATGGAAAAGGCGCCCGAACCGGCCGTATCCCTGGCCGCGCCCTTGCTGGTGGAAGCCCGCGCCGCGGCCAATTGGGACGAGGCCCACTAGATTCAACGATGGCGACTTAGCCTGCGACACCGGAATGCGGCTTCCTCCGCAACCCCGGTAATGTTAACCCGCCCGAGGATCGAGCGCCGCTTCGCACATCGCCAAGCGCCGCATGAAGCGATGCGCGCGGCGGGGCCTAGCTTCATTCCAGGAGCTTGAAGGGGGCTCTAGCCTTTGAATCCACAGAACGATTCACCGCCCAGGCGATCCCACAGAACCTGTTGCGGCCTAGCGCTTGGATCACGAAATAGAACAAACGGGCATTAACCTACTATTCACTATGGTTAATATTTGGATCGAAAGCAGAACATCGGTGCGGGCCTCCGAAACCGGCCGACACTGACGGTTGGCGCGAGGCTTGGCCACATTTCGGCGGCAATCCCTAACGGCGCTATGTTTCATCTTTGCCATCCGCGGAATGCTCCGATGGGCGGGGCCCACGTAATATCCCCACAAAATCAGATATTTAGTCGATCTTTCTTCGCTGAAACAACCCCCGCTGCATCGCAACATCGGCAACGCATGGGCAAACGGCCGGACATACGGCGGGCATTCGCAAGCAAAGACCAAGTCCTATCCTGATCCTGCAGCCAATGAATGGCCTTGACCGCATCGGCAGGAGACGAACCATGACGACCCGCAACCACTTTTTCTTGAGCTACAACCTCGCCCAATGGGGCGGCGCGATCCTCGCGGCCACATGTCTGGCCGCCTTCGCCCTGACCTTCCACGCGCTCTGACCCATGCCTCGTCGGCGCCCCGCTCCCCCCGCCGGACGCTGACGAGGCTCAGACTTGTTACAAAACGGGCATCCACGCCCGACCGCCACGTCCACGGCCCGTCGTCCTTGCTGAGCCACGAGCGCCACGCCTAATGGGGCTATCTGCGCCAAGGGGAGCCGGGCGGTGGCCGAGTCCGACGCAATCGAGCAAACGCAGCGCCTGAGGGTAGCCTACCTCAGCGACCCCAACGCCTATGCGAGGGCGCTGCTGCGCATGCGGGCCCTGCAGGACCTCGGCCACCAGGTCTGGCACATTCCCACGGTCCCCCTGAAGCCTGGGAGCGTCGGCCACGTCCCTCTTCCGCTGTGGCGCAAGATCGCCCTCAAGCTGGGCTTCCACCTGGACGTCACCGGGGCTGGCCGAGCGCTGGCGGCCCTGGCCCGCCGTCAGCCTTTGGACCTGATATGGGTGGACAAGGGCATGTCCGTGCAGGCGGGGGCGCTCAGGGCCGCCAAGGCGGCGATGGGCGCGAAGGCCCTATCCTTCTCCGAGGACGACATGGCCCTGCCGCACAACCGTTCGCGGCGCTGGGTACGGGCTTTGGACGCCTACGACCTGGTGGTGACCACCAAAATCGCCAACATCGAGGGCGGGGAACTGGAGGCCCTGGGCGCACGGCGCGTATGCTACGTGACCCAGGCGTTCGATCCCCACCAGCATTTCCCCGTCCCCATGGACGAGACGACCCGGCAGGCGTTCGGCGGCGACCTGTCGTTCATCGGCTGGTGCGAGGAGGATCGCGCGCGATCCATCCATGCCCTGGCCAAGGCCGGGCTATCGGTCAGGGTGTGGGGACCGGGCTGGCAAGGCAAGCTGGACCACCCGAACGTGAGGATTGAGGGCCGTTGGGTGGTGAACACCGACGCTGCGCTCGACTACTCCAAGACCCTCGCCGCTTCCAAGATCGGCCTTGGCTTCCTGCGCAAGCTCAACCGCGACCAGCACACCTCGCGCACCTTGGAGATTCCCGCCTGCGGATCATTGCTGCTCGCCGAACGCACGCCTGTGCACCTGGCCATGTTCCAGGAAGGCGTGGAGGCGGAATTCTTCGCCAGCGACGAGGAATTGGTGGCCAAGGCCCGATACTACCTCGACCATGAGGACGAGCGGCGCAAGGTCGCTCAGGCTGGGTATGAACGTTGCCTTCGGGATTATTCTTCGGTCCAACAAATGGCCCGCATTCTCACGGAATTGGCCCAGGCCGGGTTACCTACAGCGGGCAGCGACGCGCCATGAAGGGCCTGCGCTGGCTCGCACGGATGCTGCTCGGCCGCGCTCGGCCGGCGCCGGCGGGGCCATCGGGCCCGCGGTTCCTGTTTCTCAACTACGAGACGGCCCTGGGCCACGCTGTCGTGGCGACAACCACCTTCGCGGCCCTCAAGGCGCGGCGGCCCGACGCCTATATCGCGGTGGCGGCCTGTGGGCTGACGGCGAACCTGTTGCGCGCCAGCCCGCTGGTGGACGAACTGATCGTCACTCCGCACGCCTTGACCGACACGCGCAGGGCGTTGAGCTTTTTCCTGAGGCATATCTATCCGCGTCGCAAAGCATTCGACTATGTGGCGACCGTGGGGGGCAACGAGCGCTCCCGAGTCGCCCTCTTGGCCCTGGCCTCCGGCGTCAGCCGAAGGGTCGGTCTGACGCTCAGGCCGGAGCTTTACACCGCCGGCCTGCTTTACGACCGCAGCCTCAGCAACATCACCAACAACATGCGGGTGCTGGATGCGGCGGGCCTGCCGTCAGATCCGGCCGAACCGGCCGTCCACTTCACCGCCTCGGACCTTGCGGCGGTGCAGACCCTGCTGGCCGAGGCGCCGAACGCCCAGGGCCCTCGCATCGCCGTGGTGGCCGCCTCCAGCAAGGGCCATCCCAACGAATGGTTCGACGAGCGGTGGGCCGAACTCGTCCGTCGTCTGGCGGAAAACCTCGGCGCACAGATCGTGTTCACGGGAGCCAAGGGCGATGCGGCGCAGATCGACGCCATCCGCCAGGCCGCGGGCGTGGCGACCTTTTCGGCGGCCGGACGCACGGACCTGCCTCAACTGGCCGCCCTGATGGCCCTCAGCGATCTGGTGGTGAGCATCGACACGGGAGGCCTGCACGTGGCGCGCGCGGTGAACGCGCCCAGCGTCGTGCTGGCCAACGCCGCCCAGCCCGACCACTGGTGGCTGCCTCCCAAGGACGACGAGCGCTTTCACATCCTCAGGCATGGCCATGTACCCTGCGCCCTGTGCCTGAAATTCGCCTGCGCCACGCGCGAGTGTATGCAGGAAAGCACGGTCGATCAGGTGGAACGGGCGGTGATCGAGCACCTGGCCGCTCATCCGCCTTCGTCGCAAGCGCGCGCACGTCGCACAGAGGCTCGAACCTATGATCGACGCGCCGCGACCTAGACCGCCGGCGCCGGCGGGGCCGTGATAACCTCGACGTTATCGTTGAGCAGATAGGACATGTCGCGCAAGGCCGCGTCCTGGGCCGGCGCGGTCTTGGCGCCGGTCAGGTCGGCCAGCTTCTTGGGCAGGTCCTGGGAAATGCCCCGCAGGATGCACTTCAGATCGCCGTCCGTGCCGCGCTTGGCCAGTTCCTGGTTGCCCTGCAGATCCAGGCCGGACAGGGCGGCGACGCCAGTTTGGAAGTCGTCGAACTTAGGCAGGACGACCGGGCCGCCGGTCGCCTTGGCCCCGGTCTCCTTGGCCAGTGTCTGGCGATAGGCGTCAGCATCGGCCTTCAGCTTCCCCGCGCGGGCGACGATGTCGGCGAACAGCGGCTCGCTGGCCACCGACTGCGGCTGCGCCGGGGCGATGACCGGCGCATCAATGCGGATCATCGGCTGCGCCGGCCCGGTATGGGCGGACGCGAGAAACAGGAAGGCGGCGGCGGCGACGTCACAGGACATTGCGAAGGCTCCCGGAATGGGCTCAATTCCAGCGATAAATCTTGGGTCGATACGGTAAATGCGCCGTTAACCCTATTCCGGTTTCGGAGACTTCATGCCCCCCACCGCCGAATGGAATGCCTTTCTCGCGGACGCGCAGGCGGCGCAGGGCCGTTCCATTCTCGGCCTGTTCGAGCGTGAGCCTCGGCGTCTTTCGGCCCTGACCGTGCGGGCCGCGGGCCTGACGCTGGATCTATCCAAACAGCCTTGGTCCCTGGGCGGTCTGGAGGCCGGCGTGGCCTTGGCCCGGGCCGGCGGCGTTGAAGCCCGGCGAGCGGCGCTATTCTCCGGCGCGGCCATCAATACGTCGGAGGATCGCGCGGTGCTGCATCCAGCGCTGCGGGCGGCGGAGGGCGCGCATTTCAAGGCCAAGGGGGAGCCGGTGTCCGGCGAAGTCCAGGCGGTGCGCGCCGCCATGGCCAAGTTCGCCGCGGACGTGCGCTCCGGCGCCTATCGCGGCGCCGGCGGCCACGCTTTTCGCAACGTGGTCCACATCGGCATCGGCGGATCGGACCTGGGGCCACGGCTGGTGTGGGAGGCGCTGAGGCCGCTGGATGCGCCTATCGCCCTGCGTTTTGCGGCCAATGTCGATGGCTCGGACATCGCCGCGACGCTGGAAGGCCTGGACCCCGCGCAGACTCTGGTGGTGGCCGTGTCCAAGACCTTCACCACCCAGGAGACCCTGGCCAACGCCCTGGCCGCGCGCGCCTGGCTGCGCGCCGCGCTAGGTCCGGCGGGCGATAGGCATCTGGTGGCCGTGTCCGCCAATCCCGAGGCGGTGGCGGCCTTCGGGGTTTCGCCCGAGCGGCTGTTCGCCTTCCGTGACTGGGTCGGCGGACGCTTCTCGGTTTGGTCCGCGGTGGGCCTGTCCTGCGTGATCGGCCTGGGCGCGGACGTATTCGAGGCCTTTCTGGCCGGCGCGGCGGCGATGGACGACCACTTCCTGTCGGCGCCACTGGAGAGCAACGCCCCGGTCCTGTTGGCCTTGGCCCAGATATTCAATCGCGACGGCTTGGGCCGCGCCGCCCGGGCGGTGATCCCCTACAGCCAGCGGCTGCGCTTGCTGCCGTCCTTCCTGCAACAGCTCGAGATGGAGTCCAACGGCAAGCGGGTCGGGATGGACGGTCAACCGGTCGCCCGCCCCACCGCGCCGGTGGTTTTCGGCGAGCCGGGGACCAACGGCCAGCACGCCTTCTTCCAGATGTTGCACCAAGGAACCGACGTTGTTCCGCTCGAATTCGTCGGGGTGGCCAGAAACGATGAAGGCCCGCCCGGCGCCCACGCTAAACTCCTATCCAACCTGCTCGCGCAGGCCGAGGCGCTGATGATCGGCCGTTCGGAAGCGGACGTGCGCGAAGAGCTCAAGACCAAGGGTCTGGACGAGGCGGCGATGGAGGTCCTGGCCCCACAACGGGCCTTTCCTGGCGACCGCCCCTCCAGCCTGATCATGATGGATCGCCTGACGCCGCAGGCTCTGGGCGCCTTGATCGCGCTTTATGAGCACAAGGTCCTCGTGGAGGGCGTGCTGTGGGGGATCAACAGTTTCGACCAGTGGGGCGTGGAGCTGGGCAAACTCCTGGCCGGGCGCATCCTACCTGAGTTGGAAGGCGGTCCGCGCGCGCCGCACGATCCGTCCACCAGCGCCTGGATCGAACGGCTCAAGGTCTAAAGGCCCACGCCGCGAAAATACCGTCTCGCCATGGGTAAAGTCGCACATCTAGGATTTGGCCCAGCCATGACCCTCTCCCGTCCGTCCGTTCTGAAGGTGCTGGCCGCCGCGGCGCTGGCCCTGCCCGCATCCGCGGGCTTGGCTCAAAGCCCACCCCCGGTTTCAACCGTCGTGATCATCGCCAAGCCGCCGGTGGACCCTCAAGTCGTCTCGACCTTTCCGACGGAGGGCGCCAAGGCGCCGGGCGGCATCTTGGTGCTCAAGATCGTGTTCGATCAGGCCATGACGCCGGAAGCTTGGTCCTATGGTCAGACGCCGGACGGCGCCTTTCCCCATTGCCTGAAAAAGCCCCGACTGTTGGCGGACGCCAAGAGCTTCGTCCTGCTGTGCAGCGTGGCGCCGAACCAGGCCTATGCGGTGCGGATCAACGCCTCGCCCGACTTCGTCAGCGCCCGGGGCCGCTCGGCGAAGCCATTCATGCTGCATTTCACCACCACGAACGATACTGTTTATGACATGCATGCCGCCCTTAAACAGGCCGGACTGACCGACGCTGACGAGCCGATCATGACCTGGAACGCCCAGCCGGGCGGCGTCTCCGACGTGGCCCGGCCGGAACCGACGGCCCCCTAGCCAAACAGCACAAACCCCACGCCGTTAGAAAATCTGGAAGGCCGGAAACTTAATCTCTATTTTAGCAATAGGCTTTGTATTGTTAAAGCCCCTCGGGATGACGCCCGCGATGGCGTCCACGCCAATCAACGAGGGGATAACCTGTGCAATTGACAATTTCCCGCGCCGCCGGCCGCGGCGCCTTCATCGGGCTTCTGCTGGCGGGCGTCGCCGGCGCCGCCTTCGCCCAGACCACTGCCGCCGCCAAGCCAGACTGCTTTGCGAGCGTCACGAACTGGCTCAATTCGAGCGCCGCCGACTGCCCGCTGTCCCTTAGCGGCGTTACCTTCTACGGCGCGATCGACGTGGGCGGCGGCTACGAGACCCACGGGGCGCCGTTCAATGGAGACGCCAAGACGGGCGTCGCCGAATTGATTTCCAAGGTCAACAACCGTCCCCTCTGGCAGGCCGTGCCGAGCGGCCTCAGCCAGTCGAATTTCGGCGTCAAGATCAATGAGCAGATCGCCCCGAGCTGGTCCTTTATCGGCGACGTCAACGCCGGCTTCGACCCGCTGTCGTTCAAATTCGCCAACGGCCCCAAGTCGCTGGTCGACAACAACAACATTGCTCTCGCCCACCAAAGCACCAACACCGACTCGGCTCGCTCCACCGGCTGGGACAACACGCGCGGCTACGTCGGCCTCAGCAACGCCACCTTCGGCACGCTGACCTTTGGGCGTCAAACCGCGCTCAGCAACGACCTTGTCGCTTCATACGATCCGTTCGGCACCTCCTACGCCTTCTCGGCGATAGGCAACTCATCGACTTTCGTCGCCGGCACCGGCGACACCGAGCTGTCGCGCTATGGCACGTCGGTCAAATATCAGCTGACATACAACCGTTTCCGGGCCAGCGCGCTCACGCAGCTCGGCGGCTATGCCCAAACCAACAACGCGGAGAGCGCCTACCAATTCGACCTCGGCGGCGACTTCGGCGGTCTGTCGGTCGATGCGCTATACGCCTACGCCAAGGACGCCGTGACCCTGAGCAACTACACCTCCGGCGCGCCGACGCCCGACACGCTCAAGGCGACGCTCGCCAACGTCGACGCCGGGGTGCTCTTCGCTAAGTACCATTGGCGGCAGTTCACCGCTTTCGGCGGTTACGAATACGCGCGCCTGAGTACGCCGAGCGACCTGTTCCACGCAACGGCGACAGCGAATGGCCAGACCCTCACCCTAAACGGCAGTTACCCCGCCGTCGTTCAAGCCAATGTCTATGTGAATCCAAAAATTCAGCAAGTCGGGTGGCTGGGTGGGCGGTATTCGATACTTTCCAACCTCGACTTCAACGCCGGCTATTATTACGTTACGCAGAACAATTACACAAATGGCGCCACAAAATATAACACCGGCGGCAGCGCTACAAAAGCGGGCATCGGGTGCCGCGCGAACCTGAATCCCGCGATCACGGGCTCGACGCCTCAGGGGTCGAACGCCGCCGCCTGCGCGGGCAGCGAAAACGTTCTGTCCGGCGAATTGGACTGGCGTCCCGTCAAGCGCGTGGATCTGTACACGGGCGTGATGTACAGCGCGGTCGCGGGCGGCTTGGCGAATGGCTTCATCGTCAACAACAACACCGCGTGGACCACCGGCGTGCGCCTGACCTTCTAATCGACCCACCTTCTTAGATTTTGGTGATGGTGTGGATGGCGCCCGCGGGAGCCGTCCACACCATTGCCGTATCTTCTTTCGGGTGGCGCCCGGCGCCGGGCCCCTGTGCATGATGTGTCTGATGCACGCAGCGGCCCAGGACATCGACGACGTTGGCTTCACGTTATGGCTGCCCGCATCCCGCTGGATATCGCGGGCCAGACCGATGGAATCGTCCCCACCGACACTTTGCTGGGCGACGCGCTGGGCTGAATTTTCTTTAACTTGCGCAAAAGGGCATAATGGCGGACCGCAGTGCAGCTGTTTGAGCCTGGCCGAGGCGCGTCGTGGCCCCCAAAATCCTGATCATCGAGGACGACGTCGAAACCGCCGAGGAGATCGGCGAACTGTTATTGGCCAGCGGCTTCGCCCCCCGGCAGAGCTTTGATGGGCGCGAGGGGCTTCAATTGGCCCTTGAGGAAGAGTTCGACGCCATCACCCTGGACCGGATGCTGCCGAGCTGCGACGGCCTGGAGGTGGTGCGGCGACTGCGTGAAGCCGGCCGCCACACGCCGGTGCTGATGGTCAGCGCCCTGGGCGACGTGGACGACCGGGTCTCGGGCCTGAGGGCGGGCGGCGACGACTATATGATCAAGCCCTTCGCTCCGGCCGAACTGGTGGCGCGGCTGGAGGTCATGCTGCGCCGGAAAAGCCACGGCGAGCCTCAGCTGGTGCTCAAGGTCGGCGATCTGGAACTGGACCTGGTGTCGCGCGAAGCGCTCCGAAGCGGACGGCGCATCGAACTTCTGCCGCGCGAATTCAAGCTTCTGGACTACATGATGCGCAACGCCGGCCAGGTGCTCAGCCGTAGGATGATCTTCGAGGCGGTGTGGGAGTATTATTTCGATCCCGGCACCAATGTGATCGAGGTCCACGTGGCGAGGCTGCGCAAGAAGATCGACATTCCCGGCGAAGCGCCCCTCATCCACACTCAGCGGGGCTCCGGCTATGTGATCGATGCAGCTTAGCCAACTTTGGCGGACCACCACCGCCCGCCTGACCGTGCTCTACAGCCTCGTGTTCGCCCTCGGAGTCGTGGCGCTGCTTGGCATGGTCTATCTGCAGTCGACCGTCTATCTGACGCGCCGCGTCGACGGTATTTTGCGGGTGGAGGCAAACGCCCTGGCGGCTTCGCCTCCCGCCGAGCTGCCCCGCCTGATCGATGACGCCCTCGCGCTCAACGGCGCCCAGATCAATATCTATGGCCTGTTTTCATCTGACGGGCGGCCGCTGGCCGGGAATTTGCGCGCCCTGCCGCCGCGATTGCAACCGGGCGGCCCACCGGTGGAAACGCCGCCCAGCCGCTCCTTTCCCGCCAACGCCCGACTGATCGCCCTGGCTCTGCCTTCCGGGCGGACTTTGGTGGTGGGGCGCGATGTGAACCAACTTCGGGAGATGCGCTCGATCATCGCCTCGGCCCTGGCCTGGACCGGTCCGTCGATCCTGCTGATCGGCCTGGGCCTGGGCGTGGCCTTCAGCATCGCTCCTTTGCGCCGGCTGCGCCTGATGCAGGCGGCGGCGCGGGACATCGCCGCCGGCGACCTGAAGCGCCGCATGCCCATCAGCCAGAACCGCGACGAGCTCGACATGTTCGCCTCGACCGTCAACTACATGATGGGCGAGGTCGAGCGGCTGATGACCGAGGTCAAAAGCGCCAGCGATACCATCGCTCACGACCTGCGCACGCCCTTGACCCGCGCCCGGGCCCAGCTGCATCGCCTGCAGCAGACCCGCGCCGGCCAGGACGAGGACATCGACCGCATCATCGGCGAGATCGATTCGGTGCTGGCGCGATTTCGCGCCTTGCTGCGCATTTCGGAGCTTGAGGCGCGCGAACGGCGCGCCGGGTTCACCACCGTGGATCTGTCCGAGATCGCCCGACAGGCGGTCGACCTCTATCTGCCCCTGGCCGAGACGGAAGGGGTGCAGTTGCGGCTAAGGCCCACGCGGCCGGTGCAGATCGAAGCCGATCCCAAGCTGCTGTTCGAGGCCGTCAGCAATCTCTTGGACAACGCCATCAAGTTCACTGCTCACCGCCCTGTCCCTCAGGAGCCGGCGCCCCAGGCCAAGGTCGAGGTTTCATTGGTCCTGGAGGGTCAAGTTCCCCAGATTGTCGTGCGCGACAACGGACCGGGGATTCCTGAACGCGAGCGCTCGGCGGTGTTGCAGCGGTTTTATAGGGCGGAAGACAAACGCCTGATCGCCGGATCCGGCCTTGGTCTCAGCATCGTCGCTGCAATCATGCGCCTGCACAGGTTCACCCTGGAGTTTCACGATGCGGAGCCCGGCTTGAAAGCTGTAATCGTCTGCCATCCGCCGCATGAAGGCTCGGCAGAGGGGTTTCCTAAAACATAATTTATTAGGGCGCCAACGGTGGATCGCATAATGGCGAAAACGAGTTTGGCCTTTTAGCCGCGAGCGTCATCGCGGCGAGGACTGGTCCTCAAACCCACCGGGAGCGTATCGGAATGCTGGGGATCGTTCGGCTTGCCCTGAGCCGGCCCTACACCTTCATCGTCCTGGCGATTCTGATCGTGATCGGTGGCCCGCTGGCCGCGATGAAGGCGCCGACGGACATATTCCCGGACATCAAGATTCCCGTCATAGCGGTGGTGTGGACCTACAACGGCCTGTCCCCGGACGAAATGGCGGGGCGGGTGATGTACCCGTTCGAACGGGCCCTGCCGACCGCGGTCAACGACATTGAACACATCGAGAGCCAATCGCTGAGCGGCTTCGGCGTGGCCAAGATCTATTTCCAGCCCGGCGTGGACATCCGCACAGCGACCGCCCAGGTGACCTCCGTCTCCCAGACGGTGCTCAAGAGCATGCCGGCGGGCATCACCCCCCCGCAGATCCTCAACTACAACGCCTCGACCGTGCCCATCCTGCAACTGGTGCTCGGCGGCCCCGGCCTATCGGAACAGCAGCTTTACGACCTGGGTCTGAACAGCCTGCGGCCGACGCTCACCTCGGTGCCCGGCGCATCCCTGCCCTCGCCCTACGGCGGCCGCGTACGACAGATCCAGATCGATCTGGACCCGGTCGCGCTGCAGTCCAAGGGCCTGTCGGCCGCCGATGTCGGCGCGGCCCTGGCGACCCAGCAGCAGATAACCCCGGTGGGAACGGCCAAGATCGGCGACTTCGAATATATCCTGAAGCTCAACGACAGCCCGACGGCCATAGCCGAGCTGAACGATCTGCCAGTCAAGACCGTCAACGGAACGACGATTTACATCCGCGACATCGGCCACGTGCGTGACGGCTCACCGCCGCAGCAGAACGTGGTGCGCATGAACGGCCGCCGCACCGTGTTGATGAGCGTACTCAAAAACGGATCGGCTTCCACCCTGGCCATCGTCCAGGGGGTCAAGGACCGCCTGCCTTATATCAAGCAACTCCTGCCGCCGCAGATGACTTTGGCCCTCCTGAACGACCAGTCGCTGTTCGTGAAGGCGGCCGTGTCAGGCGTGGTCAAGGAAGGCGTGATCGCCGCGACCCTGACCAGCCTGATGATCCTGCTGTTCCTCGGCAGCTGGCGTTCGACCCTGATCATCGCCGTGTCCATCCCCCTGGCGGTGTTGTCGTCCATCACCGCCCTCTACGTCCTGGGCCAAACACTCAACATCATGACCCTGGGCGGCCTGTCCCTGGCGGTAGGCATCCTGGTCGACGACGCCACGGTGACCATCGAAAACATCAATTGGCACCTGGAGCAGGGCAAGGCGGTCAAGCCGGCGATCCTAGACGGCGCCAAGCAGATCGTGACCCCGGCTTTCGTCTCCCTGCTCTGCATCTGCATCGTGTTCGTGCCGATGTTCGTCCTGCCGGGCGTGGCGGGCTTCCTGTTCGTGCCCATGGCTGAAGCGGTGGTGTTCGCCATGATCGCCTCGTTCATTCTGTCGCGCACCCTGGTGCCGACCCTGGCCATGTACCTGCTGAAGCCGGATGGGGGGCATGGGGAGGCGCACCCTGAGTTCCTGATGGAAACGACGGGCCACAGCGCCGTGAATAAGCCCGCCAACCGCAATCCGCTGGTGCGCTTCCAACATGGCTTTGAGCTGCGCTTCGCCAGGATTCGCGAGGGCTACCGCACTCTGCTGGCGCTGGCTCTCGAGCGCTGGCGGGTATTCCTGCCCGGGTTTCTCGGCTTCGTGCTGCTGTCGTTCGCACTGGGCCCGTTCGTGGGGAGCAACTTCTTCCCCAGCGTGGACTCCGGCGCGATGGTGCTGCACGTGCGCGCGCCGGTCGGAACAACGCTGGAACAAGCGGCCGCGCACTTTGATCACGTGGAGCAGGCGATCCGCGCGGTCATCCCGGCCGATCAGCTTCGGTCGATCGTGGACAATATCGGCTTGCCGGTCAGCGGCACTAACTTGGCTTACAGCAACACCGGCGACATCGGCCCCGAGGATGGCGACATCTATATCACGCTGTCCGAGCATCACCGGGCCACGGCCGACTATGTGCGGACCCTGCGCCAGACCCTTCCGCGGCAGTTTCCCGGCTCGACCTTCGCCTTCCTGCCCGCCGACATCATCAGCCAGATTCTGAACTTCGGCGCCCCGGCCCCTATCGACATCGCCATCGCCGGTCCCGACCGGGCGGCCAGCGAGGCTTACGCCGATCGGCTCATGCGCCGGCTCAAGCTGATCCCCGGCCTGGCGGACGCCCGCCTGCAGCAGTCCAGCCGTTATCCGCAGTTCGATGTGGACGTGAACCGCACCCTGGCGGCGGAGCTGGGCGTCACCGAGCAGAATGTCACGAACAGCATGACCACCACCTTATCGGGCAGCCTGCAACAAGCGCCGGCGTTCTGGCTAAATCCTAAGAACGGGGTGTCCTACCCCATCGTGCTGCAGACCCCGCAGCAGGATGAGCTGTCCCTGTCGGCGGTGCGGAACATCCCGATCACGTCGTCTCGGACCGCTGATCTGCAGGTCCTCGGCGCCCTGGCCACCCTCCGCCGGACCCAAGCCGACGCCGTGGTTTCCCACTACGATCTGCTGAATTCCCTCGATATTTTCGCCACGACGCAGGATCGCGATCTCGGCGGCGTCGCCGCGGACGTGCAAAAAGCGATCAAGGACACCACCAAGGACCTGCCCAAGGGCGCCGAAGTGACCTTGCGCGGCCAGGTGCAGACCATGAACACGGCCTTCTCGGGCCTGGGCTTCGGCCTCTTGGCCGCGGTGGTGCTGATCTACCTGCTGATCGTGGTCAACTTCCAGTCCTGGGTCGATCCGTTCGTGATCATCACCGCCCTGCCCGCGGCCCTGGCCGGCATCGTGTGGATGCTCTTCGCCACCGGCACGCCGCTTTCGGTTCCGGCCCTGACCGGCGCGATCATGTGCATGGGGGTAGCCACGGCCAATTCGATCCTCGTGGTGAGCTTCGCGCGCGAGCGGCTTGCGGAGACGGGCGACGCCGTCGTGGCCGCGATGGAAGCCGGCTTCACGCGCTTCCGTCCCGTGCTGATGACGGCCCTGGCCATGATCATCGGTATGGCGCCCATGGCGCTGGGCCTGGGCGAAGGCGGCGAGCAGAACGCGCCGCTCGGCCGCGCCGTGATCGGCGGGCTGATCTTCGCCACCGTGGCGACCCTTATGTTCGTGCCCGTGGTGTTCAGCCTGGCCCACGCCCGCGACGCCAAGGCCCCCGATACAGAACCCGCCCAGTTGGGAGAAGTCTATGCATAGCAGCCGGGAAGCCCTGGCCTACAGGCCGCCCAAGTGGCTCAGGCCCTCGGCCTTCGTCGCCCTGGCCCTCGCCGTGCTGATCGTGGCCGCGGGCCTGATCAGCCGCGGGCTGCAGAGCCACAGCCTGAAAGCGCAGACCATCGCGGACGCTACGCCGACGGTGGACGTGATCTCGCCCAAAGCCGCCCCGCAAAACGAAGGCCTGACCCTGCCGGGCCAGGTCGACGCCAACTATAACGCCGTGATCCACGCCCGGGTGTCGGGCTACCTCAATCGCTGGTGGGTCGACATCGGCGCTCATGTGAAAAAAGGCCAGCTGCTGGCCGACATCGACACGCCCGAGCTCGATCAACAGCTGGAGCAGGCCAAGGCCAACCTCGCCACCGCCATGGCCAACGAAAGCCTGGCCAAGACCACAGCCGAGCGCTGGACCAGCCTTTTGGCGCGCGACGCGGTGTCCAAACAGGAAACGGACGAGAAGAACGGCGACTACTTGGCCAAGGCCGCCCTGGTGCAGGCGTCCAAGGCCGACGTCGATCGCCTGAACGCCCTGGAATCCTTCAAGCGCATCGTGGCGCCTTTCGACGGCGTCGTGACGGCGCGCAACACCGATATCGGCGCGCTGATCGCGGCGGGCAATCCGTCCGATCCGGGCCTGTTCACCGTCGCGGACGTGCATCAGCTGCGCATCTACGTGCACGTGCCCCAGGCCTATTCCGCCCAGATCAAACTGGGGTCGCCCGTGGCCTTGACCGTGCCGGAATATCCGGATCGCGTCTTCCAAGCCACGATCTCCACCACCTCCGGGGCCATCGGCGCCCAATCCGGGGCTATCCTGGTGGAGTTGTCGCTGGATAACGCAGACAACGCCCTGAAACCCGGCGAATACACCCAGGCTCGTTTCGCCTTGCCGCCGGCCCCAAACGTGGTGACCCTGCCCGCTAGCGCCCTTATGCTGCGCCCTACCGGCATGACCGTGGCGGTGTTGGGGCCCGATAGCCGCGTTCAACTCAGGACGGTGAAGATCCAGCAGGATCTGGGCGCCACGGTCGACATAGCCTCGGGCGTCGGCCCAAGCGACAGGGTGATCGACAGTCCGCCGGATTCGCTGGAGGACGGCCAACCGGTCAAGATCAGCCACCCTGCGGCCGCGGCGAAACAGGAAGGCTGAGCCATGCGTCCCCGCCTCGCGCGCTTCGCCCCGGCCCTGGATCTGATCGCCCTGGCTCCAATCGCCCTCGCCGCCCTCGGCCTGGGCGCCTGCTCCTTCGCGCCCGTCTATCACAAGCCCGACTTGACCCTGCCGGCGGCATTCAAGGAAGCCAGCCTCAAGGACGCCGGACCTTGGGCCCCGGCGACCCCGGCTGATGACATCCTGCAAAGAGGCGACTGGTGGAAAGCCTACGGCGACCCTCTGCTCGACAAGCTGGAGGGCCAGCTCAACAACGCCAATCCCACCTTGGCGGAGGCTGTGGCGCGCTACGATCAGGCCCGCGCCCTGACGGGCGAGGCCAGCGCCGCTTTGTTCCCCGCTCTCGGCGTCGCCGCCAACCCAACCACCAATCGGGAATCAGACGAGCGGCCGACCCGCACGCCCGGGACGGGGCCGAACCAGTACGACGCCAACTCCCTGTACCTCGCCTCCAACTATGAAATCGACTTTTGGGGGCGCATCCGCAATCTGGTCGCCGAAGGCAAGGCCCAGGCCCAGGCTAGCGCCGCGGACCTGGCCACAGTCCGCCTAAGCCTCGAAACAGAACTGGCCGACGACTACATCCAACTGCGCGCCCTGGATGCCCAGGCGGCAGTGCTGAACGACAGCGTGCAGGCCTACCGGCGGGCCCTACAACTCACCCAGGACCGCTATGAAGGCGGGGCCAGCACCAAGCTCGATGTTACCCGGGCGCAAACCCAATTGGCCTCCACTCAAGCCCAGGCCGAAGACGTCGCGGGCCGCAGAGCGGGCTATGAACATGCCATGGCCACTCTGGCGGGACAGACCGCCTCCAGCCTGCCCATCCCGCCGGGAACCCTAAACCTGACTTTGCCGACGGTTCCGGCAGGGACGCCCTCCACTCTGCTGCAGCGCCGGCCCGATGTGGCCGCCGCCGAGCGCCGCGCCGCCGCCGCCAACGCCCAGATCGGCGTTGCCCGCGCCGCCTTCTTCCCGGTGATCAGCCTCGGAGCCCTGCTCGGCTACCAGAACGCCGGTCAGGCCGGCCTCATCAGCGCGGGCAACACCTACTGGACCTTGGGTCCCTCGGCGGCCTTGACCCTGTTCGACGGCGGCTATCGCCGGGCCGCGGACGCCGTGGCCAAAGCCCAGTTCCAGCAGGCCAGCGCAGCCTACCGCGCCCAGGTGCTGCAGGCCTTCCAGGACGTTGAGGACAATCTGGCGCTGCTCAATCATCTGTCCGCTGAGAGCGATGAGCAGAACGCAGCCGTGCAGGCCGCCACTCAGACCGAGAACCTCGCGCTGATCCGTTATCGCGAAGGGGCGGTCAACTACCTGGAGGTGGTCACCGCTCAGGAGGCCGATCTGCAGGCCAAGCAGGCGGCCCTCAGCGTCCAGGCGCGCCGGCTGCAGACCAGCGTAGGGCTGATCAAAGCCTTGGGCGGCGGCTGGGACGATGCGCAGATACCCAAGCCGCCTTCGGTGACGGCGTTCCTGCTTCCCTAATTGTCAGCGTCGGGCAGGGCGGTCCAGGCGAAGGCCACGTCGCCGTTGGCCCCGACCTCGCCGGCGGAGGACTCAAGGACCCATCCGTCCTTGGTCCATCGCGCGACAAACACCGACACCTGGCCGCTCAAGGGCGACCGGAAGGCGACCACCAGCAAGGAGCCGTCGCGCGGCGCTAAATCGATCGGTTTCCAGGTCATCTACTGTTTCTCCCGGTGTTCTGGTCCCACAGTAATGCAAAACACGCGGGGACGCGCCATAGGCCGTTGGAACGGTGCTTGAGGCGAGCCGAAAGCGCGGGCATGGTGCGCAAAACCGCCCTTAAGCCGACAGGCATTTCATGACTCCGCGCCTCATCCTCGTCGCCGCCCTGTGCGCCCTCAGCGTGGCCCCGGCCGCGCTTGCGGCCGACCCGACGATCAAGATCGTGCATCCCTGGTCGCGGCCCACGCCGCCGTCCGCGCCCACCGCCGTGGGCTATCTCACCATCGTCAATAGCGGCGCCCAGCCTGACCGGCTCATCGACGTATCCAGCCCCGCGGCTGAGAAGGTGGAACTCCACGCCATGTCGATGACCGGAGGCGTCATGCGCATGCGCCCGGTGGAGGGCGGCCTGCCGATCCCGCCCGGAGCATCGGTCAGCCTGGATCCCGATGGAAACCATCTGATGTTCATCGGGCTGAAGCATCCCTTCGCCGCCGGCGAGCGCATTCCCGTGACGCTGAACTTTGAACACGGGGGCCCTACGCGCACGGCGCTCAGCGTGGAAGCGCCTGCGGGCGCCATGCCGGCGATGCCGGGCATGAACATGCACTGAGGCGAAAAAGCAACACACCCCATTAAATACGCTCGGATGTCTTTGTGACTGCCTGGGAATAACAGCGTTAATACCTATATCACGCCTGGCCCCGAATATAGGCTGGCGCAGACAGGTTTAGGCCGAATCGCCTAAATGCTGAATCGCGCTCTAGATTGAAATATGTTGAGCAGGATTTGGGCTTCAAGATGAAGCCCTCTGGCTCCAGGTGAACGGATAGGCGCACGCCCATGAACTTCTTGGCAGACATCGCTGGGGCCTGCGGACTGATCGTCCTATGCGCCATGACCCTTAAGGGCTTGATCCGCAACCGTTGACATCGCGCTGCGACGGCCGCGCGCTTGGAAAAACAAAAGCCTTCCCGGAGATGTCCGAGAAGGCTTTTGTTTTATAACGAGCGTTCTTATCGCCTGCGAAATTGCGGGCGAGCGCCGGGCGCGCGGGGAGGCCCGCCGCCTTCGGTCTTGTGCCGGAAAGTGATCCGTCCCTTGGACAGGTCATACGGCGTCATCTCGACGGTGACGCGATCGCCCACCAGGGTTTTGATCTTGTTCCGCCGCATCTTCCCCGCCGTATAGGCGAGAACCATATGGTCATTATCGAGCTTCACCCGATACCGACCTTCAGGGAGAAGCTCGGTAACGGTTCCTTCGAACTCGAGGAACTCTTCTTTCTCGGCCATCGACGCTCCAGATTCTACAGCGAGCGCAAGCTGCCCGCGGAGAGCTTGCCGCTCTTACGGTCGTACTCAAGCTCATAGCTCAGTTTTTGGCCGTCCTTCAGACTGCCGATGCCGGCGCTCTCAACCGCGGAGATGTGCACGAACACATCCGAACTGCCGTCCTCGGGCTGGATGAAGCCATAGCCTTTCGTGGTGTTAAACCACTTCACAGTTCCTGTCGCCATCAGGCGCACCTCATATTAAAAACCGCGCAGAAGTCAGTCCTCGGCTGCGCATCAAATTCGGAGATCGGGGGGCAGGTCCGGGCTCAACCGAAATCGAGCGTAGAAAAGCGGCCGAACCGTGCAGAATTCGATGCCGGGGAATATGGACAGATCGGCAATAAAAGCAACCGCGCGCGTGCAGACGCCTGTGCCTCGGCGGCGATGCGCGGTAACCGGTAGCCAAGCGCTCCGGCCGCTCCATTGCGGATGAAAGCGGGCCCGCGACCTGACCGGCGAAGACTGAAATCTTCACACCATTTTTGTCAGCTATAGGACACCGATTGGCCGGGGGCGCCTGGAGCCGAGCATGAACCGTTTGCCCAAGCTGTTGGCGGCTTTGGTCATCGCCGCCGCGCCGGTCCTGATCCTCGCTGTGGATGGCCGCGCCGCGCCCGCCGCCGCCCAGGCTCGTCGGCAATGGCGACGCGGCGACACACTCCCGATCGAGACCCTACGCGCGGGTCCTGACGTCAACTACGCCGCCCAGCGCCTGCGCCGGCCGCCCGAAGGCTATGGCTGGTTTGCAGTGGACGGCGCGTTCCTGCTGGCGTCCCTGTCCAGCGGACTGATCCTGGACGTGGCGGAGTAAATCTCCTTCCCCGTTCGGGGGAAGGAGAAACACATCCATCAAGCGCTCTATTTCCAGCTCAGGCCGATCAGCGCCATCCGCCCCGGCTCACCGTAGCCATAGGCCTGCTCATAGTGGGTATTGCCCAGGTTCTCCACGCGCAGGGACAGGCTGACATGCCGGGTCAGGTCGCAATGGACATTGGCGTAGGCGATCATGAACGGATGCAGGCCGCCATAATAGTCCGTGGCCTGATCCTGTCCGCGGAAACCAACCTCGGCGCCGGCCGAACGACCCCATAGCCGACCGCCCCAATCCAGCGAGCCGGACCCGGAGTCGCGGGGAATGCGCGGCAGTTGGGCCGGACCCGTGCCGTCCACCCCCGTCAGGTAGGTGTAGGCGCCACGCAGAGAGAAGCCGGCGACCAGCTTAGCGTCGCCGCTGAATTCCACCCCCGCGCTGCGAGCGCTGGACTGGTTCAAATAGCCGATGGGGTACACATAATTGATCTGGTTGGTCACGTTCAGGCCGAACACGGTCACACGGCCTTCGGTTGCGCCGTCCTGCGAACGCCAGCCCACGCCCGCATCCTCGCCCACAGCTTCCTCGGCCTTCAGATCCTTGGGCGGGCCCGCCACCGTGCATTCAAGGCAAGGATAGGTGATTTCGTAGATCGAAGGGGCTTCGTAGCCCTGGCCAGCCGACGCGAGCAGGGAAAAGCCCCAGCCCACGCTATAGGCCGCCGCGCCCCGCGCCGTGGTCTGGCCCGTATAGCCCTGGTACTGGTCCTGGCGCACGCTGGCGGTCAGGCTCAGTCGTGCGTCGGGGCTCCAGCGGCCGATGACGAAGGCGTCGTCGTCGTCGCGTGTGACCAGATCGCCGCCGGTGTTCTCGGCCGCTCGCTTATGCTCCACGCCCAGTTCCAGGCCCCAGGCCTTTTCCTCATGCGTCGCCGTCCAGCGCACCGCCTCCTGATCGCCGCGGGCCGAGAAGGGATAGTCGCCGAAGTAGCTGCGGTCCAAGCCCATCAGGTCCACGCGCAGCTCCTGGTCGAAGCCGAACACGTCCTTCACGCGGGCCCGCACATAGCCGGCCTCGCTCTCGGTCACGGTAGAGGCTGTGCTGTCGGTCACATCACGCGGATCGTCGAACACGTCGTACTCCTCCGCCGCATGGACGTAGCGCAACCGCCCGTCCAGGCTGATCTGGTCGGTCGGCTCATAGCGAGCATTCAGGTTGACCGTCGTGTCGTTGAAACCGTCCGGCTGGGTATTGCCGAACTTCTCGTCGGCGTTGGGCACGCCGGCTGTGCGAAAGCCGGCGTAGGTGACCCCAGCCGCATAGCCGCTGGTCGACACCCCCGCCGAGGCGGTCTGGCGGTAAGTGTCCAGCGAGCCGGCCTCGCCCGCCAGGCGCAAGCCATTGGGCTCGATGCTGGTGATCGACACCACCCCGCCGATGGCGTTCGAGCCCCACAGGGCGCCCTGGGGACCGCTGAGCACCTCAATCTTCTGGGTGGAGGCCAGGTCCAGGCTGGAGAAGTCGAAGTTTCCTTCCGGCTGGGACGGATCGTTCACCGGAACCCCATCGATCAGCACCACGGTCTTGTCGGCCGAGGCGCCGCGCAGGCTGAGCGAGGAGGTCCCGCCGAACCCGTCCTCTGCGATCGCCACGCCGGGGATGGCGGCCAACAGGTCTGCAGCGAACACCGCCCCGCGCGCCTCGATCTGCGTGCGGTCGATGACATAGGCGTCGGGCGTGACGGCCAGGGGCTGGGCCAGGCGCTCGGCGGTGACGACGATTTCGTCCGCCGGCGCGGCCTGGGATTGGGCCAAGGCGGGATCGGCCAGGGCGAGGGATCCGCAAAGGGCGGAGGCGACAAGCAATAGATGACGCGACATGGCGCGGTTCTCCTTCCGGCCGCCGCGCGCCGAAGGGCGGGCCGTGGGGTCAAGCGATTGGCCACGGAGCCCCCTCAAGGAGGGAGCGCCGCCGGGCATGGCCAGTCGCCTTCACGGAAGGACCGCGCCTCAAGCCTGGTCCCGGGCTTGCGGACGAGCGACATGCCGGCGGCAGGTCTCCTGGCTTGCGGGTCTTAAGATCGGGGCTCTCGCCTTCCCGAACGCCCATTGGGCGCCAGTGGCGTCGCTTGCGCGACCGGCCTTGATCCTCGCCGCTTACAGTTGCGGGCACAGCCGCGGTTTTGGGTATGCCCCGCACCGCGTTCCCTCTTGGCCCCCGAAGGGGAACCGCCGACGCGGGGCTTGTGGCGCAACACGGGGGGCGAAGCAACCGCTAATCGGACGCGCAGAAAGAGGAAAACGGGCAAGCGCGGCTATTCCGAGCTAATGCGCGTCCTGCGCCGCGCCGCGCTTGAGCTGGATGTCCACGCCGCTGGATTGGTGCGCCACGAGCAGGCTGTTGCTCCAACGGCCGAAGGCGATCACCGATTGGCCGTCCGCCCCGACCAGCTGCATGCCGTCAGCGGTCGGCCGCCAGGCCACCGGATCGCCCGGCAGGGCGCCGGCGCAGCCCGAATCCGCCTTGGCCGAATAGCCGGCCCCGACGTGGGTTACGCCCAGTGTAACGACACAGACGTCGCGTCCGCCCGATTCCAGCGTCCAGGCGCCGGCCGCCTCGCTCGGCGCGAGAGGCACGCCCGCCTCATGATCGGCCGCCAACGCCAAAGGCGTGCGAAAGACCAACGCGAGCGCGACGATCCCGGAGCAGATGAGCCAAGGTTTCATGACATGTAGCCCTCGATACCCATGCTAAACGCCGGCCGAGCCCGGCCGTTGCGTGGCGATTCCGCCCAAACCCATCGGCTTCTAGTGCGGCTTGAAATTCAGAATCTCGCTCCGCGCTCTCCACAAGCCGCAGGCGAATTTCTGAATCGCCGCGCTAGGAGCCTTCCCGGGTCCAGGCCTTGAAGGGATCGAGCAGAGGCCGCCGCAGAGCCTGGGCCACCGCCGGGTGGGTGATATCGCCGTCCAGCACGTTGAGGCCATGGGCCAGGCCCCGGTCATGCTTGAGGGCGTCCAGGCCGTGATCGGCCAGGGCCAGGCCATAGGGCAAGGTGGCGTGCACCAGGGCTTCGGAGGCGGTTCTGGGCGCCGCGCCCGGCATGTTGGCCACGCAATAGTGCACCACCCCGTCCACCACATAGGTCGGCTCGGCATGGGTGGTCGGGTGGGAGGTTTCGAAGCAGCCGCCCTGGTCGATGGCCACGTCCACCAGCACCGAACCGCGCTTCATTCGCGCCAGATGTGAGCGCCTGACCAGCTTGGGAGCGGCGGCGCCGGCGACCAGCGCCGCCCCGATCACCACGTCAGCCGCCAGGATCTCCTCCTCAATGGCGTCCAGGGTGGAATAACGGGTGCGGATGCGGCCCTGAAACTGATCGTCGAGTTCGCGCATGCGCGGAACCGAGCGCTCTATCACAACCACCTCGGCGCCCAGGCCCACCGCCATGCGCGCGGCGTTGGCGCCCACAATGCCGCCGCCCAGAATGCACACCCGCGCCGGCGGCACGCCGGGCACGCCGCACAGCAGCAAGCCCATGCCGCCGTTGTGCTTCAGCAGCGTTTCGGCCGCGGAGAACACCGCGATACGCCCGGCCACTTCGGACATGGGCGCGAGCAGCGGCAGGCGGCCCTGGGCGTCGGTGACGGTCTCATAGGCGATGGCGGCGCAGCGCGAGGCCAGAAGCCCCGCCGCCTGGGCCGGATCGGCCGCCAGGTGCAGATAGGTGAACAGAATGTGGCGCGGCTTGAGCCGGGCCCATTCGGCGCTCTGCGGCTCCTTGACCTTGATGATCAGGTCGGCCTCGTCATAGGCCTCCGCCGCGACGGCCACGATCTTAGCGCCGGCGCGGCGATAGGCCGTGTCGTCATAGCCGGCCCCGTCTCCGGCTCCGGTCTCGACCACCACCGCATGGCCGTGCGCCAAATATTCCCGCGCCGCCGCAGGGGTGAGGCCGACGCGAAATTCGCCGGGCTTGATCTCCTTGGGCACGCCGATACGCATGGAATCTTTCCACCAGAGCTCTGTTTGAGCCTAGGGCCTAACGGCTTCATCTTGAAGCCTTAATCAGGCTCTATATATTTGAATTTAGGGCGTGATTCATCGCTGGGGCGATGCCGCCCCGCGACCTGACGCCTCAACCGCCTCTAGGAACGTTCAGCCGCCGCCCATCGGGCATCAGATGCCCGATATAGGGGTTGCGCCCCTGAGCCGTCTCGATGATGGGGGTCGTCCAGCCGTGGCGCATATCGAGGTCCAAGGCCGGACCAAAGGGCGCGTAGTCGTAGAGAATAAGGCTGATCAGTGAGACCGCCGCGCCCGCCACGCCCATGTACAGAACCGGCCTGGCAAGCTGTGGGGCGGGCTTGAGACGCAGGGCGGCCAAGCCGATCCAGGCGGCGAAGTCCAGACTGGGATAGAAATCCATCCGGTAGCGATAGGTGAGGCTGATAGCGAGCAGCATGACCCCCGCCGAACAGGCCAGTCCCGCAAGCGCCCAGCGCCCGAGAACGGCGTCGGGAACCCGGGCAGGCCGCCGCGCCAGCGCCCACAGCCCCATGCCCGCCAGCAAACAGACGATCGGATCGCTCAGGAAGAACGAAGACGGCGGCAGTTCGACGCTATCGAACAGGTCCAGTTGGGTCTGACGGAACAGCAACTGGCCTGAACCATCGCGCAGGACCCATATCGGCGCGAAATAGTACTGCAGGGCATACGGCGCCCGCATCAGATTGGCCGCCCCGTAGTGCGCCAGGCGAAACACCCGGTCGGGATCGACCTGGCGCTGGGCGACTTGGTACTGCAACGGAACGAACGCGAGCGGGTCGTTCCAGCGGGCGGCGTTAACGCCCCCCGCCAGCGCCACGAACAGGGCCAGGACAAGCGCCGCCGGCGCCACGGCGCGCAGGCCCAGCAGTCGCGCCCGACTTCGCCAAGCCTCGACGCACAGCATCAGTCCCAGCGCCGCGTAAAGTCCCAGTCCGAACGAAACACGGCACAGCAAGGCCAACCCGGCCGCCAGAGCCATCCCCGCATAGAGGGGCCCCGCCTTTCGGTCGGGCTCCAGGATCCTGCGCACCGCCAGCAGGACGAATACCGACGCCAGGGCCGCCCCCCAGGAGCAGACTTCCTGATAGATGCTGGGCCGAAGGTACTGCAGGCTCTCGCCGCCAAATGCGACGGCGCCGAGAATGATCAGGCGCGGTTCCCGGCCGGGGCCCCGCGCCCGGCTTATGGCCAGGCTGGCCGCCGCCAGGCGCGCGCCCAGGGACAGGGCCGCGGCGAGAATCATGGACGCCTCGGTGACATCGGCGCCGATCAGACCGGTCAGCAGCAGCGGCAGGCGCAGAAGGGCGCAGAAAATGCCGAAATAGGCATAGGCCCGACCCTGATGGACGAAGGCCTCCGATCCTATGGTGGCGGGCGCCAGGTCGAACTGACCGTGCAGCAGACGCACAAGCATCTCGTTGAAGACCAGGCCGTACTGCGGCGTGCTGTCGATCTTCCGGGCCATGAGCAGGACGACGACCGCCATGCCCGTCGCCCACAACAGCGGCAGTTGCAGCCTGTCCGGCCATCCCGCTTTAGGCGTCATGCGCGTGCGGCCTCACGTCCGGCGCGGCGTGCGGTAAAGCCGCGCGTAGGACCCGGCGTATAGGAGCTGCAGGCCAGGCGGCGGCGGCCCGGCGCCTTCGGCGTCGATCAGCAGCACATAGTCGAAAGCCGCCCGCCATCCCTTCAGGTAGTTGGCGTTGGCGAGTTCGAAAGCATGGTCGCCGGGCGTGCCCAACACGGCCCAGTTCACCGGATCGGCCTGGGGATCGGCGATGGCGGCATAGGGTGGCCGGATAACGAGAGGCTGCTGGCGCGGGTCGGCGAAGATGAGGGGCCAGAAAGCCCGGCGCTCGATCGCCACCAGGGCCGCGATGTGGTTGTCGGTCTGGTACACGCCCGGCAGCAAACGTTCCGCGGGCGCCGGGCCGCTCCCTGGCGATGGGTGGCCGCGGGCGACCAGCACCCGTGCGCCTTGTGGAACCGTTGCGATCGCTGCGCGCACGTCCGCCAGATCAGTCCGATGGTCGGCCCACCGATAGGCGACGACGCCCGCCTGCGCGCCGATCAGCACCGTGATCAGCAGACCGCAGGCCAGGGCATAGCGCGGCTCGATACGGGGCTGGACGCCGGCGAACAGCATTAGGCCCAGGATGAGCCCGACACGCAGATCGACGAAGCTGCCGGTCTTCAACGCATCGGGCTCCAGGATATAGACCACCGCACACAAGGCCAGCGCCAGACGCGCGCCGGGCGCGAAGCGTGCGCCCCTCCAGCCCAGGATTATCACCGCGAAGACAATGGCCCCTATGACGAGGGTGAGGCTCTTGTCGTAGCTCATGAACGGCGTGAACAGGTCCCACACCTTGTGCCGCCCGTCCCAACCATGGGGGGCCGCCGCAGTGCCGGCGACGCCGCAGCTCAGGAACAGGATCAGGGTCGGAGCCAGGACCAGGCCCAGCAATGCAACGCGCCGCGCCGCTTCCGCATAGGGGGGACGCCCGTTCGAACGCCAAAGGCTTAGCAGCCCCTCCAACTCCTGGGCTCCGATCAGCAGCCCCATGAGCGCCGCGCCGAAGAGATGGCAGAAAAACACCAGGGCCATCATGGCCCCGCCCACGACCCCGCTCAGCCAAAAGCCGCCCCTTCGGCTCAGGACGAGCCAGATCGCCGCGCCGGCGAAGGCCAGGCCCACCGAGATCAGAAAGCTCATGAAACCCATCAGGAACACGCCATTGTAGGCGGCCAGCCCAGACGCCAGCGCCCACCAGGACCAGCGACCGAAGGCGACGCGGCTATACAGGTTGACGCCCAGGACCGGAGCGAACAGCGCCAGGGCCAGGATCAGTCGCCCTGCGACGTGCACGGGCGCGAGCTTGAGCAGCAGCATGCCGATGACGTCAGCGCCCAGGTTGGGCAGGATGGCCCAATGGGGCGCGTACATGCTCGACAGGCCGGGCGTGTCGGGATGGGCCAGGATCAGCAGGCGCGCGAGGTGATTGGGATAGTCCAACACCGGCGGCACATCGATCAGGAAGAAGGGAACCGCCAGCAGAACCGCCAAGCCGACGGCGGCCAGAGCCAGAGCCCGGGACTGATCAAAGGACAACTGACGCAGGGCTTGGCTTGCCTTAGGAAGCGCCGCTCCAAGTCCGGGCGAATAGTCGACGGTCATGGAAGGCCCGAAGCAATCGATTTTCCGGCTGAATCCTTAGCCCGGTTAGGCTTAAGCAACCCTTTCAGCGCCTGGCCGAAGGCCGCTCAACTATCCTCGGCCATCTCGATGTCGCTGTCCGACAGGCCGAAGTGGTGGCCGATCTCATGGATCAGCACATGGGCGATCAATTCGCCCAGGCTCGCCTGTCCGTTCTCGGCCCACTCGTCCAGGATCGGACGGCGAAACAGCACGACCTCGGCCGGCAGCGGCGCCACATCCAGCACCGAACGATGGGCCAGATCGCGCCCCTGGTAGACGCCGGTCAGCTCGAAGGGATCCTCCAGCCCCAATTCCTCCAGCAGGTCCTCGTCGGGAAAGTCCGCCACACGCATGCGCACCTCAGCGGCCATGCCGCGGAACGGCTGGGGCAACGCGGCGAAGGCGGCCTGCGCCATCGCCGCGAATTCGTCCAGCGACGGGGCCCGGGCCGTGCTCCAGTCGATCGGCTGCTGGCTCATGACGGCTACTCGTCGGCAACGATGATGTCGGGATTTTCCGGCAGGCGCGTCTCGAACAGGCCGATGTCCAGCGCCTTCTGGGGATAGAGGGGCTGCAGGGGCTGCTCGGCGAGCAGGGTCAGGTCTTTTGCGTCCAGGGCGGCGGCCTCGGCGCGGCGGCGGGCTTGACGCGCCTGCTCCATCTGCGGCCGGTGAGCCATGCCCGAGGCGGTGCGCCAATAGGCCACAGACAGGCGCCAAGCCGTGTGCCGGCCGGAAAACGGGATCAGACCGCGCTCGACGATGGGCTTGAGTTCGCAATAGCGATCCTGCGGAGCGATCATGCGCCGGCGGCCTTCGCGTTCGTCGTCAAGCCGCCCGGCGTAGGCGTCCAACGCGGCGCTCTGGGTCTTGAACACCGGTCCGGTGAACTCGCGCACGAACGCCACCGCCTCACCGACCAGGTTCTCAGCCTCGCGCTCGCGGGCGGCTCGGCCGGTGGGCGCGGCAAGCGCGGCCTCGGCGTTGGCGGCGATGGGATAGAGGATGGCGCTCATGGCCCCTATTGTGCGCAAATTCCATCGACTTAGGGAGTCGTCGTTGCTCGATCGGCGCAGCCTTGGCGCAAACAAGGCATGCACTGACGCACGCCTGATTTCGTCGGCGGACGGCACGGACCTATTCTTAGCGAGTGATTCGCTTCAGGCGCGCCCAGCGCCCAGATTGAAGGCCTGATGGACGCCCTGCATCTCGTCCTGGCGGCAGCCGCCGGCGCGGTCTGCCTAGCGCTAGCCGCCGCATTCTGGGCGGCTGCCGCCCGGCGCCTCGCCGATGCGCGCATTGCCGCCCTGGAACATCGCCTGATCCGCGCTGAACAGCAGGGTGAAGCCGCGCGCGGCGCCATCGAGGCCTTCGACGGCGCGGTCCTGTCGATCGAGAACGACACGGTGCGCCTGGCGGCAGGCGAAGACGTCATGCCGGCCATCGCGGCCCTGTTGGGCTCGACCGAGCAGCCCTCGGCCATTCTCACCGCCCTGACCGGGCCCCACGCGCCCCTGTCGCGACGGATCGAAGCCCTGACCCTGCGCGGCGAAGCCTTCATCGGCCAGGTGCTCGTCGCGGGTGGGGCGCTGGAGGTGGAGGGCCGAGCGGCGGGCGCGGTGTGCTGGCTGCGTCTGTCCCTACGCCAGGAAGCCCAGACCGGCCTGCCCGGCGCGCCGATGATGGGCGAGTTCCTCGACGCCCAGCCCGATCCGATCTGGCTGGCTTCACCGTCCGGGGCCGTTTTATGGGCCAACAAGGCCTGGCTCGCCGCCGTGGAGGCCGCCTCGGTGGAGGAGGCCGGCCAGCAGGGACTGGACCTGGACGGGGGCGCCAAGACCCTCATCGCGGAGGCGGCGGCGGCGGGCGAAGCCCGCTCAGCGGTGCGCTGGATTACCGTGCGCGGACGGCGGCGCGCCTTTCAGGTGCTGGCGCGTCCCCTGCAAGGGGCGGCGGTGGCCGTGTGGGCGCACGACGTCACCGAACAGGAAGAAACCCGCGAGACCTTGCGCCGCCATGTGGAGGCTCACGACGAGACCCTCAACCATATCGGCGAGGCCGTGGCGATCTTCAGCGGAGCCCGGCGACTATTGTTCCACAACACCGCCTTCGCCCAGCTTTGGGGCCTTGAGCCGGCATGGCTTGAAGAGCGGCCCAGCCACGGCGAAGTCCTCGACCGACTGCGTCAGCGGCGCAGGCTGCCCGAAACGGTCGACTACGCGGCCTTCAAGGCGGCCGAGCTGAAGCTGTATGAATCCGCTGGCCCTCTAGCCGATGAGATCTGGACCTTGCCAGACGGGCGCTCCTTGCGCGTGGTGCGTCAGCCCCACCCATTGGGAGGTCTGTTGCTGCTGTTCTCCGACATCACCGGAGAACTGAAGACGAAGGCTCAGTACAACAGCCTGATCCAGGTGCAGCAGGCCACCTTGGACAAGCTGTCGGACGCTGTGGCGGTGTTCGGCTCAGACGGGCGACTGCGCTTGCACAACGAGGCCTTCGCCGGCCTGTGGGGCATCAGCGCTCCCCAAATGGATGCGGCCGGGGACTTTGACGGGGTGGTGGAGCTGTGCGTGCCCCTGGTGCACGATCTGGGCTTCTGGCGCGAGCTGAAGGCCCGCGTCACCGACACCGATCCCCAGGCCCGCGCGCCCCTGGCCGGCGAGATCAAGACTTCCGCGGGACGCATTATCGCCTTTCAATCGCGGCCCCTGCCCGATGGGGCCACCCTGCTCGCCTTCACCGACGTAACCGACACTCGCGCCCTGCAAGGCGCCCTGGCCGAGCGTTCCCAGGCCCTGGAGGAGGCCGAACGGCTGAAGCGCGACTTCGTGGGCAATGTGTCCTACGAGCTACGCACCCCACTCACCACCATCATCGGATACGCCGAGCTCTTGGATCACATGGGCGCAGCGCTGCCCGACCGGGCGCGAGCGCACCTGGCCTCGGTGCGTCAGGCGGCCGGCCATCTGGCGCGCTCCATCGACGACGTGCTCGACATGGCCCAGGTGGATGCGGGCGAGATGGCGCTGGACCTGGGGGATGTGCCCATCGACGAACTCCTGCGCACGGCCCAGGAGCGCTGGGAGCGCGAGGCCAGCGAGGCAGACGCTCAGATCGAGGTGCGCTGCGCGCCCGACATCGGCGTGATCCGGGCTGACGCCCGCCGCCTAGGCCAGACTCTGGACCATCTGATGGAGAATGCAGTTCGCCAGTCGCCCCCCGGGGGGGTGATCACCCTCTCGGCCCAGCGGACCTTCGGCGAGGTGCAGATCCAGGTATCTGACGTTGGACGGGGCATTCCCTTCCACGTACAGGCGCACATCTTTGACCGCTTCATCGGTCGCGATCGCGGCGGGCCTGGCCTGGGCCTTGCCCTGGTCAAGGCCCTGGTGGAGTTGCATGGAGGCTGGGTGGCGCTGCAAAGCGAGCCTGGAGCCGGCGCCGCCTTCACCTGCCATCTGCCCGAATCGGCCCTGCCCAGCGCCGGCTATCCCGAACTGCAGTTCTGACCTCTGAACCCCAGCTCCCATCGCGGGAGAGACGGGGTTTTCGAATTGACGCACAGTTTCTTAACCATAATTTTGCACGCTCAAACCTGGGGAAATCCGTCTGCGTCCCAGGTCATGTTCTCGAAAAAGTTTTCCACTCAACCTGCTCTTCCCGCGGCCGCCGGCCGCGAACGGGGAGGCTTGCTGTCCGACTTTCCGGCGAACCGCCATACGGCTTTGGCGGGCGCGGCCCTGTTGTTCACGGCGGCAGCCGTGGGTTTGTTGGCCGCTACGGGCGACCCTCACGACGGCGCCCCGGTGGTGCGCGCGCGTATCCTAGCGTCGCCCAATGGCGCAGCGGGATGGCGCGACGCCCTCTCGCCCGACGAAGCAGCGGCCTCGTCCGCTGCGCCGGACGGGTCCGCCGATGGCCTCACGGCCGGTGACGGTTCCAGCGGCGGGGAGGCGGTGATCCTCATGCCCGGAAGCGAGCAGGCGCACGTGCAGCCCCTGCCCCAGGCGCCCATCGCCGGCCTGAGCGCGCCGGGCCCGGGCGGCCTCCTTCCCATCATCGCGCCGGACGGGCGCACGTCGTGGAAGTCCTACGCCCGGCCCTTCGTCGACAACGGCCGGCCCAAAGTGGCCCTGGTCATTGGCGGCCTGGGTCTGAACGCCAAGGCTACCCGCGACGCCATAGACCGCCTGCCGCCGGAAATTACCCTGTCCTTCGTACCCTATTCCGATGGCCTGCAGGGCTGGATCGATCTGGCGCGGGCCAGCGGCCACGAGGTCCTGCTGGAAGCGCCCATGGAGCCATTGGACTTCCCCGACAACGATCCGGGCCCCTATACCCTGATGGCCAATGATCCGCCCGCAGAGACGGTGCGGCGGCTGGAATGGATCATGGCCCGCGCCACCGGCTATTTTGGCCTGACCAATTATCTGGGCGGCCGGTTCGTGCAGTCCGACAAGGGCATGAACGCCTTCGCCCAGGCCCTGCGCCAACGCGGCCTGGCCTTTATCGACGACGGATCGGCGGCCAAACGAGCGTCGGGCATTCCTCGGGCCTCGGCCGGCCACATCGTCGACGACCAGCTCGACAGCGATTCCATCGATCGGCAATTGCTGACCTTGGAGGCTCAGGCCCTGCAGAACGGATCGGCCCTCGGCTCGGGCTTCGCCTATCCCCTGACCATCGCCCAGGTCCAACGCTGGGCGGCCTCCGTCGGCCAGCGCGGATATGCCCTGGCGCCGGCTTCGGCGGTGATGACCGGGCGCTGAAAATCGGCGTAATAGTCGTCCGAATGGACAGTCAGACCCCTCAGGACCTTTCGCTCTATCGTCCCAATGTCGGGATCGTGCTGTTCAACCCGGACGGCAAGGTCTGGTTTGGCCGACGCGCCGGGACCGATGCGCCGCACAACTGGCAATTCCCGCAGGGAGGAGTTGACCCCGGCGAAGAGCTGTACGACGCGGCTCTGCGCGAACTGCACGAGGAGACCGGCGTGCGGTCGGCCAGCCTCCTAGGCCGAACCGAGGATTGGCTGACCTACGACTTCCCCAAGGGCTGGACCGGCGCCAAGGCCATGAGGGGCTGGCGCGGCCAAAAACAGGTCTGGTTCGCCCTACGCTTCGAGGGCCAGGACAGCGAGGTGAATCTCGCCCAGCACGCACCGCCCGAATTCGACGCTTGGCGCTGGGCGGATCTGGAGGAAACGGTCGACCTCGTGGTGCCTTTCAAGCGCGCAGCCTACGCGCAGGTGATCGCCGCCTTCCGCCGATTCGCCGCTCCCAAGGCGCCTGAAACGCCCAGCCGGCGCCAGTCCATCACTTGGCTGGGCAAGCTATTCCGCAGCGAGGCGTAGACGCGCGCCAAGCGCCGAATGAAGGCGGCGGCGGCGGTAACGAAATCCTCAGACAAGTGGCGCACCTTTCCCTGCGGCATTTTGTCGTGCACACTGCGGACCGCGACCAAGAGCGCGCCGCAAGGAGGACGCGGTCTTATGGCCAAGACGGCATCTAAGCCCGTCACCAAGCCGGTCGGTTCGGCCGAGCAAATTAACCTTATGGCGCAATATCGCCACGAGGCAGCGGAGCATCGCCGCATCCTATTCGAACGGGGCTCGGGCCTATATACGGGCTGGAGGGATTTCCGCCGGTTCCTGCAAGACATGGGCCCCGCGCCCGGCGTGGACTACCTCATCACGCGCCTGACCGCCAATGACATGACCTATGCTCCCGGCAAGGTAGCCTGGATTCATCGGCTGAAGCAGCCGCGCCTGATCGACCTGCTGGCCTCAATGCAGTCCCCGCCGGAGAACTGCCACACCCAGCTCGTCACCGTGCGTGGCTCGATGGTGGAGTACACCGCCCTGGCGCGGGCGCTGGGCGTGCCGTTTGAAGCCATGGCTGTGGCCTTTAAGTCGGGAACGTCGCCCGAGGCTCTGGTGCAGCAGGCCTCCATTGGCGAAACGCTGATCCAAGATGAGACGCCCTGGCTGGCGCCCGAACGCCGGCAGGCCTTCTTCGGCGCCTATCGCATGTGGCACATGCAGGTGCAGCCGCACTACGCCTCGATGGCCACCCCGGCGTTCTTGTTCGTCTATAGCGCCCTGCCCAATATGCTGAAGCTGAAGAACGGCCTGGACGAAGTCGGCCTGTGGGACCCGCCCACCGAGAAGGGCAAAGCCCTTCGCCAGGAGCACGATCTGTGGCGGCGCTATTGCGACAACATGGCCCGGGTCGAATCCGCACGGCTGGTCCAGCCATCCCTGCAACAATATTCTCTCACCACCGACGTGAAGGCCATGTGGGACCACGTCAATCGTACCGAAGAGCTGTACCGGACCGGCAGCGAACCGGGCGGGCGCGGCGCGAAGACCCATTAGAGCACGATGGGTTTAGGCGGA
>PLRV01000067.1 GCA_003164925.1 Caulobacteraceae bacterium
CTAAATCGTCACTACGGCCTAGATTCAAATATGTAGAGCCGGATTTAGACTTCGAGAGAAGTCATCCGGCTCTAGGGGCGGTCCTAACGCCCCACCGTCATCCCCCGACGTGATCGGGGGATCCAAACGATAATCGACGCTTCGCTGCGGGGCTTGGGTCCCCCGGTTCGACTGGAGCCTGTCCTCGGGTCGGCCTTCGGCCGAGCCCGGGGAACGCCCGTGGCATGATGGTGGGGCTAAGCCGCCTTGTACGGCTTCACGTCGATCCTGTCCGCCCGCTTGCGCGCCTGGGCGATCTCGTAGCTGGTCTGCATGCGCAGCAGGGTGTCCATGCTGACGCCGAACGCTTTTTCCAGCCGCAGGGCCATGTCGGACGACAGCGCAGTGCGGCAATTGAGCAGTTCGGACAGCGTCTGGCGCGAGACGCCCAACGCCTTGGCGCCGTCCGTGACATTCAGCTCATGCGCCTCGATGATCTCCGACCGCACAAAAGCGCCGGGATGGGGAGGGGTCTTCATGCGGATCATATCGGCCTCCTAATGGTAGTCCTCAAAGTCGATGTCTTGCAGCGCGCCGTCGTCATCGACCCGGAACGTCAGTCGCCAATTGCGGGTGACGGTCAGGCTCCAGGCTCCCTTCCGGTCGCCTGTCAGCGGATGGGCGCCCCATTTCGGCGGCGCCTTCAATTCGTCGTCGCCCGCCATGTCTTGCAGGAACGCGAGTATCAGGCGCAGCTTGTCGGCACAGCCCGGATCGACCTTCGAGGCGTCATCGTCATCGAACAGCCGCCTCAAGTCCTTGTGGCGGAAACTGCCGATTTCCATGATTGAGCATGGCGCTTTTCCGTGTCGCCCGTCAACCGACACACGACACCATCGACAGCCTTTTGCGAACGTTGGGCGCCGGGGCAGTTGGGAGTGGGGACGTGGTTTAGTTTCTGGTTTGACGATAATTGAAGATTTAATAGATCAGGAAGCCGCAGCGCATATTTCGAAAATATTCGGTATTGAGGGAAACCCCTCGAAGCCCGAAATCAAAAGATTCTTTCAAGAGCGTTTGGCTAGTGACCAGGTGGAGAGCCTAGGGCCCGGCTTTGAGGCAAAGGGGCGGGCGCTTGTTGACGCCCTTAAAGCGCGAATTTCCGATTAAGCGTCCGGGCGGCGTATCGTCTCGGGTTCCATAACCTTGACATCCGCCCCCCCCCATGCGCCCTTCCGCCCTTTCCAAATCGGGCAGTAAACCGTCTAAAATGCACGCCTATCGCTCCCACACCTGCGGCGCGCTGCGCCTCGCCGACGCCGGCCAATCCGTGCGTCTTTCCGGCTGGATTCATCGCAAGCGCGACCATGGCGGGCTGATGTTCGTCGATCTGCGCGACCATTATGGCCTGACCCAGCTGGTGCTGGGGCCGACCACCCCCGGTTTCGCCGCCGTGGAGCGGCTGCGCGCGGAAAGCGTGATCCGGGTGGACGGCGAGGTGGTTGCGCGCGACGGCGATGTGGTCAACGCCAACCTGCCGACCGGCGAGGTCGAGATTCGCGTGACCGCCGTGGAGGTGCTGTCTGAGGCGGCCGAGCTGCCCCTGCCCGTGTTCGGCGAGCCCGATTATCCCGAGGAGCTGCGCCTGAAGCACCGGTATCTGGATCTGCGGCGCGAGACTCTGCACCGCAATATCGTGCTGCGCTCGCAGGTGATCTCGTCCATTCGCCGGCGGATGATCGAGCAGGGCTTCACCGAGTACCAGACGCCGATCCTGACCGCCTCATCGCCTGAGGGCGCGCGCGACTTCCTGGTGCCCTCGCGGCTGCACGCGGGCAAGTTCTATGCGCTGCCCCAGGCGCCGCAGCAGTTCAAGCAGCTGCTGATGGTGTCGGGCTTCGACCGCTATTTCCAGATCGCGCCCTGTTTCCGCGACGAGGATTTGCGGGCGGACCGTTCGCTGGAGTTCTACCAGCTGGACGTGGAGATGAGCTTCGTCACCCAGGACGACGTGTTCGACGCCATCGAGCCGGTGCTGTTCGGGGTGTTCGAGGAATATGCGGGCGGCAAGGACGTGACTCCCTATCCCTTCGTGCGCATTCCCTACCGCGAGGCGATTTCCAAGTACGGCTCGGACAAGCCCGATCTGCGCAACCCCATCGAGATGCAGGACGTGAGCGGGCATTTCCGCGGCGGCGGCTTTGGCCTGTTCGCGCGGATACTGGACGCCGATGCGAAGAACGCCATCTGGGCCATTCCGGCGCCCAAGGGCGGCAGCCGCGCCTTCTGCGACCGCATGAATTCGTGGGCGCAGGGCGAGGGTCAGCCGGGGCTGGGCTACATCTTCTGGAGCGAGGACCAGGGCGGTTGGGGCGGCCCGATCGCCAAGAACCTGGGAGCGGAGGGCACGGCGGCCGTCATGGGCCAACTGGACCTGGGGCAGGGTGACG
Source organism: Caulobacteraceae bacterium (assembly GCA_003164925.1). GTDB lineage: Bacteria > Pseudomonadota > Alphaproteobacteria > Caulobacterales > Caulobacteraceae > BOG-938. The sequence goes on from PLRV01000067.1 coordinate 2,430, forward strand.
CGGCCTTCTTCACAGCCGGCGATCCTGGCGGCTTTTACAAGTTCGCCGGCTTGGCGCGCGCCAAGCTGGGCCAGGACCTGGGCCTGATCCAGCCTGACGTGTTCAAGTTCTGCTGGATCGTCGACTTCCCCATGTACGAGTGGAACGAGGACGAGAAGAAGGTCGACTTCTCGCACAACCCCTTCTCCATGCCGCAGGGCGGGCTGGAGGCGCTGGAGACCAAGGATCCGCTCGATATCCTGGCCTATCAATACGACATCGTGTGCAACGGCCATGAGCTGTGCTCGGGCGCCATTCGGAATCACCTGCCGGCCATCATGCTCAAGGCCTTCGCTGTCGCCGGCTATGGGCCCGAGGTGGTGGAGGAGCAGTTCGGCGGCATGCTGAACGCCTTCAGGTACGGCGCCCCGCCGCACGGAGGCCTGGCGCCGGGCATCGACCGCATCGTGATGCTGCTGGCCGGCCAGGAAGCCATCCGCGAGGTGATCGCCTTCCCCCTGAACCAACAGGGCCAGGACCTGCTGATGAACGCGCCGTCGGGCGCGAGCGAGCGCCAGCTCAAGGAGCTGAGCATTAGGGTGCAGCCGCCGATCAAGGTGTGAGGCTGAAGGGACAAACCCATCGTCATCCCACGGTCGGCTGAAGGCCGATCCGGGGGACCCATATGTGGACGGCC
>PLRV01000041.1 GCA_003164925.1 Caulobacteraceae bacterium
TGGGTCCCCCGGTTCGGCTTTCAGCCGACCGTGGGATGACGGCGGGTGGTCAGGGCGACGCGGCGCGGGCGGCGAAGCGGATCGGCTTAGTCACCGCCGTTAGCCGTCGGGCGTCCGCCTCCTCGGCCATCAGCGCCGCCAAGGGCGCTCCGGCCGCGCCGCTGGCAATCTCGTCCTGGGCCCAGGCTTCCTCGGCCAATTGCGGCCAGTCGGGCTCAAGGCGCAGGTCCCGGCAGATGTGGGCGATGATCTCGCTGACGGGGCGGGACAACAGGTCGCCATAGAGCTCGTCCTGGTCCAGCCGGTCGACCGCATCGCGGGCCAGCCGTTCGACCTCTTCAATCGCCTTGCCCTGCGCCCAGGCGACGCGCCGGACGATGCGATGAATGCGGGCCATTTGGCGCCGCAGAAGGTCCGGTCGATCGACCTTCTGGTCAATCTTCTCGCTACGGACCTCCCGCGCCGCCTTGGCCTCCAGGGCCTGCAGGTCGGCGATCAGCTTGGATTGCAGCAGGATGGTCAGGCGCACCGCCCGCGCCACACGGGCATAGGCCATGGGGGCGGCGGCGCGGACGGCGTCGTCTGACCCCTCATCGGTGGCGGCGCGCTCGATGGCCCGGGCGATCTCCAGCCCGCCCTCGGCCAACTGGCCCAGGATCCACAGCTGGCGCTCAAGCAGGGGCCGCGCCCAGTCGCCGGCGTCATCGGCGCAGGCGGGGGCGTCGGTCTGAGCGGCGTTAGCGGGGGCTGTGTCGGCGACGGTCATGGGTGGAACAAAGAGTGAAAATCAGCAAGTGATTTGTCAAGGTTCACAGCGAGGGCGCTGCGGCAGACTGGGCCAGCAGTGGGCGCGTGGCCCTCTTTCCTAGTTGTCGGAGGTCGTGGGCGTCGTCGAACCCGCGCCGATGACCGAACGGCGGAGTCTTCCGAAAACGGGGGTTTTTGGGAATGGGCGCCAATCCGATATGGAACGTCGGTTGCGCTACCCGTTGGAAACCGGCCGTACGATGGTAGGCTAAGCGCAAAAGGGGGAAGCAACAGAAGCCATGACCATCTTTCCGCCGTCTCGCGAAGAATTGTGCGATGAGCTGTCCAGGCTCCTGGACAGCAAGGTCTTTGCTGCTTCGCGGCGTTCTCAGCAATTGCTGGAATATTTTGTCAATCAGCTGCTGCTGGGGACGGCTGATCAAGTGAAAGAGTACGCCATCGGCGTGGATGTGTTCGGCCTCGCCCCGTCGTTCAACCCTCAGCTTGACACTATCGTGCGCAACGAGATCTGGCGGCTGCGCAGCAAGCTATCGACCTATTACGACGGCGAGGGCAAGGGTAATCCCCTGCGCATCGGTTTCCGGTCGCGTTCCTTGGAGCCTGTAGCCCAATACCGGTCGGAGGGAACCCCATCCGCGACGAGGTCGAGCCCCGTGCACTTGCTTCGACGCGTCGCCGTGCTGCCGTTCGTCGCCATCGGGCCGCAGGACGAGGCTTTCAACGACGGTCTGGCCACCGAGGTGATGGTCCGGCTGGGCGCGCGCAGCGACCTGCAGATTATCTCGCGCACCTCGTCCTTCGCGTTCAAGGGGCAGAACTGCAATGTGCGCGAGATCGCGGCCAAGCTGGACGCCCATCTGCTGGTGGAGGGCGCCGTGCAGATGGGGGACTGCGGCCTGCGCGTCACCACGCTCCTGACCGACGCGGCCAGCGGCGCACACATTCACTCGGCCACCTATGATCGAAAAGCCGCGCCCTCTTTGCGCATGCAAGAGGAGTTGGCGCAAGAAATCGCCGCGGACATCGGTGGCCTGTTGCTGCAGAGGGCCGGCGAGTCGGTGGGCGGCCGCGAGAAGAGCGCCTATTTGGACTCCCTGATGCGCATGCGCTTCCAGTTCAAGTATCAGCCGGGAGCGGCAGCGGAACTGGCCAATTCCATCAAATTCTTCCAGGCGGCCGCGCAGTCGCAACCAGCCAGCCGGCCGATACGCCGCGCCCTTTCCGTCAGCGTCGGCACCCTCATGTCACTCGGCGGCTCCGCGATACCGGCCGGCACGTCTCAGCTGTTGGCTCCAGCGGAGCCGAGGGACGATTACGATGAAATGGATCTCGAGAGGCGGGTGTGCGCGGGCATGGTCGCCATGTACAGGGGCCAATATGGCGAAGCGGCCGACCTGCTGCACCGCGCGGTGGAGCTGCATCCCGCCGAGAGCATGGCGCATGTGGCCCTGGGCATGCAGCTGTTGAACGCAGGCCGACTGGAAGAGGCGCTGCAGGCCATCTCTGTCGGCCAGAGCCTCGACCCTCTATCGGCGATCAATGCCGGCCTGTTGGCGGTGGTCTTGTTCAACCTGGAACGCACCGATGCTGCGCGCGAACAGGCCGCGCTTTGCCTGACGCTCGATCCGAAGAATATAATGGCCCAGGTCGTGCTCGCGGACATCGAACTGATTTGCGGCCGGCGCGAAACGGCCTTGGACAAGTATTTCGAGCTTTGCCGGATGTCGAACGGACATCCGATGGCCTTGGGAAAGCTGGGATATATCTATGGACTTGAGGGCAAGCGGTCCAAGGTGGAAAACATCCTCAATACCTTGCTCGCCCAGGCCGACGAGCCCGGCCGGGTCGCGCCGTCCATAGCGCTGGCCTATCTGGGTCTGGGCGACGCCAAGAAAGCCCTGGCCTGGGTGCGGACCGCAGCGGAACAGAACGCGCTGATCGACATGATTCCGAGCATGCCGTTCTGCGACGCCCTCCGGTCGGACCCGAAGTTCACCGCCCTGATCCCCGATCTGCGCTGAGGGCCGCCTGTTAGGGCGGGCCGCCGCGGCGGCGATGGTCGAGACCTCCTGAGACTATCGGGGTCGGCTGCGATCGCGCATGAACCGCGACAGCGGCCCCCTTTGCGGGGGGCCGAACGTGTCCAACGCATAGGGATGGAATAGAGTGACAAAACATTTCTCGCGGCGGCTGGCGATTTTTGCTGTCGCCGGCGCGCTGGCTGCGCCGCAGGCTTTTGCTGCAGCGCCGCGCGCTGTTCCTTCAGAGTCTTACGCCGATACGCGCGCCCACGTCGAAAACCTTATCTCGCAATACCTGTGGGCGTTCGACACTCAGGACGACGAAGCCCTAGCCAGCCTATTCGCGCCCGACGGCGAGGTGGTGATGAAGGGGGCCGACATCCCGACGCCGATGGTGTTTCACGGCCACGAGAAGATCCGTTCCTTCGTCGATATGATGCGGAAACGGACCAAGATGCCGCCGCATGCAGAGCTGCAATTCTCGCCCAATATTCACCTGACGGCCAACCTCGTGCTGACGGTGGATGGCAATAGGGCCAGCAGCAAGATCTACTGGTTCACCGTCCGGCGCGGAAACAACGTCGATCAGATCACCCTGCCAAATCCAAACCCGTCCTTCTTCGCCTCTCTGGGCCGCTATGAGCAGGAGTACGTGAAGCAGAACGGCAAGTGGATGTTCAAACGCGTGACCATCGCGGAGATGAACAGGGACACTGTGGCCCCGCCGGTGACTGCGGCCCCCGGCGCCTCGACCCAGCCCTGACGATAAAGTTCCTTCACTGATCTATCACGCACCACAACGACGACTGATAAACAAAGCGATGTCGTCGCAAAAATGGGGAGAAAACAACATGACGACCATAAAGCGGCATTATTTGAAACTGATGGCCGGAGCCGCGGCGTGCGGACCGTTGATCTGGGCAGGTCCCGCCTTCTGCCAGACGGTTGCGAACGCTAGTTCGGGCGCCGCGGCGGCCACCGCTTTACCGGAGGTCGTCGTCACGGCCGAACACCGCGTCGGCAATGTTCAGCGCACGGCCGCTTCGGTCAGCGTGCGCACGGGTAAGGAGTTGGCGATTACCGGCCGCTACCAGCTGTCGCAGATTATCGAGGATGTGCCCGGTATCGCCGGCGCCGCGGCGACAAACTCCGGCTCGTCGTTCGGCGCTGGCAGCGACTCTCCGTCTTCCGGTCTGACGATCCGCGGAATTCCATCCAACTTGCCGGCCGGAGGCTCCGTGGTGGGCGTTGCGCCTGCGGCCGCCCTCTATGTCGACGGTGTGTACGAAGGATTGGGCGGCTCCTACGACATAGATCGCGTCGAAGTTCTGCGTGGTCCCCAAGGAACGCTCTACGGACGCAGCGCCACTTCAGGCCTGATAGCCGTCAATACGGCCGACCCCCAACTCCATAGCTGGGGCGGCAATGCGTCGATCGAGTTGGGTAATTACGCTCTGCAGCACTACACAGCGGCCCTGAACGCGCCGATCGTGGATGATGTTCTGGCCGTGCGGGTCTCCGGCAACCACTATCAGCGCAATGGGTTTTATTCCGCCGACGGCGGTTTCAACTCAAGCAACGACGCCAAGATCAAGTTGCTTTACGAGCCGACTCAGAGCTTCTCGCTGCTGTTCGGCGCCGCGATCGAGGACAATATCCAGAACAGCGGCGGGACCACCGTCAACCTCGCGACGCCGAACTCCTACCAATATGTGCCTACAGCCCTGGGCCCCGGCAGCAACGAAAGCCGACAATATTGGGCCTTGGCCAAATGGGACCTCGGTCCGGCGACGCTCACCTACCAACCGGCCTACCGCACGTTCCAGGAGAGCTTCGACATTCCCGTGAAGGCGGGCTCTCTCACGCTTAACCAGACGGGCTCCATAAGCAACGACCATTTCATGACGCACGAGCTGCGTTTAGCGTCCAATCCAGGCTCAATGGTCACCTGGCAGGTCGGGACGCTCTACTACGACAACAACCTGGCGAGCACCAGCAACCTGGTATTTGTTAGTCCGCCGTTGGGCCTGCTTTACAACGCCGACATCCCCAAGAAGGAAACCGAAGCGCTGGGCGTGTTCGGCGAAGCCACCTATCCTTTCGCGGATTCGTGGCGGGTGACCGCCGGCGCGCGCTACGACTACACCAAGGTGCAAGTCGAAGAGACTTACACAACTCAACCGCCGACTTTTCCACCACAGCTGATTTCGCAATCGATCGGCGGCGAAGCCGGCGAACGCCGCTTTTACACCACCACCTACAAGGCCCGGCTGGAGCATGATCTGACCCCGCAGAACTTGCTCTACGCCTCGGTTTCCACGGGCTTTTCTCCGGGCGACGTGACCCTCACGACGGGCCAATCGTCCAATCCGATCGTGCTCGATATCAAGTCCGAAATCCTGACGGCCTACGAGGTCGGATCGAAGAACAGATTTCTGGAAAACAAACTCCAAGTTAACGGCGCTCTGTTCTACTACGATTACGGCGGCTACCAAGTCGCCAACATCAATTTCACCCCGCAACTCTCCACTCCCTCGTACGGCACGGTCAACATTCCGGTGAAGGCGTTGGGCGGCGAGTTGGAGATGATCTATCAGCCCACTACGGCTGATCGCCTGAACCTCAATCTGGCTTACACGAACGCCTACTATACCGGGCGGTCCAGCACGATCGTCCCGACCGGCCCAGGGACCTCCGAGCCCGCCAGCGATTTTATCGCGCTTGATGGCATTCCCAATGTCGTGCCGTTCACCGCCGATGCCGGTTACGATCATACCGTCCTGTTGCCCGGCGGCTCGAAACTGACGCTACACGCCGACGCGCGTTATCTCTCAGCGCACAACAGCAGCGGGGTGTCGCCGGGCCAGCTTGCCCAGGGAGCCTATCCCTACGTGCGCGTGGGCGACGAAGTGGTCGGCGACCTCAATGTCATGTGGGCGTACCAGAATTATTCCGTGGTCGGCTACGTCCGGAATGTGGGCGACAACCGGTATAAGAGCGCTGTGACGTTGAACGCGCAGGCTTACACCGTGACCCCCTATGATCCGCGCACCTTCGGCGTCGTTGTCAGCGTCCGCTTTTAAACGTGGGCCAACTTTCAAGTCCAATTGATAGATCGAACTCGAGAGGAGCACTATTGTGAGAGCGCCGAAGTATTTCCTGGTCGCTATGCTCGCCGTCCTGGTGGGGACAGCGGCATTGGTCACAAGCACGCATGCCGGAACATATACGACCAAAGAGAAGGCGAACATAAAGCTGGTCGGCGATTTCTATGCTGCTCTCGAGCAGGATTATCTGCACGGCAGCCAGAACGTTCGCCACATCGCCGAGCGGTACCTGAAGCCCGACTATATACAGCATATGGAGGCCGCGCAGGCCTTTGGCCCGGGGCGGGAAGGATATATCCGCATGTTCGAGCAAAAGCCGGCGGTGCCGCCCCCGGCGGGCGGTCGCGTAGCGCCTCCGCCGATGAAGGTGTTGGCGCTGATGGCCCAGGGAGACCTGGTGGTCCGCATCAACAGCCGGCCAGGCGGAGCGCCCGATCAAAGGCCGATCTACATATTCAACCTGTTCCGCGTACAGGACGGCAAGCTGGCCGAACACTGGGACGGCTATTCTCGCCCGATCGAGCAAGCCGCCCCTGCAGCGGGCGTCTCCAGCGGCGGGAAGTGAGTTCCATGACACATGGACCCGTTGGCCATCGGCTGGGCCTTTGCGTGGCTGCCATGGCCGGCGCCTTTGTAGCTGTCGGGCTCGCGACGTCAGCCCCTGCTCAGGCCGCTACGCCCAATCTGGAAGGCGTGTGGAAAATCGCCGCACCGACCAACACCCTCAAGCCGGTCGGCGGGGACCCTCCCTTCACCGCCGAAGGGCGCAAGCAATACAATGAGAACAAACGCCTGCAGGCCAAGGGGGCCTACGACGACTACGACATCACGATGTCACGGTGCAACAGTCCGGGCACGCCGCGGCTGATGCTGACGCCCGAACGCTTCAAGATCTGGCAGCAGCTCGGGGTCCTGACCTTTGACTTCGAATGGAACGGCGCCCTGCGTCAGATCGACGCCAGCGGTCGTCCACCCATAGTGGACCCCCTGGGCCGGGGGCTGGTCCCGACGATGACCGGAACCTCCAGGGGGCATTGGGAAGGCGATACCCTGGTCGCGCAGACCACCAACCTCTCCGACCGCACGCTGCTTGACGACCTGGTTCCCCACACCGCGGATCTAAAGGTGATAGAGCGCCTCCGCCTCTTGGACCGCGATACCCTCGAAGACCGCATCACCATTGAGGACCCCGCCTATTTCACGCGGCCCTGGGAGGCGGTGGTCATCTACAAGCGCCAGCCGGAGGAATTGTTCCCCCAGGACGTCTGTCTGGACCGTCTCCAAGCGCATCAACCGATTTTCCCGCAATGATCCGGTTTAACTCTGATTTGGAGCGCCTCCATATGAGGGCTGAAATTTCCTGGCGCCACGGTCTGAAAGGGCTGGCCCTGGCGGGCGCCGCCGCGCTGGCGCTCGGCGCGGGCGCTGCGGGGGCGCAGCCCAGTGGCCCGCCGCCGGGTGCGGGCGGGCCTGGAGGTCCGCCGGGAGGTCAGGCGTTTGGTCCGCCTCCGGAACCGCCGATGCCCCCCGCCGAGAACCTGGTGGCTGAGTTGCCTGCACCCACGGTACCCCGCATGAGGCCCGTACCGGCTCCGGCCGCGGACTCGCCCATGCCGGCCGCCGACCCACGTGACCTACGGGGGACATGGTTCCACAACCAGAGGCTCGAGTTCCGCATGCAGCGGGACATGTATGGCGTCTCCGTCCCCTACAACATGGATGGGGCCAAGGTCCTCGCCCGTCGCGTCACTTCGCTGAAGGAAGGCAAGCCGTACATCAACGCCTCCGCCATCTGCCGCCCACCCGGTCCGCAGTGGCAGCGCGATCTAAACTTCCCTTTTCAGATCTTCCAGTCGAAGGATTGGATCCAATTCGTGTTCGAGGAATACCACGGCCGCTGGCATGTGATCCTGAATCCGGCCAAGGCGCCGCGTCCGGCCCAGAAGGACTACATGGGCTATTCGGTCGGCCATTGGGATGGTGGCACGCTGGTGGTCGAAAGCAAAAACTTCAAGCAGGCCCTCTGGCTGGATGTCGACGGCACGCCGCTGTCGGCGAACGGCAAGCTCATCCAGCGGATCCGCAAGGTCGACAACGGCGACCACAATCCGTACCTGGAGATCATCACCACGATCGATGACCCGACCTATTACACGCGGCCCTGGTCGGTGGTCCGCACCTTCGGTTGGCATCCGGGCCTCACCGTCTTTAACGAATACAACTGCGAAGAGCAGATCGGAGACCCGAGCGTCAGCGCCGACGCCGGTCTCCTCCCCGAACCCCAACGCTGAATAGGGCCAGATGGGCATTCAAGGTGGGGCCGCGCACCACTTTCCTTGGCTCCACACTTGGAGAGCGACGTTCGCGGAAAATGAGTGAGCGATGTCCCCACATTTGCACGCCCACAAAATCGTCAAATGGGCGGGGGGCAAAGCGGGCTCGCCCTCCCTTTCGCTAGCCCCATTGCTCGACAGCGCCACGGCGTCGTCCGTTCTCTAAAACCGCTGTGGACAGGACCGGCATTTTCCAAATCGGTTTGGGGGTGGGCTTGCCATAGTGCCAGCCCTGACCAAGGGTCACCCCAAGCGAGCGGACCATCTCGAGTATCTCTTCCGTCTCGACCATCTCCGCAATCGCGATCGCGCCGAGCTCCCGGCAAAGTCCGACGACATGTTTGATCACCAGGGCGTCTCGCGGGCGGGTGGCGAGGCCCTTGATGTAGCGGCCGTCGATTTTGACGAAATCGGCATCCAAGCGGCTCAGATACTCCAGCGTCGCCGCGCCCGCGCCGAAATCGTCAAGGCAGATGGGGTGTCCGGCATTGCGTAGCGCAGTCAGGACGCCATTGGCCTTGGGCAAATCGTCGATCTTCTGGGTTTCGGTGATCTCGAGCAGCAATCTCGGGCGCAGGCCGGCTTTCGAGGCGGTGAGTTTTAGAAACTCATCGGCAAAGCGTGGCGTCATGAGTGAAATCGCGCTGATATTGACGGCGATTTTCACACTACGTTCTGTCTGAGACAGCATTTCCACGACCTTCTTGGCCGCCGCAAAGTCGAATTCGAGAATCATCCCGAGTTCCTCGGCCAGCCGAATAGTCGCGCCCGGATCGTCCTGTCCGTCGAAGCGGGCAAGGGCCTCGAAATGGTGGACGCAATTGCCCTCCACGGCGATGATAGGTTGATAGACAAGGTGGAAGGTGCTGGCCGAGATGGTCGACCTGAGCACCGAGGCATCCTTCACCGTGCGCTCCATCATGACCCCAAGGTCGGCCGTGACGGCGGACAGGCCATCTTCGACATAACGATTTAGCGCGTATCGCACGGCCCTCAAGCTGGTCTCAGGCGTCGAGGTGTCCAGCTCAAGCTCGGATGTGACCGGCGATACGCCAGCACCACAGATCTGTTCCAGGCGCCGCGACATCTTGGCGTCAGACGTCCCCGCGCTGCGCAGTATGGCGAAGCGATTATCGGCGATCTCGGTGGCGCCGACGCCTGAGTAGGACTCCAATCGAAGAGCCGCCGCGAGCTGCGATCGGGTGGCTTCGACCCCAGTCGAGTCGAGCGCCGAAAGGGCCGATGTCAGACCATCCAATTGGATAAGCGCCAAACGCAGCGGGGTCCCGGCCTGCCCTGCCTCAGCCATGATCGCTACCGTCGCCTCATCGAAGGTCTTGCGATCGAGCAGGCCTGCGCGGTTACGCGGGAATTCGCCCAGTTTGGAGGGCGCGCCAAGGCTGAGGGCGCATGACAGGGCATTGGCGTTGTCCGGCAATCGAAACACGGACAACGACGCGGGCCGGCCCAGGCCGCCTGCCTGCTTTGGTTTCAGTACGACACGCAGCGGCCCCCGCCGATCCCCCGGCAGCAAGCTGACCAGCAGCGCTTTGAGGAGGTCGGCATTGCTGTCGCTGAGCAGAGTTGACCAATCCCGCCCGACGATGTCGCCTACCCCAACGCCGGCAATTTGCTCGGCCGCGCCCAGGGCGAAACGTATCGCGCCGGTCGGATCAACTTCGAACGCAAGGTCGGCCCCCGCGAAGGCTAACCCCAGAAGCTGAAGCTTCTGAGGACCTACTTGGGCTTGTCCCCGCTCAGGCAACGTCATTGGAGAATCCGTGAGTATGGCGGCAGCCGATTAGACAAAAAATGAGGGCGCGCTCCCGTTCATCCCTATCTCGAGCAGCTTGCGCTCAATTTTCGCGTTCTCCGCCAAGGCGACGATGCGATTAGACATTAGGAAGAACATCCAGGGTTAATTTGTAGTGAAAAAATATCTTACCCAGCGGCGAGCTCGCCTCCGCAAATCATAGTCCAGTGAATGAATCGGCATTATCGGGCAGCCCCAAAACATCCGCTTTGAAGCAAGGCGCGGGCGCGGCGCCTCACCGCATGGCGGTGACATTCCGTTAAGGATTTGTAAGTCATAGAGCCCAATAAATGAAGGCATCGGTTGCATAAAATACCTCTACTCAAGTCTATTTAAACACTGAAGCCGAACTGGAACGGCGAAACGCGCCAAAGTTAAGGTTCACCTCAGGGGTAAAAATGCAAAATTCCGCGTACTTGCAGGTTTTGCTCGATCTGAGCGAAGGAAAAATTGTGAGGCTCGACCTCATGGCGCCCCTGGTCATCACGACCGCCGACACCTGCTTAGCGGCCCGGTGGCCGGCCCACGGCGCTAGAAGGGGCTGACGCGGGCCAGAAACCATGAAGTTTGAAGAAAAAATCCATGAGATGCTGAGCCGTCGCGCGCCGCTTCAGCGCCCTCAGCCGCCGGCAAAGGTCAACCTTGGCAAGGATCTGAAGTGGGTCGAGCGCCGAGCGCAACGGGCGCGGGCGCGCGCGGCGATGGCTGGCGCGGCGATGGCCGGCGCGGAAACTATTCCCCAGCAGATAAGCCGCCGTCGGGGCCGTGTCCGCACAGTCGTCGTGTCGGTGCTGGGCCTTTCGTTGCTCGCCGTCGCAGGAGGCTTGGGCTGGGCCGTTCGGGACGCTTGGCCGACTCTCACACAAAGCAACGACGAAGCGGGCGTTTCGCCGTCCACCGCCGTCGCACCGCCGGCCCAGGCGGCGGCGGCGAAGCCTGCATCTCCATCCCCAGCGCCCGAAACCGACCTGTCCTCAGCCGTTCTTGCCTATACGGCGCCGGTCCAACCACAGCAGGCCGTCGACGGCGATACGCCCGCGCTGGAGATGAAAAGGACGGCGTCGGAGGCCATGCTCAAGGAGCAGATATCCGATCCGCACGGCCTAGTTTACCAGGACGTGCGGACCGTTTTGACGCCTCCCGAAGTCGACGATGGCGTCAATTTCTGCGGCAACGTCAACAGCCTCAATCCGATGGGGGCCTACGTCGGCTACCAGCGCTTCGTCAGCTCCGCCGACAGCGCTGTATTGGAGCACTTCAAAACGCCGGACGAGTTCGAGGAGATCTGGCGGCGCCGTTGCTCCGGAGCCCAGGGCCCGCGCATCTGGCGATAGGCGGCCAGCTTCGTAGCTAGGGTGACAGTTACTCCTGTCCTCTGATTTATTTCGTCACCTATTTATGTTGCCTGATCCCACTCTATCCATACAGCGTTGGCGCAATGGCGGTGATGGCGCCCAACCACGCTGAGCTTTCCCCGTCCGCCGCGCTACAAGCGTCGCCAACCGATGGGTGGTCATGAAGTCGTCTTGCCTGGGGCGCCTGTTGCTTTTCGGCCTGCTGGCTTGCTGCGCCCCGGCGCAGGCTCAGCCGATCCCGCCTGGCTTCAACCCATTCCTCCTGCCGCCCTTGCCGCCGGACGCGCCCAAACCCTCCCCCGATCCGCGGAATCTGGAAGGCGCCTGGTATCATCAGGACATGATGGAGGTCTTCCTGACCAAGACCATGCACGGCGACCCTGTGCCGATGAACGACAAAGCCAAGGCCCTGCTGCGCGAGCGGGCGGTCGCCGATAAATCAGGCCATCCCTTGGCCAATGCGGCGGTCCGGTGTCGTCCGCCCGGCCCGATCTGGCAGCGCGACATAAATTTCCCCTTCGCCGTTCTGCAGATACCGGACGAAATCGACTTTCTGTTCGAGGAATTCCACGGCGTGTGGAAAATTCGCATGAACCAGCCGCATCGACCTTCGGGGCGCCGCGAGTACATGGGCGACTCCGTCGGCCATTGGGAAGGCGACACCTTGGTGGTCGACACGACCAATTTCAAAGACGTGTTCTGGGTCAATTCCGACCTCACGGGCGCGCCGCTCAGCCGCGACGCTCATTTGGTGGATCGCATCCGAAAGATCGACGACGACGGCCCGGCTTTGAGCGTCGTTACGACGATCGACGATCCCGCCTACTTCACCTCCCAGTGGTCCATATCGCGCAAGTTCATCTGGCGTCCGGACAGGGCGATTTTCGCGGAGTATGACTGCGAGGATGACGTGGGGCGGCCGGATGGCGTTTCGCGCTATGGCTTTTCCGACGCTCCGGGGCCGGGCGAAAACTAATGCGCGGAAATCCAGGCCTATGTCTTGGCGTCGCCTTGCTGCTGAGCGTTTGCGCCGGCGCGGGCGTGGCGCAGCCGGTTAATGATCGGACGGCGCTGGATGGCGTCTGGAAGATTGCCCAGCCGCGCGTGTCCCTGCCCCTGGAGAATGAAGCGCCGATCCCCTTCACGCCCGTGGGCAGGGAACAATACGAACGAAACAAGGCCGCCGCCTTGCGCGGCGACTACGGATTTGATCCGACCCTGTCGCGCTGCTCTTCTCCCGGCATGCCGCGGATCATGCTCTCTGACCGACCCTTCAAGATTTTCGTCCGCGCCAACGTCGTGTCCATGATGTTCGAATGGAACCGGTTGCTCCGCCAGGTGAACATGGGCGCGAGCCCGTCGGAAAGGGTGTGGGGAACCGTCATGGGCGACGCCTGGGGCCGCTGGGAGGGCGACACGCTGGTGATCGACTCGCGCAATTTCAAGCCTGAACGGCTGCTCGACGACCTCATTCCCAGCAGCGAGCAATTGCGCCTGGTCGAACACCTCCGCCTGGCGGACGCGGACACCCTGGACGATCGCATCACGATCACCGACCCGGACATGTTCACGCGGTCGTGGGACGCCGTGGTGACCTACAAGCGCCAACCGAAGCAGGCCTTTGCCGAAGACGTCTGTCTCGACCGCAAAGCGGCGGGGCAGGCGCCGTGGCCTGGCCGGCTAGCGCGCCCGTAACGCCAAAAACGATATAGGGAGGACCATTCCATGAAACGTCTATGCCTCATGCTGTGGGTATTGATCTTGAGCGCCGTGGCCGTGGCGGCGCCGTCAATCGCATCCGCCGAAACCGCGCGAGAAACCGCCAACAAGCAGGTGGTCATCGGCTATTTCGGGGAGCTCGATCGGCTGGAAAAACTCAGCCACGATGAGGCCAAGAAGGAATTACCCGCGGTCTTGGCCAAATATTGCCGGCCTGACTACATCCAGCATAACGAGAGCATGGCGGTCTACGGCCAGGGCGCGGCCGGCCTGATGAAGCTGTTTGACAGCGCGGGAGACAAGGCCTCGCCTGGCCCCGCGCTCGGGGCCTCGCACGTAATCACGGTCATGGCGCACGGCGACCTGGTGACGCGGATCAATACCCGCGAGATGCCCGGCCGGGCTGAGCCCCTGATGATCTTCAACCTGTTCCGCCTACAGGACGGCCTCATCGCTGAGCATTGGGATGGCTATTCGGGCGTGAACCCAATGATGTCGTCAAAGTGAAAGCGGCGCCACGCGGAGGCGGGCATCCAGGCTTTTTGACCGGCGCGCCCACGCTGGAAACTAAAAAACCGTAGGCTGCCGCCTACGCGGGAGTGAGCGGAATTGGGTGCAGACGCTGGCTAGTTCAGCTTGTCCGGCAGTTGCGCCAGGGCCGCGTCCACCAGCGGGTCGGACTTGGACGTGGCGATGCGGGCGGTCAGGACGGTTTCGGCGATGTGGGCGGCCAGGTCAGCGGCGGCGGCCTTGACCTCGGCGGTGGCCTGGACCTCGGCGTTGGCGATGCGGCGTTCGGCCATCTCGGCGCGGCGCGTGATCTGTTCGTCGAGCTTGGCCTTGGCCTCCGCCGTCATCAGCTTGGCCTCGGCCTTGGCGTTGTCCAGCATCTCCTTGGCCAGGGCCTCGGCCTGCTCGCGCTGGGCGGTGAGGCTGGCCAGCAGGGCTTGGGCCTCCTCGCGCAGGCGCTTGGCTTCGTCCAGCTCCGCCTGAATGCGTTCGCCGTGGGCGTCGAGCGCCTTGGCCGCCACGCCGGGGACCTTGGCGGCGATCAGGACGATCACCAGGATCACCAGGGCCACCAGCACCCAGAATTCGGCGTTTTGCAGGGCGTTTTGCAGGAAGTCCATCAGCAGGGTCCTCAGGCCGGAAGCGCGGCTTTGACTTCGGCCGCGTCGGCGGCCACGCCGGTCAGCTTCTCGATGATGGCCTGGGCCGTGTCGCTGGCGATGCCGGCCACATTGCCCATGGCCTTGTCGCGGGCGGCGGCGAGGGAAGCCTCGGCCGCGGCCAGCTTTTCGTTCAGCTTGGCTTCTTCCGTGGCCTGACGCGCGGCGGCCTCGGCCTGAGCCTTGGCCTTGGCGTCCGCCCCCAGCCGCTGGGCCCGCGCGCGGGCCTCGGCGGTTTCAGCGGCGGCCGCGGCGGCCTGGGCCTCGGCCTCGTCCTTCAGGCGACGGGCCTCGGCGATGTCGCCGGCGATCTGGCCTTCGCGGCCGTCGATGGTTCCGCCGACCTTGGGCACGAACACCTTGGCGAACAGGACGAACATCACCCCGAAGATGATGAGCATCCAGGCCATTTGGCCCGGCCACCAGCTTAGATCGAATTGCGGCAAGCCGCCGGAGCCTTGCTCGGCGGCGGCGCCCGCAACGGTCGCAGGATCAGCCACGTGAGCGCCTTTAGACTTTCACGAACAGGATGATGAAGGCCATCACGAGGGCGAAGATGCCCATGGCTTCGGTCACGGCGAAACCCAGGAACAGCATCGGGCGTTCGGCCGGAGCGGCCGACGGGTTGCGCATGGCGGCTTGCAGATAGTTGCCGAACAGGATGCCGAGGCCGGCGCCCGCGCCGATCAGGCCGGTCATCGCCAGGCCGGCGCCGATGTATTTGGCGGCTGTAACGTCCATTTGGAAAAGTCCCCTTGGAAGTGGATCAGGTTGCAGTGGTTAAGCGGATCAATGGCCGTGATCGAGGTTCACGACGTCGTTGAGGTAGGTGCAGGTCAGGGCCGCGAAGACGAAGGCCTGCAGGAAGGCGACGATGAATTCCAGCGCGTAGAGCGCAATCACCATCGCCAGGGAAAGGGCCGAACCCAGAAAGCCCAAGCTGGCCAAGCCGCCGTGCAGGGCGAAAGCGCCCAGGCCGATGACGAAGCTGGCGAACATATACATCACCACGTGGCCGCCGATCATGTTGCCGAACAACCGCATGGCCAGGGTGACGGGCCGCACCATGAACGAGATGAACTCGATCGGCGCCAAAAAGCAGGCCATCAGGATGCTGACGCCGCCCGGCACGAACAGCTTGAAGAAGCCGAGGCCGTTACGCGTGAAACCGACGATCACCACGATCAGAAAGGTCATCAGCGCCAGCGCCACGGTGACGGAAAGCTGGGACGTGACCGTGAAGCTCGTGGGCGCCAGGCCGATAATGTTCATCACCGCGATCATGGAGAACAGGGTGAATATGAACGGCAGGAAGGGCTTGCCGCGCCCGTGGCCGATCATCGCTCCGACCAGGCCCTTGTCCACCAGGCCATAGAGCGTCTCGGCCAGGGCCTGGCCCCGACCGGGCACCAGGGCGCCGCGCGCGGTGGTGAGGAAGAACACGGTGATGATCGCGGCAGCGATCAGCATGAACATGACATTGTTGGTGATCGACATGTCGATCGAGCCGAGGCCCGGAATGACGACCGGCGGCAGATCCACGATCTTGTGGATCATGAACTGCTCCATGGGCTGGATAGCGGCCATCGGTCGTGTCGTCCCCTACTCGTCTTCGTCCCTGGCGGGCGCCGGCGGCGCCGGCCCCGACTTCGCGGCCGCCTTGTCGCTCATGCGGCTGGCGGAGCGCACCGTGCTAAAGATCGCTCCCGTCGTACCGATCAGCAGACCGCCAATCAGGCCCCAGGGCGCGGTGTGGACGAAGTGGTCGAAGAGCCAGCCGAAGCCGACCCCCCCGAGCACGCCGCCGAGCATGGCGCCCAGCAGACGATACCCTTCGCCGACCCCCGACTCGTCGCTGATGGACGAGCCACCCTTCTGACGCTTGGCTTCGAACGCCTTCAGCTTGTCGCCGAGGCGGTCGAGCGCCTTGTCGTCAGAGGGGTCCGGATCCGTCATGAATGCCTATGCCCTCGCACGGCCCCACCGCGGCCCGGCAAGATCGCGGCGGAACCTACAGGCGCCGCCCAATCGCGTCAAGTTTACGGCTGGGCTAAATAAACGCCTGTTTTTGATCATAAAAACCGGAACGCCTTAGCTATCGAGGGGGCTCCATGAGCCCGAAGTGATCCCCTGCGACGCCCGGTCGCCATTGCCGCGACCCGGCTTGCCGGAGCCCGCGGAGCCCTTACGGCCCTGGACAGGGCTTTTCGCGCCCGGATGCCCGCCCGGACGGCCCTGCGGCCGGCGCTTGCGATTCGCCTGACGCTCGGCGCCGTCGCGGTTCGGTCGCGATTCGGCCTCGTCGTGCCCGCGTGATTTTTCCGGCGCGAGGGCTTCGGCCACGGCGGTGGCCTGGGCCAGCACCTTGTCGTTGCGGCGATCGAAGGTCGGGATGATCTGGCGCGTGGCGCGCTGGATGTCCTTGAGCAGGGAGCGTTCGTCGTCCGAGCACAGGCTGATGGCGATGCCGGCAGCCCCGGCGCGCGCCGTGCGGCCGATGCGATGGACATAGGCTTCGGGCACGTTGGGCAGCTCGTAGTTGATGACGTGAGTCACGCCGTCCACGTCGATGCCACGGGCGGCGATGTCGGTGGCCACCATGGCGCGGCAGGCGCCGGCCTTGAAGGCGGCGAGCGCCTTCTCACGCTGGCCCTGGCTCTTGTCGCCATGGATCGCCGCGGCGCCCACCCCGCAGGCTTCCAGGTAGCGGGCCACCTTGTCGGCGCCGCGCTTGGTGCGGGTGAACACGATCACCCGCGACAGCGCCTTTTCGGCGAACAGTTCCGCCAGCAGGGCCCGCTTGCGCTGGGCCTCCACGAACAGCAGGCTCTGCTCGACCTTGTCCACGGTGGTGGCCGTGGGCGTGATCGACACCCGCGCGGGATCCTTGAGCAGCTCCGAAGCCAGCTTGCCGATTTCGCTCGGCATGGTGGCGGAGAAGAACAGGTTCTGGCGCTTGGCCGGCAACTTGCCGACGATCTTGCGGATCGGCACCAGGAAGCCGAGGTCCAGCATCTGGTCGGCTTCGTCCAGCACGAACACCTCGGTCTCGTGCAGTTGGCAGGTGTTCTGCTGAATGTGGTCGATCAGGCGGCCGGGGGTGGCGACCAGCACGTCGATGCCGGCCTCCAGGGCCTTGATCTGGGCGCCGTACTTCACACCGCCGAAGATCACCGCGACCTTCAGGCCGAGATGGCGGCCGTAGCTGCGGAAGCTTTCGGCGATCTGGCTGGCCAGTTCGCGGGTGGGGCTGAGCACCAGGACGCGGCAGGTGCGCCGGGCGGCCTGCTTGGGGTTAGCGGCCAGGCGGTGCAGGATCGGCAGGGCGAAGGCGGCGGTCTTGCCGGTGCCGGTCTGGGCGATGCCCAGCAAATCCTTGCCCTGCATCAGGTAGGGAATGGCCTGCGCCTGGATCGGCGTGGGCTGGGTATAGCCTTCGGCGTCAAGCGCGCGCAGCAGAGGCTGGGCCAGGCCGAGGTCGGTGAACTGAGTCAAAACGTATCTTTCAGATAAGCGCATGCGCAGCGCCGATCATCGGATCGGGCCGCCCGCGCGGGTTCGTTATGGAACGCCCCGCGTGAACCTGGGCGATATGTGGGAGAGATATGGGCGCTCAACAGGCGGGACGCTTTTGCATCCCTTCACGCGGCTGGAGCGCCGATGGACAGGCAAATGGGTCATCAGCGCCGAAAAGTCAAAGGATTTCGGCGCCGCACCCGGCCGCGCATGGAAGAAACGCCGCCGATCATGGCCAATTTTAGCCCAATTTGGCCCCAGCTTGGCCATGAAGTTAGCTAAATCTCCCCAAGCCCGCCGCATTAGCGCAAGCGGGCGGCCAATCGGCATAGCCACGGGAGAAAACCTGCATGTCATTTTCCAGCAAAAGCTTCATCGCCGCCGCCGCGGGCGCCGCCGCGCTCAGCCTGGCCGCAGGCGCTTTCGCCCAAGATCGTCCGCCGCCGGGCGGACCCGACGGCGCCGCCGGCGCGCGCGCCTTCGGTGACCATATGAAGGAGCGGTTCGAAGCCCGCCAAGCCGAACGGATCAAGGCGCTGCACGACGTCCTGAGCATTCGGACCGACCAGGAGTCCGCCTTCCAAGCCTTCACCTCCGCCTTGCATCCCGCCCACGACGGCAAGGGTCCGCACGGGCCGGGCCAAGACGCGCAAGGCGGTCCGCCCGCCATGCCCGCCACAACGCCTGAACGGCTTGACCGTCTGGTCGCCCGCCAGCAGGAACATCAGCAGCGGATCGAAGCGCGCGTCACGGCCATCAAGACCTTCTACGCGCTGCTCAGCCCCGAACAGCGCCACACCTTCGATTCGTTGGTCCTGCTGCGCGACGGCGAAGGGCGAGGCCACGACGAAGGCCCGGGCGGTCATGGCGGTTGGGGCCCGCGCGCCTAGAGCACGATGGGTTTAGAGCCAGTGCTCAACGCGGAATCGATAGCGCTTTAGGGAACAACGCCGGGCCGGCTGATCCCCCAACGGCCCGGCGTTAGCCCGCTCTGCCCCAGACATCCGTCAGCCGCGCGTCGCGGCCGCAGCCGATGCGGTAGATTTCATACTGCTCGTGATGCCGCGCGGCATAGTCGCGGTGGTATTCCTCGGACGGGTAGAAAGGGCCAAGCGGAAGAATCTGTTCCTTCATGGTCCCGACCTTCAGATTCTTGGCCGCCACGGCGCGGGAGCCTTCGGCGATCCGCCGTTGTTCGGGACCGTCGACGAAGATGGCGGGGCGATAGGACGGGCCGCGATCGCAGAACTGGCCGCCATCGTCGGTCGGATCGACCAATTTCCAGTATCGGGCGAGGAGCTGCTGATAGCTGAGGCGCGCGGCGTCAAAGGTGACCTTGACCGACTCATAGTGCCCGGTGCGCTCGGTGACCACATCCTCATAGCGGGGATTGGCCAAGGTCCCGCCCGTGTAGCCCGATTGAACCGAAACCACGCCGGGAATGGCCTTCATATCGCTTTCCATGCACCAGAAGCAGCCGCCGGCGAACACCGCCGTCTCAAGCTTCTGCTGCGCCGCGGCTGGCGACACCCGCGCCAGCCCCGCCATGGCGAAGACCAGCGCCGCGAGGACCATGGCCAGACGAACATGCGGTTTCATTTAAGGCCTCCAATACTTTGGCGAAGGCCTAGCCCAGAACGCCCCGAGCCGCCATCTCTAACCGCCGAGGTTTTTGCTCAAGATCGTGATATCGCTCCGCGAAGAGTCCTGGAGCATGATCGGTTTAGGCGGCATCGTCTAAACGCTGAATCGTGCCTGGATTCAAACTTGTAGAGCCTGATTCAGGTTTCAAGATGAAGCCATCCAGCTCGAACGGAGAAGAGACCATGACGCGTTGGCTGGCGGTTTTGCTTGCGGGCCTGGCTTTGGGATCCGCCGTGCCTGCCCGCGCCGAGCTCGTGCGGGCCGGCCATCTGCAGGCGGAACTGGCGCCGCAGTCCGCGGCAGCGCCGGGCGCCGTGGTCTATGTGGCCCTACATCAGATCATCGATCCGGGCTGGCACACCTACTGGCGCAATCCGGGCGATTCCGGCCAGGCCACCTCCATCGCCTGGACCCTGCCGACCGGATGGAGCGCGGCCGACGTCGTTTGGCCCTTGCCACAAAAGCTACCGACCGGCCCCTTGATGGACTACGGCTATACCGGCTCGGTCTATCTGCCCACGCCCATCCAGGTCCCCACGGACGCCAAGCCGGGCTCCACGGTTCATATCAAGGCCAGCGCCCACTTCCTGGTGTGCCAGGATATCTGCATCCCGGCCGACGCGATGCTCGACCTGGCGCTGCCCGTGGTCTCCGGTAGCCCCGCGCCGGATGCCCAGTTCGGCGCCGCGATCAGCGAGACCCTGGCCGCCGCGCCCAAGGATGTGGGCTTGAGCGCCGTGTTCGCCGCCGGCGCCGACACCCTGAAGCTGGCCGTCACCGGCGCGGTCGTGAAGGGCCAGGACGTCGGCGACGCCTATTTCTTCCCCTACGACAGCTCGGTGATCGACCACGCCAAGCATCAGACCGCCGAGCGCGGCCCCGATGGCCTGACACTGAACCTGGCGCCGGGCCTGGCCTTTCAGCCCGGAGGAACGCCCCTGAAGACCTTCGCCGGCGTCCTCGCTTTGGGCGGCCGGGGCTATGTGGTGTCGGCCTCGCCAGGACCCCTGCCCGCTGGCGCCTCCGGCCTGGGCGGCGGAGCGACGATGTCGTCGGCCCCTCGGAGCATGGGCCTGGCCACAGCCGTCCTGTTCGCCTTGCTGGGCGGCCTGGTGCTCAACCTGATGCCCTGCGTGTTTCCGATATTGTCGATCAAGGCCGCGTCTCTGGCGGCTCATCGGGAAAACGCCGGCAAGGCGCGCCTGCAGGGCCTCGCCTTCATGGCGGGGGTGATCGCCAGCTTTGTGATCCTCGCCGGCGTTCTGATCGCCGCCAAGGCCGCGGGACAGGCGGTCGGCTGGGGCTTTCAGCTGCAGTCGCCCGGCGTGGTCGCGGCTCTGGGCCTGATCCTGTTCCTGGCCGGCCTGAACCTGTCGGGCGTGTTCGAGCTGGGAACCTCCGTTCAGGGGACGGGGGCGGGGCTGGCCTCGCGCGGCGACCTGGCGGGCGCCGTCTTCACCGGCGTGCTGGCGGTGGTGGTCGCCGCGCCCTGCACGGCGCCGTTCATGGCCGGCGCCATCGGCTGGGCCTTCACCCAACCCACCTCAAGCGCCCTTCTGGTGTTTGTGGGCCTGGGCGTGGGGCTCGCCCTGCCCTTCACTCTATTCGCGTTCGTGCCGCCGCTGCTGCGCCTGATTCCTCGGCCGGGGCGTTGGATGACAATCCTCAAGTCGATCCTGGCCTTTCCCATGTATGGCTCGGCGACTTGGCTAGCGTGGGTGTTCGCCCTGCAGGCCGGCGTCAACGCCGAAGCCTTACTGCTCGCCGCCGCCGTCGCGGCGGGCTTCGCCGCCTGGGCGTGGGGCCTATCGCAACAATCCGCAAAGCCTCTTGCGGCGCGCCTATGGGCGATAGCCGGCCTGCTCGCCGCTGGGTTACTGGCGAGCACGGGCGCGCAAAACGCCGAGGCGCCCGGCCGGTCTCAGACCGCCAAGGCCGCCGCCCTACCAAGCGAGGGCTGGTCGCAAGCCCGGGTCGATGATCTGCGCGCCCAGGGCAAGCCGGTGTTCGTGGATTTCACCGCCGCCTGGTGCATCACCTGCCAGGTGAACGAACGCACCGCCCTGGCCACGCATGCGGTCGCGGACGCCTTCAAGACAACCGGCGCGGTCTACCTCAAGGCCGACTGGACCAACCCCGACCCGGCCATCGCCAAGGCCCTGGCCGACAACGGCCGTTCGGGCGTGCCGCTTTACCTGGTCTACGGCCCGAGCGGTTCGCCCCAGGTCCTGCCGCAGATATTGACCGAGGGTGTGGTGGTGAATGCGCTGAACAAGGCCAAGGGCTAGGCCTGGGCGGACTTGATTGCTGACCGTTGTGTGGTCATATTGAAGTGACCAGTCAGGACTATATGACCATGTCTCCCTTCCAGACCTATAGCGCCACTGAATTCAAAGCCAAATGCTTGGACATTCTGGATCGGCTTGCCACGCGCGAACTTATTCAGGTCAAGGTCACCAAGCGGGGCAAGACTGTCGCCATCCTGAATCCGCCCGATGAAGAGACCATGACCGTGCAGAACCTGCATGGATTCATGCGGGGATCGGTGCTCACCCCCCCGGGGCTGGACCTCACGGCGCCAGTGCTCGATGAGCCCCTGTCGGCCATGCACGGCGAACTGGCCGAATGAACGAAAAAAGCGCTGTCCTCTTGGACACCTGCGCGCTGATCTGGCTCGCAAACGGCGACGCCCTACAGGACGCGGCCATGGCCAAGATCATAGCCGCGGCTCTGACCAACAGCTTGTTGATTTCCACGGTGTCGGCCTGGGAAATCGGCATGCTGAGCAAGCCTAAGGCCGGTCGAGTCATGGAATTTCTGCCGGACCCGAAGACTTGGTTTGCGCGTGTCATGGCAAGGACGGGCGTGAGGATGGCCCCTCTTACGCCCGAAATCGCCATTGCCGCCGCTTGGTTGCCCGATCCGCTACACGGCGATCCGGCGGACCGACTGCTTATCGCCACCGCACGGGATTTGGCCGTCCCGATGATCACGCGGGACGCAAAAATTCTCGACTACGCCAGACAGGGCCACATTCAAGCTGTTTTGTGCTGAATAGCGCCGCCCCCTTCCCTCCAGGGCCGAAGCCGCCTAAAACCCTGGCTTCATGACAATCAAGGCTGTGGGCATAGACGACGTCCGCGCGCGGACCCACGCGTTCCCCGCGCCGCATTTCCTCAGCATCGCCGATCTGAACCGGCCCCAAGTGATTCAGCTTCTGGATCTGGCGGAGGCCTTCGTCGCCCTCAATCGCCAGACCTCCAAGAAGCTCGACCTGCTCAAGGGTCGCACGCTGATGAACCTGTTCTTCGAGAATTCCACCCGCACCCAGAGCTCCTTCGAGCTGGCCGGCAAGCGGCTGGGAGCCGACGTGGTCAATATGAGCCCGCGTCAGTCGTCGATGACCAAGGGTGAGACCCTGATCGATACGGCCGTGACGCTGAACGCCATGCGGCCTGACCTGCTGGTGGTGCGTCACGCCTCCTCGGGCGCGGCCGCCTTGCTGGCGCAGAAGGTCGGCTGCAGCGTGATTAACGCCGGCGACGGCCAGCATGAGCACCCGACCCAGGCTCTGCTCGACGCCCTGGCGATTCGTCACGCCTTCGGCAAGGTGGAGGGCCTGACGGTGGCCATCTGCGGCGACGTGATGCACAGCCGCGTGGCCCGCTCCAACGTGTTGATGCTGGGCATGCTGGGCGCGCAGGTGCGCCTGGTCGGCCCGCCCACCCTGATGCCCGCGGGCGCCGATCGCTGGGGCGTGGAAGTGTTCCACGACATGCGCAAGGGCATCGCCGGCGCCGACGTGGTGATGATGCTGCGCCTGCAGCTTGAGCGGATGCAAGGCGCGCTGGTCCCATCCACACGGGAGTATTTCCGCTTCTACGGCCTGGACCGCGAGAAGCTGGCCATGGCCGCCAAGGGCGCCAAGGTGATGCATCCGGGCCCCATGAACCGCGGCGTGGAGATAGACTCCGAGGTGGCGGACGATCCAAAGATCAGCCTGATCCAGAACCAGGTCGAGATGGGCGTGGCCGCGCGCATGGCTGTGCTGGCCAGCCTGGCCGCTCGGCTGGAGACGGCGTGATGACGACAAGCCAGACCATCGCCTTCATCAACGCCCGCCTGGTGGAGCCGGAAAGCCGCTACGATGGACCTGGGGCCCTGGTCGTGCGCGAAGGCTTTATCGCCGACGTGGTGCGACGTCCGGACTTCGGCAAGCTGTCGGACGATATCCGCGTGGTCGATTGCAACGGCGCCATGCTGGCGCCGGGGTTGGTGGACATCCGCGTGAAAACCGGCGAGCCCGGCCACGAGACCAAGGAGACGCTCAAGTCCGCCTGCCGCGCCGCGGCCGCCGGAGGCGTGACCTCCATCGTCATTCAACCTGACACCGATCCGGCCGCCGACGATCCGGCGACCATCGATTTCATCCAGCGGCGGGCCCGCGACATCGGTCTGGTTCATGTCTATGCCGCCGGCGCCGCCACCCAGGGGCTGGAAGGCCAGCGCATGGCCGAGATCGGCCTGATGATGGAGGCCGGCGCCCAGTACATCACCGATGTGGACCGGCCGATCGTGGACTCCAAGGTGTTCCGCCGCGTCCTGTCCTACGCCAAGGGCTTCGGGGCGCTGGTCGCCCACCGTCCCGCCGATCCCTATCTGTCGGCCGGCGCCGCCGCCACCGAGGGCGAGTTCGCCGCCCGCATGGGCTTGCCCTCCGCGCCGGTGGTCGCCGAACGGATCATGCTTGAGCGCGACCTGGCCTTGGCCGAGATCACCGGCGCGCGCCTGCTGGTGGACCAGATCACCTGCGAGGACTCGCTGGAGCGTCTGGAGCGCGCCCGCGTCCGGGGCCTGAACGTGTCGGCCACCGCCTCGATCAACCATCTGAGCTTCAATGAGCTGGACATCGGCGACTACCGCACCTTCTACAAGCTGAATCCGCCGCTGCGCGCCGAGTCCGATCGGCAGGCCCTGATCGACGCCCTCTCGGCGGGCCTCGTCGAGGTCGTCGTCTCGGCTCATGCGCCGGCGCCGGCTGAGGACAAACGCCTGCCCTTCGATGAAGCCGCGCCCGGAGCGGTCGGGCTGGAAACCTTGCTGGCGGGCCTGCTGTCCCTGCATCACGAGGGGCGCGTGACCCTGGTCGACCTGATCCGTGCGGTGACCTACGCCCCGGCCGCCCTGCTCGGCCTAAAGGCAGGCCGCCTGTCGCCGGGCGCGCCGGCGGACCTGGTGCTGTGCGACCTTGGCGCTCCGTTCATGCTCGATGCGGACAAGCTGATCTCGAAGTCCAAGAATTCGCCCTTCGATGGGCGCCGGCTGCAGGGCCAGGTGATCCTGACCATGGCCGGCGGCAAGGTGGTGCATAAGGCGCTGGAGTGAGGCCGCTCCTCCCCTTTTCTCGCGCCGCCCTCCGTGACATGAGTTGGATGAAGTTATTGTCGTCGGGGGCGTAATGACGGCCATCCAGCCTTGGGCTTTCGCCGTGCTGATCCTCGGCGGCTATCTGCTCGGCTCCATTCCCTTCGGCGTGATCGCCACCCGCCTCGGTGGGATAGGCGACATCCGTCAGGTGGGCTCGGGCAACATCGGCGCCACCAATGTGCTGCGCACCGGCCGCAGGGACCTGGCGGCGATCACCCTGATCGGCGATGGCGCAAAAGGCGCCGCGGCGGTGGGTCTGGCCTGGCTGGCGCTGGGCCGGCTGCATCCGGACGCCGCGCCTTTGCTGGGCGCCCTGGCCGGCGGCGCCGCCTTCGTCGGACACCTGTTCCCCGTGTGGCTCCGCTTCAGGGGCGGCAAGGGCGTGGCCACCTTCCTGGGGGTGCTGCTGGCCGCCGCCTGGCCGGTGGGCCTGCTATGCTGCGCAACATGGCTGGTCATGGCCAAGCTCGGACGCATCTCGTCCCTAGCGGCCCTGACCGCCGCGGCCCTGTCGCCGCTCTACGCCTTTTTGCTGCACCGTCCGGCGCCTACGGTCGCCCTGGCCGCCGTGCTCGCCGCACTGATATTCGTCCGCCATCACGAAAACATCCGTAGACTGATTAATGGAACCGAGCCGCGCATCGGCGCCGGTAAGGCCAAGGCGGCGTGAGCCTTAGATCATGAGCCTCCTGTCCGATCCTGAGCGGCGCGATTGGTTGAGATTGGCTCGCGCCGAGACGGTCGGGCCTGTGGCCTTCCGCTACCTGATCGAGACCTACGGCGATCCGGCCCGCGCCATCGGAGCCTTGCCGCGCCTGGCCGAACGCGCGGGCCGGGCCGTCCCGCCGCGCGTGCCGAGCCCCGCGGAGGCCGAACGCGAGCTTCAAGCCGGCGCGGCCCTGGGGGCGCGACTGCTGTGTTCGGGCGAGAGCGCCTTCCCGCCGCTGTTGGCCGCCATCGATCCGCCTCCGCCCGTGATCTGGGCGCTCGGCGACCCCGGCTTGCTCCATGCCCGCGCCGTAGCCGTGGTGGGCGCGCGCATCGCCAGCGCGGCGGGCCAGCGCTTCGCCCGCGCCCTGGCGCAGGACCTGGGCCAGGGCGGCTATGTGGTGGTGTCCGGTCTGGCGCGCGGGATAGACGCGGCGGCGCACGAGGGGGCGATGAACACCGGCACGGTCGCCGTCCTGGGCGGCGGGATCAACGACGTCTATCCGCCCGAGCACGGCGCGCTTTACCGGCGCATCATCGAACAGGGCTGCGTGGTGTCCGAAAGTCCCGTAGGTCATCGCGCTCAGGCCAAAGACTTTCCGCGCCGCAACCGGCTCATTTCCGGCTTGGCTCTAGGCGTGGTGGTGGTCGAGGCCGAGTTGCGTTCAGGCTCGCTCATCACCGCGCGCCTGGCGGCGGAACAGGGCCGCGAGGTGTTCGCGGTGCCCGGCTCGCCGCTCGACGCACGCGCCAAGGGAACCAACGACCTGATCCGCCAGGGCGCGGCCCTGTGTGAAGGCGCGCCGGATGTACTGCGCGTCCTGGACGCCATGCGCGGGGTGAGCGAGCCCGCACCGCCCGCTTACGGCGGACCGCCTGCTGGCGAGCCTGAAGCGGCGTTGTTGGAGCGCGTGGCGGCTCTACTGTCGCCCACGCCGGTCTCGTGGGATGAGCTTGCCAGAGCCGCCGCCGCGCCGGGGCCGCAGGTCTATGCGGCGCTGGTGGAGCTGTCGCTGGTCGGACGGGCGGCGCTTTTGCCGGGCGGGATGGCGGTGAGCGAAGATTGAACGAACGCGATGCGCGCGCGTTAGACAATCGACGTGTTCCTTCAGATTTAATCCAGGGATGCGCCACCCGGATCAAACCAATGACCGACAACCTGGGGACATGGGCCTTACGTCTGAAGGCCACTTGGGCGGAGGCGCTCATGTCTTTTCGTTCCGGGACCTTCGGAACGTCTGAACTGCGCAATGGACGGCGCGTCGATACGACGATGGAAACAATCGTTCAACGGAAAAAGGACTTGGTTGAACTGAACGCAATGATTGTAGAGCATGATGAGGAACTCAAGGAATCACAGTCGCATTTGGACGATCCACGCTCATGCGGTCGCCGCGATTGAGCCTGTGAAGTCGCCTGCTTATAGCCTCAGCCAGGTGTTATATGCCGATGCTTAGATCCGCACGTCTCAACCGCCCCATCGTCTTGGTCGTGGAGGACGAGGCGATCGTCTGCCTGGACATGGTCCATTGGGTCGCGACGCTGGGCTCCGTCGTGCTCAAGGCGCGCAACGCCGAAGAAGCCATCGCGCTATTGGACGAGCATCCGGACATCCAGCTTTTGATCACCGACATCAGGATGCCCGGCTCGATGGATGGCCTCCGGCTCGCCCATTACGTCCGAGAGCGTTGGCCGCCGATTAAGATCATCGTCGTGTCCGGAATGATCGATACGTCGCAATCGGCTCTGCCCAAGCGCAGCGTGTTCATCCCAAAGCCATATAGGCCCCAGGACTTGTGGGCGGCGTTGTCGTCTTTGATCCCGGCGCCCGGTCCACGCCCGATGGCCAGTCAGGCATTTTTGCCCTTTTAAGTCCCGGTCCCTACCCGAACCGGCCCGTCACATAGTCCTGGGTGCGCTTGGCCTTGGGATTGGTGAACAGCTGTTCGGTCGAGGTGAACTCGATCATGCGGCCCAGGTACATGAATCCGGTGTAGTCGCTGATGCGCGCGGCCTGGCCCAGATTGTGGGTGACGATGACGATGGTGTGGTCGGTCTTCAGCTCAAGCAGGGTCTCTTCAAGCTTGGCCGTTGAGATCGGATCGAGCGCCGAGGCCGGCTCGTCGAGCAGCAGGACTTCGGGTCGAACCGCCACGCCGCGCGCCACGCATAGACGCTGTTGCTGGCCGCCGGACAGGCCCAGGCCCGAGGTATGCAGCTTGTCCTTGACCTCGTCCCACAGGGCCGCGCGGCGCAGGGACTGTTCGACCCGGCCGTCCATGTCGGCCTTGCCCAGGCGCTCGTACAGGCGCACGCCGTAGGCCACGTTGTCGTAGATCGACATGGGGAACGGCGTGGGCTTCTGGAACACCATGCCGATGCGCGCGCGCAGGGCCGCCATATCCTCGCCGCCGTTCAGGATATTGCGCCCGTCGAACAGGATTTCACCTTCGGCGCGCTGGCCCGGATATAGGGCGTAGATGCGGTTGAGCGTGCGCAGCAAGGTGGACTTGCCGCAGCCGGATGGGCCGATCAGGGCGGTGATCTGCTTTTCGGCGAACCCGGTCGTGACCCCGAACAGGGCCTGGGTCTTGCCGTAGAAGAAGTTCAGCTTGCGGAGATCGATCTTGGCCGTGCCGGCCGGGATCTGCTCGACGAAAGACTCATAGGTCTCAGCTTGCGGCTGGGCGTTCATGAGCGGCGGGACTCCCTGGCCAGCGTACGGGCGATAATATTGACGAACAGCACGGCGAAGGCGATCAGCGCCGCGCCGGCCCAGGCCAGACGCTGCCAATCATCATAGGCGCTGAGGGCATAGTTGAAAATCACCGT
The DNA here is from genome assembly GCA_003164925.1 of Caulobacteraceae bacterium. Classification (GTDB taxonomy): domain Bacteria; phylum Pseudomonadota; class Alphaproteobacteria; order Caulobacterales; family Caulobacteraceae; genus BOG-938. The sequence goes on from PLRV01000041.1 coordinate 28,413, forward strand.
GGGCAGGTTGGCGGTCGGCTGGGTCAGGTTCCAACTGAAGAACTGATTGTTCAGCGCGGTGAACAGCAGGGGCGCGGTTTCGCCGGAGATGCGGGCGAAGGCCAACAGGCCGCCGGTGAGGATGCCGGTGCTGGCGGCGCGCCACAGGATGCGGCGGATGGTCGAGGCTAGCGGCGACCCCAAGGCCACGCCCGCTTCGCGCAGGGCGGGCGGCTGCAGCTTCATGACATCCTCGGTGGTGCGCGTGACCACCGGCGCGGCCAACAGCGCCAAGGCCACGGCGCCGGCGAGGCCGGAGAAGCCATGGAACGGCTTGACCATCAAGGTGTAGACGAACAAGCCGATCAGGATCGACGGGGCCGACAGCAGCACGTCATTCACGAAGCGGACCACCTTGCCGTACAGGCTGTCGCCAGCGTATTCGGCCAGCCAGGTTCCCGCCAGAACGCCGAAGGTTACCGCCAGCAGCATGGCGATGGCGCACATCTCAAGCGAGCCCATGATGGCGTTGCGTAGGCCGCCGGGCGAGCCCGGAGCCGGCGTATCCATGGTGAACACCTTCAGATCGATACCGCCGAGGCCCTTGACGATCAGCGACCACAGGATCAGGGCCAGGAAGCCTAGGGCGATGGCCGCGCCGACCCAACAGAAGACGACGAAGACCGCGTTTCCCATCTTGCGGCGGACGATGAGGAGTTGGGAGGCCATGATCAGACCGTCTTTGCAGGGCCGAGCAGCGCCCGAGCAGCCGCCAGCACGGTGAAGGTGATCAGGAACAGGACCAGGCCCAGTGCAATCAGGGCCGAGGTGTGCATGGCGCCGGTCGCCTCGTTGAATTCATTGGCGATGGTCGAGGCGATGGTCGAGCCGCTGTCGAACAGGCTCTTGGGAAAGTCGTGCGAATTGCCGATGATGAAGGTCACGGCCATGGTCTCGCCCAGCGCCCGGCCCAGGCCCAGCATCACCGCGCCGATGGCGCTGCGGCGGACATAGGGCAAGGACACCGACAGGATTACCTCCACCGTGGTGGCGCCCAGGCCATAGGCGCTCTCGCGCACGGCCGGCGGGATGGTCATCAGCAGGTCGCGCAGCACCGCGGCGATGAATGGCAGGACCATGATCGCCAGGATGATGGAGGCGGTCAGAATATTGGCGCCATTGGGGACACCCTGGATCAGGTTCGCCAGCAATGAGCCCGGCGGCGCCGCGACCATCAGCGGCAGTTGGATATGCAAGGCGAACCAGGGCGCCAGAACGAACAGGCCCCACATGCCGTAAACGATCGACGGAATGCCCGCCAAAAGCTCTACCGCCACCCCGATGGGCCGGCGCAGCAGGGGGGGGCAGAACTCCACCAGAAACACCGCGACGCCGAAGGCCACCGGCAGGGCCAGGACCAGGGCCAGGATCGAGGTAATAATCGTGCCGACGATCGGCCCGGCGGCGCCGAACACCTCGGTGACGGGGTTCCACTCGCTGACGGTCAGAAAGCTAAAACCAAATTTGTGCAGGGCCGGCCAGCCGCCCACCAGAAGGGACCCGATCACACCGACCAGGGCGGCCAGAAGGGTCGTGGCGCTGATGAAGCATAGCCCCTCGAATATGGGATCAAGCACGCCGCCGCGAGGCTTGCGCGCCTGCGGCTCGGCCGTCTTGGTCTGTTCAATCGCAAGGGTCATCGCGGCTTTCGGCGTGAAGCAGGCCGGGCCCGTATAGGGTCCGAACACGACAGTACAGAGACAATGGGGCGGATGACGCTCGAATTTCGCGCCATCCGCCGAAATATCATCCGACTTTACTTGGAGACGTACACGGGCTTGCCGTCCGCGCCTTTGATCTCGGCAACCCATTCCTTGCGCATCAGAGCCTTCACAGCGGGAGGCAAGGGCACGTAGTCCAGTTGCTCGGCGGCGGCGTCGCCGTTCTTGTAGTCCCAGTCGAAGAAGCTGAGCACCGCCTTGCCGGCGGCCGGATTGGCCTGGGTCTTGTAGAGCAGGATGAAGGTGGCCGCGGTGATCGGCCAGGAATGGGCGCCCGGCTGATCCAGCAACAACAGATAGTTGCCGGGGGCCTTGGTCCAATCGGCGCCGATGGCGGCGGCGGCGAAGGCGGCCGCAGTCGGAGCCACGAAGGCGCCGGCCTGATTCTGCAACAGGGCGTAGGTCAGGTGATTCTGCTTGGCGTAGGCGTATTCGACGTAGCCAATCGAACCGATGGTCTGCTTGACGAAGGCGGCGACGCCGTCGTTGCCCTTGCCGCCCAGGCCCGTCGGCCATTGAACGGAATCGCTGCCGCCCACGCGGGTAGCCCACGCGGCGCTCTTGTGGGCCAGGTACGTGGTGAAGATGAAGCTCGTGCCCGAGCCGTCCGAGCGGTGCACCACCGTGACCGGCAGCGTCGGCAGCTTCACGCCGGGGTTCAGGGCCTGGATGCGCGGATCGCTCCACACCTTGATCTCACCAAGATAGATGGAGGCCAGCACGGCGCCGGTCAGTTTCACCTGGCCCTCCGCCACGCCCGGCAGGTTCATCACGGGAACCACGCCGCCCATGACCATGGGAAACTGGAACAGGCCGTTGGCGTTCAGATCGGCCGGCTTCAGCGGCTTGTCGGAGGCGCCGAAATCCACGGTCTTGGCTTCGATCTGCTTGATGCCGCCGCCCGAGCCGATGGCCTGGTAGTTCATGCCGATGCCGGTCTGAGCCCTGTAGAGCTCGGCCCACTTGGCGTAGACCGGAGCGGGGAACGTCGCGCCCGCGCCGGAGATGTCGGCGGCTTGGGCCTGGGCCGCCAGCCCAAGGGCGAGCGTCGCCGTGGCGGCGAGGGCGATGGATTTCAGCATGTGGATCTCCCAGCAGGCGACGGCGGTCGCCGATCAGCACCGCCTCCGATAACGGGCGCCAATAACAGTTTCATGACACTGGGAACCTGGGTTCGTGAAGGTTGGCCAGACCTTCGCCGGCGATCCGATTAGGCTGGGCGTTGACACGAGCCCCGCTGCGCCCCCACTTTCCCCGCCTTCCGGCCCCGGCCGCCCGTCTGCAAGAGCCCCGCTTTCCTTATGAACGTTGTCGTCGTCGAGAGCCCGGCCAAGGCCAAGACCATCAACAAGTACCTGGGCTCCGACTATACGGTGCTGGCCAGCTACGGACATGTGCGCGATCTGCCCTCCAAGGACGGCTCGGTGCTGCCCGACCAGGACTTCGCCATGATCTGGGACGTAGATCCCAAGTCAGCCAAACGCCTGGCCGATATCGTCGAGGCCCTGAAGGGCGCCGATCGCCTGATCCTGGCCACCGACCCGGATCGCGAGGGTGAGGCTATCTCCTGGCACGTGCTGGAAGTGCTGAACCGCAAGAAGGCGGTCAAGGGCGCCAAGGTCGAGCGCGTGGTGTTCAACGCCATCACCAAGTCGGCCGTGACCGAGGCGATGAAGCATCCGCGCGACATCGACATGGAGTTGGTGGACGCCTACCTGGCCCGCCGGGCCCTGGACTATCTGGTGGGCTTCACCCTTTCGCCCGTGTTGTGGCGCAAGCTGCCCGGTTCGCGTTCGGCCGGCCGCGTGCAGTCGGTGGCCCTGCGCCTGGTGGTCGAGCGCGAGATCGAGATCGAGGCCTTCAAGAGCCAGGAATACTGGACCGTGGAGGCCGACGTCTCGGCCGGCTCCGATCCCTTCCTCGCCCGCCTGGTCAAGCACAACGGCAAGCGCCTGACCAAGTTCGACCTGGGCGACGAGGCCACGGCCCACGGCGCGCTGACGGCGGTCAAGGCCGGCGAATTCACGGTGACCGCGGTCGAGAAGAAGCCGGCGCGCCGCTCCCCCGCCCCACCCTTCACCACCTCCACCTTGCAACAGGAGGCTTCGCGCAAGCTCGGCTTCTCGGCCCAGCGCACCATGCAGGCCGCCCAGAAGCTGTACGAGGGCGTGGACATCGGCGGCGAGACGGTAGGCCTGATCACCTATATGCGGACCGACGGCGTGCAGGTGGCCCAGGAGGCCATCGATGAGGCGCGCAAGGTGATCGCCGGGCGCTACGGACCCGACTACGTCCCCGAGACCGCCCGCTACTACAAGACCAAGGCCAAGAACGCCCAGGAAGCGCACGAGGCCATTCGCCCCACCAGCCTGTCGCGCAACCCCGGCTCCCTGCGCCTGGAGGGCGATCTCGGCCGGCTGTACGAATTGGTGTGGAAGCGCATGATCGCCAGCCAGATGGAGCAGGCGCGCATCGAGCGCACCGTGATCGACCTGGAGACCGCCGACGGCCAGACCGGCTTGAGGGCCAACGGCCAGGTGATCCTGTTCGACGGCTATCTGGCCGCCTACGAGGAAGGCCGCGACGATCCCCTTCCCTCGTCCGGGCCGGGCTTGGAGGGCGAGGAAGACGCCGGCGGACGCCTGCCGAAGGTGAACGAAGGCGCCGCCGCGCGCGTGATCGACGCCCGCGCCGACCAGCACTTCACCGAACCGCCGCCCCGCTATTCCGAAGCCAGCCTGGTGAAAAAGATGGAGGAGCTGGGCATCGGCCGGCCCTCCACCTACGCCTCGATCCTGACGGTGCTGCGCGATCGCACCTACGTCCACATGGACAAGAACCGCTTCGTGCCCGACGACAAGGGCCGACTGGTGACCGCCTTCCTGGAGCAGTTCTTCCGCCGCTACGTGGAATACGATTTCACCGCCGCCCTGGAGGAGAAGCTCGACCAGGTCTCGGCCGGAGAGCTGAACTACAAGCAATTGCTGCGCGACTTCTGGAAGGATTTCCACGCCGCGGTGGACGAAGCGGGCGAACTTCGCACCAGCCAGGTGCTGGACGCTCTGAACGACGCCCTGGCGCCGATGATCTTCCCCCAGCGCGCCGACGGGACCGACCCGCGCGCCTGTCCCTCCTGCGGCGCGGGCCGGCTGAGCCTGAAGACCAGCCGCTTCGGCGCCTTCATCGGCTGCTCCAACTATCCGGAATGCCGCTACACCCGCCCCATCGCCACCCCCGACGGCGAGGGTCAGGGGGATGGCGAGACCGGCGACCGGGAACTGGGCCTGGACCCCAAGAGCGGCGACAAGGTCTGGCTGAAGGCTGGCCGCTTCGGACCCTATGTGCAGCTCGGCGAAGGCGAAAAACCCCGCCGCTCAAGTCTGCCCAAGGGGTGGGCCGCGTCCGCCCTGGACCTGGACCAGGCGTTGCGCCTGCTCAGCCTGCCGCGCGAAGTGGGCAAGGATCCCGAAGACGGCCAGATGATCTATGCGGGGCTGGGTCGCTACGGCCCCTATGTGCAGCACGACAAGACCTACGCCAGCCTCGGCTCCGTCGAGGAGGCGTTCGAGGTCGGCCTGAACCGCGCCGTGACTCTGATCGCCGAGAAGAAGGCGGGCGGCCCACGCGGCGGGCGGGGCACGGCGGCGGCCCTGAAGGAGCTGGGCGAGCACCCGCAGACCGGCAAGCCAGTGCGCATCCTGGCCGGGCGCTTTGGGCCCTACATCAAGCACGAGGACACCAACGCCAACGTCCCGCGCGGCAAGGACCCGCAGGAGGTCACCCTGGACGAGGCCGTGGCCCTGCTCGCCGAACGAGCGGCTAAGGGCGGCGGCAAGGCCAAGCGCCCCGTGCGCGCCAAGGCCGCGACGGACAAGCCGGCGGCGAAGAAGCCTGCGGCCAAGAAGCCTGCCGCCAAGAAGAAGGCGCCGGCGAAGAAGAAGGCGACGGCTAAAGCGGGATAGGGTCAATTGACATTCACTGGACTCCCCCCTCATCCGCTCATTCCCGCGGAAGCGGGAACCCAGTGAGAGCCTCAAGCGCCATCGCTTGACTGGAAAGTCCTGGGTCCCCGCTTTCGCGGGGATGAGCGGCAGTAAAATTTGACCTGATGCGCTGAATCTCGATTGGTCCTAACCGGCGACGCGCTCCAACGCATCCGCCACAACGTCCAGGCTCTCGACCACGGCGGCGCACAACGCCCGAATGTCGGGGCCTGGCTGCAGGAAGTCGGGCACCATGATGGTCGACATGCCCGCCGCCGAGGCCGCGCGCACGCCGTTGAAGGAGTCCTCCAGGGCGATACAGCGCTCCGGCGAGGCTCCCAGGCGCTCGGCGGCCCGCAAGAAGGTGTCTGGATGGGGCTTGCCGCGAGCCACGTCGCCGCGCGTGACAATAACGTCGAAATAGCCGAGCACGCCGGCCTTCGCGAGGCTGGAGCGTACATAGTCGACCGATGACGAGGTGGCGATGGCGCGCGGAATGGCGCGCCGCTCAAGCAGGGCCAGCAGCCGTTCGGCGCCCGGCCGTAGCGGCACGCTGTCGGCGCAGGCGATTTCAAAGCCCCGATGACAGGCGTCGTAATAGGCGTCCACCGAAAAGTCCGCGCCGAACCGCTCAAGCAGCCGTTGCGCATTGGCGTCGCGCGGGCTGCCAATCATGCTGAGGAACAGATCCTCGGTCATGGCGAAGCCCACCTCGCGGCAGGCCTCGAACATGACGCCGTGGAACACCCGCTCGGTGTCGAGCAGCAACCCGTCCAGGTCGAAGATCACGGCGTGCAGCGGATTGGGAATCATACGGCAATCGACAGTGGGCGGCAGCGCCCGGCGGGTTACAGTAGCCTGACTCGGAGTTCAACGTGCCCAAGCGCCCTAGACAGCCCAACCATACCCCGTCTCGGGCTAATCGCCCGTCCCGCACCGATCATCGCCAGCCCCAGGGGCTGCCCGACCGGCAAACCCTGTTGGCGGCCATCGGCGAGGGTCAGGCGGACGTGGGCGACCTGGCGGTCCGTTTTGGCCTGAAGGGCGCGGACCGACGGGCCCTGCGCGAAATGCTCAAGGCCCTGGAGAAGGAGGGCCGGCTCGGCAAGCGCGGGCGCAAAGGCTTCGCCGAGGCCGGCGCCCTGCCGCCCGTGGGCGTGGCCGACGTGGTGGAGAAGGATTCCGACGGCGACCTTTATGTGCGCCTGACGCGGGCCGGCGAGGATGCGCCGCCGGTGCGTCTGGCGCCGGGGCTAGGCCAAACGCCCGGTCCGGCGCCCGGCCTGGGCGACCGCCTGCTGGTGCGCTTCGAGCGGCTGGAAAACGGCGAGCTGCTCGCCCGGCTGATCAAGCGCCTGGGCCAAAGCGCGCACCGCGTGCTGGGCGTGATCCGCAAGGGCCGTGGCGAGACCCGCGTGGAGCCGGTTGACCGCAAGTCCAAGGACAGCCTGCTGCTGGCCGACAGCGAAGGCGCCAAGCTGAAGGACGGCGATCTGGTGCTGGCCGAGGTCGGCTCGGCGCCCCAGCGCTACGGACCCAAACGCGGGCGGGTGCTGGAGGTGGTGGGCCGCGAGGACGAGCCGCGCGCCGCCTCCCTGATCGCCATTCACACGCACGGCATTCCCACCGGCTTTTCCGCCGCCGCCGAAGCGGAGGCCGAGGCGGCCAAGGCGCCGGAACTGGACAAGCGCACGGACTTACGACACATCCCGCTTCTGACCATCGATCCGCCCGACGCGCGCGACCACGACGATGCGGTCTACGCCGAGCCTGACGCGGACCCCAAGAACCCCGGCGGCTGGATCGTTTGGGTGGCCATCGCCGACGTGGCGGCCTATGTGCGGCCGGGCTCGGCCCTGGACCGCGAGGCGCGCGACAAGGGCAATTCGGTCTATTTCCCCGACCGGGTCGAGCCCATGCTGCCCGAGGCCCTGTCGGCAGGGCTGTGCAGCCTGCGCGAGGGCGAGAACCGCGCCTGCATGGCCGTGCGCATGGTTTTCGACGCGAAGGGCCGCAAAACGGGCCACCAATTCGTGCGCGGCCTGATGCGCTCGGCCGCCAAGCTGTCCTATGACCAGGCGCAGGCCGCCATCGACGGAAACCCGGACGACGCCACAGGACCGCTGCTGGAGCCGGTGCTGAGGCCCCTGTGGGCCGCCTACGCCACGATGAAGATCGGCCGCGACGCGCGCCAGCCCCTGGCCATCGAGAGCCTGGAGCGGCGCATCGTGCTGGACGAAGAGGGCAAGGTGGCCTCCATCACCCCGCGCGCCTCGCTCGAAGCGCACAAGCTGATCGAGGAGATGATGATCCAGGCCAATGTCTGCGCCGCCCAGACCCTGGAGCAGCGCGGCCAGCCCCTGATCTACCGGGTGCACGACGCGCCCAGCCAGGAGAAGCTGCTGTCCCTGACCGAGTTCCTGGGCACCATCGATATCGCCTGGAACAAGGGTGAGCCGGCGCGCACCGACCGCTTCAACCGACTGCTCGCCGAGACCCGCGAGGGCCCGCACGCCGACATCGTCAACGAGGTAGTCCTGCGCACCCAGATGCAGGCCCACTACAACACCGACAACATCGGCCACTTCGGCCTGAACCTGGACCGCTACGCCCACTTCACCTCGCCAATCCGCCGCTACGCCGATCTGATCGTGCACCGGGCCCTGGTGACGGGCCTGAAGCTCGGCGACGACGGCCTGTCGGACTATGACGTCAAGTCGATGAAGGACACCGCCGATCTGATCACCCAGGCCGAGCGGCGAGCCATGGCCGCCGAGCGCGACGCCACCGACCGCTACGTGGCCGCCTTCCTGGCCGACCGGGTGGGCGCCGATTTCCAAGGCCGCATCACCGGCGTGACCCGCTTTGGCCTGTTCGTGCGCCTGATCGAAACCGGCGCCGACGGTCTCGTGCCCGTATCCAGCCTGGGAGACGAATACTTCGTCCACGATGACCGCGCCCACGCCCTGGTGGGCGAACGCACCGGCCGCCGCTGGCCCCTGGGCAAGCTGGTCGAGGTGCGCCTGTCCGAGGCCACGCCGATCACCGGCGGCCTGCTGCTGCAGATGCTGAGCGAGCCCGATGCGCGCGACCCCAAGGCGCCGGCGCCCAGGCTGGGCGTGCGCCGCCGCGCGGTCGGTCGCCCCGGCGGGCCCAAGCCCGGGGGAGCCAAAGCCCGCAGAGGGCGCAAGTAGACTCGCGGCTGGCCAAACGCGTTGACTTTCGGCTTTTCCTGCGTATGGTCCGCGCCTCTCGGAATTTCCGGCTGGAGCGGCCTGCCCGCTCGCCCGCAAGGACAGGACGCCATGGCCAAACCGGCATCAATCAAGATCCGCCTCAACTCCTCGGCGGACACCGGATTCTTCTACGTCACCAAGAAGAACGCCCGCACCAAAACCGACAAGCTGGTGTTCAAGAAGTACGATCCCGTCGTGCGCAAGCACGTCGAGTTCAAGGAAGGCAAGATCAAATAGGGCGAAAGCCGCGTTTGATGCGATGACGCGCCCGGCCTCACCGCCGGGCGTTTTCGTTTGCCGGCCCGGACCCAAATCAGGACGCCCTTGGCGCTCTACGCCGCGTGGGAGATCACGCGGTTGCGGCCCGACGCCTTGGCCTCGTAGAGGGCTTGATCGGCGCGCTTGAGCAGGGCTTCGGGCGTGTCGCCTTCGCCCAGGGTGGCGGCCACGCCGATGGAGATGGTCACCGTCAAAAGTTCGGATCCCGCGGCCACGCGGAAGGGCGAGCCGCCGACGTTTCGCCGAATCCGGTCGGCGATTCGCTCGGCGTCGGCCAGGGCGGTGTCGGGCATGAGTATGACGAACTCCTCGCCGCCGTAACGGCAAGGCAGGTCGATGGCCCGCACATTGGAGGCTAGGCGCAGACCGAACTCGCACAGAACTTCGTCGCCCACATCATGGCCAAAGCCGTCGTTGATCTTCTTGAAGTGGTCGATATCGATCAGCAACGCCGCCACGGGCGCGCCGCCGCGCACCGCGCGCTGGGTCAGGGCGTCGAGCTGACCGGTCATGTAGCGGCGATTGTGCAGGCCGGTCAGTTGGTCGGTGACCGCCAACTCCAGACTGTTGTCGAGGTTGTTGCGCAGGAAATCGGTATAGCGCTTGCGTTTGATCTGGGTGCGCACGCGCGCGGCCAATTCCAGCGGATCGATGGGTTTGGCCAGAAGATCGTTGACGCCCAGGTCCAGGGCCTTAACCGCCCTCGCCCGCTCGTCCGGGTCGTAGATGGCCAGGATCGGCGCCTGCCGCGTGGCCTCGTCGGAGCGCAGGTTCGCGGCGAAGCGCAGGCCGTCGAAATTGCGCGCCATCAGATTGACGATCACCAGGTCGACTGGGCCCCGAGCGGTAAGGTGGGCCTTTTCCGGGTCCGGCTCCACCAGCGGGCGATGCTCGACCGACAATTCGGTGTGGATGCGCTGGGCCTGCCGTTCATTGTCATCGACGATCAGCACACGCCCGCCCACGCCGGCCAGGCGCGCCGCCGCCCCCGCAATCACCCCGATGCGTCGGCCCGAGGCCTCGCGGTCGCGCAGTTCGTCGATCACCAGCTTCAGGCGCGTCAGGTTGCGCACCCGAGAGAACATGATCAGGTCATCGATGGGCTTGGTGATGAACTCGTCGGCGCCCGCCTCCAGGCCGGCGATCCGGTCGGCGCGGCCATCCAGGGCAGTGACCAGCACCACCGGGATGTGGCGGGTCAGCGGGTCGTCCTTCAGGCGACGGCAGACTTCGAAGCCGTCCATGCCGGGCATCATCACGTCCAGCAGGATGATGTCGGGTTTTTCCGCGGCGGCCAAGGCCAAGGCCGTGGGGCCGTCGGTGGCCGTCAGCACATCGAAATACTCGGCCGAAAGCTTGGCTTCAAGCAGCTTGACGTTCGCTTCTATGTCGTCAACGACCAGGATGCGCGCCGTCATCGCCCTACCTCACCCTAAAAAACGCCGGACGGTGTCTAAAAACAGGCCCACGGAAATGGGCTTGGACAAATAGGCCTCGCAGCCCCCTTCGCGGATCCGCTCCTCATCGCCCTTCATGGCGAAGGCGGTCACGGCGATCACGGGAATATGGGCCAATTCTTCGTCTTCCTTGAGCCATTTTGTGACCTCCAACCCTGAAATCTCAGGCAACTGGATGTCCATGAGAATCAGGTCGGGCCGGTGCTGACGCGCCAGCGACAGAGCTTGCAGCCCCTCGCGCGTTTCCAGGGTGGCATAGCCCTGCGCCTCGAGAAGATCGTGAAAGAGCTTCATATTCAGCTCGTTATCCTCGACGATGAGGACGGTCTTCGGCATCGTTCAACCTGATTGTGAACCGGGAAAACAGTCCCCAGCCCCGAACGCCGACCCCACCTGCCTGCGTCCGTCTTTGAAGGTCGTTGTCGCACAATATCCTTACCCGGCCGTTAGCCCTGGCCCGGAAGGCTGGACGAAAAAGGCGAGGTATTGGGCCTGACCGATTGGAAGCTGCGATCGGACGATGGGGCCACGGGCCTGAACGTCTTCACCCCCATCGGCGACGCGCTGGCCTTCCTGGCGCTGGAGCCGCGCTGAGCCGGTTTCGAACCTGTGTCTTGCACCCCGGCGCGCCTGCCCCGATGGTTCGCGGATGATACGGATCGGCGTGGACTTCGGCGGGACCAAGATCGAGGCGGCGGCGCTGGACGAGGCCGGCGTCGAGAGGGCCCGCCTGCGCGCGCCCAATCCCGGCGCCTATGAGGCCGCCCTGGGCGCGGTGATCGAACTGATCGAGCGGGTCCGACTGGAGTCCGGCGCGCCGCCCGGGCCGGTGGGGGTGGGCATGCCGGGCTCGCCTTCGCCCAGGACCGGCCTGATCCGGGGCGCCAATTCCACCTGGCTCAACGGACGTAACTTCAAGGCCGACCTGGAACAGCGCCTGGGACAGCCGGTGCGACTGGCCAACGACGCCAATTGCCTGGCTCTATCCGAAACCGAAGATGGCGCGGCGGCCAAGGCCGGGGGCGCGGTATTCGCCGCCATCCTGGGCACCGGCGTGGGCGGCGGCGTCGTGGTGGACGGCGCCCTGCTTGAAGGGGCCAACGGCGTGGCGGGCGAATGGGGGCATACGCCCCTGCCCTGGCCCGGTCCGCAGGACAAGGCGCCGCCCTGCTGGTGCGGCCGCTCGGCCTGCCTGGAGACCTTCCTGTCCGGCCCAAGCTTCGCCGCCGACTACGCGCGCGCCACCGGGCGCAAACTGAGGGCGGAGGCGGTGATTGAGGCGGCGGGCCAGAACGACCGCTGGGCCATCGCGGCCTTCGACCGTTATATCGACCGGCTGGCGCGGGCCCTGGCCGTGCTGATCGACTTTATCGACCCCACGGTCATCGTGCTGGGCGGCGGCATGTCCAATGTGGCCGCGCTGTATGAGCGCCTGCCGGAGGCCATCGGTCCGCACGTGTTCTACGACGGCTGGACCGCGCCGATCGTCAAGGCTGCGCACGGCGACTCCTCGGGCGTGCGGGGCGCCGCGCGGCTGTGGCCCCTGAAAAGCGCCGACCGGGCTCGCGCGGCGGGGTGAGCGACCCCATAAGCGCCCTGTGCCGCGACTGCCTGTGGATGGGCGCGGAGCCTACGGGCCGCCTCTGCCCGCGCTGCGGCTCGCGGCGGCTCGTCCGCCATGGGGCGTTGGACAGGCTGACCATCGCCCATATCGACTGCGACGCCTTCTACGCCTCCGTGGAGAAGCGCGACCGGCCGGAGCTGCGCGAACGGCCCGTGCTCGTCGGCGGCGCCAAACGCGGGGTGGTGACCACCGCTTGCTACATCGCGCGTCTGTCCGGCGTCCGTTCGGCCATGCCCATGTTCAAGGCCTTGAAGTTGTGCCCCGATGCGGTGGTGATCCGGCCGGACTTCGCCAAATATCGGCGCGAGAGCGCGCGGATCATGGCCAAGATTCACGCGCTGACTCCCCTCGTGCAGCCGTTGTCGCTCGATGAGGCCTGGTTGGATCTGTCCGGCTGCGAGCGTCTGCACGGCGGGCCCGCGGCTTGGGTCCTGGCCCGACTGCAAGGCGAGATTGAAGCGGATGTGGGCATCACCGTCTCGGTGGGCCTGGCGCCCAACAAGTTTCTGGCCAAGATAGCCTCGGACCTGGACAAGCCGCGCGGGTTTTCGGTGATCGGCGCCGACGAGGCGCAAGCCTTCCTCGCGCCCCGATCGGTCGCCATCCTGCCCGGCGTAGGCCCCGCCATGGCCCGTTCACTGGAGGGCGGCGGATGGCGCACCGTGGGCGACCTGGCCCGCGCCGACCCCAAGACCCTGGCCCGACGTTTTGGAGCCTATGGCCTGACCCTCTCGCGTTTGGCGCACGGCCAGGACGGCCGTCCCGTCAATCCGGATCAGGTGCGCAAGGGGATCAGCGCCGAGACCACCTTCGAGGACGACCTGGCCGAGCTGGAACGCCTGGAACACCGGCTATGGCCCCTGTGCGAACGAGTGGCGCGAACCTGCCGCCAGGAAGGAACGGCGGCCCGCACGGTGATCCTCAAGCTGAAAACCGCCGACTTCAGGCTGATCACGCGGCGACGCACCCTGCCTAGCCCCACCCAGACCGCCAGCACCCTGTTCGCCGCAACACGCGAACTGCTGGCCACGGAGGCGAACGGCCGGTCATTCCGCCTGATCGGCGTGGGCGTGCAGGAACTGACCGAGGCCCAAGACGGCGCGCCGGAGGATCTGTTCGGGTCGGGCGAAAGCCGCGCGCTCAAGGGCGAACGGGCGATGGACGCCCTGCGCGAGCGCTTCGGCGCCGATGCGGTGCTGCGCGGGCGGGCGCTCAAGCCGCGAGGGTAAGCGCCTCTTTGCGCTGGCGCGCCTTCCTGCGGACGCGCCGGGGCGCTATCTGAAGACGAACCACCGCGAGGAGCGCCCATGTCCTACGAGAAACGCCTGGCCGATCTCGGTATCGTCTTGCCCGAGCCCGTGGCGCCGGTGGCCAACTACGTCCCCTTCGTCAAGGTGGGCGAGCTTGTGCACATTTCCGGCCAGATCTCGGTGGATGGAAGCGGCGGCGTCAAGGGCGTGGTCGGGGTGGAGCTGGACCTGCAGGAGGCCGTTCGCGCCGCGCGCCTCTGCGCCGTCAACCTGATCGCCCAGATGAAGGGCGCCGCCGACGGCGACCTGGAGCGCGTCGCACGGGTGGTCAAGCTGAACGGCTTTGTCCAGGCCGGCCCCGACTTCATCGAGATACCCCAGGTGATCAACGGCGCCTCGGACCTGATGGTGCGGGTGTTCGGCGACGCCGGTCGCCACGCGCGCTCGGCCGTGGGCGTTTATCGCCTGCCGCTCAATTTCGCCGTGGAGGTGGACGCCGTGGTGCTGCTGAAATGAGCCTTCCCGCCGCCCTGACCGGTCGTCCCATAGCCCACCGCGGCCTGTGGCGCCCGGGCGTGCGGCCGGAGAACTCGCTGGCCGCCTTTCACGCCGCCTGCGCCGCCGGCTACGGAATCGAATTGGATGTCCAGCTGACCGCCGACGGGGAGGCGGTGGTGTTCCACGACGCGAGTCTGGACCGCATGACCACCGAGTCGGGCCTTGTGGAGGAGCGCACCGCCGAGGCGCTCACGCGGCTGGTCCTGCTGGGCGGCGAACGCCAGTCGGTGCCCCTGCTGGAACAAACGCTGCAAGCCATCGCCGGACGCAGTCTTGTGCTCATCGAACTGAAAACGCCGCCGGGCCAGGAGGGCCCGCTGGAGGCGCGCGTCGCCGAACTTCTGGGCGCGTACGAAGGCCCTGCGGCGGTGCTCAGCTTCAATCCCGCGGCTCTGGCGACCATGGCGCGCCTACAGCCGCCCACCGCGCGCGGCCTCAATGCGGCCGAGGCGAGCGACCTTGACTCCGATTCTTTATCTCACGCTGATTTCATATCTATAAACAGCAAGTTATCTGTACTTTCTAATGTTTTGTCTTGGCGGGCGCGCGGGGCAAAGGTTGTGGCCTGGACCATCCGCAGCGCCGAACAGAACCAGGCCCTGGCCGGCTTGGTCGATAACGTCATCTTCGAAGGGTTCCAGCCTTGAAGCTGGATCACGCCGTATCCGTGCACCGACGGATCGCGGACATCGGCAAAGCGGCCTGGGACCAATGCGCTTCTCCTTCGGATTATGCTGCAAACCCTTTTATAAGCTACGACTTTCTCGACGCTCTTGAGGTCACGGGCTGCGCGATCGAACAGACCGGATGGGGGCCAACCCATCTGGCGCTAAGCGACGAGACAGGCCAGGCGGCGGCGGTCATGCCCCTGTATCTGAAGACCCACTCACGCGGGGAGTATGTGTTCGACCAGGCCTGGGCTGACGCCTATGAGCGGGCCGGCGGACGCTATTACCCAAAGCTGCTGTGCGCCGCGCCCTTTTCGCCGGTGACCGGCCCGCGCCTGATGGCGCGTCCGGACGTGGACCGAACCCAGGCCCAACGCCTGCTGCTCGGCGGCGCCCTGACCCTGTGCGAGCGCCTGGGCGCCTCAGGCGTCAACGTCACCTTCCCGACCGAGGGCGAATGGACTCTGCTGGGCGCGGAAGGCCTGCTGCAACGCCAGGACCAGCAGTACCACTGGCATAACCGGGGCTATGGGACCTTCGACGACTTCCTGGCGGACCTGTCGTCGGGGCGGCGCAAGACCATCCGGCGCGAACGACGCGACGCCCTGGCGCAGGTGGAGGCGGTCGCCTTGACCGGCGGCGACCTGAAGGAGGAGCACTGGGACGCCTTCTTCGGGTTCTACATGGACACCGGCGCGCGCAAATGGGGCCGGCCCTACCTGACCCGCCAATTCTTTTCCGAGCTTTCGGCCCGCATGGCGGACAAAGTGCTGCTGATCCTGGCCCGTCGGGACGGGCGCTGGATCGCCGGCGCGATCAACCTGATCGGCGGGGACTGCCTTTACGGCCGCCATTGGGGCTGCACCCAGGACGTGCCCTTCCTGCATTTCGAGCTGTGCTACTACCAGGCCATCGAACACGCCATCCACCTGGGCTTGGCCCGGGTCGAGGCCGGGGCCCAGGGCCCGCACAAGATCGCGCGCGGCTATCTGCCCGTCCCGGTCTATTCGGCGCATTACATCCGCGATCCGGCCCTGCGCGTCCCGGTGGCCCGCTATCTGGAGCAGGAACGCCAGGCGGTGCGCGAGGAGATGGACTGGCTGGCCGAGGAGTACTCGCCGTTTCGCAATGGCGAGGGTGGTGGATAGACTCTGACGCTTGCTACTCGCCCGCGACCGTCGTTCCCCGCGCGGGCGGGCGAAGCAGCCTACCTATTGGCAGGCCTCCAGGACGGCTGTTGAGGGGGGGACTACGTAAGTCGACGTTCGGCCCCGATCTGGATCGTCATCCCACGGGCGTCCGAAGGACGAGCCGTGGGATGACGGCCTGGGTGTTCCTATGCGGGTGATCGGTGAGCACCGCCAATCATATGCCGACCTTCCGAATGTCTC
Source organism: Caulobacteraceae bacterium (assembly GCA_003164925.1). GTDB lineage: Bacteria > Pseudomonadota > Alphaproteobacteria > Caulobacterales > Caulobacteraceae > BOG-938. Next base: position 44,619 of record PLRV01000041.1, read on the forward strand.
AGATGGGCCGATTCTCACCGTTGGCTTGCGGCTCGGAACCGGACCTTAGGCCGACCGCGTCGTGAACGGACTTCCGGGACTCAAGTGTCGGATTTCGACCACTAGCTGAGCCGGCCTCTTGCTGGCCCGGACAGGCCGCGCAGCAGGGGCCGCGCCACCGACAACAGCATGATCAGCGGGCTGAGCCCCCAGGCAAGCAGCCGCTGAGGCAGGGTGTCGGCGCGCTTGATGAAGTAGCGCACGAAGCCGCGCCCCTTGTGCAACTCCACGCGCAAGGGGAGACTCTGGCTGGTCGAGCCCTCATGCAGCACCACGGCCTTGGGCTGGAACACCACCGAGCCGCCGGCCCGCCGGGCGCGCCAACACAGGTCGATGTCCTCCACGTGCAGGAAGTAGCCCTCGTCGAACCCCCCCAGGCGTTCGAAGTCCTCGCGGCTGACATAGAAGCACGAACCGGAGATCGTGGGCACGGCGAGCGGACCGTCGGGGACAGGCTGGTCGTCCATGTGCAGGTCGCCCGAAAGCTGGGCGAAGTTGAGCAAGGTCCGCAGCGGCGTGAACTCGCCGCGCCGTGCGCCGCGCTGTTCGGATCCGTCGGTGTTGAGCACCCGCGCGCCGACGATGCACGGCGAGGAAAAACCCTTCGCGCCTTCGATCAGCGCTTCGATGCAGTCGGGTTGGATATAGGCGTCGGGGTTGAGGATCAGGAGGCGCGAGCCGTATGCCGCCGCCGCGCCTAGGTTACAGCCCCGGGCGAAGCCGACGTTGCCCTGCCCTTGCACCAGGCGCAGGCGCGGCTCGCGCGCAGCGATCTCCTGCAGTTCGGCTTCGTCCGCCGGATCGGAGCCGTTGTCCACCACGACGAAGTCCTCGACTAGCGGCTCGGCCAGAACCGCCGCGATCGACCTGAACAGGGCGGGGCCGGTGCGATAGACCACCATCACCACCGATACGCCGGGCGACGGGGCCATGCGCTCAGGCAGTCTCGCCGGAGGGCGGGATCGGCGCGGGGCCGGCCTGGCGTTTCAGGTCGGGCGCTAGGGCTTCGTAAGACAACTGAGCCGCCGCATCACTCAGATCTAGGATGCGTTGGCCATCGGAGCCAAGCCGACGCAGGGCCACCTGGCCGGTCTCAGCCTCCTTGCGGCCGACCACGGCGATCACCGGCGTCTTGGCCAAGCTGAGCTCGCGGATCTTGTAGTTGATCTTCTCGTTGCGCAGATCGGTCTCAACGCGCAGCCCGGCCTTGCGCAGGGCCGCGGCGACCTTGAGCGCATAGTCGTCCGCATCGGAGGTGATGGTCGCCACGACCACCTGAACCGGCGCCAGCCACAGGGGGAAATGGCCGGCGTAGTTCTCGATCAGGATGCCCAGATAACGCTCGAAGGTGCCCAGCACCGCCCGGTGCAGCATGACCGGCCGCTGCTTGGAGCCGTCCTCGGCCACATATTCGGCCCCCAGCCGTTCAGGCAGAACAAAGTCGAGCTGCAGGGTGCCGCACTGCCAGGTGCGGCCGATGGCGTCCTTCAGATGGAACTCCAGCTTGGGCCCGTAGAAGGCGCCTTCGCCCGGCAGCTTTTCAACTTCGACGCCCGCCGCCTTGGCGGCCCGCTCCAGGCGCGATTCGGCCAGGTCCCAGGTCTCGTCGGAGCCCGCGCGCAGGTCCGGCCTCAGGGCCAGCTTCACGCTGTGCAGCTCCACGCCGAGGTCCGCGTAGATGGAAAAGAGCAGGCGCACGAACTGGGTGGTCTCCGCCTCGATCTGGTCCTCGCGGCAGAAGATGTGCGCGTCGTCCTGGGTGAACGCCCGCACGCGCATGATGCCGTGCAGGCCGCCCGAGGGCTCGTAGCGGTGGCAGGAGCCGAACTCGGCCATGCGCAGCGGCAATTCGCGATAGGACCGCTGGCCCACGTTGAAGATCTGCACGTGGCCGGGACAGTTCATCGGCTTGACGGCCAGAGTCTCACCCTCCTCCGTCTCGCAGACGAACATGGCATGGCCGAACTTCTCCCAGTGGCCCGAGCGTTCCCACAGGCTGCGATCCAGCAGTTGGGGCGTCTTGACCTCCTCGTAGCCATCCTCCTCCAGCCGGCGGCGCATATAGGCCTCCAGCGCCCGCCACAGGGTCCAGCCCTTGGCGTGCCAGAAGACCATGCCCTTGCCCTCTTCCTGCATGTGGAACAGGTCCATGGCGCGGCCGATCTTGCGGTGATCGCGGCGTTCAGCCTCCTCGATGCGCTTGAGATAGGCCGCGAGGTCCGCCTCGCTGGCCCAGGCGGTGCCGTAGATGCGCTGCAGCTGGGCGTTCTTGGCGTCGCCGCGCCAGTAGGCGCCAGCCAGCTTGGTCAGCTTGAACGCCTTGCCCACATAGCGCGTGGACGGCAGGTGCGGGCCCAGACACAGGTCCTTCCACGGTCCCTGCCAATAGATCGAAATCGGCGCGTCCTGAGGCAAATCACCAATGATCTCGGCCTTGTAGGACTCGCCTATGCCCTTGAAGTGCGCGATGGCCTCCTCGCGCGGCCACACCTCGCGGCGGATCGGCTCGTCGCGATCGACGATCTGGCGCATGCGCTCCTCGATGCGCGGCAGATCCTCCAGGCTGAAGGGCTCCTCGCGGGCGAAGTCGTAATAGAAGCCGTCCTCGATGGAGGGCCCGATGGTCACCTGCGTGCCGGGAAACAGCTCCTGCACCGCCTGGGCCATGATGTGCGACACGTCGTGGCGCAGCACGTCCAGGGCCTCGGGCGCCTGCAGGGTGAGCAGCTCGATCTTGCCCCCATGGGTCAGGGGCCGCTCAAAGTCGAGCAGCTCGCCGTCGAGCTTGATCAGCACCGAGCGCTTTTCAAGCGAAGGCGCGATGGAGGCCGCGACCTGGCGCCCCGTGGTTCCTTCGGGAAACGGACGCACGCTGCCGTCGGGAAACTGAAGATCGATCATTATTCGCACTTCCATTGACGCCGGGCCGGCGGCGGCGGGTCATAGCCCCAGGCCGCCATAGGCCGACATCGACACACACGCTTGAACGCCAACCACGAGCCCCTAGCTGGACCATGCTCGACCAGGACCGTGGCGGCATATTCCGAACACGTGGGCGCAAATCGGCACTGCCGGCCGACGATGAGCGACAGGGTCAGCTTGTAGGTCCGCAGAGCGCCATAAATCAGGCGGCTGTACAGATCAGCCATGGTCCGTCGTCCTTTCGGCCGAAGTCCCGCCGACTAGCATGGGGAATCGCCTCGCGCCACCCGGCCCTGCCGTGTCTGGCTCAGGCCGTAGCTTCCACGGCCGCCCGCGCGGCCTCCGACGCCGCCTCGAACGCCAGCAGGGTGGAGGTGTGTCGCGCGGGATAGTCCCTAACCACCTCCAGCACCGCCAGATCGGCAAAGCGGCCCTGCGGAGGGGCGCCGCCGGATTTGAGCATGGCCTTGAGCGCGTCGCGGGCGGTCTCGATCTCCTCCACGCGCGCGCCGAGCACATGGGCGCCCAGCACGGCCGCAGAGGCTTGGCCGAGGGCGCAGGCCTTGACCTCCTGAGCGAAGTCGCTGACCCGGCCATCCGTCACCGACAGGTCCACCACCACGCGGCTGCCGCACAGCTTGGACACCTTTTCCGAGGTGGCCTGGGGCGAGGCCAGCCGGCCGGCGTGGGGCATGTTGGCCGCCAGCGTCAGCACCTTGGCGCTGTAAAGATCGTCGATCATCGACCCCCGTCCGCGCCCCTATGCGCCAGGCGCCGGGCCACCTGCTCGGCGAGCGCCGTATTGAAGGCCTCGAACCCCTTGCGCAGGCGCCAGCGGTTGCGCTTGCCCACCCTATGGCCCACCAGGCCTTGCCAGATTTCGCCGTTGGCCAGGATGCTGCCGCTGGCCGACTCCTCGAAGGTGTCGATCTCGATATAGCGGATGCGGCGGATCATCCCGCCGGCCTCGCTCACGGTCCAAAGGATCTGGGCGTCGGGCACCCAGTCCACCACGGTCGGGGTTATGACCTTCGAGGGCGCGCCCTCGAAAGCCTCGTGCACCTCAAGCTTGGCGCCGATGCGAAGCTGGCCCTCGATCTTGGGGTAGATCGGATTCCAGGCGCTCCAGCCGGGCAGGTCCGACAGCACCTCCCAGATGACCGAGGCGGGCGCGGGCACGCCCATGCGATGTTCGACGCGAAAGCTCATGGACCCTATTTAGTCTCGCCGTCCTTCAGGCGCCATGTGGCGCCCTCGGCGTTGTCCATAACCACCACATTAAGCGCGTTCAGCTCGTCGCGGATGCGGTCGGCTGTGGCCCAGTCCTTGGCCTGGCGCGCGGCGAAGCGCTCCACCAGCAAGGCCTCGACCTTGGCCTTGAGCCCCGCGTCCGCCCCGCCCTCGAACCAGGCGATCGGGTCCTGTTGAAGAAAGCCCAGAAGCCGGCCGGCCCCCAGCAAGGCTGACTTGGCGGCCTGACGCTCAGAGGCGTCCTCGCTGGTCTCCAGCGTCTTGGCCAGGGCGAACAGTTCGGCCATGGCCCGGGGGGTGTTCAGGTCGTCCAACAAGGCGTCCAGGACCGTGGGAGGTGGTTCGCCGCCGAGGTCGACGTCGACATCGAGCGCGCGCTTCAGCGCCCCATACAGCCGGTCCAGAGACTTGCGGCTCTGGGCGATCAGCTCGTCGGTCCAGTCCAGCGGCGCCCGGTAGTGGCCCGACAGCAGCGCCCAGCGCAAAGCCTCGCCCGGCGCGCGCTTGATCAGCTCGTGCACCAGCTTCACATTGCCCAGGCTCTTGGACATCTTCTCGGCGTCCATGGTCAAAAAGCCGTTGTGCACCCAATAGCGGGCATAGACCGGCGTGTGGTCGGCGCAGCGGCTTTGGGCGATCTCGTTTTCGTGGTGCGGGAAGATCAGGTCGTGACCGCCGCCGTGGATGTCGATGGTGTCGCCCAGGGTCTTGCCCACCATGGCCGAGCATTCGATATGCCAGCCCGGCCGGCCGGCGCCCCACGGGCTGTCCCACACCGGCTCGCCCGCCTTGGACGGCTTCCACAGCACGAAATCGGCGGGGTGGCGCTTGTAGGGCGCGACCTCGACACGGGCGCCGGCGATCATGTCATCCAGCGAGCGCCCCGACAGTTTGCCGTAATCGGCGAAGCTCTGGGTGTCGAACAGCACATGGCCCTCGGCAGCGTAGGCCGAGCCGCCCTCGATCAGCTTGCCGATCAGGACCAGCATCTCGCCGATATGGGCCGTGGCGCGCGGCTCCAGCGTGGGCCGCAGCACGCCCAGGGCGTCCATATCCTGGTGGTAGATGGCGGTGAACTTGTCGGTGATGGCGCCGATCTCGACGTCCTGGTCGATGGCCGCCTGGTTTATCTTGTCGTCCACGTCGGTGATGTTGCGGGCATAGACCACCTGGTCCTCGCCATAGAGCCGGCGCAGCACGCGGAACAGCAGGTCGAACACCACGGCGGGACGGGCATTGCCGATATGGGCGTAGTTGTAGACCGTGGGGCCGCACACATAGAGCGTCACCCGCCCAGGATCGGCCGGTTCGAACGGGCGCTTCTCGCGGGCAAGGGTATCGTGCAGGACCAGGGTCATTCGGAAGCTTCGCAGAGGGTTGCGGCGGGGCGCTGGAGCTTCCCATATACTGATCCACCCGCCCCGCGACAGCCGGACGATGACGCGGGCGCGCGAAAACGCTACTTAGGCCCATGACCTCCACCCCCTTCCCCGCTCCCGGCGATGCGACAGCGCTCGAACACGGCGCCGCCATCACTCCGCGGTTCGACGCCCATGGCCTGATCGCCTGCGTGGCCACCCACGCGCAAACCGGCGAAGTGCTGATGCTGGCGTGGATGAACGCCGAGGCGCTCAAACTGACCCTGGACACCGGCCTGGCGCATTACTTCAGCCGCTCGCGCCAAGCACTCTGGAAGAAGGGCGCAACCTCCGGCCAGCTTCAGGTGGTGCGCGAACTGCGCATCGACTGCGATCAGGACGCGGTGTGGATCAAGGTCGAGCCTCAGGGCGACGGCGGCGCCTGCCACACGGGCGCTCGCTCCTGCTTCTACCGGGTGTGGGAGGACGGCAAGCTGGTCGAACGGCCGTGAGCGCCGAGGATATCAGCGACCCGGAGGAGGAATCCGGCGCAGCTGTAGAGATCAGGCTGGAGCACGCCGGCGAGCGCCTGGACAAGGCCCTGGCCGCCGCCCTGCCCGACCTGTCGCGCGCGCGTCTGCAGGCCTTGATCGCTCAGGGCGCCTTAAGCCTTGACGGCGCCGTCGTGACGTCCGGCTCGGCCAAGGCTCAGGCCGGACTCTATCGCCTGATCGTTCCGGCTCCGACGCCTGCCGAGCCCATGCCGCAGGACATCCCGCTGGAGGTCCTGTGGGAAGACGCCCACCTAATTGTGGTCAATAAGCCCGCGGGCATGGCCGCGCACCCCGCGCCCGGCTCGCCGGACGCCACCCTGGTCAACGCCCTGCTGCACCACTGCGCGGGCAGCCTGTCAGGCGTGGGCGGGGTGGCGCGGCCCGGCATCGTGCACCGGCTGGACAAGGATACGTCCGGCGTGATGGTCGCGGCCAAAACCGATGCGGCCCACGCGGGCCTGTCGGCGCTGTTCGCCCGGCATGACATCGAACGGGCCTATATCGCCCTGACGCGCGGCGCCCCCGAAAGGTCCAGCGGGACCATCGCCACCCGTATCGGGCGCTCGCCGCACGACCGCAAGAAGATGGCCGTGCTCAAGGCTGGCGGGCGCGAGGCGGTCACCCATTACAAGACCGACCGCCGTTTTGGCCCCCAGGACAAGCCCGTGGCGGCGCGGCTGCTATGCGAGCTGGAGACCGGCCGCACGCACCAGATCCGGGTCCACCTGGCCTCCATGGGCTATCCGTGCCTGGGCGACCCCCTCTACGGCTCGGGCCCGCCGGCGGGTGTGGTGCGCGAGGCCATCGCCGAAGCCGGCTTGGGACGCCAAGCCCTGCACGCGGCGATTCTGGGCTTCATCCACCCGATTACCGGGGAGCGGCTGCGTTTTGAAGCGGCGCCGCCGACCGATATGGCCCTGCTTGAAGCTCGCCTGGCGGCGCTATCATGAAAATTGCGGACGCTTGATGCATCTGAAGCGTCAGCCAAGCCGTAAGGGTCTAGAAATGCACGCAACGCTTCCTATCTGGAACCGTTGAGCCTAGAGGCGGCGGCCGCGCCGTGTCTTCGCCGTAAGGGGACGTATCATGGCTGTCAATCAGCTCGCCGTCATGTCGCCGGAAGGCGGCCTGTCACGTTATCTGACCGAGATCCGCAAGTTTCCCATGCTGCGCAAGGACGAGGAGTTCATGCTCGCCAAGCGTTGGAAGGAACATGGCGATCCCGAAGCCGCGCACAAGATGGTGACCTCGCATCTGCGTCTGGTGGCCAAGATCGCCATGGGCTACCGCGGCTATGGCCTGCCCATCGGCGAGGTGATCTCCGAGGGCAACGTCGGCCTGATGCAGGCGGTCAAAAAGTTCGAGCCGGACAAGGGCTTTCGTCTGGCGACCTACGCCATGTGGTGGATCAGGGCCTCGATCCAGGAATATATCCTGCGAACCTGGTCCCTGGTGAAGATCGGCACCACCGCCAATCAGAAGAAGCTGTTCTTCAACCTGCGTCGCGCCAAGAGCGAGATCAGCGCCCTGGAGGACGGCGACCTGCGCCACGAGCACGTGCAGCAGATCGCCACCAAGCTGGGCGTGCTGAACGAGGAAGTGATCTCCATGAACCGGCGCCTGTCGGGTCCGGACGCTTCGCTCAATGCCCCCATGCGATCGGATTCCGAAAGCGAATGGCAGGACTGGCTGGCCGACGACACCACGCCCAGCCAGGAAAGCGTGCTGGCCGAGAGCGAGGAGCGAGACGTTCGCATGTCCCTGCTCGAAGAGGCCATGAAGGAGCTCACCGACCGGGAGCGCCGCATTCTGACCGAGCGCCGACTGAAGGACGATCCCACCACGCTCGAGGAACTGGCTTCGCAATACGGCGTCAGTCGCGAGCGGGTGCGCCAGATCGAGGTGCGGGCCTTCGAGAAGCTGCAGAAGGCCATGCGCTCGGCGGCGGCGGAACGCGAGCGCGAGCACGTGGAGGCCTAACCGTCCTTCGGGCCCGCCCTCCGCCGGACAACGGTCGCGTTGTCGGCATCCGAAACGCTGACGGAGCATTGGGCGGGTGTTAGCGACCGGACCGCACATCATAGTCTGGGCCATTTGCGCCCTGGCCACGGCTGGGGTGATCGTCAGACCGTTGCGCTGGCCCGAAGCCATATGGGCGTGCCTCGGACCGTTGCTGCTGATGAGCCTTCGGCTTGTTACACCCGCGGCGGCGGGCGCGGCGGCGCTCAGGGGCTTGGATGTCTATCTGTTCCTCGCCGGCATGATGCTGCTGTCGGAAACGGCGCGGCGCGAGGGCCTGTTCGACTTTGTCGCCGCCGCCGCCGTGAACCACGCCGCCGGTGATCCGCGCCGTCTGTTCCTGCTGATCTACGGCGTGGGCGCGGCGATCACGGCTTTCCTGTCCAATGACGCTACGGCGGTGGTGCTGACCCCGGCGGTGTATGCGGCGGCGCGCAAGGCCGAGGTCGATCCCCTCCCCTTCCTGTTGATCTGCGCCTTCGTCGCCAACGCCGCGAGCTTCGTCCTGCCGATCTCCAACCCGGCCAACCTGGTGCTTTACGGCGATCATACCCCGCCGCTGTTGCGCTGGCTCGCCAGCTTCGCATTGCCTTCCATCCTTTCGATCGGGGCGACCTACGGCATGCTCCGCTGGACCGAAGGCCGCCGTCTACCGCAACTTTGCCGACGCGAGGCGACCCTTCCACCCTTACCTGCCGGCGCCTGGACCGCCTTGATCGGCATCGCCCTGACAGCCGTAGTGCTGATGACTGTATCTGCCCTGAATATCCCCCTGGGCGCGCCGACCTGCCTTATGGGCCTCCTGACCACGGCGGTGGTCCTGGTGCGCCGGCGCGAGGGTCCGTGGGCCACCCTGAAGGGCGTCTCCTGGTCGATTCTGCCCCTGGTGGCCGGACTGTTCGTCATGGTCCAGGCGCTGCAGGACACCGGCGTCATCGCCGCCCTGGCGCGGCTTGTCTCCACCGTCCTGCGCCAGGCGCCGGCGACCGGGCCGTGGGCGCTGGGCGGGATGCTGGCTGTGGCGTGCAACCTGATGAACAACTTGCCGGCGGGACTGATCGCCAGCTCGACCATCGCCCAGGCCCATCCATCGGGCCGCGCGGTGGACGCCCTGCTGATCGGCGTGGACCTAGGGCCCAATCTTTCGGTGACCGGGTCCCTGGCCACCATCCTGTGGCTGACCGCCATTCGCCGCGAGGGCGAGGCGGTGGGCTTTTGGCGTTTCCTGCGGATTGGCGCCCTGGTGATGCCGCCGGCGCTGCTGACGGCCCTGGCCGCTCGGTTGCTGTGGGCGAGGTGAGCGGGATCAGATATCCTCGGTGAGCAGCCCCTGCACGAAGCCGGTCAGGCCCGGATTCCTGGCCCTTTTCAGGCGCTCTGCGTGGTAGATGTGGGCGAGCTCGGCGTAGGCCCGATCGAAATCCTCGTTGACGATCACGTAATCGTAGTCGTCCCACTTGGCGATCTCGCCCTTGGCCCGGCCCAGGCGCCGCTCGATCACGTCGGCATGGTCCTGGGCGCGGGCGTACAGGCGTCGGCGCAGATCCTGCATCGATGGGGGCAGGATGAATACACGCACCACGTCGTCGGGCGCCGATTGCGCGATCTGCTGGGCGCCCTGCCAGTCGATGTCGAACAGGACATCGCGCCCTTCGCTCAGGGATTGCAGAATCGGGGCCTTGGGCGAGCCGTAGCAGTGCTCATGAACCTCGGCCCACTCCAGAAAGGCGTCGGCGACAAGCATCCCGTCGAAGGCTTCGCGGGTGACGAAATGATACTCTCGGCCGTCTTCCTCGCCAGGGCGCGGGGCACGCGTCGTCGCGGAGATCGACAGCGACAGATCGGCGTGGTCGGCCACCAGGTGGCGCGACAGGGAGGTCTTGCCGGCGCCGGACGGGCTGGAAATGACCAGCATCAGGCCACGGCGGTCCTGATAGGCAGGATGGATCAGGCTCATCGTCGGCCTGCCGCGGCGGAAGCCTGGGCCTCGATCTGACGCCAGCGCTGCACGTTCTTCTGATGCTCTTCGAAAGTGGAGGCGAACACATGGCCGCCCGTGCCGTCGGCCACGAAATAGAGCTCCTGGGTGTCGGCGGGCTGCAGGGCCGCGGCCAGGGCGTCCTTGCCGGGATTGGCGATGGGCCCCGGCGGCAGCCCGGCGATCTGATAGGTGTTGTAGGGGGTGGGGGTCTGCATTTCCGACACGCGTATGCCATGGCCCAGAGGCCGGCCGCGGGTCAGGCCATAGATGATGGTGGGGTCAGATTCCAGACGCATGCCCTTTTTCAGGCGGTTGATGAACAGGCCCGCGATACGCGGCCGCTCGTCGGCCAAGGCAGTTTCCTTCTCCACGATCGAGGCCAGAGTCACCGCCTCCTCGGGGGTTTTGTACGGAAGATCAGGTCGCCGCGCGGCCCACAACTCGGCCAGCAGCTTGTCGCGCGCCGCCATCATCCGCTGCAGAACCGCCGACCGGTCCTCGCCGCGCTCAACGCCATAGGTTTCCGGAAGCACCGCTCCCTCAGGCGGCGTGGGAGCCGAACCGGTGAGAATGGGATCATTCATCAGCACCTCCGCCACCGCGTCGGAGGTGATGCCTTCGGGCAGGGTCACGAAGTGGCGGACAATCTTGCCGTTCTTCAGCTTGTTCAGAATATCGGCGATGGAGGCGCGCGAAGGGAAGTCGTACTCCCCGGCTTTGAGCTTACGGCCCACGCCGCTGATTTCAGTCAAGGCGGCGAAGACGGGAGCCGCGCCCACCACGCCGGCCTGCTCGAGGTCGGACGATATCTCCGCCACACTGGCCCCATGGCGCAGGATGACCGTTGTATCTGCGCCCTGGCGGGCCTTGGGTCCTGGCGCGTGATAGAGCCAAAACGCCGCCAATGCCCCCAGCGTCAGCGCAATGGCCAGGACCGAAAAGCCGCTGGTGGCCATGATCCGGATGCGTCGGCCAAAGGAAAGCTGTCCGGGCCCTGTGGCCGCCCGGCTGGTTTTGAGGGGGTCGGGGCGACCGGGGGTCACGACACCCGCTTGAACAGCAAGGCGGCGTTGGTGCCGCCGAAACCGAAGCTGTTCGACAGGGCGATATTGATCTCCATCGGCTTGGCCGTCTTGGGCGTTAGGTCGATAGGCGTGGTCACGGAGGGATTGTCGAGATTGAGGGTTGGCGGCGCAATCTGATCGCGCAGCGCCAGGGCGGTAAACACGGCCTCAACCGCGCCGGCCGCGCCCAAAAGATGGCCGATAGCCGATTTGGTGGAGGACATGGTCACCTTGCCGGCGGCGTCGCCGAGCATGCGCTCCACCGCGCCCAGCTCGATCTCGTCGCCCATCGGCGTGGAGGTGCCGTGGGCGTTGATATAGTCGATATCCGACGGAACGATGCCCGCGTGGCCGATGGCCGCCTGCATGGCGCGAAAGCCGCCGTCGCCGTCGGAAGCCGGGGCAGTGATGTGGTAGGCGTCGCCCGAGAGGCCGTAACCGATCACTTCGGCGTAAATCTTGGCGCCGCGCGCCTTGGCGTGCTCGTACTCTTCCAACACCAGAACACCCGCGCCTTCGCCCATGACGAAGCCGTCGCGGTCCTTGTCCCAGGGGCGCGAAGCCTGCTCGGGCGCGTCGTTGAACGCGGTGGACAGGGCGCGGCAGGCGATGAAGCCTGCGATGCCCAGTTTGCACACGGCCGCCTCGGCGCCGCCGGCGACCATCACGTCAGCATCGCCGAACTGGATCAAGCGCATGGCGTCGCCCACTGCGTGGGCCCCCGTGGCGCAGGCCGTGACCACCGAATGGTTCGGTCCCTTGAACCCATGACGGATCGACACCTGCCCCGAGGCGAGGTTGATCAGCGCCGAAGGAATGAAGAAGGGGCTGATGCGGCGCGGCCCCTTTTCCTGAAGCTCTAGCGCGGCGTCGGCGATCGCGGAAAGGCCGCCGATGCCCGACCCGATGATCACGCCGGTGCGCTGGCGGTCGCGCTCGTTTTCCGGCGTCCAACCGGAATCGCGAACCGCCTCGTCCGCCGCGGCGACCGCGTAGAGGATGAAATCGTCCATCCGGCGACGGTCCTTGGAGGACATAACCTGGTCGGGGTCGAACGAGCCGGGAACGTCCGCACCGCCCCCGCCCTGGCCGTCCACGCGCGGCACCTCGCACGCGACCTTGCAGGCGTAGTCAGTGGTGTCGAAGGCGCTGATCCGCCCGGCCCCTGATTTACCGGCCAGGATGGCGTCCCAGGTGATCTGGGCGCCCCAGCCGAGCGGGGTCAAAAGGCCAATTCCGGTAATGACGACACGGCGCATGCGCTACGGCTCCCTCGCCAGGTTGGCTATCGCGAAATTCGCTCGGATGGGAGGCGTTCGAAGCGATTTTCCGAATCAAGAACCAACACTAGCAACTTCCGAATCCGGCTGGATCAAGGCCTTATGCCGGTTTCAAATACGACAACGCGACCGGCGCCGGGCATTCGGCGACGGTCGCGTTGGATGGACACGACCTGAAATCAGGCTTCCAGACGCTCCGCGATGAACTTCACCGCATCGCCCACCGTTTGGATGTGCTCGGCGGCGTCGTCCGGGATTTCGATATCGAATTCTTCTTCGAAGGCCATCACCAGCTCGACATTGTCCAAGCTGTCCGCGCCGAGGTCATCGATAAAGCTGGCCTTCTCGGTGACCTTTTCCGGGTCAGCGTCGAGGTGCTCGATCACGATCTTACGCACGCGTTCGAGAATGTCGGACATACGTTCTAAGCCCCTTAGCTTCGTTGGGCCGCCGCAGCAGCAATTGCAGAAATAACGACGGCTACCCGTCAAAAAAAGCCCGGCGATCCTGAGGTTCGACGTGCGTTCAAATCGGTTCGAGCTTCGCTAGCACGTTCCTTTTGCGGAAACTAGTTGCCTGTCAAGCGCGCGCCTTGTTGCGATCATGGCATCACCATGCCGCCGTTGACGTGCAAGGTCTGTCCGGTGACGTAGGCGGCCTCATCGCTGGCGAGGTAGACGCAGGCGGCGGCGATCTCTTCGCCTTGGCCCAGCCGGCCCGCCGGGATACGCCCCAGGATCGCCGTGCGCTGCTGTTCGTTGAGCGCATCGGTCATGGGGCTGGCGATGAAGCCCGGCGCGACGCAATTGACCGTGACGTTGCGGGAGGCCGCTTCCTGGGCCAGGGCCTTGGAAAAGCCGATCATGCCCGCCTTGGAGGCGGCGTAGTTCGTCTGACCCGCGTTGCCCGTCACGCCGACCACGGAGGTGATGCCAACGACCCGTCCCCAGCGCCGCTTCATCATGCTGCGCAGTCCGGCGCGGCAGAGGCGGAAATAGGCCTCCAAATTCACCCGCATCACCTTGGCCCAGTCCTCGTCCTTCATGCGCAGGATCAGGCCGTCGCGCGTCAGGCCGGCGTTGGACACCAGAATATCCACCTGCCCGGCCAAAGCTTCCGCCTGGCCGAAGAGAGCGTCGACCGCATCCGGATCGCCCAGGTCGCACGGGGCCACGAATGCGCCCTCGCCAAGCTCAGCCGCCAAAGCTTCCAGAGCCTCGCGCCGAGTGCCCGACAGCACCACGCGCGCGCCCTGGGCGTGCAGCTTGGCCGCTATGGCCTGGCCGATGCCGCCGGACGCGCCGGTGACCAGGGCGGTCTTGCCGGTAAGATCGAACATTCGAATCTCCAAATCTCAGCCCGCTTTCGCGGGTAGGAGCGAAAAAGACAAGCCCTGCCTCGCAAAGGCGTCCTTCGGCGGCCCTTTGCTCACAGGGCGCTGGCGAAGGCTTCCAGGTCCGCCGGGACGCTCAAGGCCATGGCCTCGGCTTCGGGCGCGCAGCGCTTGGCGATCCCGGTCAGCACCTTGCCGGACCCAAGCTCGGCGAAACGAGTCACCCCGCCCTCCCCGGCCAGCCACGCCATGCTCTCGCGCCAGCGCACCCGGCCCGTCACCTGCTGCACCAGAAGATCGCGGATAAGGTCCGCGTCCAGAGTCGGCCGGGCGGTCACATTGGCCACCACCGGCGCGCGGGGCGCCAGGATCGGGGTGTCCGCCAACGCCCTGGCCATCTCCTCGGCCGCGGGCGCCATCAGCGGGCAGTGGAACGGCGCGGACACGTTCAGCAAGATGGCCCGCGCGCCGAGCGCCTTGGCCTTCTCGATCGCCAAGGCCACGGCGGCGGCGGCGCCGGAGATCACCACATTGCCGACATTGTTGTCGTTGGCCACCACGCAGACCCCCACGGCCGAGCCCGCCGCCGCCGCCGCCTCGGCCAGCTCCAGGTCGGCCTTGGGTCCGATTAGCGAGGCCATGGCGCCTTCGCCCACGGGCACGGCCCGCTGCATCGCCTCGCCGCGCAGGCGCAGCAGACGTGCGGCCGCCGCCAGGCTGAAGGCTTCGCCGGCGGCCAGCGCCGAATATTCACCCAGGCTGTGGCCGGCCACGAAGGCGGCGCGCGTCACGTCGATTCCGAAATCGGCCTTGAGCACGCGAACTACCGCCATGCTCACGGCCATCAAGGCCGGCTGGGCGTTGTGGGTCAGGGTCAGGTCCGCTTCGGGGCCCTCCCACATCAGCTTGGACAGTTTGCGCCCGAGCGCGTCGTCGACCTCCTCGAACACAAGACGGGCCGCGGGGAAGGCGTCCGCCAGGGCGGAGCCCATGCCGACGGCCTGGCTGCCCTGGCCGGGAAACAGGAAGGCGAGGCTCATGTCACGTGATCCTAGTTTGCGTTGGACCCTTGAAATCCGGCGCGGAGGGTTAGGGGATAAGCCGCCCAGGAGCAAGCCGATGGGCCCGGCGTGACCTATGTCCCGGCCGCGCCGGTCCCCCTTGCGGCGTGGCTGCTTCTCATATCAATGTCCGTCCCGCGCGGGTGCGGCAATACCGCACGGCCGATGGAGGATTGGATGACCAGACTGTCAAAAACCCTGGCTGTGGCCGCCGTGGCCCTCGCCGCCTTCACCCTCGCCCCCGCCGCCCGTGCGGGGCTCGCCGCCGGCGACAAGGCTCCCGATTTCACCGCTCCGGCCTATCTGGGCGGCAATCCCTTCACCTTCAAACTGGCCGACGCGCTCAAAAAAGGTCCGGTAGTGATCTATTTCTATCCCGCCGCCTACACCATGGGCTGCCAGATCGAGGCGCATCTGTTCGCCGAGGCGGCTGATGACTTCAAGAAGGAAGGCGCTACGGTCATTGGCGTGACCGCGGGCAACACCGACAAGCTGCAGGCCTTCTCCAAGGATACGCAGTACTGCTCCGGCAAATTCGCCATGGCGGCCGACACCGACCTGAAGATCGCCACCAGCTACAAATCGCTCCTGGCGTTTAAGCCTGGCGTGTCGGACCGCACCTCCTATGTCGTCGCGCCCAACGGAAAGATCGTGCTGGCCTATTCCGACCTGAGGCCGGACGACCACGTCAGCAAGACCCTCGCCGCCGTCAAACAGTTGCACGACGAGCACTGAGGTCACGACGCCAAGCGAGCGGGGATCGGTTGAGTTTTTATCAACGCGGGCCGTTCAAGCTGGCGGTTGATGAAAAGCGCTGCTCGCGACATTCCCAGCCTGACCGGCCTGCGCGGCGTCGCCGCCGTGTGGGTGATGGCCTTCAACATCTGCAAGGTGGCGGCCGCAGACGGCGCGACTTGGCCCGAGCACGCCGGAGTCCTGAATTTCGGCTGGACGGGCGTGGATCTGTTCTTCGTGCTGTCCGGCTTCATCCTGACCTGGACCCACGGCGCGGCCTTTGCACGGCCTAAGGCCGACACCCTCGCGCGCTTCGCTTTCGGCCGCGTCATGCGTGTCTATCCCTTGAGCCTGCTGGTCTTGGGCCTGATCGTCGTGATGGTGTGGGCCGATCCATCCTTCGCCGCCTGGTACAGGGCGCAGGACCCCGACAACCTGTCGCCGTCGGCCTTGGCGCGCACGGCGTTGCTGGCCACCCGTTGGGTGACGGGCGCGGGCGGCGACTGGAACGAGCCCACATGGTCGCTCAGCGCCGAAATGATCGGCTATGGCGCCTTTCCCCTGCTGGCCTTTTTCCTGGCGCGCTGCACCGGCAAGACCGCGGTGGCCGTGGCCGCCGCTGGTCTGGCCACCCTCGTCGCGTTCGAACTCCTGACCGGCTTGGCCGGAAGCAATCCGATCGACCGGATTTCCGCCCTCATGCGGATGGCTTGCGGTTTTGTCGCCGGCGCAGGCGCATGCCGCCTCAGGCAAACCCTGGGGCCCAATGGCTCCGCCGCGGACCTGGGCGCCTTGGCGTCATGCCTTGGCCTGGGCCTGGCGTTTTATTTCGGTCTGGGCGGCCTCGCGGCGCCCGCAGGCTTTGCCCTGCTGATCCTGTGCCTTTCCTTCCGGACCGGCGCCCTGGACGCGCTGCTTTCGTCACAGCCGGCCGTATTCCTGGGCCGTATTTCCTTCCCGCTTTATCTAATCCACCTCATGCCGCTGCTCTGGCTGTCCTCCCATGTGCGGATCGGGGGGCTGGGCGCGGCCAACACGGTCATTCTGCTGGGCGGTTACATCGCCTTTTGCCTAGGCAGCGCCTCCTTCCTGCATTTCGCCGTGGAGCGGCCCCTGCACGCCTGGGCGAGGCCCGGCCTGCCGTCGCGACGGACCCGGACTTGCATGGCCCAGCCGGCCTAGGCCTGCCCGCCCAGATTTGGCCGCCCAGATTTGGCCGCCCAGATCGGGCCGCCCTCGCCAGCCTTGCCCCCATGGGCCTTTTCGCGTATGAGCCCCGCTTTCCTGGAGAGCGGTCTGTCGCGGACCCTTTAGTTCCGGGGGCATGAGGCCCTCGGCGCCGCGACCGGACCCATCGTCCCCGCCGGACTTCCGCCGGCTCGGGCGCCGCTCTCCGCAACGGAAGTAAGGACGCCATGGCGCTATACGAACACGTGATCATCGCGCGGCAGGACATCTCGCCGCAACAGGCCGAAGCTCTCAACGACACCCTCAAGGCCCTGATCGAAGCCGGCGGCGGCACGGTCGCCAAGATCGAGTACTGGGGTCTGCGCAACTTGACCTATCGGATCAAGAAGAACCGCAAGGGTCACTATTCCCTGCTTGCCATCGACGCCCCCGCTCCGGCGGTGAAGGAAATGGAACGCCTGCTGTCGATCAACGAAGACGTGCTGCGTTACCTGACCGTACGCGTGGAAGAGCTGGACCTGGAATTGTCACCGGTCCTGGCCCGACGCGACCGCGATCGCAGCGACCGTGGAGACCGCCCCGACCGCGGCGGCCGCGGCGGCTACGACGAACTGCAACTCTAGGCTGGGAGCAGAACCATGACCGACGAAATCTCCGCCCCCGCCGCCGGCGGCGGCGCCCGCCGTCCCTTCTTCCGTCGCCGCAAGGTGTGCCCGTTCTCGGGCGCCAACGCGCCGAAGATCGACTACAAGGANNCTGGCCCAGGCCATCAAGCGCGCCCGCTTCCTGGCGCTCCTGCCCTACGTTGTGAAGTGAGGAGGGCGCGATGAAAGTCATTCTGCTCGAACGCGTTGAACGCCTCGGCGCCCTTGGCGACACCGTCAACGTCAAGGACGGTTTCGCCCGCAACTTCCTTCTGCCCCGGCACAAGGCCCTGCGCGCCACCGAAACCAATCTGAAGATCTTCGACGCCCAGCGCGCCGAGATCGAATCGCGGAACGCCAAGGCCAAGGCCGGCGCGGAAGGCGACGCCGGCAAGCTGGACGGGACCTCTTACATCCTGATCCGTCAGGCTGGCGAAAGCGGCCAGCTGTACGGCTCGGTGTCCGGTCGCGATGTGGCCGACGCCATCCTGGCCGCGGGCGGCAAGGCCGACCGCTCGCAAATCGTGTTGGACAAGCCGATCAAGACCTTGGGCGTGCACGAGGTGAAGGTCCGCCTGCACGCCGAAGTGACCGTGACGGTGAAGATCAACATCGCCCGCTCGCAGGACGAAGCCGAACGTCAAGCCCGCGGCGAAAACGTGATCAGCGCTCAGTATGAAGAAGACCGTGTTGCGGCCGAAGAGGCCGCGGCGGACATGCTGGAAGGCGGCGCCGGCAGCCACGACGTGGACTTCGGCGCCGACCGCTAAGCCTTTAGCTTTCGGGCTAATCGGAAGACGGCGGCTCGGGAAACCGGGCCGCCTTTTTCATCTGCGCGCCAACTTATCCCCAGGCCCCCGCTTTAGCTGGGGACAGGACATTGCAACGCATACACAGTCGCGCCGCATGCGTTAACCTCGCGCCATGACCATCGTACCGGCCCTCGATCTGCGCTCCGCCGAGCCCCATCCCCAGCACGCCCCCGCCAATATCGAGGCGGAACAGGCCCTGCTGGGCGCCTTGCTGTTCGACAACGCCGCCTATGAGCGCCTGAGCGATCAACTCCAGTCGCGTCATTTCTACGAGCCCTTCCACCAGCGCCTGTTCGCCGCCATGGAGGAGCATATCCGCAAGGGCCAACTGGCCGAGCCGATCATGCTCATGGAGCGCTTCCGCAAGGACCCGGCCTTCGAGGAACTGGGCGGCCTGCGCTACCTGGCCGACCTGGTGGACCGGGCGCCGCCGGCCGCTCACGCCGCCGATTACGGGCGCCTGGTCTACGACCTGGCCCTGCGCCGCGAACTGATCCGCATCGGCGGCGACATCGCCGTCTCGGCCCAGGGCGACGCCGAACTGCCCGCCCGCGAGCAGATCGAAGCGGCCGAGCAGTCGCTCTATTCCCTGGCTGAAAGCGGCCAGAGCTCCTCGGGCTTCATTACCTTCGCCGACGCCCTGCATGGGGCGGTGGAAATGGCCGCCGAGGCCTATAGCCGCGACGGCGGCCTGTCGGGCGTATCCACTGGCCTGGTGGACCTGGATCGCATACTGGGCGGACTGCACCCTTCGGACCTGGTGATCCTGGCCGGACGTCCTTCCATGGGCAAGACGGCGCTGGCCACCAACATCGCCTTCAACGCCGCGCGCGCCTATGCCTACGACATCCTGCCGGACGGAACGCGCAAGACCTCCAACGGGGGGGTCGTGGCCTTCTTCTCGCTGGAAATGTCGGCCGAACAGCTGGCCATGCGTCTTCTGGCCGATGTGTCAGGCGTGCCGTCCGACCGCCTGCGCAAGGGCGAGATCGACGCCTCGGAATTCGGCCGCGTGCGCGACGCCGCCCTGGAAATCCAGGAATCGCCCCTGCACATCGACGCTACCGGCGGCCTGTCCATCGCCAAGCTGGCCGCCCGCGCCCGGCGGCTGAAACGCCAAACGGGCCTGGACCTCATCGTGGTCGACTACCTGCAGCTGGTCACCACCGGCGAAAGCAGCCGCACCGACAACCGGGTGCAAGAGGTGTCCATGGTCACCCAGGGGCTGAAGGCGCTGGCCAAGGAATTGTCGGTGCCGGTGCTGGCGCTGTCGCAGCTCTCGCGCCAGGTCGAAAACCGCGAGGACAAGCGGCCCCAACTTTCGGACCTGCGCGAATCCGGCTCCATCGAACAGGACGCCGACATGGTGATGTTCGTCTACCGCGAGTCCTACTACCTGGGCCGGGCAGAGCCGCGCGAGAACACGCCCGAGCACCTGACCTGGCAAGAGGACATGGACAAGATCACGCACATCGCCGAGGTGATCATCGGCAAGCAGCGCCACGGCCCGATCGGCACGGTCAAGCTGCACTTCAACTCGGACCTGACCAAGTTCAGCAACCTGGCCCGCGAGGGCCGGTTCGAGGTGCGGTAAGGGAGTATTCTGGGCGGCCGGTCAGCTTTAAAAAGTGGTAGATGTCCTCTTTTTACCTCTTTTTTGATGGTATAAAGCGTTGACCTATTCTCCCGATAATTTTATCCAACATGGACTCGCTTGTAGGAGAATCGCTTGTAGGCTCGTATATTCCATTTTTATCTATGTATATTCCATTTGGCCCTAGCCGCTGCACCTCAGAATAACCTTGGTCGCGCAAGTGAGCCTCAATTCGATCATGATCGATTTCGTCTTCAACGCAAATGACAGACGGCCTGTATTTCTTTAAATCCACACTTCTCAGCACCTGAAGATCAACACCCTCAGCATCAACACTAAGGGCCGCAAAATTTCTAGGTACGCGATGCTTATCAAGCAACTTGTTCAGCGGAATTGATTCTACTGACACTTTTGAAATATCGTTACTAGGTATAATTTCTTGCATAAGACTAGATCGAATCGCAAGAAGATCAATTTCTTTATTATCGTGAATATAAAAATTAACAACTCCATCTGCTTCCGACACAGCCTTCTGCTCAACATGAACTCGGCGATTGCCGGCCCACAACTTCCTACATTTATTGGCGCAGACCTCCATCGGCTCAATCAAAAGAAGATTGAATCCTACCTTTCCAAAAAGGTAGGAATTCGACCAAGAACGTCCGTCATGTGCCCCGACATCAACAAACCAATTTTCGGAGTTCTTATGTATAAGTTCGGCGATGGCGAAATCCTCGCCGTGCTGTGACTGCGATTTGAATCCGTTTAGAATGTGCACGCAAAATCTCCGACATCACATTTGAGCGCGACAGCCCGCCATAGTTGGGTTGGCGTTTCAATGCGCAAGTCCAAGTCGGGGAAACCACATATATCCCGCTTGACAGAGATTGGCATTCCAACCCCCTGAAATTGGCGAGCAGCCCGGATTCGTATTATCAGGTCTGATCATGAATTGGCTTCACGACCTATCCTACCTGTTCGGCGGCGCCTGTCTGGCGAACGCGGTGCCGCATTTCGTCAGCGGCGTGATGGGGCGGCCCTTTCAGAGCCCGTTCGCCAAGCCGCCGGGTGAAGGTCTTTCATCCTCGACCGTGAATGTGCTGTGGGGGTTCGCGAACTTCGTCATCGCCTACCTGCTCATCGCCAGGGTGGGCCATTTCGATCCGCGCGCCGCCGATCACGTCATCGCCGTGGGTCTGGGCGTTCTGCTGATCGGCGTGATGTCCGCGCGTCTGTTTGGACGGTTCCACGGCGGCAACTCGCCCACCGGATCGTGACGGAAATCGGGAAATGGGATCATCCACCAATTCCCGCCCCGCAGCTCCTCCCGCGCGCCCAGACTACGCGGCGTGCAGGGCGTCCTGAACCGCCTTGGGCGCTCGGTCGATAACCAGCAGATAGGCGCGTGCAGGCCCTTCAGGCTGACGCAGGCCCTGTTCCCAATGACGAAGGGTGTTGATATTGAAGCCGAACCGTCCAGCGAACTCTTCCTGAGTGAAACCGAGCTTGGCTCTGATCGCCTTCACATCCACCGTCGCGGGGATGTGGACGCGAAACCCGCCCGCATCGGCCTTGCCCTCGGCATAGCTCAGGGCTTCTTCCAAGCCGCGCCGGATGCCGTCGGCCACCTTGCTCATTTCGGTCTCCTTTTGAACGCCTGAACCAGAAGTCCGGTCAGTCGCCTGAAATCGTTTCGGTCCTGATCGCTCAAATCCGCCTGCTCGTTCTTGGCGTAGCTGGTGACAACGAACAGCGGCATGTCGGGATTGTGGAAGAAGTAGATCACCCTCGCGCCACCGCGTTTGCCGCGCCCTTCCAACCCCCAGCGTAGCTTGCGAACGCCGCCCGTCCCGGTGATCAGATCGCCCGCAGTGGGGTTGTGGGCGAGATAATCGACCAGCAAGGCTCGCTCGCCCTCATCCATCAGCTTGCGACAGGCGGATAGAAACTCAGGCGTTTCAACAACAGTGACGGGAGCCGCCCGAGCCATGGCGGTATACTACTCCAATGAACTACTAGGTGCAATGCGCTGGTTCGCCGCCAGCCAAAATTGCGCTAATCAGCGCCCATGTCCGCCGCCAGAGCCCGCCTGACCATCGACCTTGACGCCCTGGGCGCCAACTACCGCACCTTTTGCGCCCGAGCGCGCGGCGCCGAGGTCGCGCCGGTGGTCAAGGCTGACGGCTACGGCCTGGGCGCGGCGCAGGTTTCGCGCCGGCTGTGGGCGGAGGGCGCGCGCAGCTTCCATGTGGCCCGGCTGGAAGAGGGCGAGGCCTTGAGGCAGGCGCTGGGCCCGCAGCGTCCAGCCGCCATCTATGTGCTGGACGGGGCGGTGTCCGGCTCGGCTCCGCGCCTGGCGGCGGCCGAGCTGATCCCGGTCCTGTCCACGGCGGGGCAGGTGGAGGTCTACGGCGCCTATGCGCGCGGCGCGGCGACGCCCCTGCCCTGCGGCCTGCACGTCGACACCGGCATGAACCGTCTGGGCCTGCGGCCGGAAGAAGTGGAGGCGCTGCTGGCCTCCACCGATCGGCTGGCGGCGCTCAAGCTGGAGCTGGTGATCAGTCACCTGGCCTGCGCCGAGGCCCCATCTCATCCCTTGAACGCCCGCCAAGCCGCTCTGTTGAAGCACGCGCATCGGCTTTTTCCTCATGCCCGCGCCAGCCTGGCCAATTCGGCGGGAGTCTGGCTGGGCGAGGACTTCCTGTTCGACATGGTCCGGCCCGGCGTCGGCCTCTATGGCTCAGGGCCGCGGGGACGTCCCGATCCGGACATCCGCCCGGTGGCGACCTTCGAGGCGCCGATCCTGGATGTGCGAGCCGTCTCGGCCGGCGAGACCGTTGGCTATGGCGCAAGCTTCACCGCGCCTGGGCCGCTGCGCGCGGCGGTGGTGGCGGCCGGCTACGCTGACGGCATCCTGCGCTCGGCCTCCCCTGGTGGGTCGGTATGGTTCGACGGCGCCCCGCGCAGACTGCTCGGCCGCGTGTCGATGGACCTGATCGTCGTGGACGTCACCGACTGCCAGGCCGCTCAGCCGGGAGCCATGGTCGAGATCCTCGGACCGAACCTTCTGCTGGACGACGCCGCAAAAGCCGCAGGCACCGTGGCCTACGAACTGCTCACCCGGCTCAGCAGCCGCGCGCAGCGAGTCTATTCCGGCAACATCTAGCGCCGGGAAGGGCTTGCGCGACGCGGTACACTCAATCGTATCCCAGAGTGATTCGGCCTTTCGAAAGCGCACCATGGCCAAGGACGGCGCCGCCTACATCTGCCAGAGCTGCGGCGCGGTCCACGCCAAGTGGTCGGGCCAGTGCAGCGCCTGCAACGCCTGGAACACCCTGGTCGAGGAAGTACAAAGCCGGCCTCCCGGCGCCCTGGCCCCCGCGCGCGGGGCCAAGGCCCGTGGCCTGGCCTTCGAAACCCTGCAATCCGAACACGCCCAGCCGCCGCGCATGCTCACCGGCGTGGCGGAATTCGACCGGGTGTGCGGCGGCGGTTTCGCGCCCGGCTCGGCCATTCTGCTGAGCGGCGATCCCGGCGTGGGCAAATCCACCCTGCTGCTGCAGGTGTGCGCATCGGCCGCGGCCCGCGGGGCCCGCTGCGCCTATATCTCGGGCGAAGAGGCGGTGGAACAGGTGCGCGGCCGCGCGGCGCGCATGGGCCTGGCGCAATCACCGGTCAAGCTGGCGGCCGAAACCTCCCTGCGCGACATTCTCGACGGGCTGAAGCGTGAACCCTTCGACCTGGTGGTGATCGATTCCATCCAGACCCTATGGAGCGACATGCACGAAGCGGGCCCAGGCTCAGTGACCCAGGTGCGCGCGGCGGCGGGCGAGCTGGTCCGCCTGGCCAAGCGGCGGGGCGTCACCGTGATCCTGGTCGGCCATGTGACCAAGGACGGCTCGATCGCCGGCCCCCGTGTGATCGAGCATATGGTCGACGCGGTGTTCTCCTTCGAGGGCGAACGAGGCTATCCGTTCCGCATCCTGCGCGCCGCCAAGAACCGCTTCGGCGCGGCCGATGAGATCGGCGTGTTTGAAATGTCGGACGCCGGCCTGCGCGAAGTGGTCAATCCCTCGGCCCTGTTCCTCAACGACGGCGGCCAGCGTTCGGCCGGCGCGGCGGTGTTCGCCGGCGTGGAGGGATCGCGCCCGGTGCTGGTGGAATTCCAGGCGCTGGTGGCGCCTTCGGCCTACGGAACCCCAAGGCGCGCCGTAGTCGGATGGGATTCGGGACGCCTGGCCATGGTGCTGGCGGTGCTTGAGGCGCGTTGCGGGCTTGGATTCGGCGCGCGCGACGTCTACTTGAACGTCGCAGGCGGACTGCGCATATCCGAACCTGCGGCCGACCTGGCGGCTGCGGCCGCTTTGGCCTCGTCGGCGCTGGATACGCCCCTGCCCCAGGATTGCGTCGTATTCGGCGAAATCAGCCTGTCGGGCGACGTCAGACCGGTTGGCCGGATGGAAGGACGCATGAAGGAGGCCGCAAAGCTGGGTTTCGGGCGCGCGCTCGGTCCTGCCGCGGCCATGGACAACGCACCGATCCCGGTCACGGGCGTGCGGCGGCTGGCCGAGGCGGTCGAGCGTATTGGCGCGGCGGCCTGGCCCTAAGGAAAGATGCAACGGCGCCTGTGAGCGAATTTGACCTGATCGTGATCCTGTTGCTGGCCGTGTCGGGTCTGATCGGCTGCCTCCGTGGCGCCGCGCGCGAAGTGTTGACCGTAATCGCCTTCGTGGTCGCCGTATTCGCGGCCATCTTCAGCTTGAAGTTCACCGGCCCTCTGTTCAGACCCACCATCCATCCGGCCTGGGCGGCCAACGCCGTGGCGGCCCTCGTCGTGTTCGTCGCTGTTTATCTGGCCGCGCGTATCGCCGGGGCGCGGCTGACCCACAAT
This sequence comes from Caulobacteraceae bacterium, assembly GCA_003164925.1. Classification (GTDB taxonomy): domain Bacteria; phylum Pseudomonadota; class Alphaproteobacteria; order Caulobacterales; family Caulobacteraceae; genus BOG-938. The sequence goes on from PLRV01000041.1 coordinate 69,345, forward strand.
GTTCGGCGCATCGACAGCATAAGCCTGCTCGACCGCGTGATCGGCCTGGGCTTCGGATTGATCCGGGGCCTGGTCCTGCTGGGCGTCTTCCAACTGTTGTTCAGCGCCGCCATGCCAGCCGACGCGAGGCCAGGATGGATCGCCAACGCCAAACTCTATCCCCTGGCGGTGGATTCCGGGCGCTTGCTCCGGCTGCTGGCCCCTCAAGGTTCGGCCGTGGCCAATAGACTCGCGCCAGCGCTGCAGCACGCCGTCGTCGCAACGCCGGACAGCCCGCCATCGGACCAGTCTCAGGAGAAGTCGCAGTGATGAAGCCCTCTCAAGCCTGCGGCCAAGAGACCCGCTCACCACTGCCGCACCGGGACGCCGACGACGACCGGCCCCGACTCGAATGCGGCGTATTCGGCGTCTTCAACACCCCCGACGCCAGCGCGATCGTGGCGCTCGGCCTGCACGCCCTGCAGCACCGCGGCCAGGAGGCCTGCGGCATTGCCGCCTTCGATGGCCACAGGTTCCACTGGGAACGGCACATGGGCTATGTGGGCGACGCCTTCACCGGCATGGATCTGGTCCAGCGCCTGCCCGGGACCATGGCTATCGGCCACACGCGCTACTCTACGGCGGGGGGATCGAACCTGCGCAACGTGCAGCCGATGTTCGCCGACCTGGAAGCCGGCGGCGTGGCCATCGCCCACAACGGCAACCTGACCAACTTCCTGGCTCTGCGCGAGCAGTTGGTCAGCGAAGGCTCGATCTTTCAGTCGACCTCCGACTCCGAGGTGATCCTTCACCTGATCGCCCGCTCGCGCAAAGCCAAGGTGGTGGACCGGTTCATCGACGCCCTGCGCCAGATCGAAGGCGGCTACGCCCTGGTGGCCCTGACCAACAAGAAGCTGATCGGGGTGCGCGACCCCCTCGGCATCCGTCCTCTGGTGCTGGGCGAACTCAATGGCGAATACGTACTGGCGTCCGAGACCTGCGCCCTGGACATGATCGGGGCGCGCTTCATTCGGGACATCGACCACGGCGAGCTGGTGGTGATTTCCGAAAGCGGCATCGAGTCCATCAAGCCATTCCCCAGCGCCAGGGCGCGGCCATGCGTCTTTGAATACGTCTACTTCGCCCGGCCCGACAGCGTGGTGAACGGCCGCTCGGTCTATGATGTGCGCAAGCGCATGGGCCAGCGGCTGGCCGAGGAATGCGCCCGCCCCGCCGATGTGGTGGTGCCGGTGCCCGATTCCGGCGTTCCGGCCGCGCTCGGCTATTCCCAGGCCTCCGGCGTGCCGTTCGAGATGGGCATCATCCGCAATCACTATGTAGGCCGCACCTTCATCCAGCCCACCCAAGGGGTGCGCGAACTGGGCGTGCGCATGAAGCATAGTCCCAACCGGGCGGTGCTGGCCGGCAAACGCGTGGTGCTGATCGACGACTCGGTGGTGCGCGGCACCACCTCGCTCAAGATCGTGCGCATGGTGCGCGAGGCGGGCGCCACCGAGGTGCACCTGCGCTCGGCCTCCCCGCCCATCCGGTATCCGGACTTCTACGGCATCGACATGCCCGAGCAGGATCAACTGCTAGCCGCCAACCATTCCCTGGAGGAAATGGCGCGGATGCTGGAGGTCGACAGCCTGGGCTTCCTGTCAGTGGAGGGACTGTACTGGGCGATGGACGCGGGCGAACGCGACCCGGCCAACCCCCAGTTCACCGATCACTACTTCACCGGCGACTATCCCACGCGCCTGCTCGATCGCGAGATCGCCGAGGGCCGCAACGACGCGTCCGAGCGCCAGTTGAGCCTGCTGGTGAGCGCTTAGGGCTCGACGCCGGCTCAGGCCGCGCTAAAAGGCGCGGATGACATCAGAGTCCACCTTCGACAAGCCCCTGACGGGCCATCTCGCCCTCGTCACCGGCTCCACGCGCGGCATCGGCCGGGCCTGCGCCCTCGCCCTGGCCAAGGCCGGCGCCCATGTGATCGCCGTGGGCCGCACTCAGGGCGCTCTTGAAGAGCTGGACGACGAAATCTTGGCGGCCACAGGCCAGCGCGCCACCCTCGTCCCGCTGGACCTGACCAAGGGCGATGATGTCGACGGACTGGGGCGCGCCATCTATGACCGTTGGGGCAAGCTGGACATCCTGGTCCATGCCGCCGGCCTGCTGGGCGCCCTGACCCCCGTGTCCCACCTGGAGACGCAGGTGTGGGACCGTACCGTGGCCATCAACCTGACCGCATCTTACAGGCTGATCCGGTCGCTTGAGCCGCTGTTCAAGCGCGCGCCGGCCGCACGAGCCATTTTCCTGACCACGGGCCTGGCGGTGAAGCCTCGCGCCTTCTGGGGAGTCTATGCCGCGACCAAGGCGGGCATGGAGTCGCTGGTGGGCTGCTGGGCCGACGAGTTGGAGCACACTCAGATTCGATCGGTGCTGCTCAACCCCGGCCCCATGCGCACAAAGATGCGCGCCCAGGCCTATCCCGGCGAGGACCCGCAAACCTTGCCCGATCCGGCGGAGATTGGACCGCTGATCGTACAGTTGGCCCGCCCTGACCTCGCCCCACCTTCTCGCGTGGCGTTCGCCGAATGGAAAACCTCACCGGCGCAGGCTTAGCCGAGGTCAGCCACGCCGGGGCCCCGAGCGAGGGCCCGATTTTGGGGCAGGCCTGGAGCCGGACCTTGGGCCCGATTTTGACCCAAACTTTGGACCAACGCGCGGCCCCGGCTTGGCGGGCCGACTGCGCGGTGGTGCAGCCCCGGGCTTGCTCGGCAACGCAGACCCACCGGGCTTGGCGCTGGACGCCGCGGCGGCTTTGGTTTTGGCCACCCTGGCCTTGGACGGCGTGGTGTTGGGCTTGCGCGCGCTGACCGTGGGCCCGCCGCGCCCTTGGTCGGCCAGCCAGGGCCTCGCGCCCTCCTCGGCCACGAAGGGATTGGAGCCCGACTTTATGGTCACGCGAATCGGCACGCCGGGCAGATCGAAGCTTTCGCGGATCGAATTGATCATGTACCGCCGGTAGCTTTCCGGCAGCTGATCCGCGCGCGTGGCGAACAGCACGAAGGTCGGCGGGCGCGCCTTGGTCTGCGCCATGTACTTCGGCTTGATGCGCTTGCCGTTGACGGCGGGCGGCGGGTGCCTTTGCACGGCCATTTTCAGCCAGTCGTTCAGATCGCGCGTCTTGACCTTGGTGGACCAGTCGTCGTGCACCTTGACCACCGCCGGCATCAGGCGCTCCAGGCCTCGGCCGGTTTCGGCAGAGAGCGCCACGACGGGGGTTCCACGCAATTGCGGCAGCACCCGGTCGGCTTCTTCGATGAAGGCCTTCAGGCGCGCCTGCGGATCCTCGATCAGGTCCCATTTGGCGAGGACATAGACCAGGCCTCGCCCTTCCCGCTCAACCAGATCTGCAATCTGCAGATCCTGAATCTCGAAGGGATGGGTGGCGTCCATCACCAGGACCACGATCTCGGCGAAGGTGATGGCGCGGATCGAGTCCTGCGTGGACAGTTTTTCCAGCTTCTCGTGCACCCTGGCCTTGCGGCGCAGACCCGCGGTATCGACCAGGCGAATCTTGCGCCCGTCCCAATCCCAATCCACGGAGATGGAATCTCGCGTTATGCCGGCCTCCGGGCCGGTCAGAAGGCGATCCTCGCCGATCAGGCGATTCACCAAGGTGGACTTGCCCGCGTTGGGACGTCCGACAATGGCGATGCGGATTGGCTTGTCGGCCTCGTCATCTTCGTCTTCCAAGCCGGCGGGATCAGGCTCGACGGCCCGCAAGGCGTCGTAAAGGTCGCTCATGCCCTCGCCATGTTCAGCCGAGAGGGCAATGGGCTCGCCGAGGCCAAGGCCATAGGCGTCCAGGGCGCCGCTCTCGCCGGCCTTGCCTTCGGCCTTGTTGGCGGCCAGCACCACGGGCTTGCCCGAACGGCGCAGCAGGTCGGCGAAGATGCGGTCTAGCGGAGTGAGGCCCTCGCGGGCGTCCACCATGAACAGAGCCACGTCCGCTTCCTCGATGGCCTTTTCGGTCTGAGCGCGCATCCGCGCTTCCAGGCTTTCGTCGGACACGTCCTCGAAGCCGGCGGTGTCGATCAGCTCCAGGTCCAGGTCGCCCAGACGTCCGGCCGCGAAACGCCGGTCGCGGGTGACGCCCGGACGATCGTCCACGATCGCCAGCTTCTTGCCGGCGAGGCGGTTGAACAGGGTCGACTTCCCCACATTGGGACGCCCGACAATAGCCAGTTTGAGCGCGCGCGGCGCCATGTGGTTTACCCGATTACTAAGCTGAACCGCCGGACCTTAGCGGATAGCGACCAGCTCGGCGCGTTCATTCACCACATAGAGCATGCCGCTTGCCGCGATCGGCGGTTGGGTCATAGGCGCTCCGGTGTGAATCACGCTTATGAAATCGCCGGTCTTGGGGTCGCGGGCTTCAATGTCGCCGCGGCTCGAGGTCAGGATCAGACGATTGTCGGCCAGGGTCGGTCCGAACCAATAGACGATGCCTTTGGACTTCTTCTCTTTCTTTCCAGCGGAGGCGTTCAGGTCGACGATCCAATAGACCCCGCCGCTTTCACGCGAAACACAGATCAATTGGCCAGTCTGGGACACCAGGTAGACCACGTCGCCAGCCGCCCACGGGGTTGTGAAGCTGGCCACCGGCAACGTCCACACCGGGGCGCCCGTACGCAGGTCAAAGGAAGCGAACACCCCCGAATGGCTCGCGGCGTAGACGTTTCCTTTGTAGATCACCGGCCGTCCGGCGATGTCGCGAATTTCCGAAAGGGCGCTGTTTCTGTTGGAGCGGGATAAGGCCTGATTCCACAGATCGTTGCCGTTGGTCACGCGCTTAGCGATCACTTCCCCTGAAGCAAACGCCGTGACGAGGGTATCGCCGGAGATTGCCGAGCTTGAGGCGGCCAACATCCGGGCCGGCTCGATGATCGCCTGGTAGTTCCACCCCGGCGTTCCGGTGGCGGAGTCGAAACTGAGAAGCTGATCGTCCAGGGTTACGACAAACACCCGTCCATCGGAGACCGTCGGAGCGGCGTGGATCGGCTCGTCCGTGGCCGTCTTCCACAAGGTGCGGCCGGTGTGGGAGTCGAGCGCGGCGACGAACCGATAGCCGGAGGAAACGAACACCTTGCCGTCGTCGTAGGCCAACCCGCCGCCGAAGCCGTCACGATCGCGCCTCTCATGATTCTGAAGATTGACCCGCCAGACCTGCTCGCCGGTCTTGGCGTTGTGGGCGGAAACCCCGGCTTGCCCATCCATGGCGTACACCAGGCCGGCTTCTTCGATGGGCGGCGCGGTAACGAAATGCTGCCGATTCATGGCGCTGACGCCCAGGGGGCGGCGCCAGGCAAGGTGGAAGTCCGGAGCGGCGTCCACATTCTCGACCGACTGTTCAACCGTGCCCCCCGGCAAGGGCCAATCGACCTGGGGCGCGGGCGGCGGCACGTAGAAGCTCTGCCCTTTCAGGGCGTCCGACACATTGAGCTGATCCTCCGCTTCGAGGATCGGAATGCGTTCCCCGGCGCTCGCCACCGATTTGTTGGTGCCGGACTTGAACATCGGCAAGTTGGAGAGGGTGTGGCAGCCGGCCAGGCCGACGGCGGCCGCTGCAACCACGGTCAGCAGAATGCGGCGTTTCGCCGGAGCCGAAGAAGTGTTCATCGTTCAGTTTCCGGTATCGGCTGCTTGGGGCGCCGGTTGGGTCTGGAGGTCTTGCGGCGTCGGAGCCGGCGGCGCGAGCACGGGAACCCTCGCCAAATCCTTGAGCGATCGCGCTGTGCCCGAATCGATCAGAGCAATAATGGCGCCGGCGCGTTGACGTTCGCTCTCGGGCGTATCGCTCATCAGCTGAAGCACGGCCAGGTCGGACCGAGCCTGGGAAAGCTGGCCGGCGCCGATCTTGGCTAGCGCCAGCGCTTCGCGAGCCTGGACGTGATACGGCCTGTCCGCCGCCATCAGAGGCGTTAGGCGAGCGGTGGCGTCCGTCAACGAGGCCGTGTCAAGCACGGCGTAGGCGGCCTTCAAGCCAGCGGCGTCGCCGATGACCCTATCCGGCGCGATCTTGGCGGCCTGATCGAACAGCCCCACCGCTTCGGCCGTCCTGTCCTGCATCAAGCGAATTCCGCCCTCCTGCATCAGCGACAGGCTGCGGTAGCCCGCCGGCCCTTTGGCCGTTTGCTGGAACTTGGCGAAGGCGCCGTCGCGGTCGCCCTTTTCCAAGAGGTCCATGCCGCCGGCGTAAGCCTCCGCAGCCTTGTCGACGGCGCCCGTACTGAAACGGCTGAAGCCCCAAACGCCCAGCACCGCAAGGATTGACACCACCATCGCGGCGATGAAAAAGGGCACGATGCGGCGGATCAGGGCGCGAAAGCGCTCCGCGCGAATCTGCTCGTCCACCTCGTCGAAAACGTCTACCACTCGGGCTGGCTCCGATCGGTTAAAGGAGGCCGGACCCTATCTTCTGGCGACCGGGTCTGCAACGCACACTGTCCCGCTTTACAGTGCGAAAACGGCGACAAATCGGTCTCGGGACCTAGTCCTTGGCGAAATAGGTTTCGGCAGCCGCAGGAAAACGACGGGCGCGGACGTCATCGGCATAGGCCAGAGCCGCCCTTGCGATATCGCTGCGAAGGTCTGCGTAGCGGCGCACGAACCGCGGAGTCCAGTCGAACAGTCCCAGCATGTCATCCACCACCAGCACTTGGCCATCGCAAGCCGCGGACGCCCCGATGCCGATGGTGGGGATCGGCGCCGCTGCCGTGACCTCGCGCGCGAGGCTCTCGGCCACACCCTCAACCACCATCGAAAAGGCGCCGGCTTGGGCCGTCTGGAGCGCCTCGGCGATCACGCGCTCCCGCTCTTCGGGCGTTCGCCCCTTGGCCTTGAACGCGCCGTCCGCCAGCACCGCCTGGGGCCGAAGGCCAATGTGGCCCATCACCGGAATGCCGCGCCGGGTGAGGAAGGCGATGGTCTCGGGCACCGTGGGTCCGCTCTCCACCTTCACGCCCTGTGCGCCGGTTTCCTTCATCATGCGCGCGGCGTTGGCGTAGGCCTGTTCAGGCGAGCCCTCGTAGGAGCCAAAGGGCATATCCACGACCACCATGGCCTTGCGCGAGCCGCGCATCACAGCCTGTGCGTGCAGGATCATCATCTCCATGGTCACGCCGACGGTGTTAGGCAGGCCGTGCAGCACCATGCCGACCGAATCCCCCACCAGCAGGACGTCACACGCCTCGTCGAGGATCTCAGCCATGGGCGCCGTATAGGCGGTCAGGCACACAATCGGTTGGCCGCCCTTGCGCGCGGCGATGTCGGGCGCCGCCAGACGGCGTGTCTGCGACTCCCTGGTCTGTGCGGACACGCGAGGACTCCTTGATGGGCGGCGCGCGGTCGGCGCCTGAGCGAGGCAGGAACAGAGGCGCGCCGCAGATGTCAAGCAACGCCGCCCGCACAGATCGCGGTTCGGGCGTCCGCCGGACCCTTCGGGGCTACAACCTTATGATTTAGAACAGGAGGATGACTGTCTTCAGTCGTTGAACACGACGGTCTTACGGCCGTTGATCAGCACACGCTGCTGCAAGTGATAAAGCACGGCCTTTGACAGCACCCGCTGTTCGATATTGCGTCCCTTGCGCACCAGATCCTCTGGCGAATCCGCATGGCTGACGGCTTCCACGTCCTGGTGGATGATTGGCCCTTCGTCGAGGTCGGCCGTGACGTAGTGGGCGGTCGCCCCAATCATCTTCACGCCGCGCTCATGGGCCTGATGGTAAGGTTTGGCCCCTTTGAACCCCGGCAGAAAGCTGTGGTGGATATTGATGCAGCGCCCGGCAAGGTATCGGGACAGGTCCTCGGACAGGATTTGCATGTAGCGGGCGAGCACGATGAGGTCCGCGGCCGTTTCCTCCACCACGGCCTTGATCTGGGCTTCCTGCCGGGCCCTGGTTTCCTTGCTGACCGGCAGGTAGTGGAACGGGATGTCATCGTAGAGCGGAAACCTCAGCGTCTCGCGGGGATGGTTGGACACCACGCCGACCACCTGCATGCTGAGTTCGCCGATGCGACAGCGATACAGAAGATCGTTCAGGCAATGATCGAATTTCGACACAAGCAACAGGACGCGTGGCTGGGCGTTGGTCGGCCTCAGGCGCCAGACCATGTCCTGATCGCTCGCCATCTCGCCGAGCGCCTGCTCAAGGGCGGCGCGGTCCTTGTCGGCGTCGAACAGCACGCGCATGAAAAACAGGCCGGTTTCCCGGTCGTTGAACTGCTGGGCGTCCACGATATTGCCGCCATTGTGAAACAAGGCCCCGCTGACCGCGGCGACCAAGCCGGGTCGGTCCGGGCAAGTCAGCGTAAGGATGTAAGACGTTGTCATTGATCTTGCTTCAAAAATGTTCGCGCATTTAGCGCATTCATCCAGCGGCGGCATAGGGATTCGCGCACGACATGGCGCCTTTCAATCTCTCGCCCGTTTCTGAAACTAATCGGCGAGCGCCGCTGAACGGCGGATGCCGGGTCTATGCTGATCGATTGAGCGCGTTCACCCCGCCCGCCAGCGAATGGACATCGCCTAGTCCCTTCTCCCGCAGGACGCGCGCCGCATAGTCGCTGCGCCGGCCGCTGGCGCAAACCAGCAGCACGCGATCGCCGGCCAGCTCCGCCAATCGGTCGCCGACTTGCGATGACGGGCACTGGCGCGAAGGCGCGTCGAGGGGTTCGAGCGCGATCTCGCGCGGCTCGCGCACGTCGACCAGGGTAAAACCAGCAGCTATGGCGTCGTCGAGTTGATTGAAGCTCAAGGACAGGTTCTGCGCACGCGCCATGGCGCGGCGCGCGACCTCGACGCATCCGCCATGAGCCGCGCAGCCTGACGCGGGGTCGATCGACAGGCGTTGGCTGGTGTGGTCCAGCAGATTGTAGAGCAAGAGGACGCCATCATCCTGGCGCGGAATATCCAGCAGGATCTTCAGCGCCTCCGCCGCCTGCAGGGCGCCCAACACGCCCGGGACCGGACCCAGCACGCCGGATTCAGCGCAGCTTCCGGCAAGGCCTGGGGCGGGCTCATGCGGCCAAAGGCATCGCAAACATGACGCGCCGGGCCGGGCGGAGACGACCTGCAGTTGACCTTCATACTGGTGGACGCTGGCGAGGATTAGCGGCTTGCCGGCGAGCAGGGCCGCATCATTGCTCAGGTAGCGGCTGCCCATGTCATCGGTACATTCGACCACCAGGTCGAACTGGGCGAAAACCTCGGTCGCGTTGCCCGCGTGCAGCGGCTCGGTCCAAGTCTGAACGGCGACCGTCGGATTGAGTGCGGCGATCCGCTTGGCGGCCAAGCGCGCCTTGAACGCGCCGACGTCGCGCGCATCGTACATCGTCTGGCGGTGCAGATTGCTGGCCTCCAAGCGGTCGCCGTCGATAATGCCCAGCGTCCCCACGCCCGCACCGGCCAGATAGCTCAGCACAGGACAGCCGAGGCCGCCGGCGCCGATCACCAGAACACGGGCGGCGCCAAGCTTGGCCTGACCGGCCTCCCCCACTTCCTTCAAGCGAGTCTGGCGTGAATAGTCCGGCGTGAACGGCGCAGGCGGGCTGTCATGGCGCGCATGCTCATGTTCGTGCGTACAGGCCACCCAGGCGGTATCGCCGTCGAGGTAGTGTTCCTTCTTCCAGATCGGCAAGCGATGCTTGATCTCGTCAATGACGTATCGGCAGGCGCGGAAGGCCTCGTCACGGTGCGCGGCGGCGACGCCGATCCAGACCGCGAGATCGCCAACGTGGAGCTGCCCGACGCGATGTACACACCGCACGTCATCCACCCCATAACGGGCGATCGCCTCCTGGAGGATGCGCTCGCCCTCGGCGCGCGCGAGCGCATCATAGGCCTCGTAATCCAGCCCATCCACGTCGCGGCCGTCGTTGCTGTCGCGCACCCAGCCTTCGAACGTGCAAAAACCGCCGCTGCCGGAGCTTTGCAGCGATGCGCGCAGGGCGGCGATATCAACCGTTTCGCCGGATAGATCAAACCGGCTCATCCTCCGGCCACCGGGGGAATGAACACGATGGTGTCGCCATCGCATAGCGGCCTGCCCCAGTCGCTGAATTGGGTATTGACCGCCACCTTCAACGCGTCGGCGGGCAATGAAAAACCGTGGCGAGCGCGCAGTTCGTCATAAAGATCGCCCAGCGAGCCCGCAGTCGTGGTCAGCCGCTCGCCGCCGGCCCCCGCCTGCTCACGCAATTGAGCGAAGTACTGCAGGGTCACCGTGATCACGCCCGTGCATCCAACAGGGTCTGCATCTGCTCAAAATCCTCCGGGGTGTTGGCGTTGTCGAGGGCATCGCCCGGCGGGTCGAGCAGGACGGCGTTCGACCGGATCAGCACCTTGCGCGGGCAGTACTCGCCTGCCCTATAACCTTGCAGCAGGCGCGCGTTGCTGGTCGGCTCCCAGATGGCGCACAGCGGCTCAGGCAGTCCGTCGCTCCGGCTGGTGAAGGCCGTCGCATCGGCGGCCGGATCGCGCGCGGTCAATAGCCGCCGTAGAGTCTCCAGGTCCAGCAAGGGAAGATCGCAGGCCAGCACAAGCCAGGCGACTTCGGGATAGAGGTCCTGAGCCGAGAGGATGCCGGCGGCTGGACCTACGGCGTCATAGGTGTCGACGATCATCGGCAGCCCGGCGCGCAGAGGATCCTCGCGCTGTTGTTCGCGCACGGACACGAAAGCCCGCTCCGTGGTTTGGTCCAGGAGCCGCCAGGCGCGCAGAAGTTGAGGCTCGCCCCCGTAGCCCAGATGGGCCTTGTCGCGCCGCATCCGCCGGCTGCCGCCTCCGGTGAGCAAGAGGCCGTAGACCGGCGCCGCCGTTGTCCCCTGCCCGCTCATGTCGGCGCCTTGGCCGGCGTCTCGGATCGGAAATCCAGATCGCTCTTGCCGCCGGTCTTGGTCAGCAGGCGGACCTCGGAGATGACGATGTCGTGCGACAGCGCCTTGCACATATCGTAGACGGTGAGCGCCGCGACGCTCGCGCCCGTAAGCGCCTCCATCTCCACCCCGGTAGCGCCGCGACAGGACACGGTGCAGTCGATCAACGCCTCCATGCCTTCCATCCGGATCGCGAGGTCGCAGTTGTCCAGGCTCAAGGGATGACACAACGGTATGAGCTGCGCGGTGGCCTTGGCGCCCATCACGCCGGCGATCTGCGCCACGGTCAGGACCGCGCCCTTCGGCGTGACATATCCCGCCGCGTGCAGCGCCGCAGCGACGTCAGAGGGAAAGATCACGCGCGCCCGCGCTGTCGCCGAGCGATGGGTGAACGGCTTGGCGCCGACATCGACCATGCGCGGCTGCTGGGACTCATCGACGTGCGAGAGCCTAGCTTTGGAAAGGGCCGCTGAATCCTCTGTCATCGTGAACCCGAAACCGCCTATCCGCCTATGTAGTGCATTTCTATCTTACGCGGGCTGTCTTGCCGCCGCGAGGCTCGCTCTTCGCTGTAACGGTCGGCGCGGCCCAGCCAGATATCGCGCAGGCGTTCGCGCAGCGCTTCGTCGCTGGCGCCTTCGCGCAGCGGCGTCCGCAGGTCGGTCCCCTTGGTCGCGAAAAGGCAAGTGTACAGCGTGCCGTCCGACGAAAGCCTGGCGCGCGAACAGCCGCCGCAGAAGGGATGGCTGATCGAGGCGATCATGCCCACCTCGCCGCCGCCGTCGCGGAAGCGATACCGGGCAGCCACCTCGCCGGGGTATTGCGGCGCGACCGCCTCCAGCGGCCAGCGCGCGCTGATAAGCCCGATCAGCTCCCGCACGGGCACGACGGCGTCCGGAGCCCAGTCGTTCCGATTGCCGACGTCCATGTATTCGATGAACCGCACGACGATCCCCGTACCGCGGAAACGCTCGACCAGATCAAGCACCGTATGCTCGTTGACGCCGCGCTGGATCACGGCGTTGAGCTTGACCCCCTTGGGAAAGCTGACCGCCTGGGCCGCCTCGATGCCGGCCAACACCTCCTCAAGGCCCCCGCGGTGACCGCTCATGCGGTGGAATAGCGCCGGGTCGAGCGTATCCAGGCTCACCGTAACGCGATCGAGCCCAGCCTCGCGCAGCTCTTTGGCGTAGCGCGCCAGCAGAACACCGTTGGTGGTGATGGCGAGGTCGTCGACGCCCTCCAGACGGCGCAAGCGCGACACGAGGTCGGCGAGATGGGGACGCAGCAAAGGTTCGCCGCCGGTCAGGCGCAGCTTGCTGACCCCGAGCGAAACCGCAAGTCGGGACAGCCGTTCGATCTCATCGAAGCTCAGCCGCTCGTCAGCGCCCAGGAACGCGAAGTGTTCCCCGTAGGTCGTTTCGGGCATGCAATAGGGGCAGCGGAAATTACACCGGTCCATCACCGATATGCGCAGATCGTGCAGCGGGCGGCCGCGCCGGTCGTGTGGTGTTTCCGACGCGAAGCCGGACTCGGAAAGGGGCGGACGGGAGATCATGTCACCAACGATACAACACAGCGACGGCGCCCGCCGGGACAAGGGCTTGCCCTGCCGGCAATTGCACGACGCCATGGGCGCGCGTCAACGACGAGAAGTCGCCGGATGTGCGCGACAGCGCCGGATGGGCCATCGAGCAGCCCGAAGAGTCCTGCTGCATACGTACGGGCACGAAACAGGTCAGGGCCTGACTCGTCTCCACGTCGCTGTCGAGGCGAACATAATAGGGGGCGTCCGGGCCCATGCCCATCGCGGCCAATAGCGCTGGCCTGACATAGCGCACGAAACACACCAGCGACGAAACCGGATTGCCCGGAAGAGCGAAGACAACCTGCCCGCCAGGCCCGACGCCGAACCACATCGGCTTGCCCGGCCGCTGGGCTATGCGATGGAAAACGCGTTGCACGCCTAGCGCGCTCAGCGCCTGGGGCACATAGTCCTTCTGGCCCATTGAGACGCCGCCGGAGATGATCACCACCTCATGGGCGGCCAGCAGGGCCTGGAGCGCATCGATCGTCGCGGCCAGATCGTCCGTGACGTGGCTGAGCGCAGTGCGATCGAACCCGTGGCCGCGCAACGCCGCGGCGATCGCCATGTCGTTCGAACGGCGGATCTGTCCTTCGGCCAGCAGCGCGTCGACACCCACCAGCTCGTCACCGGTCGCAACGATAGCGATCGAGGGCGACGCCGCCACTTCGACCTGTGCGACCCCGTTGGCCGCCAGTTGCGCCATCTCGGGCGGACCCAGCCGGACGCCGCTGTCCAAAACCCGGGTCCCGGCGCGGCAGTCGGAGCCGCGCGGGTGGATGAATTGGCCCTTGGCCGGTCGATAGCCGTCGGCCAACACATAGCGGTCCCCGCGCCGGCGGGTCTGCTCGACGGGAATGATGCAATCGCAGCCCTCCGGCACGACCGCGCCGGTGGTGACTTCAAGGCAGGTTCCGGCGCCCTGGAGCGTCTGCCTTGCCGCGCCGGCCAACTGCGTTCCCACGGGGGCAAAACTGTCCGGCAACGGCTGGCTCCAGCGAATCCCGATGCCGTCCATCATCACCCGGTCGAACGGCGGATGGTCGCGTTCGGCATAGACGGGTTCGCGCAACACGCGGCCCACGGCGGCGCCCAGCGTCACCCGTTCAACCCCGAACGACGGCATGTGCTCGGCGATCAGGGCTTCCGCCTCGGCAACGCTGATCAAATCACGACTCATGGACCCGGCGGTTGGTAGGGACTGACACATTGCGCCGCGAGGCTGTGCGGAGCGAATATGGTGACGGACCAGGGCGCCGACAACCGCGGCAAAATATTCGCATCGAGGTTCAACCGCCTAAGGCCACGGCTTTTACCTGCGCCCAAATTTCCAGGCCGGGGACTAGGCCCAGCGCACGCCACGAGCGGCGGGTAATACGCGCCAACAGAACGGTTCCGCCAGCGTCGAGCTGAACCAGGCACTGTGAGGGATGATCGGCGTCGGCGACCGCGATGATACGGCACTGAAGCTGGTTCAGTGAACTGACGCCGGTCTGGCGTTCTTGCGCCAGCACCACGTCGCGCGCGCCCACGCGGCACCGCAGCCTGTCTCCCACGCGAGCCTGGTTGCGTGGCAGCAGGAGCGCGCCGCCCGCAAAACCGAGCTCGGTAAGATGATCGTCCGGATCATGTCCGATCACCACGCCCTCGATCACCGCGCCAGCCGCCTCGATCAGCGCGGGCGGGAGATCCAGCCGCGTGAGGGTCGCCTGCGGCGAACCCTGCGCCACCACACGTCCAGCTTCGAGCACCACCACGTGGTCCGCCAACCGCGCGACTTCGTCGATCGAATGGCTGACGTAGATGAGCGGCGCCGCCAGCTTGGCGTGCAGCGTCTCCAGAAGATAAAGCAGGTCTTCGCGCGCGGGAGCATCCAAGGCGGACAGCGGCTCGTCGAACAACAGCAGGGACGGTTGCGACAACAGCGCGCGGACGATGGCCACGCGTTGCCGCTCGCCGCCGGACAGCGATTGGACGCGGCGCCTCAACAGGTCGCGCAACCCGAACCGGTCGATCAGGTCCTCGCGGTCGAGGCTCGCCGGTCGCCCGGCGCGGCGATGGCCAAAGTCCAGGTTGCCCGAAACGTCGAGGTGGGCAAACAGAGCCGGCTCCTGGGTCACATAGCCGACCCGCCGCCGATGAGGCGGCAGAAAGACACCCCGATTGCTGTCCTGCCAGATCTCATCGGCAACCCTGAGCCTGCCCGCGGCCATTCGATCCAATCCAGCGATCATCCGAAGGCAACTGGTCTTGCCGGCGCCCGATGGACCGAACAGGGCCGTGACGCCCCGAGCGGGCAGCATGACGTCAAGCGCAATCGACAGGGCGCCGCGGTTCCAGCCGAGCGCGGCGTCCAACCCCGAGGCGCCGCCGTCCTGCGCGTCAGACATTGGCCCACCTGCGCGGCCGCAGCAGCGACATGACCAGGAGCGCGGCGAAGGAGAAGACAAGCAAACACAGGGAGAGGGCGTGCGCCTGCGTATAGTCGCCGGCCTCGACGTGATCGTAGAGGCTCATGGACAGCACCCGCGTCTGCCCCGGTATGTTGCCGCCGATCATCAGCACCACGCCGAACTCGCCCACGGTATGGACGAATCCCAGCACGGCCGCGGTGACAATACCGGGCGCCGCCATCGGCAAGGCGACGGAACAGAAACGGTCGAGCGGACTCGCGCGCAGACAAGCGGCCGCTTCCAGGGGAGCCTCACCGATCGCTTCGAAGGCGTTGTGCAGCGGCTGCACCACAAACGGCAGGGAATAGAGCATTGAGCCGACCACGAGACCGCCGAAAGTGAACGGTAACGAGGCCAGCCCCAGCGCCGCGGTCAGTCGCCCGACCGCGCCGTGGGGGCCAAGCAGCAGGAGCAGATAGAAGCCGAGCACGGTCGGCGGCAACACCAACGGCAGCGCGACCACGGCGGCGACCAGGCGCTGTAGGGCCGACCGCGTCCGTGCGAGCCACCAGGCCAGAGGGGCGCAGAGCGCAAGCAGGAAGATGGTGACGGTCGCAGCCAGCCGAAGCGTCAACCCGAACGCCTGCAGATCCTCCGTCGACAGCCCGCCCATCGCGATGCCTCAGGGTTCGCCGGCGGTCGGCGGACTGAAGCCGTAGTGCGCCAATACGGCCCGCGCGCCGGGGCTCTGAACATAGCCTGCGAAGTCCCGGGCCAGGCCATTGTCCGCGCCATGCTTGGTCAGAACGAAACTCTGCAGCAGGGGCTCGAAGGCCGTGTCCGGAACCGGCGCATAGCTTCCCTTCATGGCCGGCTCCAGCACCAGCGACAGCGCAAGCACGCCAACCTGGGCGTTACCGCTTTGGGCAAACTGCGCCGCTTGAGCGATGCTCTCACCGTACACCAGCCGCGGCTCCAGCGCGCTCCACACGCCCGCGCCGCGCAAGGCCTGCTCGGCCCGCTTGCCATAGGGTGCGTGCGTCGGATTTGCGATGGCGATCCGGCCGAAGCGGGACTGGGCCAGATCGGTCAGGCGAACGCCGCGCATGTCGATGCTCGCGCTCCACAACACCAGATGACCCACGGCGTAAGGGATCGACTGCCCGCCGGCTTGACCATGGGCGATGAGCTGGTGCGGATAGTCGCTGTCGGCTGAGAAAAACAAATCGAACGGAGCGCCCTGTTCGATCTGCGCCAGCAGCGCGCCCGAGGATCCGTAGACGACATTGATCGCCGTGGTTGGATGATCGCGGCGGTAGGCTGCAACGACGTCATCCATGGCATTGTGCAGATCCGCGGCCGCCGCGATTGTCATCTGAGGGCTGGACGCGGCATGCGCCAGCGCCGGCATGAACGAGGCGGCCAGCACAAACAGCAACCGGAAAAGCAGCCTCATAGGATTTGGTTCCTTGTATCGCTCAACGGCTTGGCTGGGCAAAGACGGACGTCCGCGTCCGGCCAGCGATGTCATCATGATCAGCGATAAGCAATACCGGCGCGGAGGCTGTCGGCGACAAGGCGCGCCCGATGGGCCGGTTGTGCTGGTGATCGGCGCCGTGGCATCTAGGGCGATGGATCAAACCACGGTCGCGACCCAGCCGCCCAAGGCGGTCGGCGGGCGTCGATGATATGGAGCTGGACGATGACGATGGTGAAGACCCAGCCTGTCTTGTTCGCATTCGAGCAGGACTTCGTGGACAGCCTGCGGTGCATTCCCATGGCGGTGCGCTTCAAGCTCGACCTGTGCGGCATCAAGGTGTCCCTGCGCCAGTGGTCCAGGTTCACCCTAGCCGATCGATCCGAGATGCTGACCGCGCCCTGTGACACGCCCGCCCAAGTCGAACGGTATCGGCTGGACCTGATCGACCGTATCGCTCAGCGCACGGGCCAGTTGGCCGACTCCATCCCCGTCGAAGACGATCCCGCCTGGGCCGTGCTGGACCGGACGCCCGACGCATTGAGCGACTACGCCGCTTCGATCGGCATGGCGCCGCTGACGACCGAGCAATGGCGCAGCCTGACGGACCTGCAGCGTTTCGCTTTGCTCAAACTCAGCCGTGAAGGCCACGACAACGTCAATTTCGTGCCGGCGCTGCGCGAATTCGGGCTGCCGTCGGTGTTTGTCAGTTAGCGGCGGCGCGTCCAGCCGCATGGGCACCGCCGGGGCGAACTCGCCGGATGCGGCCGCAGGCTCATGCTGGCCGTGGATGCTCTCACGCTACAGCGGCTGACCTGGGAGCAGACCCGGCGGGGGTCCGAGATCTCGGGGCCGGCTGTCCCTCACGCGCTGCACATCCTGTTCTACGGCTTGAGCGTGGTGAAACGCTTGGCATGCACGGCGTCCTCCGCAGTGGTATGCGGCAGGGCCGCCAGCGTCAGATAGCCCTGGCGCTTCACGTCCAGGGTGGCGAAATGCCGGTCGGCCTGGTCGAGGAACTCCTTGAGAGTGATCTTAAAGTCGAAATTGCGGTCCGCCGCTGTGACCGGCTCGGGCTCGTTGAACAGGCTGTAATAGGCCGCCCCCTCAGCGAATCTGGCGCGTGGCTGTGGTGATGGCCCTTCCCCGAAATGGGGATCGCCAGGATCGATCGACGAGGACCCCGATAAACCGCCTGGGCCCTGCACCCGGATGAATCCAGGGCTGTTGATCGAGGCGTGATCGTTGTTGAGGATCTCCGGCGCTATCCGATGCTCGTAGTAGTAGATCTCGCCAGAGGTCAGCACGCCGTCTTGATTGCGGTCGAGCACCCGAAAAAAGGCCTCGGCGTCCGCGCGGAACTCGTCGGCGTCGAGTTTGCCGTCGTGGTTCTTGTCGGCCTTGTTGAACCAGTCGACGATCGGATAGGGCGCGTCAGCCGGCGCCAGGAACGGCTCGCCGGCGGGGCTGATGAACAGGTTCTGCGATACCTCGTCGTCGGCGCGCGCCAGGGAGACAGCGGCCAACAGGACCGAGGCCGCCAGAGTCGCGGCATTCAGGATTCGGGCTCGGCTCACGGGGCGTCTCCTATGGGGCAAGGCGATCCAAGGCGGAATCGCCTTGAGTTCGAATGCCGCTTCCAAATTCTAAGTCAGGAGCCGGACTCAGAGTTCGCATGCGAACTCATCCGGCCTGGACCTCGGGACTATAGCGCGAAAACCGGCCGCCGACACCGAGCAGCCGCCAACGCCCATCTCTGGGGCTCTTGCCAGGACAATCCGGGCCGATCCCGCCCAGCGCGGGCGACCGGCGGCGTTTCGGCAAGCGATATGGACGCCGCTGGACAACGCGACGAGCGCGAGGTTCACAGCGCGGACGGCGGCGCCAGGCAGATTTGCCGGAACAGGCCGCCAGCCTAGAGGCGGATGGCTTCTCTCGAAGCCTGAATCCGGCTCTACATATTTGAACCTAGAGCACGATTCAGCGTTTAGGCGATTCCGTCTAAACCCATCGCGCTCTAGCGTCACTCGGCTCAGCTTGGGGGGCAACTCTTCGGCTTTGCGGTCCCGTGGCCGGTGCGCCAGCACGCGCGGACTATGAACTCGGGGATGGATCGAGCGCGGGCATGAAAATGGTCTCGGGAACAGCCGCGTGATCGTCGATGCGCGGTAGAAGAGGAAGCATCAATGGCATCGGCCCCATCTAAATTTGAATCCTTTCGGCGGGAGGACGCAGGCTACGAAGCCGCGCGCCGGGCAACGTGCCGCAACGCGCATCTCCCCGACCGCTATCCCGACATCATAGTTCAGGCGGCGACCGAGGCGGACGTGGTGGCTGCGGTTCGGCTGGCCAAGACGAACAACTGGAAGGTTGGCGTGCGCTCGGGCGGCCACAGCTGGTCATGCAATCATGTGCGGGAGGGCGGCATGCTTCTCGACATATCGCGCCTCAATGCTGTCTCCGTGGACCCACAGGCGATGCGGGCCACCGCCGGCCCGGGCTGCCGGGGCAACGAACTCGACGATCTGCTCGCGAAACAGGAACTCTTTTTCCCCGTCGGCCACTGCCATGGCGTTGGCTTGGGCGGATTCCTGCTGCAGGGCGGTTTCGGTTGGTGTTCGCGCGTGCTGGGAATGGCTTGCGAGAGCGTCCTCCAGATCGATTACGTGGATGCCGATGGCGAACTTCGCCACGCTAGCCCGGAAGAAAACGCGGATATGTACTGGGCGGCGCGCGGAGCCGGGCCAGGCTTTTGCGGTATCGTCACCAAGTTCCATCTGAGGCTGTATCCCCGCCCCGCGGTGATCGGCGCCCGGTTGGCCACCTATTCAGCCGACAAGTTTGAAGAGGTCATCCGTTGGGCGCGCGATGTCGGCCCGAACGTGCCTGACTCGGTCGAGCTCATGTTCGTGATATCGCGCTGCATACCCGGCATCGACGGACCCGGCGTTCTGTTGATCGCGGCGGTCTTCGCCGACAGTCTGGAGCAGGCGCACCACGATCTTGCCTTCCTGGAGACCCGGCCGGGCCGCGCCGAGTTTGTCTCCCCATTCGAACAGATGGCGCTGGCGACCCTGACCAAGGAGACGATGGCCCACTATCCTGAAGATCATCGACACATAGTCGACAATATGTGGACCCACGCATCCGCGGACGAACTTCTCCCCGCCCTTCACGGCATTCTCGAAACCCTCCCGCCAGCTCCGGCCCATTTTATCTGGGTGAACTGGATGCCGAAGCTGCGCCGCCCGGAGATGGCCTTCTCGCTGGAAGACGACGTCTACATCGCCATGTATGGCTTATGGGCGAAGGACGCCGATGAAACGCGCATCTCGCAATGGGTTCGCGACGGCCTTGCAAGGCTTTCGCCCCATTCCACAGGAATTCAGTTGGCCGACGAAAACCTCGCACGCCGCCAGGCCCCTTTCATGTCCGAGGCGAACAGGGATCGGCTCGAGCGAATTCGGAGCGAACAAGATCCGGAGAGGCGCTTCCACACATACGGACGCCTGGCGGGGTAGATATTGGGTTCCGTAACCTGGTCGCCGCCCGGCGTCAGGAATCCGTCCGACACCCTCAATAATCTTTTTGAAATTCCTACGCTTTTCTACGCCTTCTGCCTGTATCTGTTCGTGATCTCGCGCGTCGACGGCGTCTATGTCGCCGCAGCTTGGGTACGGCCCTGGAGCCTGCTCGGGGGCGCCTTCACCGGATTAGGCCGTTATTTGGCCGAGGCAGGACGGATGGAGGTCGGCACAGCGTCCCAATGCTCCGCCAACTGGCCATTCTCGATCCGGAACATGTTCCAGATAAAGGCTGGCTTGGTCCCGCCGGTCGCTGAGTCGGGCACTTCGCGACTGGTCACTTGGATCACCTTGTCGCCCTCGGCCATGATCGCGATCAGCTTCGCCGGCGCCAACGGGGGTCCCCCTTGCGGCCTGTTTTGGAAGACTTTAACCAAAGCCTCACGGCCGTCAGCGGCGCCTTCCTGGTGCTGGATGTAGCCTGGTGCGATGAAGCGCTCCGCGATACCGGCGATGCGCTGGGCCTGGTCGGGCTTCTCCAACTCGGCGTAGAAGTCGAGCACCAGCTTCTTGTTCGCCGCCTCCCGGGCGGTTTCATGGGCGTAGGCGGCCGTGCCGAGGCTTGCGGCCATTACGGCGCCGACGATAACGCGGATGCTTTTGATCATCGTCTCTTCCCTTTCACTGGGCTATTTCGGCTCTAGAACCAGGCCCGACTGGGCGATGTAATTGGGATCGCCGGCCGAGACAATGCGGAAGCATTGCTGGAAACGGGAATGAGAGCGTGACGCGCAGAACTAGCCTGTCCAAGTCCAGGATCGCCGCCTTCGCGGCAATGCTACGTATCATTCCATGTAGTTAACTGTTTTTATTTATAAATCTACTGCCAAGCTACTCCCACTCAATGGTTCCCGGTGGTTTTGAGGTCACGTCGTAGACGACGCGGTTCACGCCTCGCACTTCGTTGATGATGCGCGTGGCGGTCTTGGCCAGGACCGGCCAGGGGAACTCGAAGAAATCCGCCGTCATGCCGTCGGTGGATGTGACCGCGCGCAGGGCCAGCACCGATTCATAGGTGCGTGCATCCCCCATGACTCCCACTGTTTTAACGGGAAGAAGCACGGCGAAGGCCTGCCAGATGGCGTCGTACAGGCCCGCCTTGCGGATCTCGTCGAGATAGATGGCGTCGGCCTGCTGCAGCACCGCGACCTTCTCGGGCGTGATCTCGCCGGGAATGCGGATGGCCAGGCCCGGCCCGGGGAACGGATGACGACCCACGAAGGCCGGCGGCAGGCCCAGTTCCACGCCCAGCGCCCGCACCTCGTCCTTGAACAGTTCACGCAGGGGCTCGACCAGCTTCAGCTTCATGAAGTCCGGCAGGCCGCCCACATTGTGGTGGCTCTTGATCACGGCTGAGGGCCCGCCGCGCGCCGAGACGCTTTCCACCACGTCGGGATAGAGCGTGCCTTGGGCCAGGAACGCGGCGCCTTCGATCTTGGCGGCCTCCTTGTCGAACACCTCGATGAACAGCCGGCCGATGGTCTTGCGTTTGGTCTCGGGATCGGAAATTCCGCTAAGCTGACCCAGAAAAAGATCAGCTGCATCAACGTGAATCAGCGGAATATTATAGTGATCGCGGAACAGGGTGACCACCTGTTCGGCCTCGTTCTGGCGCAGCAGGCCGGTGTCGACGAACACGCAGGTGAGCTGCTCGCCGATGGCCTCGTGGATCAAGACCGCGGCCACCGAGGAATCCACGCCGCCCGACAGACCGCAGATCACCCGGCCCTGCCCCACCTGGGCGCGGATGCGGGCCACTTCCTCCTCGCGGAAGCGGGCCATGGTCCAGTCGCCGGAAAGGCCCGCGATGCGATGGGTGAAGTTGCGCAGGATCAGGGCGCCGCGCGGAGTGTGCGCCACCTCGGGGTGGAACTGCACGCCGTACAGCCGCCTGTTCTCGTCGGCGATGGCGGCAAAGGGCGCGCCCTTGGATATGGCGATGGCTTGGAAGCCTTCGGGGATGGCGGTGACGCGATCGCCGTGGCTCATCCACACCGGTTCACACGCCCCGATCTCGCCCAAGCCCGCGAAAAGCGGGCTGTCGCGCACGATCTCGATCTCGGCCCGGCCAAACTCCCGATGATGGCCCGCTTCCACCCGCCCGCCGGTCTGGGCGCACATGGCCTGCTCGCCGTAGCAGATGCCCAGCACCGGCACGCCCAGCTCGAACACGGCCTGGTCCACGCGGGGGCTTTCGTCCTCGGTCACGCTGGCGGGGCCGCCGGACAGGATCACGGCCCTGGGGGCGAAAGCGTTCAGCGACGCCGCATTCACCTTGTCGTAGGGATGGATCTCGCAATAGACGCCGCTCTCGCGCACCCGGCGGGCGATCAGCTGGGTCACCTGACTGCCGAAATCGACGATCAACAGCCGTTCGTGCGCCTGGTCGCTCATGAAGTCCTCTCGAAAAGGGCGATGAAAAAGCCGTCGGTCTGACTGCGGCGCGGCGATAGCTGGACCTCGGAGCCGCCCTGCGCCAGGGCCGAGAGCCGCTGGCGGCCTAGCGCGGTCAGCATCGACGACTGGGCGGCGGTCTCAATGGCCAGAGGCGCGAAATCGGGCCGCGCGGCGGCAAAGGCGTCGGCCACCGCGGCGTTCTCGGCGGCCAGGACCGAACAGGTGACATAGGCCAGCCGCCCGCCGGGCCGCACCAGATCGGCCGCGCGGGCGAGGATCTCTAGCTGAACATCAGCCAGGCGCTTGAGTTCAGCCTCCGTCAGCCGCCAGGCCTCCTCGGGACGGCGCCGCCAGGTGCCCGAACCAGAACATGGCGCATCGACCAGCACGCGGTCGGCTTGGCCCTGCAGATCGTCCAAGCGATCGCCCGTCGGCCCCACGCGACGGAACTCCGCGAAAACGCCGGCGCGCTGCAGGCGGGGCTTGATGGCGTCCAGTCGCCGGGGATTGAGGTCGCAGGCGATCAGCCGACCCGATCCGCGCATGGCTTGGGCGATGGCCAGGGTCTTGCCGCCGCCGCCCGCACAGTAGTCTATCACGGTCTCGCCGCACTGGGCGCCGACCAGCCAGGCGGCCAGCTGACTGCCCTCGTCCTGCACTTCGAAGGCGCCCGACTTGAAGGCCGTCAGGGGCGAGAGGTTCGGCGGCGGGCCGGGAAGACGCAGGCCAAAGGCGGACCATGGCGTCCGGTCGACCTTGAGCCCGGCGTCGCTCAACTCTTGTAAAACGTCGTCAATAGTCGCCTTTAAGCCATTGATTCGAATATCTAATGGCGCGCGCGACAACATCAGATCGTCGGCTTCCGCACGCCAGTCGTCGCCAAAACTGGCCTTCAGCTGGTCTTCGATGAAGACAGGCAGTGCGGCCGGCGTCGGGGCGCTCAGGGCCGCCGTCTCCTCGGGAGTCAAGGAACCGGGCGCGTGGCCTTCGCCGGTGAACAGCCCCGCGATCTCGGCCGCCGTCAGACCATCGTGCAACGCCAGACTGGCCAAGACCCGTCCGCGCCCGCCCTCGCCCATGCGCGGCGGCTGACGCAGGCACAGATAGACCCGGTCGGCGACCGCCCTGCGATCCTTGGAGCCGGCGTAGCGGTTGGCTCCGCCCCACGTCCGCAGGACCTGGTCGGCCGGCTGACGCGAGGACGCGATGCGGTCCAGTAGGTCAATGGCGGCTTGCAGACGCGCGCTGGGCGTCACGTCTGCGACGGGTGGTAGTTCGGCGCCTCGCGCGTGATCATCACGTCGTGGACGTGGCTCTCGCGCAGGCCGGCGCCGGTAATGCGCACGAAGCGGGCCTTGGCTTGGAACTCCTCGATGTTGGCAGCGCCCACGTAGCCCATGGCCGCGCGCAACCCGCCGACCAGCTGATGCAGGATCGGGGCGATGGAGCCCTTGTAGGGCACCTGGCCTTCGATACCCTCCGGCACGAGCTTGAGGCTGTCCTGTACTTCCTTCTGAAAGTAGCGGTCCGCCGAACCGAGGGCCATGGCTCCCACCGAGCCCATGCCGCGGTACGACTTGTACGATCGTCCCTGATACAGGAACACCTCGCCCGGCGCCTCGTCCACGCCGGCGAACATCGAGCCCATCATGGCGGTGGAGGCGCCGGCGGCCAAGGCCTTCGCCAAGTCGCCGGAATATTTGATGCCGCCGTCAGCGATGATCGGCACGCCGCTGTCCCTGGCCGCGCGCGCGGAGTCGGCGATAGCGGTCAATTGCGGCACGCCGACGCCCGCCACGATGCGGGTGGTGCAGATCGAGCCCGGACCTATGCCCACCTTGATGCCGTCCGCCCCCGCGTCGATCAGGGATCGGGCCGCATCGTAGGTCGCCACATTGCCCGCGATCAGCTGCACGCGGTTGCTCTCGCGCTTCAGGCGGCGAACCGCATCCGAAACCTGCACGGAATGTCCATGAGCGGTGTCGATGACCACCAGGTCCACGCCCGCCTCGATCAGGGCCAAGGAACGCTCGAAGCCGGCGTCGCCCACCGTGGACGCGGCGCCCACGCGCAAACGGCCTTTCTCATCCTTGGCGGCGGAAGGGAAAGCCTGCGCCTTCTCCATGTCCTTCACGGTGACCAAGCCCACCGCGCGATAGGCGTCGTCCACCACGATCAGGCGTTCGATCTTGTGGCGACGAAGCAGGTTGCGCGCCGCGTCCGGATCGACGCCCTCGGCGACGGTGACCAGCCCTTCAGTGGTCATCAGGGCCGAGGCTGGCGTGGCGGCGTCGGACTCGAACCGCATATCCCGATTGGTCAGGATGCCCACCAATTTACCCGTCCCACGCTCGACGACCGGGAAACCGGAGATCTTGCGACTGGCGGTAATGGCCCGCACCTCAGCCAGCGTCGTGTCCGGATGAATGGTCAGCGGATTGATGACCATGCCGCTTTCGTAGCGCTTAACCTCNNGCGATAGCAAGGCGGCTCTCGGTGACCGTATCCATGGCCGCCGAGACGATGGGTATGCTCAAACTGATTTCGCGGGTCAGGCGCGTCGCGGTGTTGACCTGGGTGGGCGCAACCTCGGAACGGCCTGGTTCCAGCAAAACGTCGTCGAAGGTAAGGCCTTCGCGAATCTCCATAGGGGAGTCCACCAAAATCGTTAAGTATCAGAATTCAAAGGCATTTATTCATTGAGAATTTTGCCTAGCGGCAACTGTGCCGGCTGTTTATACGATAGTTCCTGAAATGTCCCGCGGCAACCTAGCCCCGGCATTCCGCTGCAGCCCGCATAGC
Organism: Caulobacteraceae bacterium; assembly: GCA_003164925.1. GTDB lineage: Bacteria > Pseudomonadota > Alphaproteobacteria > Caulobacterales > Caulobacteraceae > BOG-938. The sequence continues at coordinate 94,509 of PLRV01000041.1, forward strand.
GTGATTCCGAAACTTCATGCCGCTTCCCTACGCCATCGGATTTCGAGTCCGATTGAGATCAACGGGCGCAATAACGCCGCGCTCGACCTTCATCTCCTTGAAGTCTCCGAAGCAATTGCGCGGCGCAGATAGCGGCGGATAAAGGCAACCTACGCCGCCGCCGCTCGCCGCGAACTGGAAACCTTTTAGCGTTAACCTGCCGGCGCCCGCTCAGCTGTCCTTGGGCGCCTTCGACTTGACGCCCGGCAGACCGCCGGCGAAGGCGGAGAATGGCGGCAACCCCATCACATATCGGCCATTGATCTCCGCGGCCGGATCGTAACGCAGCGACCCGTGGGTGAGGATCACGCGCACGTCACGGACATGGCGCTGGATCGGATTCTTGTCGCTGATGGTGGACGAGCCAATCGCATACTGGAGCTGATCGATCGCGTCGCCGCAGAGATTGCCGGCATAGACCATGTCCATGATCATCTCGCTTTCTTCAGCGGGCTCGAAATTGCCGTCGTCCGCCGCCTTGCGGTCGATCTTGTCAGCAGTGTTCATCAATACCGCTTCAGCAGCCCGGATCATGGCGCCGACTTTGCCAGCGGTGATCTGCGTCCCGGGCGAATCCGCCACGGTCGCGTAGGGCAGGTTGAAGGGCTTGCGCGCCTTGGCCTGCTCGACAAAGGCTTCATAGGCGCCCTTGGCCATGCCCAGTGCAGCGCAATTCATTTCGAGAGGAACCGTCAGCATCACGCCTAGTGCGTTGAGGCTATAGCCAAGACCGCTGTAACGCTTGCGGAAGCTGCCCAGACGTTCGGGGAATTCGGAAAGATCAAGGAAGCGATATTCGGGAACGAAAACATCTTCCGTCGTGGTAAGGCTGTTGCTCGACGACGCCGTCATGCCCATCACGTGCCAGTCGTCGACAATCTGATACTGGCCATGCTCAAGCAGCACCATGCCGCGCTGCCGCTCGCCATCTTCTTCAAAGTCGATGCCGACCGCTGCGAACTTCGCGTGCTTGCTGCCGCTGGCGAACAGCCATTTGCCTCCAGCCTTGACGATCATGCCGCCCTCGACCTTCTCAGCCTTCTGGATCTTCTCCGAGAAGAGCGAGCCGCCGGCGATGGTGGGCCCCGGCCAGGTCGCCGCCTGCTCGTAGATCTCGGCGATCGCCTTGTCCGGGAGAGTCAGTGCGATGCGCGTATGGCCGCTGGCGATCATCGTCACCCAGGCCGTACCGCCATCGCCCCTCCCGACCTCGACGAGGATTTCGGCGAGATCGCGCGCCCCGAGCCCATAGCCGCCCAGCTCGACTGGGATCGACGCGAGGAACAGGCCCGTTTTCTGGAGCGCCTCGACCGTCTCCCGCGGGACCATCCCCAGCCGCTCGCCCTCAAGCGCATTCTTGCGGATCAGCGGCATGAGATCGTGAACGGCGTCTCGGATCTGGCGGCCCTTCTCGGAACCAAGCCCGCGGTCACCCGCCGCATCCCGCGAAGCCAGGCGTTCCGGCGCACTCTTAACTTGCTCGAGCAACTTTCCATTCCTTCAATTGTGACACACAGCGGCCCTCGCCGCGGCCACCGGCTTCATTGTTCTGACTCTAGGTTCGGTCACCGGCTAAACCAGGAGGGTTCTGCCTTGGGCCGAGCAGAGCCAGGCGTTGCGCGCCGAGCCTCGCGCCATGCCCTGCGTCTCGTTATGCGGCGCCCTTGGCGAGGCGGTATGCCGGCAGCCATGTTGAATGGATGCCGAGCCGCAGTGGCACAGGCACATTGAGCACGGCCAGCGGACCGGCTTGCACGTTCTTGGCGTCAAGCACCACCAGCTCACCGCCCCGCACGCCGCGACGATTGCGAACGACGACGATGTAACCATCGCCCTCGGCGGCGTCTGCTGAGCGCGGGCAGAAGACCGGATCCTGCAAAGAGGTGTCGTCGCCCGCATACCATTGGCGCTTTTCCCCGGTGTCGAGATCGAAGAAACTGATCGCGTTGAACATCGTCGGCGAGCTGCCATGCTCGTTGCCAGGCGGCGGCCCCAGGGGCCCTCCGCGCGCGGGAATGGCGCCAGGAAATGCTCCGGGCATCACCGGCATCGGCGGCGGACCATCAAGCGGACGGGACAGGGGATCATCGCCCGCATGCGGATCGGGATCGGTCGCCGTGTCCTTCTTCAACTCGGGAAGCCAGAGAAAGCGTTGCTTTTTGGTCGCCCAGCGTTCGTCGATATGGGCGCCCTCTCCCTTCACCACACCGAAACTGTGGCATTGCTCGATCCGGTCGTTGTTCGAGCGTGGGTCAATCGTCCAGCGAACCAGCTGCGTTGGGGCAGATCCGAAGGCTCCGCCCTTTCCGTCCTTGTCTGGGACGGCGAAGCCAAAAGCGTTGCCATCGACCCGCAGCACGTCGAACTTGATCAGCCCGTCCTCCTCGAAGGCGTTGGCGGTATGGGTCAACACGCATTTGGGGCCGCGCAGCCAACGCACCTCCTCGCCTTTGCCGTAGCGCGGCAATAGGCCGACAATCATTTCGCCGTCGGGCTCATGCACCCAGAATGGCCCGCCCGCCTTGATGCGCTCTTCGTCCGTGCCGTATTGCATCAACGGCACAAGGAAGTAGTTGGGCGTGACGGCGCAGTCGTGGATCATCCAGGGCTCGGGCGCGTCGAAGCTGGTTTCATGCGTGACCTTGCCGCTCGCATCGACGACGTAATAGCGGATCGTCAGTGAACCCACGCCGTCGGCGAAATAGCCGAACGTGAACATCTCGCCGGTCTCGGGGTCGAATTTCGGATGCGCGGTCAGGGTCTTGCTCGTGATCGCACCGTCCGCGTTCCAAACACCGATGGTGTCCAGCGTCACCGGATCAACGGCATAGGAAGGTCCATCCTCCTTGGCGGCGAGCAGCACCCCCGCATGGTAGTTGATCATGGTATTGGCGGTTGTGCGGTCGATCCCTACGGCATCGGGATCGTCCGAATAGGGGTTGCGATATTGGCCGAATAGCCCTCGCCCGGCCTCGCGCTGCGCCTTGAAACGCTCGGTCTTCACATATCTCGTAGCGAAGTTGACTCGGCCCTTGCCGAAGCGAAAGCCGCGCACCATGCCGTCACCGCCCGCGCCGAGATCCATCGGATAGAGGATGTCGCTGACTGGCGCGTATTGATAATCGGGCACCGCCTGGGTGTAGAGCCCCTCAAGATCCGCGGGCACCTCCCCCTCAAGCACTTCGAGATCGACGATTTCACCTTCGAAGCGCAAGGGCTCGTCGAATCCGAATTTCATGGGCGCGGGGAAGGTTTTCGTCATCGGCTCGACTGCTTGATCTTCCGGTTGAAACTGCCGCCACAATGCTGTGGCGGTATGGGAAAACTAGGGGTGTTGTGCGAGCGCAGCGTGAGCGCCGCTCAGGTGGGATCGATGGCGCGCCGCCGGTTCTTTGCGATGTCGACGCCGAGGCTTGTGAAGGCCGCCAGGGCCGACAACGTCAGGATTCCGGAATCGGCGCGGTTTCGGTGAAGCCCGCCGCGGCGTTGCGCGCAACGTCGCTGGTCTGCTTGCCCGTCACCGGATGCCTGAAGTGGAAAGGCAAGGTGAAGGCTGACGGATAGATGGTCGGCGTTTGATCGCGGAAATCGAACATCTTCGCGAACTCATCGCGGGACTGCGCATCGGCGGTCGGATCGACATAGACGATGTCGTACCGTTCCGGATCGACGTAGCCCGGGTTCTTGAACTTCACGAGCAGGGCGAGATCGAGGACCTGGATCTTCCAGACGCCGCCTTCCTTGACATAGCGGTTCTCATAGACCGCGCCGAAGCCGAAGTGGTTGATCGCGTCGGGCGTCGCGACATCGGCCGGATGCGCCACCAGCCCCCAGCCATACCAGCGGCCCTTGGCGGTCTTGCCATCCGGGGCGACGTCGATGATGCCGCTCGTGAGCGCCAGGAGATGGAGATAGGTCGGCCCGTCCATGCCTGGCAGGTGTTTGTCCCAGGACTTCTTCGCATTGGCGCCAAGGAATCCACCGATCCCCCGGAAATGGATGGCCGCATTCTCCGCCTCGGAAAAGAGGTCGGCGACCTCTCGGTTCATGCCTCGCTCGAAATAATAGCCGTAGCTGTGCTGCAGTTTCTTGATCGCCTCAATATCCTCGGTGACCCCGATCCGTGTACGGAGTTCTTCCAGCTCTCCTTCGAGACGTGCAAGCCGCTGTTCCAACGCTTCAGACATTAATCGCTCTCCTCACCAAGTTTTGTCGTGATCGCCGATCTGCTCAGTCGACGATCTCAACGGGATTGCACAAGGTCCCGATGCCGGAGATGGTTATCTTCACGGGCCAAGGCATAAGTTGGAAATTCTGCTCCCGCAGCGCTTCGCGCTTGGGATCAACAGCAGTGCCCATGTGCACAATGTCGCCCGGCTCGAGCGTCACATTGCGAGAGAGGTGCGCCAGCGTATGCTGGACCGAGAAGCGCAGATTGGCCGTCGAATCCTCGGCAATCATCTTTTCGCCGAGCCAGGAGTCCACGGTGAGCGCGTTGGGATCGGCGATCTCGTCCGCAGTGACGATCCACGGCCCCATGGGGCCAAAGGTGTCGGTATTCTTCGAGCGCATATGATAGGTTAGGTAGATGTCCGCATCGTCAGACGACTTGGCTCTGCGCCACGGAATATTTGCGCCTTCGCGGCGAAATTCAAAATGGATGCTGTCCTCGTCTTTGATCGAGACCGAAGTGACGTCGTTGATGATGGTATAGCCGAACACCGCGTCCAGGATTTCCGCTTCGCTGGCGCCCGAAAGGCGTTTGCCGATGATCACCGCGAGTTCCGGTTCGGGGTGGGTCAGGCCATATTCTCGGCGGATGCGGACGGTCTCTCCGTGACCGATCAGCGCCGACGGCGCCTTCATGAAGAAGGCCGGGTGTTTGAAATACTTGTAGGTCTGCCGCGCAATCGCATCATTGTTGAGCGCGACGCCGACGATCTTGCCCGGCTTGCGCAGCGGCGGCAGCCAGGAATCCGGCTTGATCGCCCCGGCCTTGCCCACAGCGAGCGCATCAGCGACGGCCTTGGCGAAGCGGCCGTACGCCTCTTTCGGCATCTCGACGATATCAAGAACAGTGCGCGGCAGTTCGCCGGCGATCAGATCCTCGAGCAGGAACAACCGCTCGGCCTGATCGACCACTGCAATCTTCTCGGCCCCGCTCGCGATGATGGTTGCCAGTCGCATTCACATCTCTCCAATACGAATTCTACGGCCCTAGGAGCGCCGCCGAGCAAAACAGCGAAGGCGTGTTAGAGGGCGCTGGCGCCGCCGCCATCGACGACCAAGTGCGCGCCGGTGACGAAATCGGCCAGCGGGCTCGCCATGTAGAGGACGGCGGCGGCAAGGTCGTCCGGTCGGCCCATACGGCCCACCGAATGGTGGAAGAACTCAAGGGCGAAGCGACGCTCTTCCTTCTTCCAGTCCTCCAGGCCGAACGCATTCGCCGCCTTCGCCAGCTCGTCGTCCGATCCGGGCGTGTAGATCACGCCGGCGCTGATCACGTTCGAGGTGACGCCGGTGCCTCCGAGCGCCTTCGCCAAGCTTCCCGACAAGCTGTTCAAGGCTGTTTTCGCCGCTTGATAGTCGGGGAAGACCGGTGGCTGCTGGATGGCGATCCCGCTGGAGATCTGGATCGCACGCCCCCAGCCGCGCTCCTTCATGCCCGGGACAAACTGCTCGATCATGAGCGCCGCGGCGACGACGTTCAGCTTGTAGGAGCCGATCCAGTCCGCGGCCGGTATGCCGAACCAGTCCATATGGTTGAACCCGGCGAAGCGTCCGCCGGCATTGTTGACCAGGATATCGACCCCACCCAGCTGGGCGTCGATCCGGTCGCGGATGCGTTCCGCCGCGCCATCCTCGACCAGGTCGCCGGTGACGGCGATCGCTTGCCCTCCAGCCGCCTTGATCGCATCGGCCACTGCCGAGGTGCGGCCGGGATTGCGGCCGTGGACGGCGACAGTAACGCCGGCTTCGGCCAGTCTGCGCGCTATGCCCTCGCCGATGCCCGAACTGCTGCCGGTGACGAGCGCGCGTTTCCCTGTCAATCCGTAGTCCATGGACAAGCCTCTGATATGATTCAGTTGAAAGTGTTGGCGACAACGGCCGGTTCGACGGGCCGGTCGACGAGCTCACGTCCGGTGGCCTTGATCCAGAAAGGCCCAAGCAGCGCCACGAACAGGAGAGCCACAGCCTGCAGGCCGATGCTGAGCCACAGCGCCGATTGATAGTTGCCGGTCGTCGTCCGCAAGAAGCCGACAATGACCGGACCCAGGCCGAGGAATACGCCGCCGGTCGCGAAGATGATGCCAACGATCGCGCCCGTAGCGCGCAGGCCGAAATAGCGGGTGATGAGAAGGGCGGTCTGGCCCGACCACGCGCTGAAGCCGAGGCCGATCAAAGCGGAGCCGGCAATGTAAGCGGGGACGCTGCCCTTGGTGAGCAGCAGCAGCAGGCCGATGAGGGGCGCGGCGACGAAAGGCAGCAGGGCCTGAGGACGGCCCAGCCAATCAATGGCGGCGCCGGCCACGATTGGGCCGAAGACGCCCGAAAGGAAGGCGGTCGAAAGCATCGCGGCGCCAATACTTGCCGGCAGGCCGTTCTCCGCCGCGATGGCGACGATATGGCCGCTGACGCCGCCGAACACGATCGGCAGGAGCATGCTGGCCGCGAAGATCAGCCAAAAGCTCCGTCGGCGCAAAGCCATGCGCAGATCGTCGCCGGCCTCAGGATTCCGCCCCATCGGCATGCCCGGCACCCCCGCATTGGCCAGGGGAGGCTTGCGCAGGGCCAACACCATGACGAACGACACAACGCCGCCGATGATCGCCAGTCCCTGATAGGCCGAGCGCCAGCCCAAAGCTGCGATCGAAGATGAGACAATGGGACTGAAGGCGGCCGCCGCGAGCATCGGACCTGCGCCAAAGACAATGCCCATGGCCAGGCCACGCCCCTTCTCGAAATGGCCGGCGACACTGCTGGCCAGGGATGTCACGCCCACCAATGCGCTACCGACGCCAATCAGGAACGAACAGCCGATGAGCGGCGCCAGCGCACCGGACATCAGCGAAACGCCAAGCAGTCCGGCCGTGGTCAGCGCCACGCCGGCGATCAGGGTCGCGCGCACGCCGAGCCTATCAGAAAGCCAGCCGGCAAGCGGGGCCGCGATGGCGAAGGTGACGGAGAAGGCGAGCAACCCGCGGGGAAAGACCGCCAGACTCCATCCCAGATCCTTCGATACCGGTTCCAGGAAAAGCGCGAAGAAACTGACGTAGAGCGGGGTCCCACTGAGGCCGGCCAGGACTAGAGCCGCGAAGGCCGAAACCAAGGCCGAAAGGGTGATGTCGTTCTTGGCCAAAGCGTCCCTCCGCTACCGTCCGGGTTAGCCCGGATCGTGGCCGCGTCCGGACAGCCCGGTCGCGGCATCCCCACAATCAATCGACGATGGGGTGTTTCACCTTGTGTCCAAGCAGCATCTGGCCTGAGCGGGTGTAAGCCGTCGGCTGGGCGGCCGCGTGTTGCGATGCGCCGAAAATGTCGCGCAGATGACGCTGTAGCGGGGAAGTCGCGTAGAGCGCCGAGCCGCCGCCGAGGCGGTAGCAGCGCTCCACGATTTCCACGCAGATATCGGTCACCCAACAGGAATTCTGGAAACAGTCGCCGAGAAGGTCGGTGTTCCGCAGCTTAAGCCCGGCGTTAATCGCCAGCGCCCAAAGGGCCTTCGCCTGAGAACGATGCACCGCGCTGGCTGCCCGCAGATCGGCGTCAAGCTCGCCGACATGGGTCTGGAAGAGCACCGAATCGCGCATCGCGACGTCCATCAGCAGTTGCTTCTTGCCGGTGCTGGCTAGGGCGAGCAGGTCGCGCATCGCGGCCTTGGCGATGCCGATGGCAGGGGCGCCATGAAGAAGCGGGATGAGATGGAACGGCGAGCCATAGAGCGGGCCGGGCAAACAGGAATCGTCCTGGTAGCGGAAAGTGCTCGCCTCCGGCACGAAGGCGTCCTTGAGGCGGAAATGATGACTGCCCGTGCCCTTCAGCCCGGCCACGGCCCAGGTGTCCTCGATCTCCCAGGCGTCGGCCGGCAACGCGACATGCGTGATGAGCGGCGCCTTGCCGTCGGGCCGCATCACCGGCTCGCCGTTCTTGGTGATCACCACGCCGGCGAAGATAATATCGGCATGCTGACAGCCGCTGCCGAAGGGCCAGCGGCCGCTGACGCGGAATCCGCCCTCGACCATCTCCGCCTTGCCCGCTGGAGCGGCGGAGCCGGCGACGATGATGTCGGGGTCTTGGGCGTAGATCTTGTCGAACGTCTCGCGCGGCAACAGCGCCAGATGCGGCATATGGCCGACGCCCAGCATGGTGATCCAGCCCAGCGAACCATCGACCGCCGACGCCTCGGTCATCACTTCCAGGATATCAGGATAGGCGAGCTCGAGGCCGCCATGGCTTCGCGGGGCGGCGATGCGGAACACGCCAATCTTCTTCAGACGCGCGATCAGATCGAGCGGGATGCGACGCCCGGTCTCGATCTCGTCCGCGCGGGCCGCGACTTCCGGAACGAGCGCCCGGATTTCCTCGAGCATGGCCCCAAGTACAACTTCGCGCGACGCAACGTCATCGCCCTTGACTGCCGTAAGCATATCACTCCCATCCGCGGCGCCCGACCGTTTTGGTGATCAGGCACCAACACATGCCAGAGCCGATCCGCCAAACCAGGGGAGTAATCGTAGGGACCGCCGGCCGGCGCCAAGGCGTTCGGGACGCCTCACGATGGAGGACGACCGTCGCCGCACCCGGCGCCCCCAACGTTGACAGCGTTACGCCGGACGCGCATTCTAAATATAAGCAACGAAATTAAATAATAAGCGGAGGAAGAACTTGCGCCGCGGCATGCGGGATACTCGCGATGCGGGCCGGCCGAGCTCTATTACAGCAACAATGGAAATTCATTGTGAGTTGATGTCCGAGGCGGTCAGCGATGAGCTGAGCGTTGAGAAGCTAGGTTGCCGTCTGGCAGTCGCCATTGACGAGGCCTTTATCGCAGCCGGCTGGCCCTCGGGCGAAGTCTATGGGTCGGAAGCAGCGCTCTGCAGCCGCTACGGCGTGAGTCGGCGCATATACCGCGAAGCCGTCCGCGTCTTGACGATGCGTGGCACCGCCCGGCTCCGGCGGGGCTCCTCAGGCCTAGTCATCACCTCGCCGGATCCCGAGATCGTCGCGGACATGCTGCGAGGATATGCCTACCTTGTGGGCGTCACCGAAGAGCAGCGGCGGCAAGCTCAAGATTTTATAGGACTGTTGCGGTCGCGTCTGGCCCAAAAACCTTGCGAAGGCTCCAGAGACGTCGCTTTAGACTTCCTCTCCCACTTCATTGATAGCCAGCTCCACCCCGGCATGCCGCCGGAGGGCGCTATCAAGGAGAAGTTCCGCAAATCCCGCGCTGGGCAAATCGCCCTCAGGATTCTGGAACAGCAGATCTCGTCGGCGTTCACGCCGGGAATGCGGATCGGTTCGGAAGAACAGCTATCCCGCGAATATTGCGCGGACCGCAGCATCACGCGCCAGGCGATCCGGCTCCTCGAGAGTTCGGGCTTAATCTCTTCCGTACCCGGACGCGGCAAGGGCCTCTTCGCGACACATCCACCGTCCGGCCCGATTTGCCGCTTGCTGTGTTGCTACTTCGCCGCTCACAAGCTCTCCGTATCCTCAGCGTTCGATCTCTTCGAAGCCATGAGCATCGAGACAATGTCGCTCTTGTCGCAATCCGCGGACCCGAACGAAATTGAGCGTCTGCAGGTCCTGATGAGCGGCTGGTCCTCCGAGAAACCGTTGCGCCTCGGCGACATGATCGCCGTCGAAGATGGTCTGCTCGCGGGTTTAAGGAATCCGCTGATCGAGCTAATGTTCCGGAGCATGCGCGGCTACGTGGCGCCCACCATCGCCCAGGATGACGACGACATCGTTCCGGGCGAGGTCGCGACCTGCTTTGCCGACTATACGCGACAGCTGCTGACGGCGTTGAAGCTCGGGGACATGACCAGCGCCGTCGAATCGCAGCGGCGGAAGCTCGCCCGCATTCGCGAGTTGGAGGTCTACTATCATCCGGATCTCTCGCGGCGGCTCCAGAGCTGAACAGAGCCGCGTACGGTCGCCTGGGCGGGAACATTCCGCGCGCGGATCAGGCCGATCTCGGCTCACCAACTGGATCGGGTTCCAGCTGGCAGAATAGCGTGCAGATGATCGATGTTGCGGATTTCGTCGTCAACAACTTTGACAATGCTGAATATATAGAACGCGCCCACGTCCGGGCGGTCTTTATTCTTGCCAAACTCGACTATGGCGATGCTGCCGCACACGCCGCGCGCCACGTCCAGGATTGGAAAGCGGCGCTCGACAACCTGCGGGCGCGCAGGGCGCGTCGCGGTAATGAGCGACGCTGGCGTGTGAACCGCCGCGTCTGGCGACAGTAAAAGCTCAAGACTGTTGGTGATCTTCTTGCCGTTGCCGTAGCGGTCGCAGCGATGATTGAAGGACGCCAAGCTGCCGTCGCTCTCGTTGAGCGCCGTCCAGTAGCTATCGCCGACATCTTTCAAGCGTTCGCGACTGCCACAGCCTCGCTCGTCGGGGACCGGCGCATCATAGAGCACGTCGGGCTTGAGCAATTGATCGACGTCGGCGAAGTGGCCGCGGGCGGAGGGGCTGACCATCGCCTCGACCTCAGCGATCTGTCCGCCGGAGATGGCGAGTCTGATCGCGTAGGGGAAAAGCGCGTCGGAACAGGTCACCGCGCCGAACACCATTACCTGGCCGGCGACGGCGTCGACGAGGAACTGACGGCTGGCGAACTGGGTGACTCGCCCCCACAATCCCTCCCCCGCCGCACAATCAACCGCGTTCTCGGTCATGCGGAACCCCGAGGCGAGTGGAGCTCGCGAGGGGTCGTGCGCCTCCACCGCGGTGAGAAAGGCCTGGGCGACGCCAATCAAGGCTTCACGAGCGCCTGCCTCACGCCGTTGTGCCGGCTCAGCCGAGATGGTCGATGCGTCGCTCATGTGATCTCTCCCCAGGGAAGCACGCCCGGATCGCCCTGAACTCGGCTTACCGTGAGAGCGGGATGGATAGGTCTCTCGTCCACGATCGCAGGCCGTAGCCATCCTGCGCGGCGACACCCATCCGCGATCGTCAAGCATCCGTCTTAGAGCTAAGTCGATCGCACAACGCTGCCGCTGGGGCGACCACGACCCCGAAACCCACGCCGACCTCTCGCACGGCGCGCTGGAAGACGACCTGCGGCCGATCGCCGGTGGCCGTCTCCATCGCCTGGGTGGCGGCGATCCAGGTCAGCACCTCCATCGTCCCGATGCCGCGCGCAGCGACCAGTTCCTCGGGCGACCAGTCGTCGACATCGGCGATGTCGCCGTTTGCGAGCAGATCGAGGAAGGTCCGATCCCATGCCTCATGGATGCCGAGCGCCGGTAGCGGGATTCTGTCGTCGACTAGGACCTTCGCGCCTTCCTTGTGCGCCGCGATCTCGTAGTTGATCCAGGCCTGCTGCGACACCTCGGACTGGCGATGACCATCGAGAATATAGGGTCGCCATTCTTCCGAGACCGCATCCAGGGTCGGGAAAAGGAAGGCGGGATCATGGGATAGTCCGCCGGTTCCAAGGATCAGGACGCGGTCGAGATCCAGACCGGCGATGTAGCGCGCCACCGCCTTGCCGAGCGCGCGCGCGCGCGCGAAGGGCACGAAGGGCGGGTGCAGGCAGGAGATGAAGATCGGCAGCACGGGATAGCGCGACAGGCCGCCGACAATCTCCTCCAGCACCTGGGAGAAGCCGTGGTCGACGGCCATATCGTACGAGACCGCGACGTCGACGCCGGCCTTCCGCAAGCTGTCGACGGCGTCCAGGGCGAGCTTGCGCGGAACGTTGAGCTTGCCGGGCGTTCCGCCGACATCCGCCAAGGCGGTGGCCTCCAAACCCACACAGAACGCCGGCATCGAGAACATCTGATGCCCGCCGTAGTGATCGCAGCCGAAGAGGACGACGAGCTGCGGATCGAACTCGGCGATCTGGTGGCTCGTCTGCGCAAGCGCGGCGCGCGCGCCGCGAAGTGCGTCGCTGTCACGCGCCGGAAAATACAGCAGCGGCGAATGTGACGTGCAGGCCATCATAAGGTGCATAGAACAAGCCTCTCGCGAACAAGCCCTCACGCGCCGCCCTTCAGGAGCAGGGGCGCGCCACCGGCCAACAATTCCAGGGCGGCTCGCGCCTTTGGCAGAGCGGCCATCCGAGCATGAGGAAGGCGGGAGAACGGCAGCGAAACCAGGGGACTAATCGGCCGATCGGCCAGGGGCGAGCGTCGGTGCACCTCGACCGCAGGCTGGCCGGGTGATCTCGATGACAATATCCATCGCCGCCACGTCGGTGACGATCTGCGTCACGGTGCGATTGCTGCTTTGGGCGGCGAGCTACCCTCGCAAGGACCACATTCGCTTTTCGTCGGCGTCCCAGTGTTCGGCGAGCTTACCGTTTTCAATGCGCCACATGTCGAACCACCAGAGCGTATACTCTTCTCCGGGGTGCAAAGGATCCGGACGGCTGAGCGGCTGAATCATGATCACATGGTCGCCTTCGGCGATAAACTTGGCCGGCCCGGCAATCTTCATGAACGCCTTGGCCTCCTTGCCCTCGTCCATGGCCGCAAAATTGAGAATCGCGTCGGGCCCGTCCGGCAAGTTCGGATTATGTTGCACGTATTCATCGGTCATCATATTTCGCGCCTGCGCGGCCGTTTCTGGATTGACCACCAAATCCATAAACCGTTGAGCCAATTTCTTGTTGTTCTCGAGCCTGTCCCGCTCGGCGACTTCATCCATATGAAAATCCCTATACTTGTTTTAGGCATGGCTAGCCCGCTCAAACCCCGATTCACCAATCAGCGCAGCCTGAGCGGAACACGGCTTCGAAAGTAAGCCCCCTGCTGGACTGCCTGGGCGCATGAAACCAGGGGGTTTAGGCGCACGGCTACCCCAGGCCGATACGGCCATGCGTCAGCGCGGCGAAAGGATGGCGAAAGGATAAAGACTACAAGAAGCCAGCTTGCTCGGCAGAATGCCGATGAGCGGTCAGCGGGGCCGCGGGCGCCCAATCAGCGAGTCCGTCCGTAGGTTGCTGGTGAACGGTAGCGCATGCCCGGGTCCAAGGCTGACGTCACGACTTGACCTGAAATCAGCTCCGCGGCGGTCGCCTCTGAATAACGCCGTCTAGATTACAATCCGCGCGATGGCAGATTGGCGGCAGGCAGGCTGCTGGCGATCGTAGCGCATACTGGAGTCAAAGACTGACGCCACACCTTGCCCTGACGTAAGCCTAAGGGCGGTTATCTTGGAATAACACCCCTGGATTACGATACGCACCATGGCAGATTGGCGGCACAAGCCAATCACTAAACTGGCTGATTTTGGGGAGGTCAA
>PLRV01000080.1 GCA_003164925.1 Caulobacteraceae bacterium
AGGTGTGTTTGCTACCTAATGCCGCGAAGGTTGGCTGGGGGACTAGGACTCGAACCTAGAATGACGGTACCAAAAACCGCAGTGTTACCATTACACCATCCCCCAGCAGGGATGCCCGGCGGCGGTGATAGGGCCAGCCAGGGAGGCGGTGGAGATAGCGCAAGGCCCCGGTCAATGCAACGGCTGGACACGGCGGAAATTCGCGCCGGGCGCGCGCGAAAATCGGCCTTCGCTGTCGCTTGCCGGGGTGGGGGGGCTGCTCTATAAGGCCCGCCTCACGTCGGAGTATAGCTCAGTCTGGTAGAGCACCGTCTTCGGGAGGCGGGGGTCGCAGGTTCGAATCCTGCTACTCCGACCAAACTTTCCCGCCGCCCATCAATGGCCGATGATCGCCGCGCGCGATCGCGCTTGCGGGCCGCCGCGTTTGCCGCCAACGTCCGCCGCCTGAAAAGACGCCGCGCAAGGATCGAAGATCGTCCATGAAGCAGTTCCTGCTGACCCTCGCCGGGGTGTTCGCCGGCTTGGTCCTGTTCTTCGTGATCATACCCTTCATGCTTCTGGGCTTCCTGGTCGGCGCGGCGTCACGCCCGACGGCGGTCCCGGCCAACACGGTTCTGCAGCTCGACCTGCGCCAAACCCTGACAGACCAGAGCGCGTCCAGTCCCTTCGCCGCCCTGCGCAACCGCTCGCTGTCGGTGCTGTCGATCGAGCAGACCCTGCGCGCGGCCGAAAAGGACGACAACATCAAAGGTCTGTTCGTGCGCCTGCCCGAAGGCGGCATCGCGCCGGCGGCGGCTGACGAGCTGCGCCTGGCCTTCCGCCACTTCCGCGCGGCGGGCAAGCCGGTGTTCGCTCATAGCCAGGGGCTCTATCCCTCCGGCGTGGTGTCCTCGACCTATATGCTGGGCGAGTCCGCCGATCAGCTATGGATACAGCCGGGCGCGCCGTTCCAGGTGACCGGCCTGGCGATGGAAGGCATGTTCTTCAAGCGCCTGTTCGATAAATATGGGGTCAAGCCGGACTTCCAGCAGCGCTACGAGTACAAGAACGCCGTCAATCCCTACCTCTATAGCGACTACACCGCGGCCCATAAGGAATCCGAGCTCTCCTGGATGGGCTCGATCTACCAGACCGCGATCCACACCATCGCGCAGGACCGCGGCGGCGATCCCGCCCGCCTGGAAAAGACGCTGAACGCGGGACCCTACAACGCTGAGCAAGCGGCAAAGCTAGGCCTGGTGGACAAGATCGGCGAAGTGGAGGACGCACGCCAGGCGATCCTGACCCGCGCCGGCGACCGGGCCAAGTTCATGGACTTCGACGCCTACGCCTCGGCCCATCGGCCGACCAGCAAGCCGGGCGCGGACGTGATCGCCCTGGTCGGCGCCGAGGGCGACATCATGACCGGCACAGGCGGGCGCGACCTGTTCGGGTCCGACGCGAACATCTATTCCGACGACGTGGCCGACGCGCTCAAGCGGGCGGCCGACGACAAGGACGTGAAGGCCATCGTGTTCCGCGTGTCCTCGCCCGGCGGCGGCGACACCGCGTCCGAGCAGATCCTGGCGGCGGTGCGGGCGGCCAAGGCCAAGAAGCCGGTGGTGGTGTCCATGGGAACCTACGGCGCCTCGGGCGGCTACTGGATCTCGTCCCAGGCCTCGGCCATCGTCGCTCAACCCACCACCCTCACCGGCTCCATCGGCGTCTACGGCGGCAAGTTCGCCCTGGGCGAGGCCCTGTCCCGCTTTGGCGTCGACGTGCGTCACCTGGGCGTCGGCGGCGACTTCGCGTCCGCCTACGGCACGGACCAGCCCTTCACCGACGCCCAGCGCGCCGCCTTCTCCAAGGCCATCGACCAGGTCTACGACGGCTTCGTCAGACGCGTGTCGCAAGGCCGCGGCATACCCGAGGACCGGGTGCGTCAGATCGCCAAGGGCCGGGTGTGGACGGGCGAACAGGCCAAGGCCCTGGGCCTGGTGGACCAGCTCGGCGGCTTCTACGACGCGGTGGACAAGGCCAAGGCCCTGGCCGGGGTGCAGGGCCCCATCGGCATCAGGACCATCTCGGCCCACGCCTCCAGCCTCGGCGCCATTGGCCGGGCGCTGGGCGTCAGCGAGGACAGTTTGAAGGCGATGGGCATGATCTCGGCGGTGATGAGCGATCCGCGAGCGCAGTCCTTCGCGCGGGCCGTCGGCGAGGCGGACCTGCGCGACCGCGGCGCCCTGGTGCTGGCGCCGACCCCGGTTCACTGAACCCATTGCTCCACCGCTCGCGGGGGAGCTGTCAGCGAAGCTGACTGAGGGGGCGTTGACGGGCGCAGTGCGTCGGCATGCCCCCTCCACCGCTTCGCGGTCCCCCTCCCCCGCTGAAGCGGTGGAGGAGAAAAGAAATCACCTTAGACTGCGGCCAAACAGCCTGAGTCGCCGCCATGATCCTGCGCCTTTCGCGATATGTGCACCTGCTGCCGGTGGGCGAGGATCGGGTTCTGGTCCTGCACGCGGTCAACCAACTGCGCCTGGTGGTGGACAAGGAGCTGGGCGACCTGATCGCGCTGTTCGCCCAGCCGCGCGATGTGGTGGACGGCGCCTTCGACGCCCTGATCGAGCGGGGCGTGCTGACCGACAAAAGCCCTGAGCAGGAGCAAGAGGCGCTGACCGGCGAACTGACCGCGCACCACGGACGCGACCCCGCGGACATGGTCGAGCGCCTGCGTCGTCAGGCCAAGGAAGGCGGCCACGCCTATTGGGCCACCGGACCGGCGCTGAACGCCGCCGATATGCAGGGCGGGCGACGTAAGCTGGAGGTGCTGCTGTTCGGCGACTGCGACGTGCAGATGGAGGCCGACTTCCTGCGCCGCAAAGCCGCCGACCGAGGCTGGGACCTGCGCGTGGCGGCGACCTTCCCCGACGATCTGCGCCTGGCTGAGGAGCACCCGCACGAGGCGATCCTGATCGGCGCCCTGCGCGCGCGCCACACCATTATCGACCCTGTGCCCGATGGCAGCCTTGAGCCGCCCTACGCCCTGTTCCTGGCCCAGGCCCAGGCCATCATCGAGGGGCTGCGCGCCTACACCACCGCGCCCATCCTGATCGACAACCTGCCCGAGCCCACGGTGCAGCCCTTGGGCATGGCCGACCGTGGCGGGTTTTCCCATCGCAACCGCTTCCGCCTGGCCAATGTCGCCCTGTCGCAGATGGTGGAGAGCTTCGCGGACGTGCATGTGGTGGACGTGGCGGCGGTGCTGGCGGGCGCCGGCGCCGAGCGTCTGCTGGATGACGGCCAAACTGGCTTCACCCACTTCGGCTCGCCCGGCTGGATGCTGCAGCGGCCGCAGAGCGAGAAGGCGGCGGTGCATGACCTGTTCCCCGATCCGGCGCCCCTGATCCAGGCCCTGGACGGCGATCCTTATCTGCGCGAACCCCTGGCGGCCTCGGCGCACCTGGACGCCATCGCCACCGTGCTGGGCATCGGCCGCAAGAAGTGCGTGATCCTCGACCTGGACAACACCCTGTGGCCGGGCGTCCTGGCCGAGACCGGCGCGCCCTTCGCCTGGAGCCCGGAGGTGTCGGGCCCCTTCTCCTACATCGGCCTGTACTTCGGTCTGCACGAGGCGCTGAAGAGCCTGAAGGACCGGGGAATCCTGCTGGCCTGCGTGTCCAAGAACGACGAGGCCACGGTGCGCGAGCTGTGGCGTTACGCGGACCACTATCCCAGGCATCGCCTGCTGAGCCCCGACGACTTCGTCACCTGGCGGGTCAACTGGGAGGACAAGGCGAGCAATATCGAGTCCATTGCCCAGGAGCTGGGCTTTGAGCTCGGCGCCTTCCTGTTCATCGACGACAACCCGACCGAGCGCGAACGGGTGCGCCAGATGCTGCCGCAGGTGGAGGTGTGGGGCGAGGAGCTGTTCAGCCTGCGTCGACGCCTGCTGAGCGATCCGCGCCTGATGACCCCGCGCCTGACCGCCGAATCCGCCGCGCGCACCGAGGCCACCAAGGCCCAACTCGACCGGCAGAAACACAAGGCCGAGGCGCCCGACGAGACCGCCTTCATCGCCTCGCTGCAGGTGCAGACCCGCATGGCGCGCCTATCACCCGACGATGTCCAAAACGACACGATCCAGCGGGTGGAGGAGCTGTTCGCCCGCACCACCCAGTTCAACACCACCGGGGCCAAGTTCCCGGTATCGCAGTTGCAGGCGCTCGCCGGAACGCCCGGCGCGGGGGTGTTTGTCCTGCGCGTGTCCGACCGTTTCGGCGACCATGGCCTGGTGGGCGCGGCGGTGGTCAGGGACGGCGAGATATTGGGCCTGGCCATCAGTTGCCGCGTACTGGGCCTGGGGGTGGAGCACGCCTTCATGCGCTTCATCCTGCAGGAAATGAGCGCGGCCTACGCCGCATTGACGGCCCAGATCATCCCCACCCCGAGAAACGGCCCAGTGCGCAACCTCTACCGCGACAACGCCTTCGAGCAGGACGAGAACGGGGTGTGGCGAAGGGCGCTCTCAGCCTAGTCACCCGCTCGTCCCCGCGAAGGCGGGGACGAGCGATCTAAATGGAACTCAGCCCACCAGCCCCAAATTCGCCTTCCGCACCGCCTCGCCCTCCTCGTCGAACAGGAACGGCACCACGGTGAAGCGTTCGCCTGAAGTCACGGGCGTGGCCTCGTGCAGCAAGTTGCAGCCGAACACCGCCGCCCCGCCGGTGGGCGGCTTGTAGGTGCGGCGGCCGAATTCGGGGAAGCGCAGTTCGCCGCCCTCGTAGTCCTCGGCATTGAGGTTCATGGTCACGGCGAACTTGCGGTGCGCGCTGCCGGCGGTGACGTCGTCGCGGTGGGGAAAGAAGAAGCCCTGGTCCTCGCCCGAGTAGCGGCAGATGAGGTAGCGCTCGATGTGCTGGGCCTGCCAGCCGAAGGCCCGCTTGATCATGGGGAACAGACGGGTCTCGATCCGCGCGCGCACCGCCTGCACCAGCGCCGCATCCTCGATGGTCACGTCGGTGCGGCGCTTGAGCATGGCATTGTGCTCCAGCACCGTGCGCCCTTGCACATTGGCCGCGAAACCGGACTGTTCAGGCGAGCCCTTGCGGAAGTAGTCAATCAGAGTCGTGCATAGTTCGGGTTCGAGGATGCGCGGCAGGATCAGCACCGGCGCGGACACGTCATCTCGGGCAGGAGCTGTCAGTTCACGCGAGAGGCGCGCCAGGACAGCGGGGATGTTCTCGATCGGCTCGGCCATGACGATGCGAAAGGCGGGGTCGATCAGAAAGACGGCCGGCTGCAGGTAGTCGCCATCGGCCACGCCATACAGGCGCGACACCGCAAAATCGAAATCCCAGAAAAACCGCACACCGGGCTCGGAGTTGCTAATGCCGCGCACGGTCTTGTCGGCCGGATCGACGCTGACACCGAACAGGGCCGCGTCGCGGTCATTGAACAGGTCGCGCAGCTCAAGCGTCCGGGCCAGGGCCTCGGCCGAAGAGTCCAGCGACAGGGAGCCGAAGAACATCAGCACCAGCCAGCGGCCCGCCGCGACGTCGAAGCAGTAGTTGTCCACCCCGTCCGTGGCGCAGACGAACGATCGCGCCGGCTCGCCGAAATCCGGCGCCGAAACCGCATCGCCGCTCAGGGCCTGTGACTGCATGGCCGCACTCCGATTCGCGTCGCAAACATCGCACGCAAAAGCCTGCGACGTCCAAGCGGCGCGGATATTGCACTGCAGCAATTCGTTCCTACATACATCTCTGTCGGACGCCCCTTAGGGGTCCGGCGCCGTAAAAGAGGTTGCTCAAAACGGCCTCTTCCATGTTGCTTTTGAAAGGATATGGCTATGTCGAAGCTTGTTTCGAAGTCGCGGGCCATCACTGCGCCCGCGCAAATCGCCGACCGGGTCGGCGTGCTCGGACTCCTGGGCCTGGGCCTGATGGTGGCTGCGGCCCTGGTCGAACAGGTCCGCTTCTAACACCGAACACGGAGCGTCGGGCGGCCGCCCTCAACGGCCGCCGGACGCATCGTGCGCGGAAGCAGTTGCGAAAGTTCGACCTGTCTTGGATGGTGTCGGCGAAGCCTGCGCCGCCGTCGGCGCCGGGCAAGCAGACCAAAGCCAAGACCCATGACCGAATTTCGCAAAGTGACCGACCAGTTCTCGGTCGCCCCCCAGATCGCGCTGGATGACATTCCCCTCGCCCGCGCCGCTGGCTTCAAGCTGCTGATCAACAACCGTCCAGACGGGGAGCAGCCGGGCCAGCCCTCAAGCGCCGCGGTGGAGGCCGCGGCCACGGCGGCGGGCCTGGACTACGCCCACATTCCCGTCGTTGGCGGCCCTACGTCCGCGGCCGTGCACGCCGAGATGGCCGCGATCGCCGACGCCGCTGGGCCGGTCCTGGCCTTCTGTCGCTCAGGCACGCGCTCGATCGTCATCTGGTCCATCGGGCAAGCCTTGTCGGGCGAGCGTAGCCGCTCCGAATTGATCGCCCTGGGCGGCCAGGCCGGCTACGACCTATCAGGGGTGCTCGGCTAATTGGCGCTGATTGGCGCGCGCGCCGCCATGGGTACATGCTCTGGATGGCAGTCCGACAGCGTGACCAGCATCTGCGCCATCATGAGACACATTAGGGCGCACGCCGGGCGCTGCAGCCGTTTTGAAACAAAAATCGCTATGTCAGCCGCCATCTTCCCCTCCAGCACCGGGTTAACGGTCTGCTCACCGCAAGGGACGGACCGCCGGATGAACCGTCCGGGCGACCGATGGTGATCCCCTATGTGCGCGAGATGGCGTTCGAGTACGGCCGGGCCGATCGGGTCTCGCCGCTGATCCGACGCGTGGTGGCCCAAAACCCCGGCCCGTTCACCTATCTGGGCACGGGGACCTATATCGTCGGCGCCCGCGAAGTCGCGGTGATCGATCCAGGGCCGGCGGACAAAACGCACCTGGACGCCCTGCTTGAGGCCCTGGCCGGCTGCACCGTGCGCGCGATCCTGATCACCCACGACCACGCCGACCATGCGCCCCTGGCCGCCGATCTTGCCCGTCGCACCGAAGCCCCGGTGTTGGGCGCCCGGCCAACGCCGTCCCGTCAAGCCGAAAAGCCCGGGATGGAGGAAGGCTCGGCGCCCAGCTACCGACCCGACCGGGTGCTGGAGGACGGCGAGACCGTTTCAGGTCCTGACTGGAGCCTGACCACGCTGGCCACGCCCGGCCATACGGCCAATCACCTGTGCTTCGCCCTCAGGGAGGAAAACGCCCTGTTCTGTGGGGATCATGTGATGGGCTGGTCCACGACGGTCATCGTACCGCCTGGGGGCAGCATGACCGACTACTACGCCAGCCTCAGGCGGGTGATCGCGGGCGGTTACGATATCCTGTGGCCCACGCATGGACCGCCGATCACCGAGCCCGGCCCATTCCTTGACGCTTATCTGGAGCACCGCCTGAAGCGTGAGGCGCAAATCCTGGAGCTGCTGTCGCGCGGGCCGGCGAATATTCCGCAGATGTTATCGCGCCTCTACATGGGGCTGGACCCCCGCCTGCACCGCGCAGCCAGCGCCTCGCTCCTGGCCCACCTGATCCACCTGATCAAGACCGGAGCCGTTGCGGCCGACGGTCCCCCCGGCGCCGATCAGGCGTTTCGCGTCATAGCTCCCTCGTAGCGGGCGATGCCGCGTCGGTCAGGGCCGGATCGCCTTGCCGCTTGTCGCCCAGCCGCAGGATCGGCACCAACAGGAAGGCCACAGCCGTGAACAGCGCTGAGACCCAGATCAACGGCGGCAGCTGGTTCTTGAAGATGTGCTCATAAAAATAAGAGCCGACGATATCGGCTCCCGACATCGCCAGGTTCGCGACCGACATCAGGATGGCGTAGGAAAAGCCCTCCGACTGCTTGGGACAGAAGTCCGCCGCCAAGGTCAGCGACGCGACATAGGCGATCATCGCCGCCATGCCTGAGAGGAAATAAACCAACGCGGCTGAGATCTTTCCCTCGAGTCCCAAAAAAGCCAGGGTCGCCACAACGCCGAAAGCGATGCTGATATTCAGGGCTGTCTTCGAGGAAAGCCTGTGCAGAAACTTGCGATAGATCACGCCGCCGACGATCCAGCCTACCGACGCAATGGAGCCGAGGACGCCGATATAGATCTGGGGAAATTTCAGGTGGTCGGTCAGGTGGTAGTAGAGCGGCGTCGCGAAGCCCGGGCTGAAATTGTAAAGGAACAGAAAGACCACGATCGTCCAGAACTTGGGGGATTTGAACGTCTGGGACAGCCCGCTCCAGGTCTGTTTGAAGCCGGCAACGTTGATCGCACGCTTCTCGTCCTTGATCAGGATCGCGCCGAGGAACACCACTGCCAGGGGCGCAAAGGCGATCATGGCGGCGGCGGCGTGCAACGCAGAGACAGGCGCCAGTTTCTCGACCAGAAGGCCGCCGATCAGGGACGCCGCGATGGCGGCGATATTGTACCAAAGCCATTGTTGACTGACGAACATGCCGCTGGCGCGGAACTTCTGCCCGCTCTCAACCAGCACCGCGCCGCAGACGGCGCTTGAGATCGCCATGCCGTAGGCGGTCAGGAACAGAAACACGATCAGATGGCTCGGCTGCGAGACCATGGTCACGCCGAAATAGGCCAGCGCCGCGAGCCCGTTGGCGAACAGCACATAGGCCTTTCGACGCGAGCCGAAGATCGGGATGAAATCCGACACCACGCCGTACAGCGGCTTGATGAACCAGGGGAAAGTCAGGGCCGCCAGATAGGCGGTCACCTGGACGGGCGTCCAATGCAGCACTTGTTTCAGATAATAGTTGAGCGGCTGGGAAATCATCCCCGCCATCTGCCCCATGCCCTCCGCCACATAGACCAGGGCGAAGAACACCATCAGCCGTTGGATTTCCGGGCTTCGGGTCGATGGGGATGTCGGCGTGGTCGCGAGGGCGCTGTCGGGCATCTCGATCCGATCCTGAGTCTCCCGTCAGACCATCCGGTGTGTCGTCTCCGAGGTCAAACCTTGTCCAGGGCGTCAGACGCGACTTTCCGCCAGGTGATCGCGCCCGGATCACGCGCCAGTTGCTCTTCCAGCACCCGGCGGTCGGCGTCCGAGGCGTCGCCCGTGCGGGCCTGGATACGCGCGGCCATCACCGGGGCCGGCGCTTCGAGCCAAACCCCCTCGAAGGCTGCGCCGCAAGCGCGCGCCAGGGTCTCGGCCGCCGCGCGCTCCTGCGGCCGCAGGAAAACGGCGTCCAGCACTACCGCGCAGCCGGCGCCGAGCGCGATCTTGGCCTCGTCCAGCATCCGGCCGTAAACCCGCTCGCTGGAGCCGGGACCATAGGCCTCGGCCGGTAACCGTTCGGCTGGAGCCCGGCCCCACAGTCGCTTGCGGATTTCGTCGCTGCGCAGCACCACTGCGCCGGGCGGCGCGCCCAGCGTCGGGGCCACGCGCCGCGCCCAGGTTGACTTGCCCGAACCGGACAGACCGCCCACGGCGCTGAGCGAGACCGGGCGGGCGCGAAGGTGACCCCGCGCCGAGGCCAGATAGGCCCGGGCCGCGGCGATATCGCCCATGTGGGCGCTCACATGGCAGCGCACGGATGCCCGCACCGACATGAATAGCGGCAAGGCGGCGAGCCCCTCCAACGCCGCCGGGCCGAAGGTTCGCGCCGCCTCGTCCAGATAGCCGTTCAGTACGCGGTTAGCCCCCGCGTCCTGGTCGCGATGGACAAGGTCCATCAGCAGGAACGCCAGGTCGTAGAGGACATCGATCTGGCTCAAACGGTCGTTGAATTCGATACAGTCGAACAGGACCGCCCCGCCGTGCTCGGCCAGGATATTGCCCAGGTGCAGATCCCCGTGGCAGGCGCGCACTTGACCTTGGGCGGCGCGGGCGCCGAGGAGCGGGGCCAGCCGATCGAAGACGGCCTGGGTGGCGCCGATCACAGCCGATACATCTCGCTCGCCCAGATCGGCCGCCAGGGCGCGCAGATGATCGGCGTTGGAGCGCACCACATAGCCGAGGCTGTCGCCGGCGCCCTGGACCTTTTGCGCCTCTGCATGGAAGCGCGCCACCTGCCGGCCAAGACTCTCGGCGAAGTCGCCCTGGACCCGGTCGGGCGTGTTGGACAGCACGGCATCGGCGTCGAAGCGTCGCATCTGCAGCGCCCGCTCCAGCCGCTCGCCCAGGCCATCGAAGGCCAGGCCCTCAGCCTCGCGCGTTATCCAGACGGCCGTCTGGTAGATGTCCGGGGCCGTGCGTCGGTTCAGCGCCAACTCCCGATCCACCGCCCAGGCCCGCTTGGCCCGGCTGGAAAAGTCGAGATAGCCGAAGTCGACCGCCTTCTTCAGCTTGAACGCGTGCGGCCCAACCAGGAACACCTGGCCAATATGGGTCTCGATCACCCGGTCCGCTTGGGCGGTCAGCCAAGCGCGGGCCTGGGCCAATCCCTCCTCGTCCGTCGTCACGGAAACAGCCGGCTCACGCTCCAGCCTTCGCCCTGGCGGCTGTAGGCCAATCGCTCATGCAGGCGGAAGGGACGGTCGCGCCAGAACTCGATGGCCACGGGCGACAGGCGATAGCCGTTCCAGTGCGGCGGCCGCGGGACGGCGCCCAGGCCGAACTTAAGGCTGAGCGCCGCCGCCTTCTTTTCCAAAGCGTGGCGCTCGGGCAAGGGCTGGGACTGGTCCGAGGCCCAGGCGCCGATCTGGCTGGAGCGGGCGCGGCTGGCGAAATAGGCGTCCGCCTCCTCGGGCGAAACGAGGCGGACCGGCCCGCGGACGCGGACCTGGCGACGCAGGGATTTCCAATGGAACAGCAGCGCCGCGCGGGGATTGGCGGCCAGCTCCAGGCCCTTGGCGCTTTGGCTATTGGTGTAGAACACAAAGCCGCCCGCATCGACGTCCTTGAGCAACACCATGCGCACGTCAGGCAAGCCTTCGGAGTCCACCGTGGCCAAGGCCATGGCGTTGGGATCGTTTGGTTCGCCCCTGCGCGCCTGCTCCAGCCAGGACTGGAACAAGGCGATGGGATCGTCGACCTCGGCCAGGGCGTCGGCGTCGGACGAGGCCTTGAGCTGATGCTCCAGGTATTCGGCCTCGCTGGGCGTGCCAGGGATCAGGTGGTCATTACGGCTCATGGCGGCCTTATAGCGGATGAGGCGGGACCGGGCAGCGCTTAACCTGACTTTGACCTTCGTCATGGCTGATGTTCGGTCGATGACAAGCGGTGAGATCAGAACCGTCGCGCAGGCCCGCGCCGTACTGCAGGTGAGGGCCGATGCCGCGCCTGAGGCCATCACGGCGGCTTTCCGCCGTGCGGCCAAGGCTGCGCACCCTGACCGGGGCGGCGATCCGGTCGATTTTCGGCGCGTGCTGGACGCCTATCGCCTGCTCGCGGCAACCGCCGCAGCGCCCAATTCGGCCTCCGCGCCGCGCCCCGCGCGGCCCGAGCCCCAACCTGGACCGGCCGCCGAACCGCCGCCTCAGCCATCCAAACCCGCAGCGCTAGCCGTATTGCGCATCAGCGTAGCCGAGGCTGTTTGCGGAACATCCAAAACCGTACGCCTGCCCGACGGACGGCGCGGGCGGGTCAAACTGCCGGCCGGCATGCGCTCGGGCGATGTCGCCCGCTTCGGCCCCGGCGATGACGACCGGATCGTGGTGTCCATCTCGCCCGAACCGGGAGCGGAAGTGCGTGGCGACGACCTGTGGCTGACCACGCCGGTGAGCCGGGAATTCCTCAAGGACGGCGGCCGTTTGGAAGTGGACACGCCGGTGGGCAAGCGCGCGTTCTGGATTTCGCGAAGCTCCGCGGCCCGCGGCCTGTTCCGAGCGCCCGGCGAAGGCCTGCCCGCCACCGAGACCCGCCCACGAGGACACCTTTACCTACGCCTGCAGTTGGACGCGACACTGTCCGACAGCCTCGCAAAGTCGCTGCTGCGCCGTTTTGCGGCATCCTGGGCCGCGTAATCTTCGCCAAATCGATGGAGCATTGTCCGGCTTTGCTCTAAACCGCGCCCCATGTCCTACAACACCTTTGGCCATCTGCTGCGCGTGACCACCTGGGGCGAAAGCCACGGGTCGGCGCTCGGCTGCGTCGTGGACGGCTGCCCGCCCGGCATTCCCCTCACGGCCGATGACATCCAGGTCTGGTTGAACAAGCGCCGCCCCGGAACCTCCGCCTTCGTCACCCAACGGCGGGAGCCCGACGAGGTGCGTATCCTGTCTGGGGTATTCGAGGACGCGCGCACCGAGGGCCAGGTGACCACGGGTACGCCGATCAGCCTGATGATCGAGAACGTCGACCAGCGGTCCAAGGACTATTCCGAGATCGCTCGCTCGTTCCGGCCGGGGCATGCGGACTTTGCCTATTTCGCCAAGTACGGCGTGCGTGACTATCGCGGCGGCGGCCGCGCCTCGGCCCGCGAGACCGCCGCCCGAGTGGCCGCCGGTGCGATCGCGCGCAAGATTTTGGGCGCTGGCGTGACCATCCGCGCCGCCCTGGTGCAGGTGGGCGAGGTCAAGATCGACCGCAGCCGCTGGGACTGGACGCACACCCTACAGAACCCGTTCTGGTGCCCCGATCCGCAGACCACGCCGGCGTGGGAGCAGTACCTGGGCGAGGTGCGCAAGCGCGGATCCTCCGTCGGCGCGATCGTCGAGGTGGAAGCCGTGGGCGTTCCGCCAGGCTGGGGCGCGCCTATCTACGCCAAGCTCGACGCCGAGCTGGCGGCGGCGATGATGTCGATCAATGCCGCCAAGGGTGTGGAGATCGGCGCAGGCTTCGCTTCGGCGGCCTTGTCGGGCGAAGAAAACGCCGACGAGATGCGCATGAGCCCGGACGGCGAGGTCGAATTCGGCTCCAACCGCGCGGGCGGGATCCTGGGTGGCATCTCCACCGGCCAGCCGGTGACGGCTCGCGTGGCGTTCAAGCCAACCTCCTCTATCCTCAACCTCCGCCGCTCCATCGACGAGACCGGGCAGGAGATCGAGGTGCTGACAAAGGGCCGCCATGACCCCTGCGTGGCCCTGCGCGCCGCGCCGGTGGTGGAGGCCATGATGGCTTGCGTCCTGGCCGACGCCCTGCTGATGCACCGCGCCCAGACCGGCGGCGGTTCCTTCGCGCCGGGACCGGGCGCCTCGGCCAGGACCTGACCGCAACAGCATAGGTTGCAATTCAAGCGCGCCATCCTATCTCCTGCGCAAAAGGAGATCCTCCCATGATCGAAGTTCGACCCAAGGCGGCCCTCGCCCACGCCGATCACGGCTGGCTGAACGCTCGCCACCACTTTTCCTTCGCCGACCACCAGGACCCCAACCGCCTCGGATGGGGCGCGCTGCGGGTATGGAACGATGACGAGATCGCGCCGCAGTCCGGCTTTCCTCCCCATCCGCACAGGGACATGGAGATCATCACCTATGTGCGCGAAGGCGCCATCACCCATCAGGATAGCCTCGGCAACATGGGGCGCACCGCGGCTGGCGATGTGCAGGTGATGTCGGCGGGAACAGGCATCCGCCATGCGGAATACAACCTGGAAACCGCGCCGACCCGCCTCTTCCAGATCTGGATTCTGCCGAACGAACTCGGCGGCGCGCCCAAATGGGGCGCCAAGCCCTTCCCCAAGGGCGACCGGGCCGGCCGCTTCGTGACCCTGGCCTCGGGCTATGTGGAGGACGCCGACGCCCTGCCGATCCGCGCCCAGGCGCGGGTTCTGGGCGCCACGGTGAGGGCCGGAACAAGCCTGGACTACGCGCCGCAACCCGGCCGTCATCTTTATCTCGTGCCCGCCAAGGGCTCGGTGGAGATCAACGGTCAACGCGCGGATGAGGGCGACGGCGTGGCTGTGACGGGGGAGGCGCATATCGTCATCACGGCGCTCAACGACGCCGAAGTGGTGCTGGTGGACGCGGCTTAGAGCTTGAGGGCTTGCTCTTGAAGCCTGGATCAGGCGCTAAAGCTGCAGCGTGCAGCTTTCGCCAATGGTCGGACGCGAGACCATCACGCGGCTGAGGCCCGGATAAAGCGGCTTGAGGCGCTCGGCGAAGTAGAGGCACAGGTTTTCCAGCGTGGGGCTGGCCAGGCCGGGCTTGTCGTTGAGCATGCCGTGGTCCAGCTCCGCCGCCAGGCCTTTCAACGCCCCGTCCAGGGCGCCCAGGTCGGTCACCCAGCCGACTTCGCCCTGGCGCGAGCCGCGCACTGAGGCTTCCACGCGGAAGGAATGGCCGTGCAGCCGCCGATAGCGGCTGTCGGGGGGACCTTCGGCCAGGGAATGGGCGGCATCGAAATGGGCCGCCTTGGTGATTTCAAACAGAGGTTCGTTCATCGGTCCGCTAGGGGCGTTCGCCAACATGCACATCAAGGCATGGGCGCGTCAGGGAATGCCCAGATATTTGTGGGTTTGCATGCTTAAACGCCACCGAGGGCGGCTAAGGCAATAGGCGATCGCCGCCTGGGTGTTTTGATCGCGATCGGGCCCGTCCATGGGCTGCAGATAAAACCGTTCGAATTTCAGCGCCTCGAACCGCGCGGGATCGACCCCCTCTTGCGGAAACACCAGCTTCAGCTCCTGGCCTGATGTCTGGGCCAAGGGCGCGTCGGCCTTGGGGCTTACGCAGATCCAGTCGAGCCCGTCAGGCGCCTTGATCGTGCCATTGGTCTCCACGGCGATCACGAAGCCCCGGGCGTGCAGGGCCAAGATCAAGGGCTCGTCGAGTTGCAGCAAAGGCTCGCCGCCAGTGGCCACCACCAGCCTATGCTCGCGCTGCGGCCCCCAGGCCTGGGCGATGGCGTCGGCCAGGGCTTCAGCGGTGTCGAAGCGTCCGCCCCCCTCCCCGTCGGCTCCCACAAAATCCGTGTCGCAGAAGGTGCAGACGGCTTGGGCCCTGTCCCGCTCGCGGCCGGACCATAGATTGCAGCCGGAAAAGCGGCAGAACACCGCTGGCCGGCCCGCCTGCCCGCCCTCTCCCTGAAGGGTCAGGAAAATCTCCTTGACGCTGTAGGTCACGGTGCGAGACCCAGCGCCGGGCGGGCCCCCGCGTTCCAGCTCTCATAGCCCGAAGCGCGCAGGACGCAGGCGGGGCATGTTCCGCAGCCATAGCCCCAGGCGCGTCGCTCGGCCCGCTCGCCGCGATAACAGGTGTGTGTGTCTTCGAGGACCAGCTCCACCAGAGGCTCACCGCCCAAAGCCTTGGCCAGACCCCAGGTCTGCGCCTTGGTCAGCGCCATCAGGGGCGTTTCAATGACGAAGTCGCGCTCCATGCCGAGATTGAGCGCCTGCTGCATGGCGTCCAGGGTGTCGCGGCGGCAATCGGGATAGCCGGAGTAGTCGGTCTCGCACATGCCGCCCACCAGCCGGCGCAGGCCGCGTCGTTCGGCCAGGGCGGCGGCGTAGACGAAGAAAACCAGATTTCGACCGGGCACGAAGGTCGACGGCAAGCCCCGTTCGGTCATTTCTATGGCTTGATCCTCGGTTAGGGCCGATTGGCCTATTGCCCCGAAACCCTGGAGGTCCAGGCGATGGTCGGGCCCCAGCCTGGGCGCCCAATGAGGAAAACGTTCGAGAAATTGCGCCCGCACCCGTTCACGCGCCGCCATCTCCACCACATGCCTTTGACCGTAGTCGAAGCCGACCGTCTCCACCCATTCGTAGCGGTCCAGCGCCCAGGAAAGGCAGACAGTGGAATCCTGGCCGCCTGAAAACAGGACCAGCGCCCCAACTGGCGAATAAGCGTCCGACATGCGACCTGTTGTCCTGCCCGCCGGTTGATAATCCTCTGCCCAAGGGTGCGCAGGGCGGATCGGGAGCCAAAAAATGGAAGAGATGGCCCTTGTTTACACCACCTGGCCTGACGCCGAAACTGCAGAGGCGGCCGCGAAGCGGGTCATAGAAGCGCGTCTGGCGGCCTGCGCCAATATTCTGGGCCCAATGACAGCGATGTACATGTGGGATGGTGCGCTACAGCGGGAGCACGAAGTGCCTATGCTGTTGAAAACACGCTCTTCTTTGTCAAGCCTCTTGAAAGACGCCCTGCTTGGCCTGCACCCGTACGAAACGCCCTGCGTTGTGGTTTCCCCGCTGCTTAATACGGGATCGAACACCGCATTTTTGTCATGGATCGAAGAACAAACCACGGACATAGCCGATATTTGATCCGCCTCGATCGTATTTCCACCGTAGCCTAAGATTTTCGGTGTCGATCAACTCAAAAAATGGATTTTTCCAGCCGACGTTTAACATCTCTTCAAAGATAATCGGGGAAACTGCCCATGTAGCCGCCAACAGTGACCCCAATGACGCTTATCGCCAGTTTCGCCGATCAGACGCTTTTCGTCCCTGCGCACGCCTCGGTGGCTGACGTCAGCGAGCGCTTTCTGGCGTGTCCTGAAGCCCAGGCCTTCGCGGTGTTGGCCGACAGCCAGGTCACGGGCGTGATCGACCGCGAGGCGGTGAGCAAGGCCATGACGGCCGGCTTCGCCGACAGCGCCATCAGCGCCCTGGTGATTTCTGATCTTCTGATCGTGGACGCGACGACGCACGCCGAGGACGTCTGCCGAGCCATGTTGGCGGACCCCGGCCGGCGATGCGACACCTTCGTGGTAACCCGTGATAGCGCCTATTTGGGCACGGGCTCCTTGGCGGCGCTGGTCGAGCGGCTTCTGAGCGACCGCGCCCTGGAAGCTCGTGGGATTGACCAAGCGGTCCGCGCCGTCGTCGACGCCGAACGGGCGTCCTCGGCCATGAGCGAGTACAAGCACAAGTGCATCGAGCTGCTGGGCCAGCAATTCCGCACGCCCCTGAACGGGATCGTGGCCATGGCCGAACTGCTGCAGCGGCAGCCCATCGGCGCCGACGCCCTGGCCCAGGCGGGCTCGATCCGCGCCGCGGGCGAGGCCCTGCTGCGACTGTTTTCCGATTCCATCGATCTTACCCGAGCGGAGGAGGGACTCCTGGTTCTTTATCCCGAGCACACACTTCTGCGAGGCGTGGCCGATCGCCTGCAGGATTCATGGGCCCTGCAGGCCCAGCAGGCCGGCGTGAGCCTGCTGGTTTCCTATGACGGAGACCCGGACCTGGAGGTGGTGCTAGATTCAGGCCGCCTGGTTCAAGTGTTCGATAACTTGATCGGCAAAGCCCTGAGCTACACACGCAGCGGCGCCATAGAAGCGAGCTTGAAGGCGCGCCTTCAAGGAGGAGAAGTGGTGCTGGAAGGCCGTGTGCGTGACACCGGACCGAACCGGACCGCCGCCGAACTGGCCGCCATCTTCGACCGCGGGGAAACATCCGACGGCACGCGCGCCGCTTCGGGCCTGAGCATGTCGCTAACCCGGGAACTGATCGAATGCATGCACGGCTCCCTCCGCGCGGAGAGCAACGTCGGCCACGGCGTGACCATAACCTTCGACCTGCTGGCGCCGGTGGCCCAAGCCTCGGCCACGCCGAGCATCGGCGCGGCGCCGGTAGCGGCCCATGTTCTGGTGGTGGACGACAACGCCACCAACCGCTTGGTGGCTGAAGCCCTATGCGAAATGTTCGATTGCACCTCCGAATGCGCCGAAGACGGCGCGGAGGCTGTCGAAGCGATCAAGAGCGGGCGTTTCGACCTGGTTCTGATGGATATCAAGATGCCGCGTATGGACGGCATCGCGGCCACCGCGGCGATCCGCGCCCTGGACGGCCCCCTCGGCCAAATCCCGATCGTTGCCCTGACGGCCAACGTCGATCCCGAAGACGCGCGCAGCTATCTGGCGGTCGGCATGTGCTGTGTCGTGGAAAAGCCGATCAAGCCCGAACGGCTATTGCAGGCCATCAATACAGCTCTGGACTCGCGCACGACCACAAGCTCGCGGCACACCGCAGCGGCTTAAAGCCCCTGTCAGCTTCAGGCCAGTCGCAAGCTGGTCAGCAGCACGAACGCCATGGCGAATCCGACAATCAAAGCGACATCAAGCGGCTTGAACAAAGGCCCTCTGACGATACGCATAGCTTCCCCTCCACCCCACCTACCAGTTTGACCCCACAGAATGACCCCTCCCCATTATTGCGACGTTTTTTTGGGGATACCGTGGAACTAGGGTAGCTATTCGCTAAACTCTGTAACACGGCGACACAATTCACCTCGCGAGCGTATTTGCCGCAGCACTGCGGCACCCCGAGGCGTGCGCATCCACACTATGCCCGCAATATAACCGTTTTCATTGTCGCTTTTATCACCGGCCAAACGACGAAAAAAGAAGTCGCCCGGTCATTCTTCTTAGCGCTTCTCGCAACACCCAGATGTGTTGGCGCGCCCCCTTCGCGCTATCGGTGCAGGTCTACGCCGAAGGCCGAGGCGATCAGTTGCGGGGCTCGAATCTATGATAAGCGCAAAGACGTGTCGCCGTCGAACAAGCCTGTCGTCGGGGCTACTTACTAACGGATTAGAAGAGGAAAATAACGCACCATCAAAAGCCGGGACTGGAGCGTGGTCCCACAACCGGCGCCGGAGAACGCAAAAAGGCCGGCATCGTTAAGGCCTTCGCGCGGCGGCGCGGACCGAGCGACTCAATTTAATCCTTAATGCTTGCCGCGCGGCGCACCGGATATCCCGACGCGATCCCGTCTGTGCGGAGGCCCGCCACGATAAACTAGATATAAAGGTCCTCCCGCGTACCCTGGATTAAATAGGGCGCCGATGGGAAACGATAGATGGCGGATTCAGCCGCGCAAGCCCTCGAGGTCGCGAGGCTGAACGACCTCAGGGTTTATGACTTCCTCTACGATCAGCGTAAGGATGAGATCGAGCGCATTTGCTTGATCACAAAACAGCTCCTGGGCGGTCTGTCCGTTTCGGTCACCTTGGTCGATGAGGAGGTGACGCGGTTCCTGTCGTCCGAAGGGGCGGTGATCGGGATTCTTCCTCGAGCCAATACCTTCTGTAGTTGGGCCATTCTGCAGGACGAACTCTATGAGGCGCCGGACATCGCGCTGGAACCGCAGTTCGAAAACCTGGCGAGAGGCTTCGAGGTGCAAACCCTCGAAGGTCCGAAAATCGTTCGGTTGCGGCACTACGCCGGCGTCCCGCTAGCGCCGACCCCTGGCCTCAACCTCGGCACCCTGTGTATCGTTGGCCGCGAGCCCCGCCGCCTCACCTTGGACGAGCGCCGCAACCTCATTTCCTTGGCCCATGTGGTCGAAGACCAGATGAAGCTCTATCGGTCTGGTCAAGCACTCCGCGAGCGGGAGCAGTGGCTGGCCAAAGCGCGCGATGAAGCGGACGCGGCGAACAAGGCCAAGAGCGAGTTCCTGGCCAATATGAGCCATGAGATCCGCACACCCATGAACGGGATCCTGGGCATGACCGGCCTGCTGCTGCGCGGGAATTTGGACCCGGAACAGCGCACATTTGCCGACGCCATCAAGACCTCCGCCGACTGTCTCCTGGGAATCATCAACGATATTCTCGATATCTCGAAGCTCGAAGCGGGGAAGGTCGAACTCGAGATCATCGATTTCAGCCTTGAGAAAGTGGTTGAGGACGTCGTCGAACTCCTCGCGCCGCGGGCGCTCGATCAGGGACTGGAGGTCGTCTGTCATCTCGATACCGGCGCAAGACGGCCGTTTCGGGGCGATCCAACGCGCCTGCGCCAGATCCTGCTCAACCTGTTGTCCAACGCCTTGAAGTTCACCGAGCGCGGGTACGTCGCCATTGAGGTCCTGTCGACCGAGGCGGCCGAGGGCCGCGTCGGCCTGCGCATCGAGGTCAACGACACTGGCATTGGCCTCACTGAGAACGCCAAGAGCAAGCTGTTCCAGAAGTTCCAGCAGGCCGACGGGTCGATCACGCGGCGATTTGGCGGAACGGGTCTCGGTCTTTCGATCTGCCGCCAACTGGTCGCCTTGATGGGCGGCGATATCGGCGTCGAGGATCGCAGCGGCGGCGGCAGCACCTTCTGGGTCGAGATCGAGCTGGAGCCGGGCGAGGATTGGAAAACCGAACAGGCCCCCCCGGTCGAACTGACCGGCGTCCGTATTCTCTTGGTTGACGATATGGAGATCAACCGGACCATCTTTCGGCGGCAGTTAGAGGGCGACGGCGCCATCGTCGCCGAGGCCGCTGACGGCGAGACCTGTCTGAAGATGCTGCGGCGCGCGCAGGACAAGGGCCTGCCGTTTGATATCATCCTGATGGATCACATGATGCCGGGAATGAGCGGCGACTGCGTGGCCGAACGGATTCGCGGCGACGCGACCTTGCATCAACCCCGGCTGGTCCTCGCCTCATCCATCGGCGTGCCGCTCAGCACGGACCGGGCCGCGAGCGCGGGCTTTGACGCCTTTCTGACGAAGCCGGTGCGCCAGCAAGCCCTCGTCAGCTGCCTGTCGCGCCTGATTGTCGAGACCTCGCCAAACCTCGCCGTCGAACGATGCTCTACGTCGCAACCGGCGGAGCCAGCGGTCCAGGGGCGGATCCTGGTCGCCGAAGACAACGCCATCAACACCCTATTGGCGACAACCTTTCTGGAGGCGGCCGGCTACAGCGTCGAGGCTGTGGCCGACGGCGCCCAGGCGGTGAACGCCGCGCAACATGTGCGGTACGATCTCATTCTCATGGACGTCCACATGCCGATCATGGACGGGTTCGAGGCCACCAGGCGTATTCGTGCGCTCGGTGGAGCCGCCGGCTCCACGCCCATCGTCGCGATGACCGCCAACGCCATGACCAGCGACCAGGAGGCGTGCCTGGCGTGCGGCATGAGCGACTTCGTTTCCAAGCCCTTCGATGCTGACGCCTTTCTCACCGTGGTCGCTCGCCACGTCCATGGCTCGCGCGCCGAAAGGCTTCACGCAAACGGGGAGCTCTCTACGAATTTCAAGACAGCTTCTTAGAGAGAAGTTGGTGCCCCCGGTCGGAGTCGAACCGACACACCTTGCGGTACCGGATTTTGAGTCCGGCGCGTCTACCAATTCCACCACAGGGGCATACAGCTACGGCTTATAGCGGCGGACGTACGCTTTGCCTAGGTGTCTTGGCAAGGTTTTTAGCTCTACCCTTCCCCATCCGCCATAAATAGACTGTCTTTCCTTTTTCTAACCTTTAATTGCTGGACCACGTCGACAATATATCAAATATATTCTTGATATTTGACGCGAAATATTTCTTGATCACCTCGGTGCTGACTCGGCAGTTCTTGGCGGCCTGATAAATGTCGGCGCTTTCGATGAGCTGCAAGCCGATGGAGATGCGGCGGAGGCTATAAGCAGTACGGCGCTGTCCGTCACGATCAAATTTCACTTCGCGCTCGCCGAGTGGCCTATCAGCGGGGGATGAGCCGACAAGCAAAGGATTGATCGCCCTTGGCGCGGCCTGCGGCAGCTTGGCGCTTCATGTCTTGCGGCCCCATCGTCGCCGTGACGATGGCGGCGAAGCCTGCTAGAGCCTGATTCAGGCTCTACATATTTGAATCTAGAGTACGATTCAGCGTTTAGCCGATTCCGCCTAAACCCATCGTGCTCTAGGCGCTTAGGGCGCGTCCAAGGAGACCCCATGCTGCGTCCGCTGTACGACTGGGCCATGAAACTGGCCGCTGGCCGCTTTGCCCTGCCGGCCCTGGCGGCTGTGGCCACGGTGGAGGCGACCTTCCCCTTCGTGCCGCCCGACGTGATGCTGGCGCCCATGGTGCTGGCGAGGCGCGAGCGGGCCTGGCTGTATGCGGGGGTGTGCACCCTGTTTTCGGTGCTTGGCGGATGCATCGGCTACACCATTGGCTATCTGGCGTCGGCAGCGGCCCTGAAACTGCTGGCCATGTCCGGGCATGCCGACGCCCTGCAAGCCTTCCAATGCCTTTTCGCCAAGTGGGGGCTGGCGGTGATCCTGGTGAAGGGCCTGACGCCCGTACCCTATATGCTGGTGACCCTGGCCTCGGGGCTGGCCCATTTCAATCTGCTGGCGTTCGTCGCCGCCTCGATGGTGACGCGAGGCGGACGCTTCTTCCTGGAGGCGGCCCTGCTGCAGCATCCCCACGCCAAGGCGATCATCGACCGGCATCTGACGGCGTTGGTCATCGGCGCCTTGGTCGCCCTCGCGGCGGTGGTCTATGGATTCAGCCTTATGGAGCATTCCCGCGCCTGCTGAGCGCGACTTGGGCGCCCGGCCAACGAAGGGGGCTTGGGCTAGCGCGCATCGGGCGTTATCACAGCGACATGTCATCCGTGGTCCGACCTGTTCTGAAGCTGTGGCCCCTGGCGGCCGCCTGCGCCTCGGCGGCGATGCTGGCCATCGCCCACGCCTCCGAGCGCTTCGGGGGCCTGGCCCCTTGCACCCTGTGCTACTATCAGCGCGACGTTTATTGGGCGGCGCTGGGGGTCGGCATCGTCGGATTCGCCCTCACCTATCTGCCGATTGATGGACTGGGCCGGGCGGCCGACGCGGTATTGGCGCTGGTGTTCCTCGCCGGCGCGGGCATCGCCGCCTACCACGCCGGGGCGGAGTGGAAATGGTGGCCAGGCCCCACCACGTGCAGCGGCGGGGGAGGTTCGGTAGGCGCGGCCGACCTGCACGCCTTCCTCAACGGAGCCAAATATGCGGCGCCGCGGTGCGACGAGGCCGCTTGGCGCATGCTGGGCCTGTCCATGGCCGGGTGGAACGTGCTGGTTTCCTTGGGCCTAGTGGCGTTGAGTCTCGCCGCCGCCACACGCACAGGACGCCAGGATGACTGACCCGCACGCCCAGCCCATCAAGGCCAAGCCTGTCCCGCCCAAGCCCATCCCCCCCCGACCGGGTCCGGGAGCGGCCAAGGCGCGACTGGACGAGATTTTGCGGGTGGACCAAGCCGGCGAAGTGGCGGCCGTCCATATCTACCGCGCCCAAGCGGCCGTGTTCGCGGCTTCGCCAGCCACCGCGGGCCTGGCCCGGCGGATGGAGGCCTTGGGCGCGCAAGAGGCCGAACACCTGGCCGCCTTCGATCGCCTGCTGACCGAGCGGCGGGCGCGGCCCAGCCTGCTGTCGCCGGTGTGGCGGCTGGCGGCCTTCGCCCTGGGCGCCGGCACAGCCCTGATGGGAGAGAGCGCCGCTCACGCCTGCACCGAGGCGGTGGAAAGCGTGATCGAGGAACACTACGCCGACCAAATCAATGAACTGCGAGACACCGAGCCCGCGCTATCCGACGCCCTGTCGCGCTTTCGCGACGACGAACTGGTTCACAAGGCCGAGGCGGTGGCCCAGGGCGCCCACGGGGCGCCGGCCTACCCCTTGCTGACGGCGGTGATCCGCGCCGGATGCCGCGCCGCCATCATGACCGCCGAGAAGATCTGACCGGCATGGGCGCCGACGCGGGACGCGGCATCTGTGGCATCGCCCTAGCGGTGATAGCGCTCACCTCCGGCCCCGCCCTTGCTCAGGTGACGGCCCTGGACCTTCCCTATCCGGCCAGCTCCACCTCCAAACCCGTGGTGCAGGCGTGGATCGACCGCTACCTGCCCAAGCAGGGCTATGTGGTCGGCGCCTGGTCGGCGAATGTGGTGATGCTGGTGTCGGTGGGCGCCCTGCAGGCGGACCGCTATCCTCAGGTGACCACCGAGGTGCTCAGCGAGGTGCTCAGGCCCGACGCCGCCAACGCCGCCGGCTGGCGCGCGGCTCTACAGACCGAGGCCTTCGCCTGCGACCGCGACCAGTACCAGGTGCAGTCCAGCCTGTATTTCGCCCGGGGCGACCGCAAGGGCGGCTTCGACGAGAAGGACGGCGGCGGCGCCTGGCTGACGCCCGAGCCCGACGCCACCATGGACACTGTGGAGCGCACCGCCTGTTTCTGGGGCAAACAACGGCACGACCAGCCNNGCGCCAACGCCTGTCCATAGGATCAAGGCCAAGCCGCCTTCCGCCAAGCGCCCAGCTCCGGGCCGCCTCCCTGCGACCCATTCCGCTCCGGTCAAGGCCGTCGCCTCCAAACCGGCCGCAACGCTCAAGAAACCTTGGCCGCATAACGCCAAGCCCCACCATTCTCGGGCTTCGACATCCACGCAACCCCAGCAGGGGCCCCCGCCACGCCCGCCGGGTCCGCGGCCGCAATAGGCGGCGCGGCTCAGCCTGATAAACCGGACAGGTTCGGCTTCAATATGTGGGGAAATGGCCGAGCTCTAGCAACGCATCGCCCGCCGGCGCGTTTCGGTCTCGTCTTGGACAGCCATAAGGATACCTCCATGAATCTCACCCGTCGTTCTCTCGCGGCCACTGCGCTGGTCCTGGCCAGCCCGATGGCGCCCCTCCTGTCCTCGGTCGCACATGCCGACGACCGCGAAAAACTGGCTGCCAAGGGTGTCGAGTCCCTGCATCTGCTCGAACAGACCGAGCCCCGCGCGCGCTTCTTCGCCCGTCACGCCCAGGCCGCCCTCGTCTTCCCCTCGATCCTCAAGGGCGGCTTCGTGTTCGGCGCCGAAACCGGCAACGGCGTGCTGCTCGTGCATGGCCGTCCCGAGGGCTATTACAACCTCACCGGCGGGTCCTGGGGCCTGCAGGTGGGCGGCCAGGATTTCAGCTACGTGCTGTTCTTCATGACCCCCGATTCGCTTGATTACCTGCGCAAGAGCGACGGTTTCTCGGCCGGCACCGGGCCCAGCATCACCGTGATCAACCAGGGCGCGGCGGCGGCGGCCGACACCACCACGGTCAGCCAGGACGTGGTGGCCTTCCCCTTCAACGGCAGAGGTCTTATGGCCGATCTGACCCTGCAGGGCACCAAGATCACCCGCATCCACCCGCGTTAGCACCGGGCATAAGGGCGCCGGCGACGGATCGGCGCCCTTTCTTCCCGGTTGATTTTAAACCGTCAGAATCCAGGCCCGTCAGGCCTCCAGTTCGATGTCCCAATACAGGTAGTCGAGCCAGCTTTCGTGCAGGTGGCCCGGCGGGAAGCGGCGGCCATTGTCCTGCAGATCGTAGCTGGTGGGACGCCTGGGATGGCGGAAGGGGTGCATCTGGGCCTCGCGCGCGGTGCGTCCGCCCTTGGTCAGATTGCAGGGGGCGCAGGCAGTGACGATATTTTCCCAGGTCGTGCGCCCGCCGCGTGAGCGTGGGATCAGATGATCGAAGGTCAAATCCTCAGGCGAGCCGCAGTACTGGCAACTGAAAGAGTCGCGTAGGAACAAGTTGAAGCGGGTGAAGGCGGGGGGCCGATCCTGGGCCACATAGTGCTTGAGCGAAACCACGCTCGGCAGCTTCATTTCGAAGGACGGCGAATGCACCACCTGGTCGTAGGTGGAAATCACGTCCACACGATCAAGGAACACCGCCTTGATCACCTCCTGCCACGGCCACAAGGACAGGGGATAATAGGACAGCGGACGATAGTCCGCATTCAGCACCAAAGCCGGGCATCCGGACGGAGGGCGCTTAAGCACCTGCATCGTCGGGCCCTCCCGGTTGGCCTCTAAGGCCTGGGATTATGCGAACGATTGGACTGAAGACGAGCCTCCTTCCATACGCCAGCTAGTGTGCTGAATTTGAAGTTCGCCTGGGTCTTGGGTCGAGCGTGGAGCGAACTTCAGTTTCTCAAAAGCACACTAGAATCAAAATGCCTTAGTGTGGCTGGAGATTCAGAAATTCGCGCCTTGCCTGCCACAAGGCGCAGACGAATTCCTGAATCGCCACACGGATGCGGATTGCGACTTTGAAGCCGGAATCAACGAGTTGCCAAGTACCCTTGGCGCGATTCCAAGACATCCGCATGACGGGGCGCGCAAAAGGACGGACACGGTCGGATTAGAGCCATGGTCGGCAGCTTCACCACCCGCTTTGCCCCCTCGCCGACCGGGCGTCTGCATAAGGGGCACGCCTTCTCGGCCTGGACGGCGCATACAGCCGCACAAGCGCAGGCGGGCCGTTTCCTCTTGCGCATCGAGGACATAGACCGCGCTCGCAGCCGGCCCCAGTTCGAGGCGGCGATCATCGAAGACCTGACCTGGCTGGGCCTGGACTGGGCGGCGCCCATCCGGCGGCAGTCGGATCACATGGACGACTACGCCCAGGCGCTGGAACGCCTTAAGGCCCGGGGCTTGCTGTACCGCTGCTTTAAGACCCGCCGCGAAATATTGGAGGATATCGGGCGCGCGCCCCATGGCCCGGCGCTCGCCTATCGTGGCGCGCCTTTAGCGCCCGCCGAAGAGACCGCGCGACTTGCGGCCGGCGAGCCCTTCGCCTGGCGCCTATCGCTCCGCGCCGCGCGCCGCGCCCTAGGCCGAGCAGCCTGGGACGCGTTGAGCTTTGTGGAGGAAGGCCGCGGTCCGGACGGCCAGCGCGGGGTGATCCAGGCCCGGCCGGCGCTGGCGGGCGACGCCGTCCTGGCGCGCAAGGACGCGGACGTAGCTTATCATCTGGCCGTGGTGGTCGATGACGCGATCCAGGGCGTGAGCCATGTGATCCGCGGCGAGGACCTGCACGAAGCGGCCCATATCCAGCGGTTGCTGCAAGCCCTGCTGGAGGTCCCGTCCCCCATTTATCGGCACCATCCCCTGCTGGCGGCTCCTGATGGAAAACGCCTGGCCAAGCGGGACCTGTCCGAGACCCTGGCGGATATCCGCGCCCGGGGCGTGAGCGCATCCCAGCTCAAGGCGGAGCTGGGCTTCTAACCAGACAGTTCGGGCAAAGGACCAAAGGGCCGCCGACCCGGCGAGCCAGCATCGCCCAAGGCTCGAATTCTGGCCTCAAAGCGCCTTCAGGTTCACCGCGGCGGTCTTGCCGCGTTCTTTTTGCAGCTCGAAGCTAACGCGCTGGCCTTCGTTGAGGCCGCGCAGGCCGGCGCGTTCGACGGCGCTGACATGGACGAATACGTCCGCGCCTCCGTCCTCGGGCTGGATAAAACCGTAACCCTTGGTGGTGTTGAACCACTTCACGGTTCCGTTGGACATATCGCTGTCTCCTTGACGAGCCGCTCCAGTTTGAGGGCCGCCCAGGCGGCGAGCCCCGGGCAATCTCAATTCTGGAAGGCTAGTCCGGAGAGCAGGGTTTGGACGCCTGCATAGAAGGATAGCGAAAGCCAAGAACGCCGATTGCGGCAAGTAGAAGAACGCGGACCTGAGATTTGGTCAACCCAAAAGGGGATCAGCTTCGTATTTGCAGGACCGAATTGAGCACAGCCTTAGCCTGCGGCGAGCTCCAGTCGGCCGCGCCTTCCAAACGGGCGCGCTCATGTCCGTTTCGGTCAAAGATCACAGTAACGGGGACGCCCGCGGGACGCGGATCCAGCGAAAAGAGTAGGGCGTACTTCGGGTCCTGATAGAAGGCCAGAGGCGCATGCTTGAGTATGAAGCGTTGGGCGAAGGCCGTATCTTCGGACCGGTCCAGACTTATGGCCATGACCCTCACCGGCTGGCCGGCGAAAGCAGACTGAAGTTTGGCCAAGGTCGGCATCTCCTGCACGCAAGGCGCGCACCAGGTGGCCCAGAAATTCACGACCAGGACCTGACCCTTGAAGTCGGCCAGATGCAGGATCTGGCTGCTGGGACCGGAGAACGAGGCGTCCGGCTCCCCACGCGGCGCATCGGGAACCTGCAGCTTGGCCATGGCGCCGGTGGCGAGGTCCTTCAGATTCCCGTCTGCGGGTTTGAAACCATGGGCCACGATAACGTATAGAACCGCCGCGACGACGACCGTGGCCAAACCGAACAGCCAAGGCGTCCGTCGCGCTTTGCCTTGCGCTTGCGCGCCCGGTCTTTTCGCGTTCTGTACTTTCACTTCCTGGGCTTTCACCGGCTCTGCTGGACCCTCGCTCATATGACCGACAACGCCTCCGATAAGACCAACCGCCCGGCTCCGGACTCTGGCGCCGACGCGGGCCAGACCATATGGGGCGGACGCTTTTCGGCCAAGCCCGCTGACTTGATGCAGGCGATCAATGTATCGATCGGTTTCGACAAGCGCTTGGCGCCACAGGATTTGCGGGGCTCGCGCGCCCATGCCGCCATGTTGATCAAGACCGGCGTGATCTCCCAGGACGACGGGGACAAGATTCTTCAAGGTCTGGACACCATCGAGAACGAGATGGCCGCCGGGACCTTCCCCTTCCGCGAGGAATTCGAAGACATCCACATGAACGTGGAGGTGCGGCTGAAGGAGCTGATCGGTGAGGCGGCCGGTCGGCTGCACACGGCGCGCTCGCGCAACGATCAGGTCGCGACGGACTTCCGCCTGTGGGTGCGCGAGGCGTGCGAGCGCTCGATCCTGCAACTGCAGGATCTGCAACGCGCCGTGCTGGCCCTGGCCGATGCCAATGCGGACACGATCATGCCGGGCTTCACCCATCTGCAGCCGGCCCAGCCGGTGACCTTCGGCCACCATTTAATGGCCTATGTGGAGATGTTCGGCCGCGATGCCGGACGCTTCGCCGACGCGCGCGAGCGGATGAACGAAAGCCCCCTGGGCGCCGCGGCCCTGGCCGGTTCGCCCTTCCCCATCGATCGGCGCATGACCGCCGAGGCCCTGGGCTTTGCGCGACCTACCGCCAATTCCCTGGATAGCGTCTCGGCGCGGGACTTCGCGCTGGAGGCCCTATCGGCCGCCGCCATCTGTGCAACCCACTTGTCTCGCTTAGCGGAAGAGATCGTGCTGTGGGTCACCCCGCAGTTCGGCTTCATCAAGTTGTCGGACGCCTTCACGACCGGCTCCTCGATCATGCCCCAGAAGCGCAACCCGGACGCCGCCGAACTGGTGCGCGCCAAGGCCGGACGTATCCTTGGGTCGCTGGTTGGACTGATGACGGTGATGAAGGGCCTGCCTCTGGCCTATTCCAAGGATATGCAGGAGGATAAGCCGCCGGTGTTCGAAGCCTTCGACAGTCTCAGCCTGTCGATCCTGGCCATGACCGGCATGGCGCAGGACATGCAGCCTGACCGCGCACGAATGGCGGCCGCCGCCGGCGGCGGCTACTCCACCGCCACGGACCTGGCTGATTGGCTGGTGCGCGTCTTGAACCTGCCATTTCGTCAGGCGCACCATATAACGGGCGCTGCGGTGAAACGCGCCGAGAGCCTGAGCGTTGATCTACAGGACTTGCCACTTCCGGAATTTCAGGCCATCGAGCCCCGGATCACCGAGGACGTGCGCACCTTCCTCTCGCCCGAAGCCTCAGTGGCGAGCCGAAACAGCTACGGCGGCGCGGCGCCCGCCCAGGTCCGCGCGCAGATTGAACGCTGGAAGGAACGCCTCTCATGAACAAACTGGCCATCTGCCTCGCCCTCACCGGCGCCCTGACGATGGGCGCCTGCGGCAAGGTCGGTTCGCTCGATCGGCCTGCACCGCTGTTCGGCAAGAAGGACACCGCCCAATACGCCGCCGAGAAGAAGCGGGAGCAGGAGCAGGCCCGCGCCAACCGCGCCGGCAACACGGGCGGCGATCCGGCCCCACCCGCGCCCGACCATGGCCAGGGCGATCCGGCGCTTGATCCCGAGCGCGCCGCGCCAACCCCGGGCGCCGCGCCCAATCCCTTCGGCAATCCCAACTCCGGCGATTTGTTGCAGGACCCCGAGGCCAATCCCAACGCCCTACCGCGATGAATTTCTTTGAGGTTCGCGATGGCGAACTGCATTGCGAGGACGTTCCGCTAGCCCGTATCGCCGAGGCGGTAGGCACGCCCGTCTACGTCTATTCGACCGCGACCCTGGAGCGGCATTACAACGTCTTTCAGACCGCCTTCGCTCATCGACGCGCCCTGGTGGCCTTCGCGGTCAAGGCCAATTCCAACCTGTCGGTGCTGCGCGTCCTGGCCCGCCTCGGCGCGGGCGCCGACACCGTGTCGGAGGGCGAGATTCGCCGAGCCCTGGCCGCGGGCATGCCGCCGCAGCGCATTGTCTTTTCCGGGATGGGCAAAACCGCGCACGAACTGGCCTTCGCCATCGAGGCGGGCGTTTCGGAAATCAACGTGGAGTCGGAGCC
The DNA here is from genome assembly GCA_003164925.1 of Caulobacteraceae bacterium. Lineage (GTDB taxonomy): Bacteria > Pseudomonadota > Alphaproteobacteria > Caulobacterales > Caulobacteraceae > BOG-938. The sequence continues at coordinate 29,884 of PLRV01000080.1, forward strand.
GGAGTTGGACCTCCTGGTCAAGATCGCCGAAGGGTTGGGCGCGCGGCCGGCGGTCACCATCCGCGTCAATCCCGACATCGCGGCCGGCGGTCACGACAAGATCGCCACGGGCAAGAGCGACAATAAGTTCGGCGTGTCCTTCTCAGAAGCCGAGCGACTCTACGCCAAGGCCTACGCCTCCCGCTCGCTCAATCCCATCGGCGTGGCCTGCCATATCGGCAGCCAGATCACCGACCTTAGGCCCATGCGCGCGGCGTTCGCCAAGATGCGCGGCCTAGTGCAAACCCTGCGCGCGCAGGGTTTGCCTGTAGAGCGGCTGGACCTCGGCGGCGGTCTCGGCGCGCCTTACTTCGATCAGCCCGATCCGCCCTCCCCGGCGCAATTCGCCGCGATGGTGGACGAGGCGCTGGACGGACTGGACATCGATCTGGTGTTCGAACCGGGCCGGGTCATCGCGGCTAACGCCGGCGTACTGCTGACCAGCGTGATCCACATCCATGAGCGTCCGAATGAAGACGGACACGCGGGCAAGCGGTTCCTGGTGGTGGATGCGGCCATGAACGATCTGGTCCGGCCGGCCATGTACGACGCCTTCCACGACCTGAGGCCGGTGAAGACTCCGCGCGCGGGGGCGAACCTGTCGGCGATGGATGTGGTCGGCCCGGTCTGCGAGACCGGCGACACCTTCAGTCGCGACAGCCTGCTGCCGCCGCTTGCACCCGGCGATCTGGCGGCCTTCATGACAGCCGGGGCCTATGGCGCCACCATGTCCAGCGAATACAACAGCCGTCCGCTCGCGCCCGAGGTGCTGGTGCGCGGCGCCGAATTCGCCGTGACGCGCCCGCGTCCCACCTACGAGGAGATGTTGGCCCGCGAGCCCTTCGCGCCCTGGTTGGCCTAGAGCCCTGGTCAGTGGGTCGGCACGGCCGGCTCGGCCTTGCCGTTCCTGCGCGAGCGCGGAGCTTTGGGGCGAGAGGGAACGCTCGCCGAGTTAGGCCGGGCCGTACGCTCGGCGGCGGGCTGCGGCTTGGGTTGGGCGTTCTGAACCGCCTGCGCGGGCCTGCGGGCGCGCAGGGCCAAGCCGAGAGCCAGCCCCAGTCCCAAAGCGACGCCGGCTACGACCAGAGGCCTACCCGAACTCAGCCGCCGAATATCCTCGTACGAATGTTCCGCTCCCGCCGAGGCCGCCTTAAGGGCTTCCTTGGACGCGGCCTTGGCCTGTTTGCGCGCTTGCTGCGCCAACTCCGTCGCCTCGCCAAGCTTGGCTTGGATCAGCGCTTGGCTGTCTTCGAGCAATTGGGCGGCCGCGCCGCGGATCAGGTCCGAAGCTTCGTCGAGCTTCTCGCGGACAAGGTCCGACCCGTCATCGATCAGATGGGCGACCGGCGCCAGTCGCCGGTCGGCTCCTCGGCGGAATGAGTCTTCAAAACGAGCTACGTTCATGGCGGTCACCCTTGGCGCAAAGCTATTCACCCAGGAAAACCCATGCGAGGGCTTAGGGTTCCAAAGGCCTCAGACTAGTCAAGCGCCCCGATGTAGGGCAGGCCCCGCCAGTCGCCCGCGACGTCCATGCCATAGCCCACCAGAAAGCGCGGCGGCGCGTGCCAGCCCACGAAATCGGGCTCGAGCGGACGGGCGCTGGGCCAAGGCTTGCTGGCGAAAACGGCGTAGAGGACTTCGCGCGCGCCCGCCTCGTACAAAAGCCGCCCGCCTTCGCTGAGGGACAGGCCGGAATCGAACACATCGTCCATCAGCAGCACCTTGCGACCGCTCACCGGGCGCTGCAGGCCTGCGCGCACCTCGCAACGCCCGCTGGAGACGCGACCCTCGCCGTATGAGCCCAGCCACAGGGCGTCGAAAGATAGGCGCCGGCCCATCCGCGCCAGGGCGCGAGTCAGGTCGGCGGCGAACCACAGAGCCCCGGTCAGGAGGGCGACCGCGACGGTGTCGTCCTCGACGCGCGGCGCGATATCCTTGGCCAATCGCTCGATGCAGTCGGCGATCTCGTCCGCGGTCAGCAACGGCTCCGGATTCATGTCATCCCACGGACGCCTTGGGCGGGAGGGCATAGGGAGAGTTGGGGGGCAAAGGCCTGGCCTCCGACGCCGCGGTCGGGGCGGGCGCGCCAAGCGGCTTCGTCGCCGGCGCGGCTACCGGCCCGCGCAGCGTGGGGCTTGGCAGGCCAGGGTGAGGCAAGGCCCGCTGCGCGTCCAGGGCGAAGGACACTTCCACCTCGCTGGCGGTCTTGGGCGGGTCAAGCATGCTGATCGAGAAATGGCGGGTCTCGCCAGGATGGATTTGGTCGGGCGCCGGCGCGTCGGCCAACTTGCGCGCCACCGCCTTGCCGTCCTTGCCCAGCAGGCTGACCCTGAGCTGCGGCGCGTCCACCGTTCGGTCGACGATGTTGCGCATCACGCCCGACACGATCACCGCCGGGCGGCCTGCGTCGGCGCCGGCCGCAGCCTTGACCTGCTCGATAAGCAGTCCTGTGGGGTTCACCGGCAAGCCCACCGCCGCATAGGCGCTGGCGGTCCGCGGCCATAGACGAACCACGTCGATGCGGAACACCGCCGCCAAGGCTATCACCAGGACCAGTCCCGCAGCCAACCCCGCCCAGATCGCGCCGGAGGCCGCGGCCTCACGCACCTTGCGCTGCTCCTGGGCGCGCGCGCGGAAGGCCTGCGACAGGCGGTCCGCGGGCAGCTCGCTCAAGGCGGGCGTAGTTAGGGCGGGCGTGGCTGGGACGGGCTCCGACGGGGCGGCAAGCTCCGGCGTGGGCTCCTGCAGCGGCAGGGCCTCATCATCCTCCACGGCCTCCGCCCGCCAGGTCGAACCGCAGGCGGTGCACTTGACCGTGCGCCCGGCCCGCCCCACGAGCACGTCGTGCAGGAAATAGCGGGTGGCGCAGTTAGGACAGCTCAGTATCATGGCCAGCGAATCGGTCGCTCCAGCTACCCTCTTGGAGGTCGCCGATTTCCGGCCTCATGTCCAGAAAAGCGCTCCAGTTCCCTATCGCCCCCGCGGGCCACGACGCCGATGGGCGCAGCGGCGCCCCCGCGCCTATCCTGCGCTTCAGCGGGGTCGGCATGCGCTATGGACGAGCGCCCGAGACCTTAAGCGACATTTCCTTCTCGCTGCCGTCCGGATCCTTTCACTTCCTGACCGGTCCGTCCGGCGCGGGCAAGAGCTCGCTGCTGAAACTGATCTATATGGCCGAACGTCCCTCGCGCGGCCTGATCAGCCTGTTCGGCCAGGATCTGGCCACCGCGCAGCGCCGAATGCTGCCGGCGCTGCGCCGACGGATCGGGGTCGTATTCCAGGAGTTCCGCCTGCTCGACCATCTGAGCGCCTTCGACAACGTGGCCCTGCCGCTGCGTATCGCCGGACGCAAGCCGGCCGATTACCGTCTGGACGTGGCCGAGCTGATGAGCTGGGTGGGTCTGGGCCAGAAGCTGCACGCCATGCCCGCAACCCTGTCCGGCGGCGAGAAGCAGCGCCTGGCCATCGCCCGGGCGGTTGTGAGCCGGCCTGACCTGATCCTGGCCGACGAGCCGACCGGCAACGTCGACCATGAACTCAGCCTGCGTATCCTGAAACTGTTCGTGGAGCTGAACCGGCTGGGCGTGACGGTGCTGATCGCCAGTCACGACCAGGATCTGGTCGCCCGCTCCGGGATGCCTGCATTGAGGCTGGACAATGGCCGCCTAGCGAATGGAGGCGATGCATGACCGATCAGGCGGCATCGGCCTTCCTGCGTCGCTGGCGTCCCGGCCCGCTGCTCCCGGCCCGCGACGCCCGCGACGGAGCCCTGGCCTTCGTTATCGCCGTACTGTGCTTCTTCGCCTGTCTCACCGCGCTTGGGACCCTGGCGGGTGATCGGGCGGCGCGCGGCTGGACCGCACAACTGCAGGACTCCGCGACCGTGCTGGTGCGGCCCACGGGAGGAGAAAGCGCCGATGGCGCGGCGGCGCGAGCGGCCGAGACCCTGGCCGGGGTCAAGGGCGTGGGCGAGGTGCAGGCCCTGACCCGCGATAAGGCTATGGCCCTGTTGCAGCCGTGGATTGGCAAGGACGCCCTGCCCGAGGACCTGCCGATCCCGCGCCTGGTCGCCGTGGAGCTGGACAAGCTCCATCCAGCCTCCGCTCAGGATCTGGATCGGGCGCTGAAGGCGCAGGGCATCGACGCCACGGTCGACGATCACAGCGTCTGGATCGGCGACATCCTACGCGCCGGGGCCCTGGTGCGTCTGGCGGCGCTCGGCCTATTCGTCCTGACGGCCGCCGCCGCGGCCGCCATGATCGCCTTCGCCGCCAGTGCGGCCCTGGCCGCCCGGCATGAAATCGTCGAGGTGCTGCACATGTCAGGCGCTGAGGATCGCTTCATCGCGGCGCTGGTGCAGCGACGCTTCGCTCTGCTATCGGCAGGCGCGGGCTTGTTCGCCGCCGCCGTCGCGGCGATGATCGGCGCCGCCGCCCGCGTTCTGGGCGGGGACGGGGGCCTCACGCCGATCCTGCCGATCGCGTGGAGCGACCTTTTGGTGTTGCCGCTCTGCCCCTTGGCCGCCGCCCTGGTGGCCGTAGTGGCGGCGCGGGACGCGGCGATGAGGCTTTTGAAGGAAATGGCCTGAAGCATGGGTAAGGACATGGATAAGGCGTGAGAAGCTTGGCCGTCATACTGCTGGCGGTGATCGTATGGGGCGTGGGTCTGGCGGCCTTCGCCGCGCGCGTAGCCCATTCCACGCCAGCGCCCGAGCCGCCCCATGCCGAAGGTGTGGTGGTGCTGACCGGCATGTCCAGCCAACGCATTGAGGCGGGCATGCGTCTGCTGCGCCAGGGCAAGGCCGAGCGCATGCTGGTCTCGGGCGTGAACCGCGGCGCGACGCGGGCCGACATCCAGCGCCTGGCGCGGGCCGTGGCCGCGCCGCTCTACAACTGCTGCGTGGATTTGGGCTTCGAAGCCGAAGACACCGTCGGCAACGCCCGCGAGACCGCCCAATGGGTCAGGGCGCGTGGATACGACGATCTGATCGTCGTGACCGCCGACTACCACATGCCGCGCGCCCTCCTGGAGCTGCGCAGCGCCTTGCCGGACACCACCTTGATCCCCTATCCGGTGGCCACCAACGAGTTGGACGCGCGCAGCTGGTGGCGTAACCAGCACGAGGCTCGGCGACTGATGGTGGAATACACCAAGTACTTGATTATTCTGGGGCGCGAGACGGTGCTGCATCTTGGATCCAAGGCGCCCGCAGCGGCTCAGGCCCAGTCCAGCGAGGCCTCGTGAGGCTGCGCACCGCTCTGCACGGCGCTTGGGTCTATGGCGTCACCTTCCTGCTGATAGCGTTGTTCCTGCTGCTGCTTCCTTTCCCGCGGGCCGCCATGCGCTCAGGCCTGAAGGTTTGGGCGGCGCTCATGGTGTTCGGCTTGCGCCTGTTCGGGGGCGTGCGGCTTGAGGTGCGGGGCGTCGAGCACCTGCCAGAAGGCTCCTATCTGATCGCGGCCAAGCACCAGAGCATGTTCGATATCGCTCCGCCGTTCACCTACGCCCCGGACATGCTGTTCGTGATGAAGAAGGAGCTGGCCGGTATTCCAGCCTTCGGCTGGCTTAGCCGCAAGGCCAAGATGATTGCGGTGGACCGGGACGCACACGCCCAGGCCCTACGCGATCTGGTGGCCGACGCCAAACGGCTGATGGCCGAACCGCGCCAATTGCTCATTTTTCCCGAGGGCACGCGCCGGCCGCCCGGCGCTCCGACCGAGTACAAACCCGGCGTGGCGGCCCTATACAGGGAACTGAACCTGCCCTGCGTGCCGGTGGCGACAAACTCGGGCGTGTGCCTGGACGCGCAGGGCCTGGCCATCAAGCCGGGCGTGATGGTGGTGCAGATCCTCGAGCCTATCGCGCCCGGGCTAAAGCGGGTGGAGTTCATGCGCACCTTGCAGGAGCGGATCGAGACCGCCTCGGCCGAACTGCTTCAGGCTCCGATCGGCTAGCGGTCACGGGATTTTCGTCAAATCCTTCCGCCACGCAGGAACCCCGCCGCGCCGGAAGCATATCTTGGACATGCGCTTGATCCTGATGATGCTGGTTCTGGCCCTCGCCCTGACGCCATCCGCCAAAAGTCAGTCCTATGTCCGGGGACAGACCTCCGTGGCGCTCGGCCTCGAGCATCAGCGTCTACAACGGCGACAGTCCCGCCGCTCTCGCCCTGATCGGCCCGCTTAGGCTTGCATCCCCGGCGTCTTGGATTAGGTTGGCCGCGTTGTTCTCCGGGGGGTCCCGCCACAGGGACTGAGAGGCCGCGCTGTTGGAGCGGCGACCCGCTGAACCTGATCCGGGTCATGCCGGCGAAGGGATGGGAACCGGCGCCAGAGAGCGCCCGCCTTTTCATCTCTCGCCACAGGACCCGACCACTGCAGGGAAGGTTCCCCCGTGAATATCCAGACGCCGATGTCCAAGGTCGCCACCGGCGAGCGGCCCGGTTCGCGCAAAGTCTATCAGAACGGGGTCCTGTGGCCCGATATCCGCGTACCCTTCCGCGAGGTGGCGGTGCACCCTTCCGCCAACGAGCCGCCGGTCACCATCTACGACCCTTCCGGTCCCTATACCGATCCGGCCGTATCGACCGACATCCACCAGGGCCTGGCCCGGGTGCGCGAACCGTGGGTGGTCTCGCGCGGCGACGTGGAGATCGTCGAAAATCCGCGCGACGTGAAGCCCGAGGACAACGGCTTCGCCAAGGGCGAGCACCTGGCCCCGCAGTTCTCCGCCCCGCGCAGGGTCTACCGCGCCAAGGCCGGCGCCGGCGTGACCCAGATGGACTACGCCCGGCGCGGCATCGTCACGCCAGAGATGGAATATGTGGCCATCCGCGAGAACCTGCGCCGCAAGGAAAACGACGGAGCGATCCGCGATGGCGAGAGCTTCGGCGCGGAAATACCCGACTTCGTGACCCCGCAGTTCGTGCGCGACGAGGTGGCGCGCGGGCGAGCGATCATCCCGGCCAACATCAACCATACCGAACTGGAGCCGATGGCCATCGGCCGCA
>PLRV01000084.1 GCA_003164925.1 Caulobacteraceae bacterium
TCGCGGCCAAGGCCTTCAGCGGCGCGTTCGACGCGCGGCGCATCGCCGAGGCGACCGGCGTGGCGGAGCTCTCGGACCACGCCCGGGCGGCGGTAAACCTCGTCGCGGGGGCGAGCGATGAGACAGGGCGAATTGCGGCTTGGCGAGCGCTGCAGGACAACAAGTCTATCGCCGGCGAGGTGAACGGCTTTATGTCGGCCGTCGAGAGGCGCTTCGGCGCCGATGGGTTGCGATCCTTGGATCGTCTCGGGACGATTGATGGAGCCGGCGCTCGGCTGTTCGACGGCGCGGTCCTGGGTCAGGTTGGCAAGATCGTTCAAATTGTCCGGGCAGCCGAGCGGTCGGACGTTGGAGAAGCGATGCGTCAGGGCATTGGGCAAAATCTCAGACAGGGAATCAAGCTTAAACCTTAAATTTCGGCGTTAGCAAACTGTTTACTCAAGGCGAGAAATCCTATTGAGGGCTTCAGCCAAGAAGTATACTTAATATGACAGCAACAAAGATCATCGCCGCCACGGCTACTGGATCGACCAACCCCGCCACGCGTGTCGCGTCCTCCTACTGGGCGCGACTTTTCGGCGGCGGTCACGCCGCGAGATAGAAGGTTAATCATGAACGAGACCGAAGAAACAGGGGTGGCTTTCAGGGCTGGCGTCAAGGGCCTTCCCTTCATCAGCACCGTAGGTCCGCAGCCGGATATCGATGTTCAATGCGATATGGCGCAGGGACCAAACGAACAATATTTCGTAGTCCGTCTATCCGATGAGCGCATGCCGGGACTCTCTGACCCAGTGGCCGCATATGAGACAGGTCGCGCATTACGGTGGATTGGCTTTGAACTGGACAAGATGAAGATCCCCGCTGCGAAGGGAGCGGGTGCATTCATTCCCCGACTGGCCGAGGCCGTTTTATATTTCAAACTCCGCAATGAGCGGCAGCCATGGGGTGCAGCGGACACGGCCTATATTTTTGCCGAAATACTCGTAGATTCAGGTACACCCAAGCCCCTGGCTGTAGAGGTGGAGCGGGCTGTAATTCGATACGCGAAACAACGACCTGTAGTCGGCCGCAGGTTGCCCATGGCAACCCGCTAGCCGACCTTAGGAATTTCAGAAAAGTGGGGGCAGCGTTCCGCCCGCCGTTCGTCGCCGGTCACAAGAAACCTCAGGCAGGGGAGCGCCTGCGAGGGGGTGATGGCGCCAACACTGGGACGGTTTGCGATCATGGCGGCTCCTGTGCGATGGGTGCGAGCCGGCATTGCAGGGGCTGACATGCTCGAATTCAAACTCACGCGCCATCACGCTGGGCTTGTGCTTTGGGGCGACTACGCGGCGCTCGAGCGCGCGCATGGGTTGGTCCACCGGGTGGTCGAGGAAAGTCCCGTCATCGATGATAAGGAGGGCTTTGTCCTGGGTCTTGCCTACGATTTGCGCAAGGCGTTCGAGGGCCAGCGCAGCAAGGCCTTTCGTTCGGATCCCGATGGTTCGCGTTGCCGCATCTATGGGGTCGAAATCCTCTGGCCGGTGATCCTGGTCCAGGTCGGACTGCTGCGCCAGGCCATGGGTTTCATCGTCACCAACCGTCTCGATCAGTCGATCATGTTCGAACTGGAGCACGTCGTTGAAACCGCGGTGCGTGCGGCCGAGCCCGGCAGGGCGGATGAAATTCTAGAATGGATGGGGCGGGTTGGCTCGGCGCCCTATTCGCACCTGGCGGCGGTGCTCGACAGCCGCTGTCGGTATTTCATCGAATGTCCGCCCACCAAGCGGCTGTCCACCCTGCCGCGCCTGATGGAGACGTTCGATCCGATGTACGAGTTTTTGGCTGAACACAGGCTGGCGCTAAGGCCGGGGATCATTTCACCTGAAGCCTTCGCGGGAGGCGACCGGGAGTGGCCAGACTTCAAATGGTAGGCCCGGCCGATCGTCGCGCGCTTCTTCGCAGGCGCTCGACGCCGTTTGCCAAATCGTCACCGAGAGCTTATTATTCTGTGTGTGGAGAATGATTATGGCTGAAGCTGCTCGTCTTTACACGCCCGCCGAGGCGGCCGCAGTCAGCGGTCTGGCGCTGAAGGCGGTCAATAACGTGATCGACAAGCACATCGTTGATATCGTCAGGCCTGCCGCCGCCGGCAAGCGCACAGTGCGACGCTACCTGACGGGAAGCCATCTGCTCTGCCTTCGGCTGGAGCATGGCCTTGCCGGCCGGCTGCCGGTCGAACGGCGCCAAGGGCTGTTCCGAGAAGTGGCCGCCAAGCCCGAGGCGAAGCTCTTGAAGGCTGACGATCTTCTGTTGGTCGACGTAGGCGCGGCGCGTCGCGAGGTCGCCTTGCGCATGCGCGATCTGGAGGACGCCGAACGGTTGATCCATATTGACAAGGAGACGCTTGGCGGAGAGCCGGTCTTCAAAGGGACCCGGATTCCGGTTTATTCCATCGTCGCCATGCTGGACGTTGGCGCCGACGTGGCTGAGCTGCTGTCCGGCTATCCGAAACTCGATCTACGAAAGCTCGAGCTCGGCCGTCTTTGGGCGGCGGCGCATCCGCGCCGGGGTCGGCCGAAACGGTTGTCCGACTTCGGCTTCAAGCTGATATCGACGCGCCGTCGTCCACTGCCGGCTGATCCCCTCGCAAAATCGGCAGCGGCCGCGGCTGTCGACGCTTGAGATTTCTGATCGACGAATGTCTGCACCCCTCTCTCGCCGAGGTCGGGCACGCAGCGGGCCACGAAGCCCATCACGTCAATTTTCTCGCCTTGGACTCGACCAAGGATCGCGACCTGATCCCGAGAATCCTTGAGGGCGACTTCGTCTTCGTCACCCACAACGCTGCAGATTTTCGGCGTCTGTATCGGGCTCAGCCCTTGCATGCGGGCCTCATTATCCTCGTGCCCCAGTCCCCGCCCGAACAGCAGAGGGCGTTGTTCGCCGCCGCGATCGAGGAAATCAGCGGCGAAGACAACCTCGTCAACGAAGCGCTGGAAATCCTGCTCGAAGGCGAAGATGTTGTGTTCAGGCGGTATGCTTGGCCTGCGCCTTAGCGGCCGTCGGGCTAGCGATTCGACAGCCGAGGAGGGGGTATGGAACCTAAGCCGGCCAGCGCCTTCATCACGACCCGGAAGGGGTTTTGCTATCTGACGATCAGGTCTTTCCAGAGCAATCGGCACATCATGCGTATCCGCAATTACGCTCTGGACGCCGAAGAAAAGCGCGAGATGCGCCGATTGTACCCCGACGTCGTCTTCGACTGGAAGAAGATCGCCCAGCAGTTGGCTGAGAAACGCGAAATTTGCAGGGATTATCGCTCCAGGAGGAGGACTTCCGGTGCCGCTCGGCCAGGTCGAGATGACGGGCCGCACATTGCCGTCTTTGATCCAGCCACACGTACAGTCTACGTCAATGGCCTTCCTTCCACGCCCCGGGCGGCGGGCGCGTTGCTCGACGCCATCTTGAAGATGGACCGCACGTCTGAGGAATAGGCATGGTCGGTGAGACCTACGTGCTGGAGACATGCGCTTAGGCCTGCGGTGTAGGTTTAGAACTGGTCAGGCCGGCGCGACCCCGTCGGTGCGCGCTCCGCGCGCCACGACCGTCAGGGTTCCGTCGGGGAGCGGTCTTTGCAGGGCGGCGACCTGCGGCCAGGGCGCATCGCTCATCCACAGGTCCCATTCGGCGGGGTCGGTGAGGATCACCGGCATGGCCTTGCTGTGGACGGCGCCGACCTCGGAGTTGGCCTCCGTGGTCAGGAAGCCGAACAGGTCACAGGTGATCTCGCCTTCCTTGATCTTGCGCACGCAGGTCCATGGGGTCCAGAGGCCGGCGAAGAAGGCGAGGGGGCGCTCTTCGCTCAGGGCAAACCAGACCGGCTGCAGGGAGCCGCCGACCTGGTCGGGCTCGCCGAAGGAGGTGAACGGCACGAGGCAGCGGTTGGCGGGGCCGAGCCAGGGCTTCCAGTGGGGACTGGAGGTGTTGCGGATGTTGGTCGTGCCCTTGTCGGGCTCCATCCTCAGCAGTTGGGGAAAATCGACGTCCTGGCCCTTGGCGCGCAGCTTGTCGGCGCGCTTGGCAGCGGCGTCGTAAAGGGCCTTCTTTGAGGACGGCATGCCCCAGCGGACGTCGCGCATCTCGCGGGCGCCGTCGGCGCCCTTCAGGATGATCGGGGCGGGGTAGTCAGGGTAGACACCGGGCATGGGCGGCTGATTGTTATTGCGGTCCGACAGGGCGCGGCCGAGCCTTGCGGCTTCGGAGCGGGCTCGGGTCATGGAGTAGAGATTGCAGATGGCTATGCCTCCGGCGCTGGCCGCATATGACGATTGATTGGGGTTTGGGTCGAGGGGTGGAGCTTGCGGGGAAGGGGTTCCCCTGCGGCCGAGCGCTTGGTCTCGGCCGACCCCTTCTGCGGGGACACCCCCAGGCTGTGCAAGAACTCGGCTCGACAGGGACAGGGCCCGGCCAAAACGAAGCGAAGCGCTGGCTCAGCTCGGCGTGATCGCCGCGGTGCCGAAGGCGTTCACGGCATGGAGTATGTTGAAGGCGAGAATCGAGAGCGCTGCTTCCGCCTTCACCGCCTTCAGTCCCCTCGTCAGGAACCTTCCGCCGCTCGACATTCGCTTAATCGTACCGAACGGATGCTCGACGGTGCATCGTCGGATCGTCATCAGGCTGGGGTCGGCGTGGATGCGCGCCTCCATGCGATCCAACGCACTTTGATCGACCAGCCGGTGGATTGTGCGCTGGACACCGGGCGTGCATCTCGGTTTCAACGCGCAGCTGCCGCAGGCTGATGTCCGATACCGCATTGCTCGGTTGCGGGTGTGGAGGCCTGACGGTCGCAGCGTTTGTGCGGCGGGACATCGGATGGTGTCGCTTTCCTCGTCATAGATGAATTGCGCCGGCCGGAAGTGGTCAGAGTTCATCGCGCCGCGCTTGACGGGAGCCGCCACTTCGATGTGTTCGCGTTCGCACCGAGCGATCTCTTCAGCGTTCGAGTACCCGCCATCGGTCAACACTTGAAGCTTATCGACCTCCAGAACTTCTTTGGTTGCGACCGACATTGGATGCAGGAGATGGCTATCGTTCGCGTCGTTGTAGACGTCGTGGTGGACGATCAGCCCGCTCTCGACATCGACGACGCTTTGGAGATTGTACGAGGGTGTCTTGGGTGCGCGGCCGTAACCCATCGGCTTGGCCTCCGACTCGCCGAAGACCAGCACCTTCTCGTCACGGCGCTCCAGTTCCTCCTGCCGACGCGCCAGCCGGTCCTTCCGGCGTTGCAGGGAAGCGATTGCCGTCGTGAACCCCTCCCGATGCAACGGCTGGTCGGCGAAGCCCTGAGCCACTGTCTCGTCAATAATGTCCAGGCGGTCGAGGTAGTAGGCGATTTCCTTCTCAGTATGAGCGATGTCGCGGGCGAGGCGCTCGGCGCCTGCGATATTCTTCGGGCTGGCGACGGCCCGCATCTTCGTCCCATCCAGCGCCACCATGCGCCCGCCGATGAGCTCCTGTTCGCGACAGAACTGCACGAAGGCCGCGCTAGCCGCGATGATCCCCTCCGGATTGTCGTGCCGGAACGCGGCGATGGTGCGGTAGTCGGGCGCCAGGCGGCGCATCAACCACAGCGCTTCGAGGTCGCGAACGCAGGCACGCTCGAGATGCCGCGATGATCGGACCTGGTTGAGATAGCCCCATATGTAGAGGCGGAGCATGTCGCCAGGCTGATACCCTGGCCGGCCGGTTGCCGCCGCGACGGCCCTGTTGAAGCCCAATTCTGCTAAGTCCAGGCTAGCGACGAATGCATCCACGACACGGACGAGCGCGGCCGGCAAGACGTAGTCGTCGATGCACGCTGGCAACAGGCTGATCTGATCCCTGCTATCGCCGTCGATGAAGCCCACACGCACCTCCATCCATATTAACGGATTGATTCTACAGTGATTTGCTCGATTTCACTAAGTTCTAAGGGCGTTTCTCGCCCGTCGCCCTCCGATTTGACAAGAGACCTCACGAAGGTCCGCTGCGTGGACCTGTCCAAACGATTGTTCGGGAAAGATCACCTCGATTTGAGATGAACCGGCTGGGTTAGGTTCACCCGGTCGGCAGCCGTGCCCACGATGCGGTGGCCGCATTTCGGTCGAACACCGCCCGGAGCCCTCGGCTGACGGCCATGGGAAAGACGGACATGTGGGTCTCGTCGGGAAAGACCTGATGGGTCAGCTGAAGGTTGGGATATTGGCGTTGGTGAAGGACTGCGCTCAGATCAATGAGGTTGCTAACCATTTTCGCAGACGCGTTCGTGGCCTCCTCGAGGCTCCCGACGGAAAGAAAGACATTGGCCGGAAGGTCGGCTGCGGCGGCGGCCCGTTCCGCCTCTTGGCGAAACAGCAGACCTGCATCCCACCACAGCGCTGGGCTGACGGCGACGTAGCGCCGGAACGCCGTTGGATCGCTGAACAGGACGTGAAGGGCGAAGAGTCCGCCCAGGGACATGCCGACAATCGTCTGGTCGTTCACATCGATCGGATACCGCTCGGCGAGACAGGGGACCAGCTCGCTCTTGATGAAGGATAAGAACCCCGCCGCCCCACCGGGTTCGATGTCCGGGGGCAAGGTGAACGGTGCGGGCGCGGCCCTCAACATGGCCACGTAGCGTCTATCCATGCTCGGCGTCAGGTCCCTTGTCCGTTGGCCGAATCCCTGACTGGCGCGGCCTTCGCCTTCCGCTCGATAACCAATGCCAACGACGAGGACGGGCGGCAGCCCGCCCGGGTCCATTTGCAGATAGAGCGCTGTCTGCGCCACGATCCCGAACACAGCATCGCCATCAAGCACGAATACGACCGGAAGCGGTCCATCAGGCGCCACCAGCATTGGCGGCGGCATTACGTCGATGATGAAGGTCTGGTCGACGTGCCGCGACGCAAGGCTGAAGCTCTTCGAGCCTCGGATCGCCGCGGCGCCGAGTTCCTGAAAGGCAGCATCGCCCCTCGGCGTCTTGCTGTGAGTCATCTGATCCGCTCCCTCTTTCCATAGCCTTCGAGGCCTCCGCAACTTGCGGAAAAGATTGAGGAAGTACAACTCTTGGACAAAACTGCATTTTGGTTATATTAAACGGGGCATCCCCATGAATTTAGCGGCGTGATCCCGGCGCGGCATGCGTCCAACTGCTGCTCGCTTTGACCAAAGCGCTGATCCGAAGCCCGCCGTTGGGTCGAAACCGGCTAGCGACGACCGTAGAACGGACGTGTGATCATCACCGGTCGCGCCAGGCTGATTGTGGGGTTCTTGCACAGCCTGCCCCGCAACGCCCCGGGTGGGTGAGCGGTGGTGCGCACGCCAATTAGGGCGGATACGTCAAAAACGGACGTGGCTGGAATTGCTCCCCCTTAATCCGGATTGCCACCCCCTGCCGAGGATGCTTTGGTCACGCCAGACCAGCAAAGGTTGAGTGTGGGGGACTGGCTGTCGTGGCTCAGGCGTTTTTCGAACAGCCAATCCTGAACTCGCCGTATGAGCCGCCCAATCGGCACCATGCGCTCGACGAAAAGGGGCAGCCGTTAAACCTGCCGCCCATTGAGGGCCGGCGGCGGTCCGCACTGATCTCGCCCGTGCCGCCCTCCAAGAAGCAGGGCAAGAAGGCCAAGCAGGCGGAATTGTTCCAGGAGCTGCTCGCCGACGAGGACGCCAAACAGCAGGAATACACGCTCAACATCATCAACGAGATCCGCGGTCATGTGACCAGTTGGCGGAACCTCAACAACCCTGCTGACTGGGGCGTGACGCCGGTCACCCAGCGGCTTTTGCAGCACTGGCGCAGCGCCGACAACTTCGACTCGGTCCGGCCCTTCTTCTGCCAGGTCGAGGCGGTCGAAACAGCCATCTGGCTGACCGAAGTGGCGCCCAAGCAGAAGCAGCACGCCAAATTTGCGACCTACCTGCAGCAGGCCAATAAGGACGCCAACCCCGAGCTGATGCGCCTGGCGCTGAAGCTGGCGACGGGCGCCGGGAAGACCACGGTCATGGCCATGCTGATCGCCTGGCAGACCCTCAACAATGTCAGGTCTCCAGCCAGCAGCCATTTCAGCCGCGCCTTCCTGATCGTGACGCCGGGCATCACCATCCGTGACCGGCTGCAGATCCTGCAGCCGTCGCACCCGGACAACTACTACGCCAAGCGCGAGTTGGTGCCGGCCGACATGCTGCTGGACATCGCCAAGGCCAAGATCGTTCTGACCAACTACCACGCCTTCAAAAGGCGCGAGGTCCTGGACGTTTCCAAGGTCGGGAAGGCCCTGCTTCAGGGGCGCAGCGAGGAGCCGATCCAGACCACAGAAACTGAAGGTGCGATGCTCAAGCGCGCCTGTGGCGAACTGTTGGCGTTCAAGCAGGTGGTCGTCATCAACGACGAGGCCCACCACTGCTATCGCGAGCGGGTGGGCGGCGACGCCGAAGGGCCGCTGGCCGGCGACGACAAGGACGAGGCCAAGCGCAATGCCGAGGCAGCCCGTCTATGGATTTCCGGACTGGAGGCGCTGAAGCGCAAGGTAGGCGTTCGCACGGTCTATGACCTGTCGGCCACGCCCTTCTTCCTGCGCGGTTCCGGCTACCGCGAGGGGACCCTGTTCCCCTGGACCGTGTGCGACTTCTCATTGATGGACGCTATCGAGTGCGGGATCGTGAAGCTGCCGCGCATCCCGGTCGCCGACAATTCGATCACTGGCGAGGTCCCCATCTATCGCGAACTGTGGGAGCATATCGGCAAGCGCATGCCGAAGAAGGGCGCGGGCAAGTCGGGCGATCTGGACCCGCTTGCCGCGACCTTCCCGGCCGAATTGCAGACGGCGCTCTATGCCCTCTACAGCCACTACGAGAAGACCTTTGAGGCCTGGCAGCGCGTCGGTCTGGAAACGCCGCCAGTGTTCATCGTGGTGTGCAACAACACCGCCACGTCCAAGCTGGTTTATGAATGGATATCAGGCTTCGAGCGCGAAGATGACGACGGCGAGATGCGCTTCAAACACGCTGGTCACCTGCAGCTATTCCGCAACTACGACCCCAGTCTCGGAACGAGGCTGACTGAGTTCAAGACCTTGCTGGTCGATAGCGAGGCGCTTGAGGCCGGAGAGGCACTGGATGGAAACTACCGCGAGCTGATGGGCGCCGAGATCGATCAGTTCAAACGCGAACTGGTCGAGCGTACTGGCGACCAGCAGGCGGGCGAGAACCTGACGGACAGCGACGTGCTGCGCGAGGTTATGAACACCGTGGGCCGCAAAGGGCGGCTGGGTGAGAAGATTCGCTGCGTCGTTTCGGTGTCGATGCTCACCGAGGGATGGGACGCCAACACCGTCACCCACATCATGGGCGTGCGCGCCTTCGGCACCCAACTGCTCTGCGAGCAGGTGGTTGGCCGTGCCTTACGCCGCCAGTCATACGAGCTGAACAAAGACGGACTGTTCGACGTCGAGTACGCCGACATTCTCGGCATCCCTTTCACCTTCACGGCCGCCCCGGTGGTGATCGCTCCGCCGAACCCCAAGAAGTTGACGCGCGTATCGGCGCTGAAGGAGCGGGCGGCGCTGGAGATCACCTTCCCACGGGTCGATGGTTACCGCTTTGAGCTGCCGCAGGAACGCATAATGGCTGACTTTAGCGACGATAGTCGCTTCCAGCTGGACCCTGGCAACGTCGGCCCCTGCACGGTCCTTATGGAAGGCATCGTGGGCGAGGGAGTCGAAATCACGCCAGCCGTACTTCAGGCGGTTCGCCCGAGCGAAATCTCATTTCACCTGGCCAAGCGCCTCCTTTACAGCCGCTTCCGCGACCCTGGCGAAGACCCGCCCATGCATCTGTTCGGCGATCTGCAGCGCGTCTGCCGCCGCTGGATCCAGGAAGGCTATCTGACGGCCAAGGGCGTGCCGATCGGCGCCATCGCCTACGCGGAGCTGGCAGATCGAGCGGTCGAATTGATCTTCATGGCCTGCCAACGCGCCACCCACGGCGAGAAGCGGATCAAGGCCATCCTCGATGCCTACAACCCTTCCGGCTCGACTCGACATGTCGCTTTCAACACCAGCAAAGTCGTGTGGACGACAGCGCCTAATAAGAGCCACGTCAGTCATGTGGTGATGGACAGCAACTGGGAGTCCGAGTTGGCCCGCGTGCTGGAGCGGCATCCCCGCGTCCTGTCCTACGTGAAGAACCAGGGTATGGCCTTCGAGGTCCCCTATCGCGACGGCGCCGTTCCACGCAAATATATCCCCGACTTCATCGTCCGGCTGGATGACGGCCACGACGAGCCCCTGAATCTGATCCTGGAAACCAAGGGCTTCCGTGGGATCGACGCCCAGCACAAGGCCCAGACCATGCAGGAACTGTGGGTGCCGGGCGTGAACAACCTCGGGGCGTATGGACGCTGGGCTTTCCACGAATTGCGCGACGGCTTCGCTATCCAGGACGAGTTCGAGGCGCTGGTTGAGCGGCTGGCGGCTAAGCAGCCGGAGATCGCCTGATGGCCCGCCCCCCAAGAGGTCCCAAGCAAGTCGAGACGCTGACGCACGAAGAGGCGTCGCGGCGGAATATTCCGACGGCGGAGCTGCAGTCGACTGCCGAATATCTTGAGGAGCTGAATCCGGCAGAGCCCGCGCGCTACGCGCGCGCGCGGCCGCTGGCGCCTGGAACCCAGCGTGAGAGGGACGAGGATTTGGATCCGCAGATCATCTGGAACGGCGCGCGCATCCGCCTGACGCACGCCCAGGTCCAGCAACTGCACGACACCGGCGAGGTCGAGCTGGGCGACGCCCAACTGGTCTGGCGCGGCAAGGATACGCAGGACTGGTCGGATCTGATCGTCCAGACCCCGCCGCTCTATATTCAGGAGAAGATCCACCCCAAGGCCATCATCGACGACCTGAAGCGCCGCTCGCAGGGCGGCAAGCCGGCGGCCGACACGATGGACCTGTTCGCCGATTTCAACGGCATCGACGCCGACGCCAGGACCGAATTCTACCAACACGACCAGCACTGGTCCAACCGCATGATCCTGGGCGACAGCTTGCAGGTGATGGCGTCATTGGCCGAGCGCGAGGCCCTGTCCGGCAAGGTGCAGTGCATCTATTTCGACCCGCCCTACGGCATCAAGTTCAATAGCAACTGGCAGGTCTCGACCCAGAGCCGCGACGTCAAGGACGGCAAACAGGCCGACATCAGCCGTGAACCAGAACAGGTGAAGGCCTTCCGCGACACCTGGAAGGACGGCATCCACTCCTACCTGACCTATCTGCGCGACCGGCTAACGGTGATGCGGGAGCTTTTGACGGAGAGCGGATCGATCTTTGTGCAGATCAGCGATGAGAACTGTCACAGAGTGCGGACGCTACTCGACGAAGTTTTTGGCGAAAACAATTATGTAAACACCATAGCTTTCAAAAAGAAGAGCGCCACCATCTCTACGGAGACTGTATTTGATGAAATTCTTTGGTACGCTAGAAAAAAAGAAAATATAAAAACACGCGAAGTTTACGAAAAACGAGATAACCCAGAGGGCGAGTCAAAGTTTAACACTATAATTCTTCCTGGTGGAAATTTTCATAACATTTCGAAATCTACTGATACAGAAATTGATGACCTGATAAACGCGGGTGGGCGCTGGGCGCGCGTGAACTATCCTATTGTTAGCCAGCACCCTAGCAAGACGCGCAGTGAGGACTTCGTCTACCGCGGACAGGCAAAGACTTGTGGTCCCAACAAGCAATGGCGCTTCAGCACGGAAGAAGGCCTACCCCGTTTAGAGCGCAGCGGACGACTTTACGATGGAGGCGGCGAGTCTCTGGGCGGAGTGGCGCTTTGGGAGGACTGGAATCAAGTTGCCCGTTCAAACATCTGGTCGGACGTCCACGGCGAGAAATACCCAACGTACATCGTGCAGACGGCACAGGTGCCGATTCAACGATGTTTCCTGATGACGACCGACCCCGGAGATTTGGTCCTCGATCCGACCTGTGGGTCGGGCACCGCAGCCTATGTCGCCGAGCAGTGGGGCCGCCGCTGGATCACCATTGATACCAGTCGCGTTGCTCTCGCACTCGCACGCACCCGGCTTATGAGCGCGCGCTACCCTTATTACTTTCTAGCCGATAGCCCCGACGGTCGACGCAAAGAACAAGAAATCTCGGGCAAGCCCCAGCCCCTTAGTCATGCGGAAGGTGATATCCGTCAAGGTTTCATCTATGAGCGCGCGCCACGCGTGAAACTGAAGTCCATCGCTGACAATGCCGACATCGACGTAATCTGGGAGCAGTGGCAGGCCAAGCTAGAGCCTCTCCGCGATCAGTTGAACCGGCTACTCGGCAAATCTTGGCAAGAATGGGAAATCCCGCGAGACATATCGAATATCATTGGCTCCGAAGGCGGTTTCCAGAAGGCAGTATTTTCGACTTCGCCTTCGGAAATCCGGCAAATCCACACTACCTGGTGGGACGCCCGCATTGCCCGACAAAAGGAGATCGATGCCTCCATCGCCAGATGCGCGGACGTCGAACTCCTCTACGACCGGCCCTATCAGGACTCGAACAAGGTGCGCGTGGCCGGGCCGTTCACGGTGGAGAGCCTGTCACCCCACCGTATCGTGCCGGCGGATTCTGACGAGGTGTTGGACGAGATCGCGGCCGAGGAAGGCCGGCGCAAGCGCAACTTGGCCAATGCCCCCTCCACTGACTTCGCCGCCGTAGTGCTGGAGAACCTGAAGACCTCAGGCGTGCAGCAGGTGACCCGCGCCGAAAAGATCGTGTTCACCGCCCTGACGCCCTGGCCCGGCCAATACATCGCCGCCGAGGGACGGTTCATGGAGGGTGATATTGAGCGCCGCGCCGCGATCTTCATCGGCCCTGAATTCGGCACAGTCTCGCGCCCCGACCTGACCGCCGCGGCGCGCGAGGCGACCGAAAGCCGTTTTGACGTGTTGATCGCCGCCGCCTTCAACTTTGAGGCTCACGCCTCGGAGTTGGCAAAGCTTGGTCCGCTGCCGATCCTCAAAGCCAAGATCAACCCCGACATGCACATGGCCGGGGAGCTGAAGAACACCGGCAAGGGCAATCTGTTCATCGTGTTCGGCGAGCCCGACATCGACATAGAGACCCTGCCCGGCGACCAGATTCAGGTGAAGGTGAAGGGGGTTGACGTTTTCGACCCCAACACCGGCGACATCCGCTCGGGCGACACCAAGTCCATCGCCGCCTGGTTCATCGATACCGACTATGACGAAGAGAGCTTCTTCGTCCGCCACGCCTACTTCCTTGGCGCCAACGACCCCTATCAGAGCCTCAAGACCGCCCTGCGCGCCGAGATCGACGAGGCGGCCTGGGCGACGCTGTACCGAGATACCTCGCGCCCGTTCGAGCGGCCGAGCAGCGGGCGCATCGCCGTAAAGGTGATCAACCACTTCGGGGACGAGGTGATGAAGGTGTTTAGGGTATGACCGAGCCGGAGCCTACGCTGGAAGCGCTTGGTGCTCTGATCAGTCAAGCGCGCGAGGTAGCGTTGGCCTATCGCCGGCACACTGGTCGCCCTCTCGGCGTGACCGGGGAAGTCGGCGAATACGAAGCAATCCGGTTGCTCGGTCTGAAGCTGGCGCCCGTGCGTGCGCCCGGATTCGACGCTGTCGACGGCGCGGGCAAGCGATATCAGGTCAAGGCCCGGTGCATTCCCTACGGCGCCTCGAAGGCGCAGCGCCTCGGCTCGATCAAGATCAACTCGCCGTGGGACTGCGTCCTCCTCGTTCTCCTGACGGAGGATTTGACGGCTGAGGCGATCTGGGAAGCAGACCGAGAGGCCGTAATTGCAGCCCTTTCGGCACCGGGAAGCAAGGCCCGCAATGAGCGAGGCGCGTTGGCTGTTTCCAAATTCAAGTCTATCGGCCGGCGAGTATGGCCTGCGGCGGAGAGCTGACGATGGCCACGTTTGTTCGTCGCGGCCACTCGCGGACCTCCTCTAGGGGTGAAGTTCACTGGGTGAGCGAACACACAGTCAATCGTGATTTCCAGCAGGCGGTCGAACTCGAAATTCATATCAGCCCGCGTGCAGGCGCTTGGATTACGCCTAACGCCAAGTGTCCAGTGTGCCACGTGCGCATATACTTTTACTCAAACGATGCGGGCAGCCGAGTTTATTTTGACACCCTGGCGCCCAACTGGATCAAGCATCCCTGCACGGATAATTCGCCAACAAAACCAGAGTGGTTGCTCGAAGCGCGACCGACGTTCCGGTCAGCTACCGAGACGGAGACATACCTGGCCGCGGCACGTGCTGCAGGGATCAAACTCCCTTCAAAGCCACCATTCATTCCGATCATGCTGACCAGTGTTAAGCCGGTGCCGAGTGGATTCCTCGTCGAGGGCAATCCATTTGGAATGGGTGATACCTACAGGGAAAAATATCTGCTCACCGGCGCCTCTTCGCCGGCGGCACCAACCGTCGGCATGATCGTTTTCAAGGTCCGTCGTTCGAAAGCAGCTCACCAGATCAGCTTCTTCGACGAAAACAGCATGTCTGTGGTGACCTATTCAGCCCGGCCGCAGCGGATGGACGTCTGATGGACTTCCGCATCGCCGACACCTTCACTGACGCCCTGACGCGCCTGCCGGCGCAGGACCAGAAGGCGGTCAAGGTCAGCGTGATGGACCTACAG
>PLRV01000093.1 GCA_003164925.1 Caulobacteraceae bacterium
TGGTGGAGCTGTTTCCCACCCGCATTCGCTACACGGCCATGTCCTTGCCCTACAACATCGGCACCGGCTGGGTTGGCGGCTTCCTGCCGGCGGTGGCCTTCGCCATCGTCGCGGTCAACGGCAACATGTACTTCGGCCTGTGGTACCCGCTGGGCTGCACCCTGATCTCGGTGCTCGTCGCGCTGTTGTTCCTGCGCGAGACCAAGAGCCAGGACCTCGACGCGGAAGGCTGAAGGTGTCGCGCGTGGTTGTCAGAGTGATCGCTGGTCAGCCCTCTCAGGGGGTGGCCCAGTCCACGGAAACAAGGCCCCAAGGCGCCGCCCGCGTCTCTTGGAGGCCCAGTCGCGGGGCTGCAGCGCGTTCTATTCTGCCTCGTCCCGGCGCTGCGCCGCCACAAGAGCCTTGCGCGCCGGCGCATAGGCCGGCGTGCCGTAGACCTGGAACAGGGCGGCGCTGATGTCGTGATGCTCGGCAAGGCCGCCGCGCATCGTGCGTTCGATCGGGCCATCGGCATAGCCAAGGCCCAGGCGACATGTCAGGTCGATGTCCTTCTGGCTCGCCAGCCCTTCGTCGAGCAACTTCAAGGCGGCGTTGTACTTCGGACGCACAAGGCGATCGATGATACGGCCGGCCTGGTCGCCGCTGACGACAACGGTAAGACCGGCGCCCTCGAACAGCGCGCGGGCAGCGGCGAGCGCATCCTCGGTGGTGTTCGGCTGGCGGACCAGCTCGACCAGCGGCGAGGGGGCGTCATTGCCGTTGCGGTAGCGGGCGAAGCCGACAACGTTGGACGGTTCAACCATGTCTTCGCCGGTGTGAAAACCAAGGCATTCCGTCTCGAGCTCCACGAGCACCGCGGCCTTGGCGGGATCGGGGGCAAGCCTCGGGCGGCCGAGCAGAACGAGAACCTCGGCTTTACCAGCGACGCCGCCGCCGGCGAGGAAGGCGTCGCCTTCAGGGAAGGAGCGGCTGTCGCCGTTCTGGATGATGGCGTAGGTCATGTCTGTCAGGCCCCGAACATCGCTTGACCGGAATAGTCGTAGAAGCCCCGGCCGGACTTGCGGCCGATCAGGCCGGCGGCGACCATGCGGCGCAGCAGCGGCGGAGCCGACGCACGCGGGTCGAGGGTGATGGGGTAGAAGGCCTCGCAGAGGCGCACCTGGGTGTCGAGGCCGACGAGGTCGATCAGCTCCAGCGGGCCCATCTTGTAGCCGAGCGCGGTCTTGATCGCCTTGTCGATGTCGACGGCTGTCGCGACGCCCGCCTCGATCGCGCGGATCGCGTCGTTGTTGAACGGCACCAGCAGCGCGTTGAGGATGAAGCCTGGCTTGTCCTGCGTCAGCACCGGGGTTTGGCCGGCCGCCGCGCACCAGCCGAGGCCCGCCGCGAGCGTCTCTTTGGATGTCAGGATGCCAGGGGAAACCTCAATGAGCTTCATCAGCTGCGCGGGCAGGCAGAAATGCAGGCCGACGACGCGTTCGGGACGCGAAGAGCCGGCGGCGATCTCGGTGATCGAGAGCGTCGAGGTGTTCGATGCGAATATGGCGTCCTTTCGACAGACCTCGTCGAGCGCCGTCAGAAGCCCGCGCTTTACGCTGAGGTCTTCGAACACCGCCTCAATCACCAGGTCGCACTCGGCAAGGTCGGTAAGGTCGCTCGTACGGCTCATCAGGCCGAGGATGCCGTCGCGGGCCTCGGGCGAGAGCTTGCCGCGCTCCACCGACTTGGCGAAGAACGCTTGAGTGTCCTTGGCTGACCGCTCCAGCGTGGCGGCCTGCGTATCGTAGCAAAGGGTGCGGAAGCCCGCCCGCGCCGCGACGATGGCGATGCCGGCGCCCATCGTGCCGCCGGCGCCGCAGACGGCCACTGTCTTGATAGGCGTGCTCATTTCGCGGCGAAGCTCTTTCCGATAAGCTGGCGGTGGACCTGGTTGGTGCCTTCCCAGATCTGGGTGATCTTGGCGTCGCGCATCAGGCGCTCGACGCGGTAGTCGCGGCAATAGCCATAGCCGCCATGCATCTGCACCGCCTCGGTGGTCATGCGCATGGCAAGGTCGGAGGCGCGCATCTTGGCCATCGAGGCTTCGAGGCCGAAATCGCCCTCGCCGTCGTCGATCACGGCGCCGACGTAATCGAGCCAGTTCTCGGCCATGGCCAGTTCGGTCGCGAGATCGGCGACGAGGAACTGATTGCCCTGGAAGTCGATCACGCGGCGGCCGGACTGCCTGCGATCATTCATGTAGCGGACCATGTCCTTGAACGCGGCGCGCGCAATGCCGAGGGCGTGGGCGGCGATGGACGGGCGCGACTTGTTGAGCGAAGCCAACAGAATAGCCAGGCCGTCGCCCGGTGCGCCGATCAGGTTGGCGCGCGGCACGCGGCAGCCGTCGAAGGCGATGGCGGCTGTGGACGAGGCGCGGTGGCCCATCTTGTCCTCCAGACGAATGACCTCGAAGCCCGGCGCGCCCTTCTCGAACACGAGAACGGAGATCGCCTTTCGCGCATCCTCGATCTCGCTCCATTTGCCGAACAGCAGGATGAGATCGGCCTGGTCCCCGTTGGTGATGAAGATCTTGCCGCCATCGACGATGATGTCATCGCCGTCAGGGGTGAAGCGGGTCTTCATGCCGGTGGCGTCCGAACCGGCGCTGGTCTCGGTGATGGCGAGGGCGGCGAGGGCGCCTTCGGCCAGACGCGGCAGCAGGCGCTGCTTCTGTTCCTCCGTGCCGAAGTCGATCAGCGGCTTCATCGCGTGGAAGTTGGTGGCATAGATAATGCCGGTCGAGGCGCAGGCCTCCGCGAGAATGCTCACGACCGCGAGGTACAGGCGGAACGAGCCGGGGAAGCCCCCGTATGCCTCGGGTACGAACAGCCCGTTGAGGCCCAGGTCGTTGATCGCAGCGACGTTCGCGTGGGGGAATTCCTTGGTGTGATCATAGTGCTCGGCGGCAGGCGCGATCACTTCGTCTGCCAGGCGCTGCACCTGATCGAGGATCAGGCGCTCATCCTCCGACCAATTGCGGCGTCGTTCGAGGCGGTCGAAGATCTTCATCTCAGTGATTCATCCCCTGGGCGCCGTCGATGTAGATCGTCTCGCCGGTGAGGAAGGCGATGCGTTCAGCGAAGAGCGCGCCGACGAGGCGGGCGATTTCGCGGACATCGCCGGGGCGGCCCACCGGAATGCGCTTTTGCATCCAGGCGCGCACCTTGTCGCGGCTGAGGAAGTCGCGGTTGAGGTCGGTTTCGATGTAGCCTGGCGCGACATTGACGACGGCGATGCCGTCCGACGCCCACTCGACCGAGAGGCAGCGCGTGATGGCACCGACCGCGGCCTTGGAAGCGCAGTAAGCGGTGTTGTCCGGCACGCCGAGTTTATCGAAGAACGAGCCGATGTTGACCACCGTGCCGCCGCCGTTTGCGACAAGGTGCGGATGTGCGGCCTGCGAGACCATCAGCACCGAGCCGGCATTGACGCGCATCATGGACTCGAAATCCGCGATCTTGAGCTCGAGAGCCGAGGCCATAGCGTGCGCGCCGGCGCAGTTGACCAGGCCGACGATCGGGCCGCGCGCGCTGGCGGCGTCCACCGCGGTCTTGATCGAGACGGGGTCGCCCACGTCGCAAACAAGGCCGTATCCGACCGGCGCGTCGCCCGAGCGTGAGAGGCAGGCGACGTCGTAGCCGCGCGCGACGAGATCCTGCGCGATGGCCGCGCCGATGCCTCGGCTGGCGCCGGTGACGAGGATCTGCCCTCTGGAGACAAGCTCAGACATCGCGGAACTTCGGCTTTCGCTTTTCGACGAAGGCGGCCATGCCCTCCTCGGCATCCTGCGTGCGGAAGGCGAGGGTCGACAGCTGGGCCTCGATCTTCAGGCCTTCCGAAACCGGATTGTCGAGCGCGACAGAGACCGCCGCTCTGGCGAAGCGCTGGGCGAGCAGGCCATAGGGGGTGAATTCGGCCGCGTAGGCGAGCGCCGCTTCCAGCACGTTGTCGTCGACCAGACGGTTGAACAGGCCGATGCGTTCGGCTTCCTCGGCTTCCACGATGCGGCCCGAGAGGATCAGCTCCATCGCGCGGGCCTCGCCGATCACGCGCGGCAGGCGCTGGGTGCCGCCGTAGCCGGGGATCAGGCCGAGCTTGATTTCGGGCAGGCCAACCTTGGCGCGGCGGACGCCGACGCGGAAGGTGCAGGCCAGCGCCAGTTCCAGCCCGCCGCCGAAGGCGTAGCCGTTGATCGCGGCGATCGAGACGAACGGCAGCTGGCTGAGCTTGGCGAACACCGCCTGGCCCAGTTCCGCACCCTCGTGTTGCGCCTGGAGCGGGCGGTTGCGTAATGCCTCGATGTCGGCGCCGGCGCAGAATGACTTCTCGCCCGCGCCGGTGACGACGAGCGCGCGCACCGGCATCGCCTTGACCTGATCGAGCGCGGCGTCGATCTCCTTCAGAACCGCGAAGGAGAGCGCGTTGAGCTTCTCCGGCCGGTTCAAGGTGAGGACCGCGACGTCGGCGCTCTGCGTGAGGTCTACGCTCATCCTCAGTGGCCGAACTTCGAGCCGTCAGGCTTGCGCCGCTCGGTGAACGCTGTGTTGAGCTCCTTATGCTCCTCGCTCTTGAGGTAGCCGGGGATCAGCATGTCGTGGGTCATGCGCGACAAGCCGGCGACACCGCCGTGGCGGGCGTTGAACGCGCCCTTGATCGCGGCCAGGGCGAAGGCGCCGCGTTCGGCCACTTCGAGCGCGAATTTGCGGGTCTCTTCCTTGAGCTGGTCGTCGGGAACCACCTTGTTGATGAGCCCGATGGAAAGCGCTTCGGCCGCCGACATCTTGGGATTGCGCATCCAGATCTCCTTGGCCCTCTTCTTGCCGACGAGATCTTCCAGGTACCAAGTGCCGTAGCCCGCGTCGAAGCTGCCCATCATCGGGCCGACCTGACGGAACACCGCGCTTTCCTTGGCGATGGTCATGTCGCACACGACCTGCAGCACGTTCCCGCCGCCGACCGCGAAGCCGTTGACGCTGGCGATCACCGGCTTCTGCAGCTTGTCGATGCTCTCGTACATCTCCAGCGTGGGCAGGACGCCAGCGTAAAGCTGTGTGTCTTCCATGCCGTCCTTGCGACCGCCGATGCAGAAAAACTTGTCGCCGGCGCCCGTCAACACGATCACGCGGGTGCGCGTCTCGCGGCGGATCGCGTTGATGCAATCACGGATCTCGTGGCACATGGTCTCCGTGAACATGTTGCCGTCTTCAGGCCGGTTCAGCGTGATGGTGCCGATCGGGCCGTCTTCTTCGTAGATGATCGTTGCGTAGGTCATGAGGCCTCTCAAATCACTCCACTAGCGCTGAGCGCGTCGATTTTGGCGTCTTCGTACCCGAGCAGGCCGCCCAGCACGGCGTGCGTATGTTCGCCAAGGCGCGGCGGGGCCAGGCGCGGCTGGCTGCTCTGGCCGTCGATGCGGATCGCCAAGCCGACCTGCGGCACATCGTGGCCTGCGGGCGCGGGTGTGCGGTAGATCACGCCGCGCTCCAGCAAGGCCTCGTCGCGCGAGACTTCGTCGACCCGGTTGATCGGGCCGGAGGGTATGCGGGCCTTGCGGAATTCGGCGAGCCACGCCTCGCGCGGGCGGGTGCGCAGGATGTCCTGGATCACGCCGGTGATTTCTTCCCGCAACTCGCGGCGCGAAGCATTTGTGGCGTAGCGCGGGTCGGAGATCATGCCCGGCCGCCCGAGCAATTCCCAGAAACGCGCCCAGATGCCGTCGTTGCCGAGGCCTAGCGTAAGCGGCAGGTCGGCCGTGTCGAAGGCCTGGTAGATCGCGATCACGCTGTCTTTGGCTCCGGTGCGCTTTGGTGTTTCGCCGGAGCCAAGATACGGCACGATGCGGCAGGCGAGGAAGCGCGTCATCGAATCGACCAGCGCCACATCGATCAGGGCGCCTTCGCCGGTGCGCTGGCGCTTGAACAGCGCGGCGAGGGCGGCATAGGCGGCATCCTGTCCGCCCAGCATGTCCGCCGCTGGAGCCCCGACCTTCTGCGGTTCTCCGCCAAGCTCGCCGGTGATGTCCATGACGCCTGAATAGCCCTCGGCGATGAGATCGTAGCACGGCCAGTCGGCCCGCGCGCCGTCGAGCCCGAAGCCGGTGATCGAGATGTAGACCAGGCGCGGGTTCAGCGTCTTGAGCGTTTCGTAGTCGATCTGCAGCTTCTTCGCGACGCGGCCCGGCGCGTTGACGATCAGCACGTCGGCGCCGCGGATCAGATCGCACAGCACTTGGTAGCCCTCGGGCTTGGCGTAGTCGAGGCGCACGCTCTGCTTGTTGCGGTTGACGCTGAGGAACCACAGGGATTCTTCCTCGAGGAACGGCGGGCCCCAGGCGCGCGCGTCATCGCCGTGGAAGCGCTCGACCTTGATGACCTCGGCGCCCATGTCGCCCAGCAGCATCGCCCCGTAGGGGCCGGCGACCGAGGTGGTGAGGTCGATCACTCGCACGCCTTCCAGCATGTCGAACCCGAGGCCGAGGGGTACCAGGGGCAGGTCGTGCAGGGGCAGGGTATCGGTCATGCGCCAGACTTGGCCATAGGCTGGACGGCCCCAGCGCTGGCGACACTGGAGAGGATGAACTCGCTCCGGCGGGACCTACGAGTCTGCGGGTTCATGATGGTGGGCCCTTCTCTCGATACCGGCTTTACCACCGGAACCAATCGTCTGCCGCGACTGCAAACGGCTCTGCTCCTATTACTGGGGCGGGTCCACCCCGTCGTTTGTCGCCATTTACGAAGAGAGTTTTCGGAGCGGATTTGGCAAACGCATCCAACGACCACTGCCATTTCTGATAGCGACCGCGTCTACTCTAGGGTCTGCCATGTGCAAAGCTCCGGGCCATGAAGATTTGATCGATATTCGCAGCCTGGAGGCGCCCCTCGCCTCAGCGGAGACCCACCGATGACTACTGAGACGAGGAAAGCCGGGCCAAGCACGCCCGCCGGGTGGTTCCTGGCAGCGCTGTTGCTGGTTTCGGTTTGGAACCAGCTCGACCGTGCGGCGCTGGGCATCCTGCAAGAGCCGATCAAGCACGAGTTCGGCCTGTCCGATTTCCAGCTCGGGTTACTCGGCGGTCCGGCCTTCGCGATCCTCTACGCGATACTCGGCATTCCTTTCGGGCGACTGGCCGAGCGGGTGAATCGGGTGCGCCTGATCGCCACCGTGTTCACGATCTGGAGCGTGGCGACGGCGCTGTGCGGCCTGGCGGCCGGTTTCCTGTCGCTGCTGGTCGCGCGGGTGATCGTCGGCATCGGCGAGGCCGGTTGCTCGCCGAGCGCGCACTCGCTGATCTCCGACCGGTTCGGCCCGGAAAAGCGTTCGTGGGCGATCGCGGTGTTCATGTCCGGCATCTCGCTCGGCTCGCTGATCGCCGCGCTTGCCGGCGGCGCCATCGCACAGCACTTCGGCTGGCGCATGACCTTCTACGCGCTGGGCGCGACCGGCTTCGCTCTTGCCGCGCTGTTTGCCTTAACTGTGCGCGAGGCGCCGCGCGGCGCCGCTGCGTTGAGTACGCCGCTGTTCATCGAGACGATGCGCTTCCTGATCGGCAAGCGGGTCGTCCGCAACGTCGCGTTAGCGGTTATGGTCGCGGCCATGCTCAGTTTGAGCACGGCTCAGTACCTGACCTCGTTCTTCATGCGCGCGCACGGCATGGTCATCGGACAGGCGGTGCTCCGCGTCGCGCTGATTTTCGGCCTTGCTGGCGCGGTTGGTACGTACCTGGGCGGCTATATCGGCAACCGGCTGGCGGTGCGTGATCCTGGGGCGGCGACGACTCTGATAGCGTGGTGCTACCTGGGCGCGATGCCGCTCATCGTCCTTGCCTTCTTGGCGCCGGATCCGACGCTCGCCACCGGGCTGCTGATGCTCGGAGTCGGCCTGCAGGCGGGCTACTTCGGCCCCACCTTCGCCGTGCTCCACGCCTCGGTCCAGCCCAGCATGCGAGGGACCGCGGTTGCCTTAGTCCTGCTGGTGTCCAACCTCATCGGCTACGGCCTCGGTCCTCCGATCGTGGGCAAGATGAGCGACCTGCTGGGCCGCTACTTCGCCGGCGGTTCGGCATCGAGCCAGCAGTTCTGCGCCTCGAATTCATGGTTCGCGGCGGCCTGCTCCAAGCCGGCTGCGGGGGGGCTGCAGTTCGCGCTGGCGCTGTTGGCCCTGGCGAACGTCTGGGCCTTCTTCCACTTCAGGACGCTATCGCGCCTGCACCGCCAGGAGCATGGCTCTGGAAAGGCGGCGATCGTTTGACGCAGGCGTCCGGCTCCCCACTCCGGACTTGGGGCTCAGGCCGCCAGAACGCGCTCGCGGCGCAGCGCCTCGTCCAGCGCATGGTCCCACGGGCGGTTGTTGGCGAAGCGCTGGGCGATGAAGTTCACCAGCAGCTTCACCTTGAGCGCACCGCGATGGGTCGGCGGATAGCTCGCGCGCAGTTCCAGAGGCGGATGCAATTCGTAATCCGTGAGCAGGGGCACCAGCCGGCCGCTCAGCAGGTCGTCGCCACAGACCAGGGTCGGCAGGCAGCAGATGCCCGATCCGCTGAGTACGAAGTCATTCAAAAGGTGGACCGAATTGCTGCGCATCTTGGCGGGCAGGTCGACCGTGAGCTCGTCCTTACCGCGCAGGAAGATCCAGCGGTTGCGCGTCGGATAGCCGGAGTAGACCGCAAGGTCGTGTCCGGCCAAGTCCTCGGGATGACGCGGGCGAGGGCGTTTCTGCAGGTATTCCGGCGAGGCGCAGAACACCCGCTTGACCGGGAACAGCGACCGTTCGATGAGCCACTCGGCCCGCGGACGGAAAAGTTGGAATGTGACGTCCACCGCCTCTTCGACGGGGTTGATGATCTTGTCACTCACGACGACGTCGAGTTCGATCTCGGGATAGGCGGCGCTAAAGTCCGCCAGAGCGCCGCCGAGGTGGCCGATGGCGAAACCGGGCAGAACCTGGATGCGCAGGGGGCCCCTTGGGCTGCTGTGCGACAGCCGCACCTGCTCTGTGACCATTTCCATGCGCGAGACGAGTTCGGCGCATTCCTCGATCACCGCCGTACCCGCCTCGGACAGCGCGACCGTGCGGGTGGAGCGGTGAAACAGCGACGCTTCCACGAACTTCTCGAGCTGACGAACGCGGCTGGTGACGACCGATGGGCAAACGCCGAGCTGTTGCGCGGCGTTGGTGAAGCTCTTGGTTTCAGCGACACGCACGAACGCCTCGATGCAAAGAAACCTGTCCACAGCGTCCTCCTCGGTTTTATCTTAGATTTTTTTTGGCAAGTGTTCGTGATTGCAGAACAATACACAGGCCCATTCGCCAGGGGCCTTTCAACTGCGGGACGGTCATTTCGGACCGTTCAGTCCGTTTCAGCAACCGTACGGGATCAAACCGGTGCGCTTGATCCGGGACGCTGTGTCATTTGCCAGAGATCGCCCAAGATGCTGGTTTCAATGGCCCTTTTGATTTGCCATGGAGAGCATGCGTGCTGAATCCTGACGTTGTCGTGGGTGTGTGCGGAGCCGGCGCGATGGGCGCGGGAATCGCGCAGGTCGCCGCGCAGGCCGGCCACACCGTCGTGGTGTTCGACACCCACGAGCCCGCCCTCGCGCGCGGGGAAGCGCTCGTCGGGAAGAACCTCCAGCGCCAGGTCGAGCGGGGCCAGCTGAGCGCAGATCGGGCTGCGGCCCTTGCCGCACGCTTCCGCTGGTCGCCAAAAGTCTCCGATCTTTCGTCCTGCGGCCTGGTTATCGAGGCGATTTTCGAGAACTTCGACGCCAAGACCGCACTCTTCGCCGAGGTCGAGGCCGTGGTCGCTCCGGGTGCGGTGCTGGCCAGCAACACCTCCTCGCTTTCGATCACCGCCCTCGGATCGCGTCTGGCCCGTCCGGCGCAGTTCCTCGGCCTGCACTTCTTCAATCCGGCCCCCGTGATGAAGCTGATCGAAGTCGTGCCCGGTCTGGACACCGATCCGGCTCTGACGCCCGCCGCGCTCGCCTTGATGAAGAGCTGGGGCAAGATCGCGCTCACGGTGAAGGATACGCCGGGCTTCATCGTCAACCGGGTGGCGCGACCCTATTACTCGGAGGGCTGGCGCGCATACGAAGAGGGCGTCGCCTCGGCCGCCAGCCTCGACTTCGTCTATCGTGATCTGGCCGGGTTCCGCATGGGTCCGCTGGAACTGGGCGACACCATCGGTCACGACATCAACTTCATGTCGGCGCGTTCGGTCTACGAAGCGTATTTTGGCCGCACGCGCTTCGCGCCCTCGGTCCTGCAAGGCCAACTGGTCGCCGCAGGCAAGCTCGGCCGCAAGAGCGGCAGCGGCGTCTATGTCTATGCCCCCGGAGCCGAGGCGCCGGCGCCTGCCTTTACCGATACCGCGACGGGCCGCGCGGATTCGTCCGTGCTAATTCAGCCGAGCGACGGGCGCACCGCCGCCGAAGTCGCCGCCGCGAACGGAAGGTCAGTGGCCGTGCTCGACCATTCGGCCAACCCTGCGGCCACCGCGATTGCCTTCGCCGCATCGGACGACAAGGCGCGCGCCGCCGCGCTGGCCTACGCCGCCGCCGAGGGCAAAAAGGCGGTCGAACTCGCTGACCGGCCGGGCCTCGTCGTACTGCGCACGCTGCTCCAGCTGACCAATGGCGCGGCCGATGCGGTGCGCGACGGCGTGGGCGCGCCCGAAGCGATCGACCTCGCGATGCGGAACGGGGTTAACTACCCTTTCGGCCTATTCGATTGGGGGGCCGGCTACGGCTGGACCAAGGTGGTCGAGGCGCTGGAGGCCGTCGCCAGGGGCACGGGCGACGCCATGTATGCCCCGAGCGAGGTGCTGCGGAAGCTGGCGACCTAGAAGTTGACCTGATCGCCGCCC
>PLRV01000075.1 GCA_003164925.1 Caulobacteraceae bacterium
GGCCGGGCGGCGGAGCCTTCCGCCATGAGCCCTCTCAGCAGCAGCTATATCGACATCGGCGAGCAATCGTGGGCCCCCGCTGATCCGCAGACATCCTTCGTGGCCGTGTTCGCTGATGGGCGCGCCCTGGTCGCCCTGGACCACGCCCATGATCCTTCCGTGCGCGCAGTGCTGGCCGCCTCCGAGAAGAACCTCGGCGTGCATCTGCGCCGTGCGTATGTCCCGCTCGAAGAAATCGCCCAGGCCCGCATAGCTGGCGTCGCCGGCCGCCGTGGGTCGGACGAAGCCAACATGCAGGGCCATATCCTCGACCTGATCGAGCAGGCCCAGGCGCTAGGGGCGAGCGACATCCATATCGACGTCTCCGAGCGGATCACGACCGTATCGCTGCGGGTGGACGGCACACTCTTCAAGCACGCCACCTGGACCGCTGAGCATGGCGTGCGCTTCCTTGGCGCCTGCTACGCCATGGCCGACATCGCCAACAAAAGCTATTCGGCGGCCCGATTCCTAGCCGCACGCCTGGCGCCCCGAGAGCCGCGCGACAAATGGGCCTTCCCAGCCGGTCTTGAGGCCGTGCGGATGCAGTTCAACCCCAAAACCTTCGGCATCACCTACGCGGTTCTGCGCCTGCTGGGCTCGGTGAAGTCCACCAGCACCATTGAGGACCTCGGCTTCGAACCCGAGCAGCTGCAGGCCCTTCAGGCCTTCGCCCGCCGCAACAAGGGCCTGGCGATCATTGCGGGCCCAACGGGGTCGGGCAAGAGCACCACCATGGCGACCTTGCTGATCCGCCAGCGCGAAATCGACGCGGCCTCAAGGCGGGCGCGGACCTGCTTCACCATCGAAGACCCGCCCGAGCGCCGTCTGCCTGGCGCCCAACAGTTGGTCGTGCCCAACACGGACACCGACGAAGCGCGCGCCTCGGCTTTCGCCGACGCCATCCGCGCCGCCCTGCGATCAGACCCGGACGTAGTGATGATCGGCGAGATCCGCGACCTCATCACCGCCAACCTGGCCGTCACCGCGTCAATGACCGGCCACCAGGTCTGGTCCACCCTGCACTGCTCCAGCGCTCACGCGATCCCGCTGCGCCTGGTCGATCTGGGGGTTGACCGCACCATCGTGCTTGGCTCGGACGAGCTTCAGGTCGCCGTCGGCCAGATCCTCGTCCCCAAGCTCTGCAACCATTGTAGCCGGCCGCTGGCGAATGAACCGCCTTCCCAGGAAATACGCGCCCTGAGCGCGATGCTGGGTCATGGCGCGCGGGTCCCGTCCCCACAGGGGTGCGATCAATGCCGCCACTCCGGATTCAAGGGACGCACCGTCCTGGCCGAGGTGATCCGCACCGACGCGGCATATCTTGAGGTGCTCGCGGCGAAAGGCATCCCCGCGGCCCGGAAATTCTGCACCGAGCGCGGCGAGCCTTCGATAGACGACATCGCCAAACGCAAGGCCTCGCGCGGCGAGATCAGCGCTTACACCATCCCCGAGGTGATGGAGGTCTCCACCCTGCCCGACGTGGCGTCACACCCTGCGATCAAGGTGGCGTCATGAGCGCCGTGCCGATTGAAAGTCTGCGCAAGCGCCTGCCGAAGGTTTCCATCAGCCACATCGAGGTCAGTGTCGCCAAGCTTTACCTGAAGCTCTTCCCCGACGCGCGTTACCGCATCTACCGAATGTTGGCCCGCCTCATCGACGCCGAGATCGACTCGCGAACGGCGTTGGATTTCATCTACGCGGTCCTCTCCAATGATGGCCAGAACCCAACCGAGCTTAGCGCCATCGCCGTCCGGTATTGGATCGCCGCTCACCGGGAACACGGCAAGCTTTCGGAAACGCTCGACGGCTGGGTTCCGACCGCCGAGGTCCTGCTGGTCGAGGCCGGGGAACGCTCTGGGCGCTTCAGCCAAGCCCTCGGCGTCATGCTTCGGCTGAACGACAAGGTCGCGTCGGTCCGCAGCCAGGTGAT
This sequence comes from Caulobacteraceae bacterium, assembly GCA_003164925.1. Classification (GTDB taxonomy): domain Bacteria; phylum Pseudomonadota; class Alphaproteobacteria; order Caulobacterales; family Caulobacteraceae; genus BOG-938. Next base: position 1,973 of record PLRV01000075.1, read on the forward strand.
CTCCAAGCTCACCTATCCCGTCTGTATGTCGCTCCTTCTCAGCGGGGTGATCTGGTTCCTCTCCACCCAATTCGTGCCGCCCTTGCTCGCCATCCATGGGTCCAAGCCCTGGCTGGGCCAGGCCGGCCAGGCCATCGCGTTCCTCCAGTGGGCCCAATACGGCGTGCCCATCACCATCGGGGTGCTGTTCGCAACCGCGATCGTCATCACCTTCACCCTGGGTATATTCCGTGGGCCCGTCCGCACGTTCCTGGACGCCGCGCCGCCCTGGAGCGTCCATCGCTTCATCTCGGGCACGAGCTTTCTGGCCGCCGTGCTTGTCCTCATGGAAAGCGGCCGGGGCCTGGTTGAGGCCCTGGACATCACCCGCCTGGGGGCTTCGCCCTACCTCGCCGTCAAGATCGACAAGGTCCGCGCCGCGATGCGCGAAGGCGAAGACTTCGGCGCCGCCCTCCTCAAAACCGGCGATCAGTTCCCCGACCGGGAACTGATCAAGGAAATCCAGATCTTCGACCGCATTGGCCGTCTCGATGAAGGCCTTCTGCACATTGTCGAGACCTGGATGGTCGATGCGACAGCCCGTGTGAACGGCCAAGTTAGTATTCTCAGTAACCTGATATTGGTCGGCGCATTTAGTCTACTCGGCTTCGTATTTAACGGCGTCTACTCCATCGTTGGTCAAATTCAGCAAGGATAAACACATGAATATTTCTATTCCACAACGCGGCCGTTGCGCCCAGGTCGTCGCCAAGAGCCGTCAGGCCGGCGCGTCCCTGGTCGAGGCCGTTCTGTTCCTCGTGATTGTGGTGGTCGTCCTGCTCGGGCTCTTCGCCCTCTTCACCGGGGCGTTCTCGACCTCGAAGATCCAAAACGAAATGGCCTACGTTCAGACGCTCTCGGGGAACGTCGAAAGCCTCTACGCAACCAACCACAACTACGGCACAGCCGACATCACCGCGAGCCTGGTAAGCACCAAAAACGCACCTACGCCGATGATCGTGGGCACAGGCCTCGTCAATAGCTGGGGTGGTGCGGTCACCGTCGCCGGCGTGACCAACGACTTCACCATTACCTACAACGCCGTCCCCCAAAAGGAGTGCATCCAGCTTTCCCAAGCCTCCCTCAACCCGATTGGCGTGTCGATCAACGCAACCGCCCAGACGCTGCCCCTGACCGTCGCAGCGGTCACCACTGCCTGCAGCAGCGTCACTTCGAACGTGATCGTTTGGACCCTGAGCTAGCATGACGAAGGTCGCGATCATCGTCAGCCGGATCGCGGCATATTTCCTGGGAGGGCGTTACGCGCCCTCCCAGCCCCTTCCGTTCGATCAGCGGCGCGACATAGCCGCCGAACGGGCCGAGATCACCGCCGGCACGACCGCATCGTTCGCGTGGACCGTGGACGACTAGAATGCCGATGCTCGCGATCATCATCGGCTTCCTCGTCCTCATGGTGACGTCGCCGTTCCTGGGGACGCGCTACACGCCCTCCCAGGCCCAGCCGTTTGACCAACAGAGCGACTTCGACGTCAGCCAGATTCAGATATTCGCACGGGCGGCCTGGTGGGCCGCCAGGGGCACAGGCGGCGGCGTCATGACCGGGACCATCCCGCGCTCGGCCATGAGCCTGCCTCCAGCTTTCCAAGATAATGCCTCCTACCCGGACCAGGCCTGGTCGGACGGCCAGTACCTGTGGGTCTGGACCGCCGACCCCTCACCCATGGCCCAGCGCCTGTCCACGCCCTTCGCGGGCTTCGACAACGCCGACGCGGTCGCCGTGGGCATATCCGGCGCCTCAACCGTCGCCTGGCGCTACGGCGGGACCTCAAGCCCGCGGCCTTCCATCGTCTCCTATCCCAGCCTCGTCATCAGGGTTGCATTGCCATGAACATTCGCCCTCTCCGGCCCAGCCGCCAACGCGGCGCGACCATCATCGAAGCCGTCCTTTCGCTGGCCATCCTGGCGATCATGGCCGTCGGATTCGGCACGGCGGTCAGCAGCAGCCAAAGGAACCTGAAACTCACGGGCGCCGCGTCGGAGCTGGCGACGCTACGCGCCGCCGGCGACCGCTACATTCAGGACAACTTCACCACCCTGGTCACCAGCGCCGCGACAGGCCCGGTCGCCGTGCCAATCGCGAACCTGGCCGCCGGCAACTACTTGCCTCCGTCCTTTCCGACGATGAACGCCTACGGCCAGACCTATCAGCTCTATGTCTACGAACGATCTCCGACCGTGCTCGAAAGTCTCGCGCTGACCACCGGCGGAACCGCCTTGAGCAGCGGCGACGGCGGCCGCATGGCTCTCCTGCTCAAGGGGGCCGGGGGCTACACCCCCGCCGGGTCCACAACAATCAACGGGACCAACGGCGGCTGGTCCGCGCCGCTAGCGACCTACGTTCCGGCCGGCTCTCCGGCGCCCTCAGGCACCCCGGCCGCCTACTCGATTGAATACGCCGTCTATGGCCCCACAGGCGCGCTCATCCGCTACGCGACCGGCAACCCGGTCGACAACCAGATGCAGACCGCCATCAACATGAATGGCAACAACATCAACAACGCCGGGACAATCGGCGCCTCGACGGTCACCGCCACCACAGTGAACGCCACCACAGCCACCGGCCAAACGGCCAACTTCACAACTGGCAACATCACCACGGTCAACAGCTCCGCGTCCAACACCGGAACCGCGAGCAGCACGGCGGCCTACACTTCAACGCTCCAGGTCTATGGGCAGACGACCGCCAACCAGATCAGCGCCAACTCCGTCAGCTTGCCCGCCGGAAACTCGCTTTCGATCGGCGGCACTTATTATTACGGCGACGGAAGCAATGGCGCGGTCCGCAACCCTGGCGGCTTCTACGTTCAAGACATCTACGGCAACACCAGATGGAACACAGATGGCAGCGGAAACACTTGGCAGGGGGGTAATGCCGACGCCAACACGATCCAGATGCGCAGCGTCCAGAGCGCCGGGGTGGGGTGCGGGACCTGGGGCCAGCAGGCCATCGACGGCGGCGGCAACCTCCTGTCCTGCTCATGGGGCCAGTGGACCTACCCAGGCGCGGGGAACGGGAAGCTGCGTAATGCAGGCGGCAATAACTTCTATTGCGATCCCGAGTACAACCTTGTGGCGTTCCATTACGACTGCGGCTGCACCAACAACGCGAACTGGTACGAATGCCAGTCCATCTATTAACCCCGACGCCGAGCGCCATGGGTCTCGCGGCGGCGTGCGCCGCGCTCGCGCCCCTGGCGGCGTGCGGCGGCCTCTGGGTGGCCCGCGCCACAGACCCCGCGCTCGCGGGGATCTCCGCCGGACTACGGCCATCGACTGTCATGCTCGCCTCTGGCCTCGCCCTGGGGATGGCGCTCGCCGCCTCGCCGACCACCCTGGCAGGCTTTGCGCTCTGCGCATGCCTCGCCGGCTCGGCCGCCGCCGACCGGGACCAGCTGGTCCTGCCCGACATCCTTACCCTCGCGGCCTGCCTTTTGAGCTTGGCCTTCCGGCCCTTCGCGCCGTCTGAGGGCCGTCTGATACTGCTGGCCGTCGGGGTCGGGATTTATGTCCTGGGCGTCGCATTCGCCTGGGTCATGCGCGCTTGGCGCGGCCGGGCGGCCTTTGGCCAAGGCGACGTCAAGCTGATCGCTGGACTTGGGATGATCCTTCCCGCCGGCCTGATAGGGCCTGCCGTCCTGGTCGGGGCGCTGAGCGCCCTGGCCTGCGCTTGCCTGCCGGCGCGAGGCGCCGGGCGGGCTATCCCCTTGGGGCTGCACCTGGTTCTAGGCTCGGCCGTCGCCCTCGGGGCGGCGGCGGCCTTTCCCTCGCTTCTTCGCCGTTGAGCGGGAAGACCTATGGCGCCCGCCCTCCCCCCTCCTGACGTCCAAACAAGGATCGTCTGTTCGATCTCGGCCGCGCAGCACTTCGGCCTACCGCCCAGCGTGTTGCTGGCCGTCGCCCAGATCGAGGGCGGACACCCCGGCCAGGCTGTTCGAAACACCAACGGGACCTTCGACCTGGGGCCGATGCAACTCAACACGGCCTGGCTCGCGCAGCTGCGACCCTACGGGGTCGATCCGCGCTGGGCGCTCGCGACCGGCTGCTATCCCTACGAACTCGCCGCATGGCGCATCCGTCGTCATCTTCTGCAGGACGGCGGGGACTATTGGACCCGCGTCGCCAATTACCATTCGCGCACCCCGGCCTACAATGTGCCCTACCGGGCCCTGGTGATCGTCAGCGCTGGGCGCTGGCAGGACTGGCTGCAGCGGCTCGCGGCGTCGCAGCAGCCGGCGCGCGCCGAAGGCGGCGCTCGATGAGAGGGCCCCCTTGGAGGACCCACGGGCAATATCCCCGCACAGCGCCTCGGGACAGCCCGCCGGCAAGCGCCGGGCGGCTGACGTTGGGTCTTGGAGGGATTGGGCGTCCTCGTCGGACAGCGAGCCTGTCGGCTCCCCGATCTTGGCTTGAGCTTGACCGGACTTGTGGGTCGGAGCGGTTTGGTCCGCACCGTCTTTCAGGTTTGGGTTGGGTTGAAGCCGTCCTGTCCCGCTTTGGCGGGAATCGGTGTCGCCGGGAGCGTCACCTTGGGCCGTGCGCCTTTGCGCGGCGCGTCTCGGAGGGCTCGTAGAGGCCTCGCTCCTGGCCTGCCGGGGCAGGCCTTTCGTCGATGGACGCGCCCTTGGTTGGCCGGGCGCATGGGGCTGGGGTTGTGGAACGGCTCTTGGCAGCCGTGTGCTGGACACCGGGTCTGCGCCGAAGGGGCGCCGGCGACCGTTTTGGGGCCGAACCTAGTCCACTCTCGAAACTCAGATTTGGGGCCAGACACCGTCGTGTGCGGGGGCCGCGATCAATCACTCATGCCTAGGCGAGGGCGCGTCGTCCTCGAAGTCGACCCCGCTGCGCGAGGCGGTCGGGGCGGAGCCTCCGGTCTTCGGCGAAGAGCCTGCAGACCCGGTTTCCACCCCGCCCGGACTTCGGTCCGCCGCTCATCCCCTCGCCCTAAGGGCTGCGTGATCGCGGAAGCCCGCGAACCGGTCGGAAGTCCGGCCGGAACCTGAAGAGAGAGAGACTAAGATGTTCAGCCAAACCGTTCTGCTCGGCCGCCTCGGCAACGACCCGGAAGTCCGCACCACTGGCGCTGGTAAGCGCGTCGTCACCCTGCGCCTGTGCACCACGTCCTTCAGCAAGGGCAAGAAGTACGACGAGTGGCACACCGTGGTGGCCTGGGGCGACGGCCTGGTCGGCCTGATCGAGAAGCACCTGAGCAAGGGCGACGCGATCCTGGTGACGGGCTCGAACCGCACCCGCAAGTGGGAAAAGGACGGCGTCACCCACTACTCCACCGAGGTGGTGATGGGTCCCAACGACACCGTCCGCTTCGTCCAGGTCAAGGGCGCCAAGGACGACGAGGTCGGCTCCGGCGGTTCCGACGCGGACGAAGAAATCCCGTACTAGAGCCTTCCGCTTCACCAGCCCGGCCGCTCACGCGGCCGGGCTTTTCTCGTGTTTGTTTGCGCTTGGAGGTTGCCCATGATGTGTTTTGAATGGTCCTGCTGGCGCGCTTGCGGCGTCGCCATCAGGGTGGATTTCTGGGTCAGGCCTGAACATCGGACTCGCCGCACCGGGCCGCCTTCGGCGTCCCGGTCGAGCCAGCTTGCGGCTGCACGGCTCAGTGTCCTAAATTCTCCGGATACCGGAGTTTGGGACAAATGAAGGTCGGTTATCGACGCTCGGTTGCGGGCGATGGTTTCTTCGAGATTCAGCGCGTTGCCCTCGAGGCGGCTGGATGCCGTCTCTTATTCGAGGATCACGGTGTCTCGGGCGTGAATCCGTGCAAGCCAGGCTTGGAGCAGCTGCTCGAGGCGCTTCAGCCGGATGACGTCCTTGTGGTGTGGCGGCTGGATCGGCTGGCGCGCGATATCTCCGACGTGCTCGAGGTGTTGGTTCAGGTGCTGGTGTTGGGCGCGGGGTTGGTGTCGCTCAAGGATGGTATCGACAGTGATCTGCTCGGTTCGGAGGGATTGCTTGTCGTTGTGCGGGCCTTGTTGTCCCACAGGGGCCATGTTGAGGCGGAAAGGGCGTTGGCGGAGCGGCAGAGGCGGTTGGACGCCTTGAGAGGGCCTGGACGTCCGGGAAGCATGTCAGATGCGAAGTGGGCTGAGGCTAGGGAATGCTTCGAGGCTGGAGAAACGTCTGTGGCCAGGGTGGCTGGTAAGATCGGCGTGTGTCGGCAAGCACTCTATCGAAAACGTAGGGCGGAAGGGACCTGATTTGGTGGGGGCGAGCCCGCCCCCTGAGCCGGAGCCCGCCGGTCTCCGCCTACCCCCACGAGCGGGGACACCCCCAGGCTGTGCGAAAACTTATCGGGATAGCATTGTACCGAAGATGCGGCCCGCGTTGTTCCAGCCTGCAACGGATCGGCTGGCTAGACGTCAACGGGGCCACAGCCTCATGAACGCCGTGTTTGCAAAGCGCCGTCAGCGACCCGCACCGGCCGGCCGGCGATCTCCACGTCCTCGTGGCTGAAGTCAAACTGGGACGCCTTGCCCGGCGCAAACATCAGCGGCACGAAGGCCATCCCACCATCCCTTGGTGTCGCCTTGGTCCCGCGCGCACTTAAGTCACGGCAAGTGACGATCGCACTACATCCAAAGCGCGGCGTTGGCCTTCCCAAACGCGTCAAAGCTGGTCGGCGCGTGACCGGTGAGGGCCTCCACCGCGTCGGTGGTGCGATCTTCCACGCCCATCGCGATCATGGTGTCCATGCCAGCGAGCACTTGCGCTGCTCCAGGCGGCATCCCGCGCGCGACGTATCGGGCGGCCAGTTCCTCGGCGCTGATCCGGCGGTGAACGATGGTCCGGCCGATGGCTCGGCTCAGGCTCGCCGCTACGTCGTCATAGGTGATCGCCTGCGGGCCGGTGAGAACGAAGTCGGCGTTCGGGGCTGCGGCCGCGGTAAGGGCGGCGCAGGCGCACGCGGCGATATCATCGGCGTCGATGAAGGGCACGCGGCCGTCGCCCGCCGCGGAATAAATCTCGTTCGCCCCGCGAATGCTGTCGAGATAGCGACCTTCGCTGAAATTCTGCATGAACCAACTCGGGCGCATGACCGCCCAGGCTTCCGCATTGTCGAGCAGCCATTGGTGCACCTGGCCGGCGGCGGGACCGCCCGCTGGAAGGAGGGAGGCGCTTTGCAACACGAAGCGTTTGACGCCCCTCGCCACGGCGCGCTCGATGAAATCGATCATGATGGAAGAAGCATCGCCGCCCGTGGGAGGCGGAATGAGGTAGGCGGCGCCGACGCCGTTGATCGCCGCGTCCCAGGTGGCGGCGACGCTCCAGTCGAATGCGATCGTGTCGGCGCCTTCCGGGTGGGGTGAGGCAATGCGCACGCCGACGCCGGCTTGCCGCAACCGCCGGACTAGCCGCCTCCCAACCTTGCCAGTGCCACCGGTGACGAGAATGGTCATTCGCCTGCCTCCGATGCGCTGGCCCCAGTCGGGGCGCCGAAGCCACGTGTCCAGGCCTCCCTATCCCCGCCTTGGGCATCAATCGATACCAGCGGGTTCCAGTATTCGCGATAGTGCTGAAGTTTGCTGTCCTTGACCTCAAAAATCGACACATAGGTCTGACCATAGGCTGCGCCGGTGGCGGGGACATGGCCACGGATGGTCACCTCCACAATGGCCACATGCGGGTCCAGAGCGGGATGGACGCGCAAATCGTCCGTGCCGTCGATGGTTACCTTGCCGGTTGTGCCCGACATATAGGCCAAGATTTCCGCCCTGCCGACATAGGCGTTCTTGCGGCCGCGCGGCGCGTAGGGGAATTCGCAAACCCCATTTTCGGCCCATAGCTCGGCCCACTCGTCCCAGCGCTTCTCAGTTATGAGGCTTTGATAGGCCATCATGACGCGCAGCGTGTCGGCTCGAATCTCGTCGTCAGTCACGGACATAGTAGTCAAACTCCTGGCAAACTCCTGGGGTGAGAATCGTCCGGTTCGGCTGCTGTTACCGTGAACGCGCCGAACTCAATGGCGCCAGGGAAGGGCTAGTTAGTCGTCAGGCTGCGCATCGAGCATTGACCTCGGTCAATGTTGTTTGCGGAAGTGTAGATATCTGTCTCCGTTGACCAAGGAGAGCAGCGCGCGTGGTACTGGATCTCTCAATGCCGATCGAGGCGATGCAAGGCGGAGGGCCGATTCGTCGGGCTCTGTTGTGCCTCAACTACGCAACCGGCGACGAACTGAGCCATGGATCGTACTGTCGGCGGTCGAATTTGGATCGTCGAGATCAATGTCAGGCAGCCTGGCGGTTGGATGAGACGGTTACCAACCGACCTCCGTGGCGTCCTCGCCGAACGGCGGTGTGATCTAAGCCTTCCGTCGGCGCCATGGAGGCGCGCATCCACGCCGCCCCCGCCTATAGCAGCTAAGAATCCGCTGTCCGAGTTCACACACAGTCTGGAGGATTTCCACGATGAAAGACCTGCCCCCCTCCAGGCCTGAAGCCAAGGCGCTTGAGAACACCGGCACCGAAGCCCTGATCTTCAAAGACGATCCGCAATTCTGGTTCGAGATCGAACGCCTGTTCGGCGCGGCCGAGTACGGCGCCGCCCTGTTCGGCGAAGTCATCGCGATCGCCAAGCAGATCAAGTCCGGCGACTATGACGGCTGGTACGACGCCATGTCCGGCTTTGCCGATCGGATCGCCAGCGAGGCGGCCGATCAACTGAGGCGTGGGCACAAGATCAGCTCCCGCGACAATTACCTGCGCGCAAGCAGCTACTATCGTAGCGCCGATTTCTTCCTGCACGCCCATGCCGACGATCCGCGCGTAAAGCGCGCGTTCGATTTGAGCACAGCCTGCTATCACCAAGCTGCGGCGCTGTTCTCTCCCCTGATCGAGCTCGTGGAGATCCCCTTCGAGGGCACGACGCTGACCGGTTACTTCCATCACGCCGACACGTCCGGGGAGCCGTGCAAGACGCTGCTCCTTTGCAACGGATTAGATGGGTCTCCCGAAGAGATGCACTGGAACGGCCGATGGCCTTGGTACGGCGGCGATCATGCGCACTGCGGGCGTCAGCAAGACGGCGGTCTGGCGCTGGCCATCGACGCCTTCATCCATGAACCGCGCTTGCCAGCGCCAGACCCGGCCGGCGCGGGTTCCCAAGCTGGCCGACGAGGTGGCCGATCGGATCGTAGCCTTGACCTTGGGCGAGCCGCCGGGCGAGACCACGCACTGGACGGGCCGGGTGATGGCCAAGGCCGCGGGTGTCAGCCTGACCTCGGTCCAGCGCATCTGGCGCGCCCATGGCTTGGCGCCGCACCGCATCCACAGCTTCAAGCTGTCCAACGATCCGAAGTTCCCCGCCAAGGTTCGCGACATCGTCGGCCTCTATGTCGATCCGCCCGCCCACGCCGTCGTGCTCAGCGTCGACGAGAAATCGCAGATCGAGGCCTTGGACCGCACTCAGCCGGGCCTTCCTCTGAAGAAGGGCCGAGCCGGCGCCATGACCCACGATTACAAGCGCAACGGCGTGACCACCTTGTTCGCCGCCTTCGACGTCCTGGAGGGCAAGGTCATCGGTCGATGCATGCAGCGCCACCGACATCAAGAGTTCATCCGCTTCCTGAACACCGTCGAGCGCGAGGTTCCGGTCGGCAAGACGGTCCATGCCATCCTCGACAACTACGCCACCTACAAGCACCCCAAGGTGATCGACTGGCTCGGGCGTCATCCGCGATGGACCTTCCACTTCACCCCGACCTCGGCCAGCTGGCTGAACGCTGTCGAAGGCTTCTTCGCCGTTCTCACCAAGCGCCGCCTCAAGCGCGGCGTCTTCAAGGGCGTCATCGATCTCCAAGCGGCCATCAACCGCTTTGTCGCCGACCACAATCAGACGTCCAAGCCCTTCGTCTGGACCGCCGATCCAGACAAAATCATCGCCGCCGCCGCGCGTGGGCACCAAGTGTTGGATTCAATCCACTAGAAGGTCTCAGGGCTTCTCGCT
>PLRV01000059.1 GCA_003164925.1 Caulobacteraceae bacterium
GTCTTTCAGACGCCCGTGGGATGACGGCGGGGGGTGCGCCAACGCAAAAACGCGCCGGGCCTTCGCACGACGCGCCTTGCAATGCCTCGAAATTCGGTCGCGGGCGTTTAGCCGACGATCTCTTCCGCCTTGAAGAACTGCGCGATCTCGAGCGCGGCGTTCTCCTGGGAGTCCGAGCCGTGCACCGAGTTCTCGCCCACCGACACGGCGTAAAGCTTGCGGATAGTGCCCTCGGCTGCGTTGGCCGGGTTGGTGGCGCCCATCACTTCGCGGTAGCGGGCCACGGCGTTGTCGCCTTCCAGCACCTGGACCACCACGGGCGCGGAGATCATGAAGTCCACCAGTTCGCCGAAGAACGGGCGTTCCTTGTGCACTTCGTAGAACTTTTCGGCCTGGGCGCGGCTCATCTGGATGCGGCGTTGGGCGACGATGCGCAGGCCGGCGTCCTCGATCACGGCGTTGACCTTGCCGGTCAGGTTCCGCTGGGTCGCGTCGGGCTTGATGATCGAGAAGGTGCGTTCGGCCATTTGAGGGTCCGCCTGTCGTATGTCGGTATGAGAGGCGCCGGCTTATAGCCGCCCAATCTGCGCTCGCCAAGCCGGCCAATCGGTTTTGCCGGCCGCCTGTGGCGCGCGCGCTCTTGTCCTGCCCCCCCATTTCGGTCCACAGGCTCGCCCCATGTTGTTGATCAAGGAACTCACGCTGGACGCCTGGGGCCGCCGCTTCTTCGAGGAAGCCAGCGCGACCATCCCCTCGGGCGCCAAAGTCGGACTGGTAGGGCGCAACGGGATCGGCAAGTCGACCCTGTTCAAGGTGATCCTGGGGGAGTTGCACACCACCTCCGGGGAGGTGGCCTTCCCTAAGCACTATCGCGTCGGCACGGTGGATCAGGAGGCGGCCGCCTCCCCCGTCAGCCTGATCGAGACTGTGCTGCAGGCCGACTGGGAGCGGCACGCCCTGCTGACCGAGCTGGAAACCGCGCCGCCCGAACGCATCGGCGAGATTCATGGACGGCTGATCGAGATCGGCGCGGACCGGGCGCCCTCGCGGGCGGCGGAAATCCTGAGCGGTCTGGGCTTTTCCAACGCCGACCTGGATCGACCCATGGCCGAGTTCTCAGGCGGCTGGCGCATGCGGGTGGCCATGGCCTCGGCCCTGTTCGCCGAGCCCGACCTTCTGCTGCTGGATGAGCCGACCAACTACCTGGATCTGGAAGGCGCCCTGTGGCTTGAAGCGAGGCTGAAGCGCTATCCGCATACCGCCATCATCATCAGCCACGACCGTGAGCTGCTCAATAATTCCGTCGATTCCATCCTGCACGTGGCGGGCGGCAAGCTCGACTATTACACCGGCGGCTACGACGACTTCGAGCGCATGCGGGCCGAGAAACTCAGGCTAAACGCGGCGGCCAGGGTCAAGCAGGACGCCGAGCGGGCTCACCTGCAGGCCTTCGTCGACCGGTTCAAGGCCAAGGCCTCCAAGGCCGCCCAGGCCCAATCGCGCATGAAGCGGTTGGCCAAGCTGCCGCCCATCGCCGCCATCGGCGCCGAGCATGTGCAGAGCTTCACCCTGCCCTCGCCCGAACGCCCCATGGCGCCGCCCCTGATCCGCCTCGAAGGCGTTAGCGCGGGCTATGACGGCCGCACGATCCTGAAGGACCTGACGCTGCGGCTCGACATCGACGACCGCATCGGCCTTCTGGGCGTCAACGGCGCGGGCAAGTCGACCTTCGCCAAGCTGATCGCCGGAGCCCTGCCCAAGATGAGCGGGGCCATGCACCGAGACAGTCGGCTCAAGGTCGGCTGGTTCCACCAGCATCAGATCGAGGCGCTGGAGCCGATGGACACCCCGCTCGACTTGATGCGCCAGATGCTGCCGGAAGCCACCGAGGCGAGCCGCCGCTCGCGCCTGGCGCAATACGGCCTGAACGCGACGAAGGCGGAGACCCAGCATAAGGACCTGTCAGGGGGCGAACGGGCGCGACTGCTGCTCAATCTGGTGGCCGCCCAGGCCCCGCACCTGCTGATCCTCGACGAACCGACCAACCACCTGGACATTGATAGCCGCCGAGCTCTGCTCGACGCGCTCAACGACTACGAGGGCGCGGTGGTGCTGATCACCCACGACCGCTCGCTGATGGAGCTGGTGGCGGACCGGCTGTGGCTGGCGGCGGACGGGAGCATCAAGCCCTTCGACGGCGACATGGACGATTACGCCAAACACGTCCTCGACCGCGCCCGCCAGGCGTCCCGCGCGGAAAAGGCCGTGGCCTCCGGTCCGGCCAAGATTGACGCCAAGAAGGCCGCCGCCCAGGCCCGCGCCCAGCTCGCGCCGCTCAAGAAGGAGCTGGATGCGGTGGAGGCCAAGGTCGCCCGCCTGACCAAGCAGCTGGCCGAGGTCGACCTGGCCCTGGCCGATCCGAAAAACTTCAAGCGCCCCAACGAACTGGCCCAACTGGGCCGAGACCGGGCCAGGGCGCAGGACAATCTGAACAAGGCCGAGGGCGAATGGCTGGCGTTGGCCGAGCGGTACGAGACGGCCAAGGGGTTAGCCTAAACGTCACTTGACGACGGTTTCTGAGGCTTGCGCGATCCGAATTCTGCGTGGGCGGGTTTTGCCGTCACGCCTGCTTCTCCCATCCGCCCTGCGCGCCCTGCTTCCAGTAGGACAGCGCCGCGCCCTGAGCCTTGAGGGCCGACCATTGCCGGCGCGCGAGGGCCAGTTGCTCCTCGTCCTTGCCGTCGAACAGGACAAGGCAGCGCGCGTACCCCTCAAAAGCGCCGGGCTCGGCGCCGTCGATCAGGAACAGGGCGTCGGCCTGGTTGGGGTTGCCCTGCGCCTCCGTGGTCAGCAGCACCGGCTGGCGCGCGGCGTTCGGCTCGCCGGCCAAGCCGTGCGGCAGGAAGCTGTCGTCGCGATAGCTCCACAACCAGCCGTCCAGATGCTCCAGCCGCTCCGGGCCCGTGGCCCGCACCAGGGCCCGCCAGCCCCGCGCCAAGGTCTTGTCCAACAGTTCGGGCAAGGCCTGATCCAGCCCTGTTCGTTCCAGATGGTAGAACCAGACCTCGCACGGGGCGGCGCTCACCGGCGTCAGCCTTCGTATTTATCCGCCACCAGGCGGTTGAGCAGACGCACGCCGAATCCGCTGGCCCCCTCCGGCACGGTGGGGCTGGTGGACGGTTTCTTCCAGGCGGTGGAGGCGATATCCAGGTGCGCCCAGGGCAGGCCGTTGACGAACTTCTGGATAAACAGCGCGGCGGTGATTGAGCCGCCCGGGCGGCCGCCAATGTTCTTCAGGTCGGCGGCGGGGCTTTCCAGCTGTTTCTCGTACTTGGCCGGCAAAGGCATACGCCACAAGTTCTCGCCCTCCGCCTGACCCGCCGCGAACAGCGCATCCGCCAGTTCGTCGTTGTTGCTGAACAGGCCCGCGTAGTCGTGGCCCAGGGCGACGATGATGGCGCCGGTCAAGGTGGCCAGGTCGACCATGAACTTGGGCTTGAAGCGCTCCTGGCAGTACCAGAGCGCGTCCGCCAGCACGAGCCGGCCCTCAGCGTCGGTGTTGATCACCTCCACCGTCTGACCCGACATGGAGGTGACGATGTCGCCCGGTCGCTGGGCATTGCCGTCGGGCATGTTCTCCACCAGCCCCAGGATGCCGACGGCGTTGACCTTGGCCTTGCGTCCGGCCAGGGCGTGCATGAGGCCGGCCACGGCGCCCGCGCCGCCCATGTCCCACTTCATGTCTTCCATGCCGTCAGCGGGCTTCAGCGAAATACCGCCGCTGTCGAAGCACACGCCCTTGCCGACGAAGGCGATAGGCTGGGCGTCAGGATCGGGGGCGCCCTTCCATTGCAGGATGGCCAGACGGCCGGGCCGGGCGCTGCCCTGAGACACGCCGAGCAGGCAGCCCATGCCCAAGGCGCGCATCTGCTCCTCGTCCAGCACCTCGACCTCCAGGCCCAGCGCCTCCAGAGCCTTCACGCGTTTGGCGAACTCCTCCGGATAGAGGATGTTGGGGGGCTCGGAGACCAGGTCGCGGGTGAAGGCCACCGCGTCGGCCACCGCCGCCAGCGGATCGAAGGCCAGGAGCGCGGCTTGGGGATCGGCGGCCAGCACCTGGGCCTTGTGCACCGAAGGCTTCTTCTCGGGCTTTTCGCGGGTCAGATATTTGTCGAATCGGTAGGACGCCAGGCGCACCCCCAGAGCGGCCCGGGCGGCCTGGGCGTTGGTGATGTCTGTGAACCTCAGCTCCAGGAGCGTCGCGCCCGAGGCGTTCACGGCCTTATAGGCCTCCGCGCCGGCATTCTCCGCGGCCTGGTCGTCAAAGCCGTCCCTGGCCCCGACGCCCACCAGCAACACCAGGCTGGCGTGCAGGCCTGCCGGCGCGAGCAATTCCGCCGATTGCCCCTTGGCGCCCTTGAATCGTCCCGCCAGCACGCGAGAGATGGCCCCGTTCATCTGCTGATCCAGAGCCTCGGCCGCCGCGGAAAGGTCACCGCCCTCGAACACCAGAACGGCGACGGCGCACAGGGGGGCGCCCTCAATCGGACCTGAACCTACGAATTCGATTTGCATGCTGTTGTCACTCTCTGTGGCCCGACGTCACTCAGGCGTTGTCCTGGCCCGACGGGGACGTGTAGAAGATGGCTCGCCCAGGTGGGGCCTGCAACGCCGACTTAGCGCCCCCGATGAAGCTGATCGACAGATATCTATTTAACCAGTTGCTCGGACCGACCGTCCTGGCCACCGCCGCTCTGTCTGGAGTCGCTGTCCTGAGCCAGAGCCTGAGCGCGCTGGACCTGATCGTGCACCAAGGCCAGAGCGCCTGGGTGTTTCTGAAGATCACCCTCTTGGGCGTGCCGTCCTTGATCTCCATGGTGCTGCCCGTGGCGCTGTTCGTGTCCACCTTGGCCACGTGGAACCGGCTGCATACCGAACAGGAGATCGTGGTCTGTTTCGCTGGCGGCATGAGTCGTTGGCGTGTGATCTCGCCGGCCATCCGCCTGGCCTGCTTCGCCGCCCTGGTGGGCATGGTGATCAACCTGTGGATCCAGCCGCTGTGCGCGCGGCAGATGCGCGAGGAACTGACGAGAATCCGCACCGACCTGGTGTCAACCCTTGTGCAAGAAGGGCAATTCTCGCAGCCGGCCAAAGGTTTGACGGTCTATGTGCACCAAGTTCAATCGCACGGACAGCTGAGCAACCTGTTCATCTACGAGGAGAAGCCGGGCGGCGAGTCCACCACCTATTCGGCGAAGGACGGCCAGATCGCGGAGCGCAACGGCTCGCCGGTGCTGATCATGCGGCACGGTTCGAGCCAGTCACTGACCACCACCGGCGCCCTCAATTTTCTGGCCTTCGACGAATATGTGTTTGACCTGGCGCCCTTCGTGCCGCCGCCGGAGGTCATACGCTACAAACTGTCGGATCGTTATCTGCACGAGCTGTTCTATCCCGACCTGACCCAGGCGTGGGAGCGATCCAATCGGCTGAAGCTCTACGCCGAAGGCCATGCGCGGCTGTCCTCGGCGCTCTACAACATCACGATGGTGTGTTTGGCCTTGGCGGCGGTGCTGGGCGGCGGTTTCAATCGGTTGGGATACGCGCGCAGGATCGCCCTGGCCGGCGCCGCGGCTGCGGCTGTGCGTATTGTCGGGGTCGGCATCCAGGCCATTTGCGACGATAACATCTGGTTCAACCTGCTGCAGTACGCGGCGCCCCTCGGCGCCGCCCTGTGGGCGCTGTCGATCGTCCTCAACCAGCGGGCGGGGCGGCGCGCCTACCGCCCACTCGTCGCGCCGGCAAGACCGGCCCTGGGAGCAGCGCCATGACCTCGCTGCGCATCGAGCGCTACGTCCTGGCCAAGGCCATGGCGGCCCTAACCATCGCGTTCCTGGTGATCACGGCCGTGGAGATGCTGGTCGGCTTTGTGGCCATATCGCGAGACGTGGGCAGCCGGGTCGACGTCACCCCGCTTCAGGTCCTGACCCTGACTTTGATGCAGACGCCTTCGGTGCTCATGCTGTTGATGCCCTTCGTCTTCCTGTTCGGCATTATGGGCGCCTACGTGGGCCTGAACCGGCGTAGCGAATTGGTGGCCATGCGGGCCGCGGGGATTTCGGCATGGCGTTTCATCGCCCCGGCGGCGGCGGCGGCCTTCGCCATCGGCGTCGTGAGCATCCTGGCCTTCAATCCCCTCGCCGCGACGCTCAACGCTGGCTACACCCAGATGCGCGCCGGCCTGATGAAAAGCTATCTGGCCGGCGCGCCTCCCCAAGACGCGACCTGGCTGCGCCAGGGCCAGGGCCACCAACAGATCGTGATCCGAGCCCGCTCGCGCGACGACCACAACGGCGTGACGCTCAAAGGCGTGTCGGTCTTCTTCTATACCCTGGATGCCGACGGCGCGCCGCAGTTCGACCGACGCGTGGAAGCCAGCGAAGCGCGCTTGCGAGGCCGCAACTGGGTGATGAAGAATGTCTCGAGCGTCCAAGCGGGCGGCGAATCGGTACGTTCCGACAGCCTGACCATTCCTTCCCCCGTCAGGGACTCCCTCGGCCTGCAGCAAGCAGAAGCGGACACGGTATCGTTCTGGAGCCTGCCCGGAGCAATTCGGCGGGCGGAGCAGGCCGGCCTAACCGCCACAGCTTATCAGCTGTCCTTCCAGCAACTGCTGGCCGCGCCCATGCTGTACGCGGCCATGGCGATTCTGGCGGCGGCCTTTTCCTTGCGCTTGGCGAGACTGGGCGGACTGGCGGGGCTGGCCGGCGCTGGCGTCGCCCTTGGTTTCGCCTTCTTCTTCTTCAACGCTGTCTGCGGCGCTTTGGGCCGGGCGGACATCGTACCGCCCCCGATTGCGGCCTGGACGCCGCCCTTGATCGCGCTTTTGGCCGGTCTGGCCTTGCTTTGCTACGCCGAAGACGGTTGATCACGAAATGACGACGCCAGCGGACGGGCTGAGGCAATTGATCATATCGGTTTGGAAAATGCGTTTGCTCCGCGGCGCCGCCGCCGTGGCTCTGGGCTGCGCCTGGCCGGCGCTGGCGTCCACGCCGGCCCAGGCCCAGGCTTCCAGCGCCCAGGTGGTCGCCAGCGCTCCAGTTTCCGCGCCCAACGCCCCGTTGCTTGTCACGGCTGCGGGCCTCAGCCGAGCCGTCGCCGCTCTGCCTTCGCCGCCACCGGCCGAAGAAGCGATCGGGAGCCAAGCGTTCTATCTCGAAGCCGACAGCATGATCCGCGACGATCAGGCTCACATCTGGACGGCCAAGGGATCGGTGGAAGTGCGCTATGACGGGCGCACCCTGCGCGCGGACGAGGTGATCTATAACGCCAATAACGACGTCACGGTCGCGCGCGGCAATGTGCAGATCCAGAACGCCGACGGGACCTACGAATACGCCAAGGTCATGACCTTGGACAAAGGCTTCCACTCCGGCTTCGCGATCGCCTTCTCGACCCGCCAGAAGCAGAACGTGACCCTTTCGGCCGCCGAGGCGATCCGGCGTGACCAGAACGCCATAGAGCTGAACCGGGCGGTGTTCACCGCTTGCGATATATGCGCCAAAGATCAGAAGCCCCTGCAGCCGACATGGTCGATTCAAGCGTCCCAGATCGTGCAGGACCCCCGGCGCCAGCTGATCTATTACCGCAACGCGGTGATCCGGATCGAAGGCCTGCCGGTCATGTACACGCCGATATTTTGGCACCCGGACCCTACGGCCAAGCGCAGTTCCGGCTTCCTGGAGCCGAACATCACCATCGATGGCCGCAAGGGATTCTCCTACACCCAGCCCTATCTTTGGGTGATTTCACCCTATCAGGAACTGATCGTCGCGCCCCAGATCAACACCAAGGTCGCCCCCCTGTTGGAGGGCGAATACCGTGAACGCTTCTATTCCGGCGAGCTGGACGCTGTTTTCGGCTACACCTACGACCGCGAGTTCAACAACAACGGTCAGGCCTACGGCGACCTGACCTCCCGCTCATACATCCTCGGGCAAGCCGCCTTCTCGCCGACCGCCAACTGGACCTACGGATTCACGGCCGAGCGGGTCACCGACTCCCTGATGTTCCAGCGATACGCCATCAACAATGTTTACGAGCAGCGTGGGCTCTACGGCGCCGATAACCTGCGCCTGATCAGCCAGGCCTATGGGGTGGAGCAGACCCAACGCAGTTATGTGTCGATCTCGACGATGAGCTTCCAGGGGCTGGCGCAGGGCGACCAGAACGGGACCTTCCCCGTGGTCGCGCCGCTGATCGAGGCCCGCTACGAGCCGGATCATCAGGTGCTGGGCGGCACATTGCGCTTGTTGGGCGACAGCGTCCTGCTGGACCGTTCTCGGGAGCCAGCCAGCATCACCGTGACGCCCACATCCACAACGATCTATACCGGCAACGGCGGCCCCAACAACGGCAGCGAACGGGCCACCGCCAACGCCGACTGGTCGAGCAGCCTGACTCTGACCAATGGGATGCGCTTCCAGCCCTTCGCCAACGCGCGGTTCGACGAATACAACGTCGATAATCAGACCTCGACGCAGCTGGGGGACCACACCACCGAGCGCCTTCTCGGCACCGTGGGCGTGAACGCCAGCTATCCCTTCTTCAAGCGTCAGGGCGACATGACCATCGTGCTGGAGCCCCTGGCCCAGCTAGCCATCTCACCCTCGCCGCACACCTACGCGAACATTCCCAACGAAGACAGCCAGGTGCTGACCTTCGACGAGACCGATCTGTTCGAGTATAACAAGTCCACCGGGTTCGATTATTACGAGGCCGGACAACGCCTCAACTTCGGCGGCCGCGCCACAGTCCGGCTTGATTCAGGCGGCTCCGCGCAGCTGCTGGCCGGGGAAAGCCTGCGGGCCGAGCCGGACCCCGCACTGTACGGCACCAGTCTGAACCGGACCGCCTCCGACTGGGTTGTGGCGGCGTCGCTGCAACCGGTCTCCCAGTTTTCGGCCTTTGGTCGAACCCTCGTAAACCAGGATACTGATCAGCTGGACAGGCTCGAGCTCGGAGCCAACGCCAATTTTTCGCGGGTCAACGGCTACATCCGCTTTCTGCGCGACAGCATCGATACGCCGGGCACGACGACGGAAAATATGCAGGCTGGCGGCCAGGTGTTCGTGACCGAACATTGGGGGATTTCCACGGGCTTCAATTGGGATATAGCGGCGAAGGTCGTGGCCACGGAATCCACCGGCATCGTGTTCCAGAATGACTGTATCCACGCGGAACTCGATTATTCTCGCAACGGCACATATAATGGGGCCCTTGGTCCGTCGAGCACGGTCCTCCTGCGCATCACCTTCCCCCTGCTGGGAGGGCGGCCGCTGTAACGGCGTTTCCATTGATCGGACTTGAGATAGGCTTAGTTGTGCATAACGGACTGACCCACAGGGGCGCCAAGGCCCTGCGCTGCGGAGCCATCTTACTGGCCTTCGCGGCCGCTTCCCCGGCCATGGCCCAAGCGGTCAATGGCGCTCCCAGCGCCGAGGCGCCGTCGACGGCACCTCGCCCCGCGCCCGGCATGAACGAATCCGTCGCGGCGGTGATCAACGACGAGATCGTCTCGACCTACGATCTGCGCCAGCGCATGCGCCTGCTCATCCTGACCTCCGGGGTTCAGCCGACGGCCGACGCCCTGCAACAGATCGAGCAGGAAGCGCTTCGCTCGCTGACCGACGAACGACTGGAAATGCAGGAATTGCATCGCATCCAGAAACGCCAGAAGGACAGCAAGGATAGCCTGATCGCCACCGACAAGGAGGTCGACCAGGAGATCACGGCTTTGGCGCGGTCGAACAACCTGACCTACGATCAGCTCAAGAATTCCTTCGCCGCGGCCAACGTGGACATGCAGTCCCTGAGGGATCAGATTCGCACGCAGATCAGCTGGCAACGGCTGGTCGGCGGCATGTATGGCTCGCGCATCCGCGTCGGCGACGACCAAGTGGCATCCCAGATGCGTCGGCTGGCGGCCACGGCCAGCCAACCGCAGTATCTCATCAGCGAAATCGTCATCGATGCGGCCCGTGTGGGCGGCGAAGCTGCTGCTGAGAACGGCGCCAATCAGCTCATTGCCCAGCTTCAGAAGGGCGCTCCCTTCCCCTCCGTGGCCAGGCAGTTCTCCGCCTCGACCACGGCCGCCAACGGCGGCGACGCCGGCTGGGTATCGGCCAACCAGGAGCCGCCTGAAGTCACCCAAGCCCTGGAGAGCCTACGTCCCGGCCAGCTTTCAGCGCCCATTCCGTCTAACGGCGACGTCTACATCATCTATCTGCGCGACAAACAGGCCGCATCAAGCCAGACCCTGGTCGATCTGAAGCAGCTCGCCATCCGGATGCCCAAGGACGCGCCGCAGGATGAGGTGGCTGCGGCCACGGCAACCCTGACCGGCCTCAAGGCCCAGGCCAAGGGCTGTGCGAGCTTGGACGCCTTGGCCGCCAAGGCCAAGGGCGTGGTCGCCGCCGACCTCGGCGAAGCTGAAATCACCGAGTTGAGCGGTCCTTTCAAGACCGCCGCGGAGACCCTGCAGCCTGACGAAATCAGTCAACCGATCCGCACCGACGTGGGTCTGCATCTGGTGGCGGTGTGCTCCAAGCGCAGTGGCGGCGCCAATATGCCGACCAAGGCGGAGGTCGAAAACCGCATTTACAGCGAGCAGTTGGCGGTTATGTCACGGCGCTATCTGCGCGATCTGAGAAATTCCGCCGATATCGAAACCCGGTGACGGTTACCGCCACGTCGTCGGCGCCCCTGGCCCTCAGCCTGGGTGATCCGGCCGGCATCGGTCCGGAGATCGTGGTCAAGGCCTGGCAAGCGCTGAGGAGCCAAGGGCCGCCCTTTATCGTCATCGGCGATCACGAGGCCCTGGCCTCGGCGTCGGCCAAGGGCGCGTCCATCCTGGCCCGCGTCGGCTCGCCCCAGGAAGCCGCGCGCGTCTTTGCGCAGGCCCTTCCGGTTTACGACATGCCGTTAGGGGTTCCGGTTGTGGCCGGTCAGCCGTCCAGCGCCTACGCCGCCAAGGTCGTGGCCTGGATCGAAACGGCGGCGGGGCTGGCCTTGTCCGGCGCCGCCCAGGCGGTGGTGACGGCGCCGATCGCCAAGGCGCCGCTCTATGAAGCCGGGTTCGGGTTTCCCGGACACACCGAGTTTCTGGGTGAACTCACCGCCAATGCGCCCATGGCTGGTCCGCGCGGGCCGGTGATGATGCTATGCGCCGAAGACCTGAGAACCGTGCCGGTCACGATCCACGAGCCTTACGCTCAGGCCCATCGTCTGCTCACGACCGCGAAGATCGTTCACACTGGCGAAGTTGTCGCCGCCGCGCTGGCCCGCGACTTCGGCATCGCTCGCCCTCGACTCGCTCTAGCCGCCCTCAATCCTCATGCTGGGGAGGGCGGGGCCCTGGGACGCGAGGAGATCGAGGTCATCGCTCCGGCGGGCGCGGCGCTCAGGGCCAAGGGGATCGACTGCACCGAACCTCGGCCTGCGGACACCCTGTTTCATCCGCAAGCCAGAGCCGGCTATGACGCGGTGCTGTGCATGTACCACGACCAGGCCCTCATACCGGTCAAGATGCTCGACTTCTGGGGAGGGGTGAACGTCACCCTCGGCCTGCCCATCGTGCGCACATCGCCCGATCACGGCGTGGCCTACGATGTCGCCGGCCGCGGGGTGGCCCGACCCGATAGTCTGATCTCGGCGCTCCGACTGGCCGCTGAAATTGCTGCGCGGCGGCGCGAACACTCATGACCCCGGGCGGGCTTGACGCCTTGCCGCCGCTGCGCGAGAGCCTGGCCGAGCACGGGCTGTGGGCTAACAAGGGTCTGGGCCAGCACTTCCTGCTGGACCTGAACATCACCCGTAAAATCGCTCGTCTGGCCGGTGATCTAAGTCGGGGCGTGACCATCGAGGTCGGACCGGGTCCGGGGGGCTTGACACGGGCCCTGTTGGAAGCCGGCGCTCAGGTTCTGGCCATTGAGAAAGATGCCCGCTTTCTGCCGCTCCTCGCTCAGCTGGCCGAAGCAGCCAAGGGACGCCTGACCGTAATCCACGACGACGCGTTGCAATCGGACGAGACGGCGCTATCCCGGGCGCTGGCGCCCGGCGAGCCGGTCAGGGTCGTGGCCAACCTGCCTTATAACGTGGGCACGCCTCTGCTCATAAAATGGCTGAGCGGTCCGCTGCGTCCAGAGTCCCTCACGCTGATGTTCCAGAAGGAGGTCGCTCAACGCATCGTGGCGGATACGGGCGCTGAGGCCTATGGCCGGCTGGCGGTGATCTGCCAAGCCCTGGCCCAGGCGGAAATCGTGATGGACCTGCCGGCGCGCGCCTTCACCCCGCCGCCCAAGGTCGCCTCCGCCGTGGTCCGACTGACGCCCAAGGCCGATCGTCCGTCCGAAGCCACCGTCAAGGCCCTGGAAGCCGTCACGCGCGAGGCTTTTGGACAAAGGCGTAAGATGCTCAAGTCCAGCCTCAAGGCCCTAGGCGGAGCGACTCTGTGCGAAGCCGCCGGTATTGACGCCGAACTTCGAGCCGAAGCCATCGACGTCGCCGGCTTCATCCAGCTGGCCCAAGCCGCTCTGGATCAGGCGGCGCGATCCGCGGCCGCAGCCGGCGTCGCCAAGATGAGCTGAGCGGCGAACGACTCCACCTGGTCCTTGGACAGCCCGTTGGTCTGGGCGGAGTCGAGCAAATAGCGTTCGAAGGCCAAGGCCACTGTCTGGAGCGGCTTGAGGGCCTCCTTGCCCGCGGATAGCTGAATCAAAATCCGCATCTGGGCCTTTAGGGCCCGGAGTGCTTGCTTGGGATCGCTTGACGTCGCCAACGCAGCGGATTGGACGATCCTGCTCGCCTGGCCCATTTGCTGAATGATGGGCGCGGCGCCCTCCGACAGGCGTTTGCGCGGCCCCTTATAGTCCGCCGAATTGAACCGCCGCCGATCAGGACCGACGTAGTTGACGGCCTCGATCCAATCGCGTGGGCGCACGACAATCGCGTCAAAGCGCTTCTTCAGGTCGCCCAGGTTGAAAGGCCTGCGCAGAAACTCGTGAACGCCGGCGTCGCGGGCTCCCATGATCGCCGCCGCCGTCGCCTCGGCCGTCGTGACAATGACGGCGGCTTCGCGGCAGTGGAGGTAGCTGCGACGCAGCAACCGCGTAAACGCCAAACCGTCCAGTCGCGGCCCCTTCAATTCTACAAAAATCAAAAGTGGATCAAAGGTTTCGAGCAAGGCGTAGGCTTGTTCATCCGTTTGCGCGGACCTCACCTCACATTTGGGAAGAAGCGAACGCAGAAGTTCCGCCAACATCTTCGATGTAGCGTGGTTTGGATCAACGACCAGTATCCGCTGCAACTGCGCGGCGACCTTCGGTGAAATGACGTTAGCGTCTCTCAACGTCCTACTCGCTGAAATCTGTCGAGAGTATCGCCGCCGCAGGTAAACGACGACTTACGCAGTGCAGTAAAGATTTCAGCGGTCGGCGAAGGGGTCGCGCATCAAAATGGTGTCGTCGCGCTCTGGGCTGGTCGACAAGAGCGCGACGGGGGCGCCGATCAGCTCCTCGATGCGCCGCACATATTTGATCGCCGCCGCCGGCAGGTCGCGCCAGCTGCGCGCGCCGCGCGTGCTTTGGCTCCAACCCTCAAGGGTTTCCCATACCGGCTTGAGACCGCTTTGCGCCTTCAGCCCTGCGGGCAAATAGTCGTAAGCGGCGCCGTCCAGGGTATAGCCCACGCCGATCTTCAGCTCGGTAAAGCCGTCCAGCACATCCAGCTTGGTCAAGGCCACGCCGTCGATTCCGTTGACCGAAACAGACTGGCGCACCAGGGCCGCATCGAACCAGCCGCAGCGACGCGGGCGGCCCGTCACTGTCCCGAATTCATGCCCCCGTTCGCCCAAACGGCGGCCGTTGTCGTCATGCAACTCGCTCGGAAAGGGACCCTCGCCGACCCGCGTGGTGTAGGCCTTGACGATGCCCAGCACATAGCCCGTCGAGCGCGGACCCAGACCCGAACCAGCCGCCGCCTGTCCCGCGACGGTGTTGGAGGAGGTGACGTAGGGATAAGTGCCGTGGTCCACGTCGAGCAGGGCGCCTTGCGCTCCTTCGAACAGTACGCGTGAGCCGTCCTTGACCGCCGCGTCCAGCACCCGCCACGCGGGCTTTGCATAGGCCAATATCTTGGGCGCGATCTGCAGAAGCTCGGCCAGCAAGGCTTCGCCGTCGAAATCCGGCAGACCCAATCCCTTGCGCAGGGCGCCGTGGTGGGCCAGCAGCCGCTCAATCTTGAGCTTGAGGGCCTCTGGATCGTTCAGGTCGGCTACGCGGATCGCGCGCCGTCCCACCTTGTCTTCGTAGGCCGGGCCGATGCCGCGGCCGGTGGTGCCGATCTTGGCCGCGCCCGCCGCCGCTTCGCGCGCGCCGTCCAGATCGCGGTGCATGGGCAGGATCAGGCAGGCGTTATCCGCCAGGATCAGAATCTGAGGGGTGATGTCGACACCTTGCCCGCGGATCTTGTCGATCTCGCTCAGCAGCGCCCAGGGGTCCACCACCACGCCATTGCCAATGACCGAGGGCTTGCCCTGCACTACGCCTGACGGAAGCAGGGACAGCTTGTAGGTCTTGTCGCCCACCACCAGGGTATGGCCGGCGTTGTGGCCGCCCTGGAAGCGCACCACCACGTCGGCGCGATTGGACAGCCAGTCGACGATCTTGCCCTTGCCCTCGTCGCCCCATTGGGCGCCGACGACGGTCACGTTGGCCATGGATACAGCTCCTCGCCTGCCCGGCGGGACCCCGCCGCCCTTCGACAGGTCTCGGCGACGGAGCTTTGCAGCGTTTGGGGCGCGGCGACGAGGACGCGCGCGCCCTCTACACCAGCCCCGGTGTCAGGCGTCAAGCCCGCGGCGGCCTCAGAATGCCAGGCTGCGCACTTCCTTGACGTGCGGCAGGCCCTTGATCTGCTCAAGCAAAGCGGCGGACGGGGACTGGTCCACGCCCACCAGGGCGATGGCGTCGTCGCCGGCCTGGACTCGGCCAAGATTGAAGGTGGCGATGTTGATATTGGCCTCGGCCAGCAGGCCGCCCAGCCGGCCGATGAAGCCCGGCTTGTCGAGGTTGTTGACGTAGAGCATGGCCGGGGCGAACGGCGCGTCCAGGTCCATGCCCTTGACCTCCACCACCCGCGGCAGGCCGCCGATCACCGAGCCGGCGAAGGCGCGCGAGCCGGCTTCAGTCACCACGGTGATGCGGATCATGCTGTCGTAGGTGGGCGAGGTTTCCTGCCGGATTTCCTGGACCTTGACGCCCCGCTCCTTGGCCACGGCGGGCGCGGAGACCATGTTCACGTCCTCCAGCGCGGGGCGCAGCACGCCGGCCAGGGCCGCGGCGGTGAGCGGCTTGACGTTGAGCTTGGCGATCTCGCCTTCATAGGCGATCTCGATGGACTTCAGGCCCGCGTCCACCATCTGGCCGGCGAAGGCGCCCAGGTTCTCGGCCAGGGACAGGAACGGCTTCAGCTTGGGGGCGTCCTCGGCGCTGACAGAGGGGCTGTTCAGGGCGTTGGTCACCGCGCCGGTGAGCAGGTAATCGCTCATCTGCTCGGCCACCTGCAGGGCCACGTTCTCCTGGGCCTCGTTGGTGGAGGCGCCCAGGTGCGGCGTGGCCACGAAGTTGTTCGCCCCGAACAGGACGTTGGCCTTGGCCGGTTCCTCGACAAACACGTCAAAGCCCGCGCCGCCCACATGGCCGCTGTCAAGAAACTCGCGCAAGGCCGCCTCGTCCACCAGCCCGCCACGGGCGCAGTTGACGATGATCACGCCCTTCTTGGTCTTGGCCAGGGCCTCCTTGGACAGGATGTTGCGGGTCTTGTCGGTCAGCGGGGTGTGCAGGGTAATGAAGTCCGCGCGGGCCAGCAGCTGGTCCAGCTCGACCTTTTCCACGCCGATCTCCACCGCGCGGTCGGCCGACAGGAAGGGGTCGTAGGCGACAACCTTCATCTTCAGGCCCAGCGCCCGGTCGGCCACGATGGAGCCGATGTTGCCCGCGCCGATCAGGCCCAGGGTCTTGCCGAACAGCTCCACGCCCATGAAGCGGTTCTTCTCCCACTTGCCGGCCTGGGTGGACAGATCGGCGGCGGGCAGTTGGCGGGCCACGGCGAACATCAGGGCGATGGCGTGTTCGGCGGTGGTGATGGAGTTGCCGAAGGGGGTATTCATCACCACGATGCCGGCCGCGGTGGCGGCGGGGATGTCGACATTGTCCACGCCGATGCCAGCGCGCCCGATCACCTTCAGCTTCGTGGCCTTGGCGATCACGTCCTTGTTGGGCTTGGTGGCCGAGCGGACAGCCAGGCCATCGTACTGGTCGATGATCTCAAGCAGTTGGTCCTTGCTCAGGCCGGTCTTGACGTCGACCTCGATGCCACGATCCTTGAAGATGGCGACGGCGGCGGGGGAAAGTTCGTCAGCGATGAGTACGCGGGGAGCCATGGGAGAATTCTCCTGGTCGGCGCCGGACCTCAGAATCTTCGTCTGAGGCCCGGGCCCGATGATGTGTGAGGACGCGGACGCGGGGCCCGCGCAAGATCAAGCCGATTGCAGTTCGGACGCCAGGGTCTGAAACGCCCAGTCGAGCCAGGGCGTCAGAGCTTCGACGTCGGAGGCGTCGACCGTGGCGCCGCACCAGATGCGCAGGCCCGGGGGGGCGTCGCGATAGCCACCGGCGTCGAGCGCCACGCCTTCCTTCTCCAGCAGCGAGGCCAGCTTCTTGGCGAAGTCGGCCTGGGCGTCGGGGGGCAGGTCCGTGACGCGCTTGTCCACCACCTTGATGCACACGGAGGTGTTGGAGCGGATCGCCGGCGTTTCGGCCAGGAATTCGACCCACGAGGTCTTGGCGATCCAGTCGGCCAGCACCTGCAGATTGGCGTTGGAGCGGGCCTGCAGAGCCGGCAGGCCGCCAATGGAAGCGCCCCACTTGAGGGCGTCCAGATAGTCTTCCACGCACAGCATGGAGGGGGTGTTGATCGTGGCGCCCTCGAAGATATCGAGCGCGACCTTGCCGCCCTTGGTCAGGCGGAAGATTTTCGGCAGGGGCCAGGGCGGGCTGTAGCTTTCCAGCCGGGCCACAGCGCGGGGGCTGAGGATCAGCATGCCGTGCGCCGCTTCGCCGCCCATGGCCTTCTGCCAGGAGAAGGTGACCACGTCGAGCTTGGCCCAGTCCAGGTCCTGGGCGAAGGCGGCCGAGGTGGCGTCGCAGATGGTGACGCCTTCGCGGTCGTCCGCGATGAAGTCGGCGTTGGGCACGCGCACCCCGGAGGTGGTGCCGTTCCAGGTGAACACGAGGTCGGCGTCCTTACGCACTTTGGACAGATCAGGAAGCTTGCCGTAGCCGGCTTCCAGCACCTCGGTATCCTTGAGCTTCAGTTGCTTGAGGACGTCGGTGACCCAGTCCTTGCCGAAGGATTCGAAGGCCACGACCTGGACCGGACGGCCGCCCAGCATCGACCACATCGCCATTTCCACGGCGCCGGTATCGGAGGCTGGCACAATGCCGATCAGGTAGTCAGCCGGAATCTGCAGAACCGCGCGGGTCTGGTCGATGGCCTCTTTCAGGCGCGCCTTGCCGGGTTTGGAGCGGTGAGAGCGACCGACGAGCGCCCCCTGCAGGTTTTCCACTTTCCAGCCGGGGCGCTTGGCGCAGGGGCCGGAAGAGAATTCGGGGCGGGCCGGGCGCGTAGCCGGCTTGGCGAGGGTCGTCATGGATTGTCTCCCATCCTTACAGATGAGCGGCGCCCCGTTGGGAGGGCGTGGCCCGGGGCGGTTGATACACCAATCGCGCCGAAGCGCGAGTGAAATGTTCGTCACCGATCCCGCTCCGAGCACGATGGGTTTAGGCGGAATCGCCTAAACGCTGAATCGTGCTCTAGATTCAAATATGTAAAGCCGGATTCAAACTTCGAGAAAAGTCATCCGGCTCTACGACGTGAACGACGGCTGTCAATTCCCCTCAGTCCAGCTTCAGCAACGCCCAGGCAGGATGACCGCACGCTGAAAGGCGAGGTTTATCGAGCTCGATAAGCCGGTTTCATTTCAGACCCACGCCCGGCCAAGCCCGGCAAGGGAAACGAGGAGAAAGACAATGAAGAATCTGATCCTGGCCATCGCCGCTGTCGCCAGTCTGGCCGCCGTCTCCGCCGCTGTTCCGGCCTCGGCGGCTACGGTGCTGCGGGTCGGTCAGCACGGCGTGGCCATCGGCGTGACGCATCACCGCCACTTCCATCGCGGCTGGTATTACGACCGGTTCCATCACCGTCACTGGCGCTAAGCCGGCAGCCTGAGCGCGTTAGGCGAAAGGGTATGCGGTTTCGCCTAACGCGCTCCAGACACAAGATTCTAGTGCGCGATGGGCCCGGCGAATCCTCACGGAATCGTCGGGCTCAAGCTGGCGCTGGGCCTGAGATCAGCCGTTGCCGGTGACCTCCACCGGCGCTGGCTCGGCGCCCCCGACCCAGCGATAGACGAAACCGGCGATCAGGGCGCCGGCCAGGGGCGCGACCCAGAACAGCCACAGCTGCTTCAGGGCCCAGCCGCCCGCAAACAGGGCTGGGCCCAGGCTGCGCGCCGGATTGACCGAGGTGTTGGTCACCGGAATGCTGATCAGGTGGATCAGGGTCAGGCACAGGCCGATGGCGATTGGCGCGAAGCCCTTGGGCGCGCTGCCATGGGTCGAGCCCAGGATCACGAACAGGAAGCCGAAGGTCAGCACCACCTCGGTGACCAGACATGCCGGCAGCGAATAGCCGCCCGGCGAATGCTCGCCATAGCCATTGGAGGCGAAGCCGGCGGAGGCGTCGAACCCCGCATGGCCGCTGGCGATGACATAAAGCACCCCTGCCCCCGCCACCGCTCCCAGCACCTGGGCGAGGATGTAAGGGATCAGGTCTGCGGCCGGGAACCGTCCGCCCGCCCACAAACCCACCGAAACTGCGGGATTAAGGTGACAGCCCGATACGTGGCCGATGGCGTAGGCCATGGTCAGCACCGTCAGGCCGAAAGCCAGGGCGACGCCGACAAAGCCGATGCCCAAAGCCGGATAGGAAGCGGCCAGCACCGCGCTGCCNNAAATCCTCCCCCAATTGGCTTGCCGTTCACCGGCTGAAACCAGCTTTGACCCCGCAACATGGCCCGGCTTCACGAAAGCCGCATGACTTTCATACCCAAATCGGGCTTTGGCCACTCGAAATTAC
This sequence comes from Caulobacteraceae bacterium, assembly GCA_003164925.1. Lineage (GTDB taxonomy): Bacteria > Pseudomonadota > Alphaproteobacteria > Caulobacterales > Caulobacteraceae > BOG-938. The sequence continues at coordinate 19,258 of PLRV01000059.1, forward strand.
TGAAGTGGCGGCTGAGCTTTGCGGATCGGCCATCCATGGTCGAGGGGACCGTGGCCGGCGCCCAGGCCCGGCGCCAGGCGAATCGCCTCGGCCACATAGGCCCAGGCCCGCGTCACAGACGCCTGCATATCCAGCCCCTGCGCCAGTCCCACGGCGCAGGCCGAGGCTAGGGTGCAGCCGGTGCCGTGGGTATGACGGCTGTCGATGCGCGGCCCCTCCAACAGCAGCTCGCCATCATGGGTGAGCAGCAGGTCGACCACCCGGTCGCCCGGTATATGTCCGCCCTTGACCAGCACAGCGCCGGCGCCGGCTTCAAGCAAGGCTTCCCCCGCCCGCCTCTGTCCGTCCAGATCCGCGACGACAAGACCGGTGAGCGCCTCCGCCTCGGGAGCGTTGGGGGTGAGCAGCGCTGCGCGGGGGATGAGCAGGCGGGCGAAGGCCGCCAGGGCCCCGCTGTCCAACAGTACTGATCCGCCCTTGGCCGCCATCACCGGATCGATCACTACGGGAACGCCATGCGCACGGTCGATCACCTCCACACAGGCCTCGACCGTCGCCCGGTCGCCCAACATGCCGGTCTTGATCGCATCCGCGCCGATGTCGTCCAACACCGCCAGGGCCTGGGCCTTGACCACCTCGGCTGGAATGACGTGCACGCCCGTGACGCCCAGGGTGTTCTGCACGGTGATCGCCGTGATGGCGCTGGCCGCATAGCCGCCCAACATGGTCACGGTCTTGATGTCGGCCTGGACCCCTGCCCCGCCGCCGGAGTCGGACCCGGCGATGACGAGGACACGGCCCAGTCGGTGGGGCGCTTGGGTCATGACGCCTTGTTCCATAGCGTGGAGCCGGCCGCCAGGATTTAGATCGACGCCCGTTTCACCGCCGCCCAAAGCGCCAACGCCTGAACGGTCTCGCGCACGGCGTGCACGCGCACCGCGTGCACGCCCGCCTCGGCGCCGACCAAGGCGCCCGCGATGGAGCCGCCCAGACGGTCCGAGGCCTGAGCCGCGCTCGGGTCGACGGCCTGGATGAAACGCTTGCGGCTGACGCCCAGCACGGTCTTGAAGCCGAGCGCGACGATCCGGTCCAGGTGCGCCAGAAGCTCCAGGCTGTGCGCGGCGGTCTTGCCAAAGCCGATGCCGGGGTCTAGCCAGATCCGCTCGCGCGCGACCCCGGCCTGCACGGCGGCCTCGGCGCGGGCCTGCAGATAGCGCAGCACCTCGCCGACCACATCGTCGTAGACGGGATCGGCCTGCATCGTGGCCGGCTCGCCCTTCATGTGCATCAGCACCACCGGGCAATCCAGTTCGGCGGCGACGGCCGGGCTGTCCGGCGCCCAGGTGAGCGCCGACACGTCGTTCCAGATGTCCGCACCCGCCGCCCGGGCGGCCCGCATGACGGCTGGCTTCATGGTGTCGACTGAGATGGGAATCGCGCTGTGACGGCGCACGCCGGCGATCACCGGCAAAACCCGCGCGATCTCCTCGTCCTCGGACACCGGCGCGGCGCCGGGCCGTGTGGACTCGCCGCCGATATCGAGAATGTCCGCACCCTGCTCGGCGAGATTCAGGGCATGACGAACGGCCGCCGCCGGGTCCGCGAAATGGCCGCCATCGGAAAAGCTGTCCGGCGTGACGTTGACCACCGCCATCACCTGGGGCCGAACCATGGCTAGGCTGGCAGGGGGCCTGGCTCCGCGATGGGCGTGACCGGCACGGAGACCGAAGGTCCGCTCGGGCGCGCCGCGTCGGAGTCGTCGCGCACGGGAGCAATGCCCTTCAAGGCATTGGTGATCTCTTCGCCGGTCAGGGTCTCGTATTCGAGCAGAGCCTTGGCCAGGGTGTGCAGATCCTCCAGGCGTTCGACCAGGATGCGCCTGGCCTCGTCATGACCGGTCTGCACCAGGCGCTTGACCTCGTGGTCGATCATGCGCGCGGTTTCCTCGGAGACGTTCTGGGTGCGCGAGACCGAGTGGCCCAGGAACACCTCTTCCTGATTGTCGCCGTAGCTGACCACGCCCAGTTCGTCCGAATAACCCCATTGGGTGACCATCATCCGGGCCAGCTTGGTCGCCTGTTGGATGTCGGAGGAGGCGCCCGAGGTGACGTGCTCCTTGCCGAAAATCAGCTCCTCGGCCACCCGACCGCCCATCAGGATGACCAGGCGCGAGGTCATCTGCTGGTAGCTCATGGACAGCTTGTCCCGCTCGGGAAGCTGCATGACCATGCCCAAAGCCCGGCCGCGGGGAATGATGGTCGCCTTGTGCACCGGATCGGTGTTGGGCACAGTCAGAGCCAGAATGGCGTGGCCGCCCTCATGATAGGCCGTCAGCTTCTTCTCGTCCTCGGTCATGGCCATGGATCGCCGCTCGGCGCCCATCATGACCTTGTCCTTGGCTTCCTCGAAGTCGCGCTGGGTCACCATGCGCCGGTTCTTGCGCGCGGCCAGCAGGGCCGCCTCATTGACGAGATTCGCCAGGTCCGCGCCGGAGAAGCCGGGCGTGCCGCGGGCGATGACCTTGACGTCCACATCGGACGACAGGGGCACGTTGCGCATGTGCACGCGCAGGATGCGTTCGCGGCCGTTCACGTCCGGATTGGGCACCACCACCTGGCGATCGAAGCGGCCCGGCCGCAGCAGCGCCGGGTCCAGCACGTCCGGCCGGTTGGTGGCGGCGATCAGAATGATGCCTTCATTGGCCTCGAAGCCGTCCATCTCGACCAGCAGCTGGTTCAGCGTCTGCTCGCGCTCGTCATTGCCGCCGCCNNTCTTGGCCTGCTCGAACATGTCGCGCACGCGGCTGGCGCCGACGCCGACGAACATCTCCACGAAATCCGAGCCGGAGATGGTGAAGAAGGGCACGCCCGCCTCACCCGCGATAGCGCGCGCCAGCAGCGTCTTGCCGGTGCCAGGCGGGCCCACCAGCAAGGCGCCCTTGGGAATCTTGCCGCCCAGGCGCTGGAATTTGCCCGGGTCCTTCAGGAAATCGACGATCTCGGACAGTTCTTCCTTGGCCTCGTCGACCCCGGCCACATCCTCGAAGGTGACGCGGTTCTTGTTCTCGGTCAGCAGACGCGCCTTGGACTTGCCAAAGCCCATGGCGCCGCGCGCCCCACCCTGCATCTGGCGCATAAAGAAGAACCACACCGCCCCTATCAGAATGAACGGCGCGAAGTTGATCAGAAGGCTCAGGCCAATGTTCGGGGTCGTCGACTTGACGTCCACGTCCGCGCCCGAGGCCACCAGTTGCTTGAGCAGCTCCTGCTGGTCGGACGGCGAAACCGTCTCATAGGTCTTGCCGGCGGCGTCGCGCGTTTCCACCTGCTCGCCGCGCACCACCGCGCCCTTGATCTGACCGGCCTGGACCTTGGCCAGCAGTTGCGAATAGGTCAGATCGGCCGCCGTACCGGCGCCGCGGCCCGTGTGGTTGAACATGCCGTAGAGGCCGATCAGCAGAACGCCGATAACCACCCAGATCGCAGCATTACGTAACGTCATTCAAAAACCCTTAGCCTCGACGCTAACATAGGACGGCTTTCGTAAATTCGCCATGAGGAGCGCGGGGGAACTTTCGCCTTCCTTTTGCAGCAACCCGCAGACGGCCTCGAACCGTGGCCGGACCCAGCCGTATAGACCGACAGAGGGCTCGCCCGATTCACGCTCCGAAAAAATCGGGCAATAGGGCCCCGACCCGGAGCCCAGCACTGCGGGCAAGGCGCCGCGGCCCCCCGCCGGCATACGGCCAAGCGCTTCCCTTTGTTCGGGTTTCAGCCGCGCGGCATGGCCGCGCAAGGGGCTAACCGAAAGACCTTCATGCCGAGCTGTCAGTTCGAAGCGCCCGTCCCACATGACCGCTTGACCCACGGGCAGCGCGAGAACCGCCGGTCCCGTGCGGTCAAACTCGCCGGCTTCGCGTGTGACCAAAAGGTCACGGCCCGCCTCGATCCGCGCCCCGCCCAGGGTGGCGACAAAGGTTTCGCCCGCCTCGATCCGGCCCAGCAAGGCATGCGCCCGGTCGGGCCGGCCCAGGGCCTGACGGCCAGCGACGCAGGCGGCGGCGGCCTGCAACAGGCGCATGGCCTGGCCATGGCCCGCCAACAGGCGGCGCGGAAGCGCCAGCCCGCCCCATTCGAACGCCGTGCAGCGGCGCGCCAAGCGCGCCATCGCGTCTTCGCCCGGGCCGCCCGACGCGAGCGACGGAGCCTCACCCGCCCTAAGCTGCAGGCGGGCGCGGGCGCGAGGACTGTTGAGGTCCTTGTTGGCGGGGTCCTCGATCCAGGTCAGCCCTTGACCGGCGAGCCAAGCCATGAGGTCGCCCCGCCGTTCCGTCAGCAGCGGCCGGCAATGGAATAGGCCCCTGCCCTCGGGCCAGACCGGGCTGGGGCTCCAGTCGCGCATCACGCCGAGCCGATGACCGGCCCCGCGCATGAGCGCGTTCTCCAGTTGGTCGTCCAGGGTGTGGCCGAAGAGGATCACCCCCGCGCCCGCCTGGCGCGCCGCCTCGCCCAGGAGCCTATGGCGGGCGGTGCGCGCGGCAGCCGGAATGCCCGAAACCGGCTTTTCGCCCCGCCAAGCCAAGGCGCGAAAATCCACGCCCAGGCGCTCGGCGGTCTGGCGCGCCGTCTGGGTCCAGGCGCCGCTGCCGGGCTGAAGGCCATGATCGACCGTCAGCGCCAAGAGCGGCCGGCCGCATCGATCGGCCCAGCATTTGGCCAGCAACAGCAGGGACAGGGAGTCGGAGCCGCCGGAGAAAGCCACGGCCACCGGCGTGCGAGCGGCCGAATCCAGGCGTCGGTCCAGGGCGTCCAGCGCCCGCCGCATCCTAGCTGCAGGCGGCGCGGGCACGCACGTCTCGGAAACGGGCCTTGACGGCCGTGGCGGCCTTTGCCGCATAACGGTCTTCGAACTCGGCCAAGGCGCGGCAGGCGTCGTCGGCCCGCTTCAACTCCACCAGAGAAACAGACAGGCGCACCAGGGCGTCCCCGGCCCAGGCGCTCTGGGGCCAGCCCTTGAGCGCGCGGGCGTAGGCGGCCGCCGCGTCGGCATGCAGGTTCTGCAGCGCCAAGGTGCGTCCAAGCCAGTAATTGGCCTCCGCCGCCCTGGGGCTGGTCGAATAGCGCGCCAGATAATCCTGCAGCGCCCGCGACCCTCCGGCGTAATCGCCGGTGTCGAGCACCTGGCGAGCCTGGCGATAAGCCAGAATTTCGTCAGCGGCGCCGGGCTGGTCGCCTTGATCGGGCGTTCCGGCCACGGCGCCGGGGGGCGATTGGCCCAGCACGTCGGAACCCGGCGCCGGGGTCGCGGAGGCGCCTTGGGCCGCGCCGGGCGTCTGCGACGCCTGGACCACGCCCTCCAGCTTGGAGAGTCTGGCTGTCAGATCCTGATTGGCGGCGCTGGCCTCGCCCAGCGCCTTGCGCGTCAGATCGAGGTTGTGCTGCAGGTCCTCGACCTCGCCGTTGAGGCGGCGCAGGGTCTGGTCGAAGTCGTCGATCTTGGACTGCATATCAGCCAGGGCGGGATCCGGCCCGGCGTCCTTCACCTCGACCGGGCTGCCACTCGCCTTGGCCTGCAGGACGATCTGGCGCAAGTCGCGCAACGTCTGCTCGTCGCGCTCCAGACGGCGGTCGATCCCGCGGTTGCCGCTGAGTTCGGCCGGGTCGGTGGGAGGCACAGCCCGCTGAGGGCCGGCATCCTGAGCCAAAGCGCGCGGATTTCCGGCAGCCAGGGCCAGGGCCGCGCCAAGGAAGCAGGCCCCAAGGGCGCCGGCGCTGGGCCGGCCACGCCGCTGAACAGTCTGAGTCATGGATCGAGGCTCCCGGTCGAGGCTGCTTTGGGCGACTGCGTTGTAGAACAAAGGGGAGACGCCCGCCCAGCCTTGCGGCCGAACGAGCGCCTTCCCCGAGCAGAGCTTTTACGGACTAGTGCGGCTTGAGATTCAGCAATTCGCTCCGCGCTCTCCACAAACCGCAGGCGAATTTCTGAATCGCCACACTAGGCGCGCTTAGGAGGCGCCGGCCGTAATGGCGGTGTGGCTATTGCGGTTATGCGCCCAGGCATCCTCGCCTTCGCCCGGATCGATCGGCCGTTCCTTGCCGAAGGACACGGTTTGAATCCTCGACGGGGACACCCCGTGAGCGACCAGGAAGTCACGCACGGAATTGGAGCGGCGGGCGCCCAGAGCCAAGTTATATTCCCGGGTGCCTCGCTCGTCGCAATTGCCCTCAATGCGCACCTGCACCCCAGTGTAGCGGTTCAGCCACGCCGCCTGGGCGGCCAGGACGGGCTGGGCGTCAGCCCTGATCGTGTATTGATCGAAGTCGAAGTAGACCCGGTCGCCCACATTGACCACGAAGTCCTGCGCTGACCCTGGAATTGGGCCCACGGGAGCGCTGGCCACAGGCGGCTGCGCTGGCGGCGGCGCAGCGCGCGGCGGCGGCGGCGGCGGCGGCGCTTCGGGCGGCGGGGGCTTGGGCGTGGCGCAAGCCGCCAAAGCAGACGTCGCGGCGAACACGGCCAAGAGACGTGCGTATCGGGATAGGTTGAAATTCACGGACCCGGTCTCCTCTTTGCGGCAAGCATTCGGTCAAGACCCAGCTTGACCGCCCGCCTTCGATTGGTCCTGCATTATACAGGCGACATTGTGACGCATGCTTACTAATGTTCAAAAAACGCTTCAGTTCAACAGCGGAGACCACGCAGGATCCGACGCTTGCCCCGAATAGGGCGCCGGCTGCAGGATTCGACCCGTCAAATCCACCGTCCACAGGTGGGCGCCGCCAGCGGGCGTCTCGCGGAAGAACATGAGCACCCGACCGTTGGGGGCCCAGGTTGGACCCTCGTCGAGATAGCTGCCGCTCAGGATGCGCTCATCGGAGCCGTCGGGCTTCATGACCCCGATGTGAAACTGGCCGCCGATCTGCTTGGTGAAGGCGATGAAGTCGCCGCGGGGGCTCCAGACCGGCGTGGTGTAGCGGCCTTCGCCATAAGAGATCCGGCGCACGCCCGACCCGTCGGCGTTCATGATGTAGAGTTGAGGCGAGCCGCCCCGATCGGAGTTGAACACCAGCTGGCGACCGTCGGGTGAAAATGACGGGGAGGTGTCGATGGCCGGATCGGTGGTGAGCCGCGTGGTCGTGCGATTGCGCAAATCCATCACATAGACGTCGCTGTTGCCGCTCTTCTCCACCGAGAACGCGACCTTGCCGCCATCGGGCGAAAAGCGCGGCGCAAACACCATGCCGGGAAACTTGCCGAGGGTCTCCTGACGCCCGGTCTCGATATTGAACAGGTAGATCGAAGCCCCGGTGTCGCGCAGGGCCATGTAGGTGATCTCCTGGGTGTTGGACGAGAAACGGGGCGTCATCACCAGATAGGAGCCGTCGGTCAGGAAGCTGGGATTGGCCCCGTCCTGATCCATGATCGCCAGGCGCTTGATCCTGTGCGCGCGCGATCCGCTTTCGGCCACGAACACCACCCGGGTGTCGAAATAGCCGCTTTCTCCGGTCAAGCGGGTGTAGACCGCGTCGGAAATTTTATGCGCCACCCGGCGCCAGTTATCCGGCGTGGAGATGAACTGTTCGCCCAGCAACTGCTGGCCGGTGTTCACGTCCCACAGACGGAAATCGACCTGCAACCGCCCATCGGCGTCCACCGTGGCCTGGCCGTTGACCAGGGCCTGGGCTCCCAGGACCTTCCAGTTGTCGAAGGTCGGCTGGATGTTCACATCCAGATTGCGCTCGATGAAGCTGTTCGGATCGAGCGGCTTGAACAGGCCCGAGCGCTGCAGGTTGCCGGTGATCACCGACATGATGTCCGCGCCGATCTTGGCCGTGTTGGCGTCCTTGCCGGAAAAGGCCGCGATGGCGATGGGCAGGGGCTGGCTGACGCCCTGGTTGACGTTGACCACGATGTCGGCGCGCGCCGCCAGGGGGGCGGCCAAGCCCAGGACCATGGCGGCGACCAGGAGGAGCCGGAGCAGGCGTTCGCGTCGGACTATCATTTGCACGCTTCCTTCGCTTGGTAGTTTGCGGTGAACGTCCGCCATTGGGAATAGGTTTGCTTGGGCAAGTCTCTAAACGGCTGCGCTTGATAGACCGCGCGAACGGCGGCCTCGGCGGCGGCCCGCCATACCGGGTCGCTCCGCTCGGCGCTCGTGACCTGGGGAGCGCCCTGCAAATCGCCATCAGGGCTCAGGTGAAATTGGACGTGGATGTCCTCCAGGTTCCTGAACCCTTCGACATCGCAGCGCTTGTTCCAGATGCGATTGAGCCGAGCGCCCACTGCGTTTTCGGCGTCGACGGTGGCCGCCTCGGCCGCGCCCTGATCCTGGCGGGCCGCATCCGCCTGTTCGGCGCGCAGCGCCCCCTTGGCCCCAGGACCCCGGTGGGCGTCGGCCTTGGCCGCCTGCTTGTCGAGGCTGGAGGTCAGCGTGCTCAGAAAGCTGTCGTCCTTGGCCGACTTTGACGCCTTGGCCTGGGGCTTGGGTGGTTCGGGCGGCGCCGGCTTTGGCGTGGGCGCGGGCTTGGGCGGCGGCGTTGGCGCGGGAGTCGGCGCAGGCGCTGGCGGCGGTTGGACCGGCGTTGGCGACGGCTCCGGCGCGGTGGCCGGCGCGGGCTCAGGCGCCTGTTCGGCCGGGCTCAGTGGAGCGGGCGCCGCCGCCACCAGGGTGACGGAGGTCACCGCGCCCGGTGGGATCGGCTTGCTGAGCCACGGCCAGGCGATCAGCCCGGCGGCCAACAAGCCCAGATGCAGCAGGAACGCCGCGAGCAGGGCCGGCGCGAAGTTTGTGCGCTGCTGCTCCATCGATCCGATCAGCCCGGCTTGACCGGCGGCGGCGCGGACGAGGAACCGGAGCTGGGACCGCCCGTGTCGGTGATCAGATTGATCTTAGTGAAGCCCGAGACGGACAGGGCCGCCATCACCTGGGCCACCCGCTCATAGGGGGCCTTGCCGTCGGCGCGCACATAGATGGGCTTGTCGAAGCCGTCGCCGGCCAAGGCGTTCAACCGAACCGACAGGTCCGAGAATGGGGTCTCGACGTTCTGCAGGAAGATGCGCCCGTCCTGCTGCACGGTGATGGTCAGGGGCTGGGTCTGGTCGCTGACCGCCGCGGCCTCGGTCTTGGGCAGATCCACCGGCACGCCCACTGTCAGCAGCGGCGCCGAGATCATGAAGATGATCAGCAGCACCAGCATCACATCCACCAGGGGCGTGACGTTGATCTCCGACAGGACCGCACGTCGCCGGCCCCCGCGCCGCCGGCGGCGGCCCGTCGCAAAGGCGTCATTGGCGGACAGGGCCATGGGCTAGTGTCCCGAACCAAACGTTCGCCAGCAGACGGGATCGAACGCAGGGCGAACGTCTGGTTCGACAAGGACACTAGCGAACGAGAATTTTTCTAGTGTGGCTTGAGATTCATAAATTCGCACAGCGTTCTCCATCAATCTCAGGCGAATTTCTGAATCGCCGCACTAGTGCTCGCCCGTGGAGGACACGGACCGCTCGCCCAGCCGACGCGCGACCGAGGCGGCCAGGTCGTCGGCGAAGCTTTCCATCCGCCCGCTGAAACGGCCGGCCTCGGTGGCGAACTTGTTATAGAAAATATAGGCCGGAATGGCGGCGGCCAGGCCCACGGCGGTGGTGAACAGGGCTTCGGCGATGGACGGCGCCACCACGGCAAGATTGGTGTTCTTCTGGGCCGCGATGGCCTGGAAGGCGTGCATGATGCCCCACACGGTGCCGAACAGCCCCACGAACGGCGAGGCCGTGGCGACAATGGACAGGGCGCCCAATCCCTCCTCGATGCGCCGGGACTCGCGCGAGATCATGCCGTCCATCAGCCGGTCGATGCGTTGAATCAGCAGGGCCGCCTGGCTGTCGGCGGAAGGGCCGGTCAGGCCGCCCTTGGCGCGGGCGTCCCGCCATTCCTTCAAGGCCGCCTGCAGCATGCGCGGCAGCGCCTGCCGCGGCCGCTCCCCCGCCTCGGCGGCGATGTCCTCCAGCGAGCGTCCGGAATTGACCGCCCGCTCGAACTTGTCAGCCTGATCCCCCAGCGCCGCGAAGCGGAACAGCTTGTCGAGGATCACCGTCCACGACCACAGCGAAGCCAGGGCCAGGCCGATCAGCACCGCCTTGACCACCCAGTCGGCCCGTAAAAATACGGCGACGATCGAAAAGCTCTGGTTTGACAGGGCGCCCGCGAGGGCGTCGGAAGCGTCCATTGGCTGCTCCAAGCTCGGGTATGACGGCGGTCTGGCTGTGCCCCACCGTTTGGGTGAAACTAAGGCGTCTCCTGCAAGAACCAAGCCTTCAAGGCCTCGCTCAAGGCCTGCGGCGGACGACGCGGACGCCCGTCCAATCCTATGCAGACGATGGTTTCGGCGGCGCGCGCAATGATTTCCCCGTTGCGTTCAAGGCTTTGGCGCACATGCAGGCGCGCGCGCTCCATGCGCTCGTATTCAGTGCGCACAACCAAGGCATCGTCGATGCGCGCAGGCTTGACGAAATCGATCTCCATCCGCGCCACCACGAAGGCCATCGGGTCATCCAACGCGCGCAGCTCCGTGTGACTGATGCCGGTCAGTCGCAGGAACTCCGAACGACCGCGCTCGAAATAGCGCAGGTAGTTGGCGTGATAGACCACCCCCGTAAAGTCCGTATCCTCGTAGTAGACCCGTACCGGCAAAAGGTGCGCCTTGCCGTCGAATACCCCTGACGGGGGAACAGGCGCGGTCATGAGTCCTCGCCTTCATCGAACAAGGTCGTCTGTCCGGGCCGCTGCGGCGGGGCGCTCAGGCCCAGGTGCAGATAGGCCCGGGCGGCGGCCATACGGCCGCGCGGCGTACGCTGGATGAACCCCTGCTGCAGCAGGAACGGCTCAATGACGTCCTCCACCGCGTCGCGCGCCTCCGCGATCGCATAGGCCAAGGTCTCCACTCCGGCCGGGCCGCCGCCATAGTTCTCGATCAGGGCCCTCAGATAGCGCCGGTCCAGGCTATCCAGCCCCGCCTCGTCCACCTCCAGCCGGGCCAGGGCGCGGGCGGCTTCCAGCTGGCCGATGGGCGAAGCTCCCTCCGCCTCGGCGAAGTCGCGCACCCGACGCAGCAGCCGGCCGGCCACGCGCGGGGTGCCTCGGGCGCGGGCGGCGATCTCGGACGCGCCTGTGGCGGTCAGGTCCACGCCCATCTTGCGCGCGGCCTGGCTGAGCACCCGCTGCAGTTCCGCCGGGGTATAGAACTCCAGACGCAGGGGGATGCCGAACCGGTCTCGCAGGGGCGTGGCCAGCATGCCGGCCCGGGTGGTGGCCGCCACCAGGGTGAAGGGCGAAAGATCGATGCGAACCGAGCGGGCCGACGGTCCGTCGCCGATGATTAGATCCAACACATGGTCCTCCATGGCCGGATAGAGAATCTCTTCCACGGCCGGCGCCAGGCGGTGGATCTCGTCGATGAACAGAACGTCGCGCGGCTCCAGATTGGTCAGGATCGCCGCCAGGTCTCCGGCCTTGGCCAACACCGGGCCGGAGGTGGCGCGGAAGTTCACCCCCAGCTCGCGCGCCACGATCTGGGCCAGGGTGGTCTTGCCCAGGCCCGGCGGCCCGAACAGCAGCACATGGTCCAGGGCCTCGCCGCGCCCGCGCGCGGCCTCGATGAATACCTTCAGATTGGCCTTGGACTGCTCCTGGCCAACGAACTCCGCCAAGGTTTGCGGCCGAAGCGCCCGGTCGGCGCCCTCGAAGGCGGCCGGCTCGCCCGACACCAGCCGGCTCACCGGCCAAGCTCCTGCAGGGCGGCCTTGATCACGGCGGCGACCTCAGCCCCCTCGCCCAGGCGCGCGACGGCCTGCTCCACCGCGCGGCGCGCCATCGGCTCGGCTGAACCCAGGCCCATGAGGGCTGAGACCGCCTCGCCCGCGGCAGTGGGCCGGTAGAGGGCGGGCGCCGCCGCGGGCGCGAACGTCAGGCCCGCGCCGATGGGCTTGTCCTTCAGCTCCACCACGATCCTTTGGGCAAGCTTGGGTCCCACGCCTTGGGCGCGGGCGACCAGCGCCTTGTCCTCGCGCGCCACCGCTCCGGCCAGCTCGCCGGGCGTCATCACGTCCAGCACCGCCAGGGCCGCCTTGGGGCCAACCCCCTGCACGCCTTGCAGAAGGGTGAAGGCCTGGCGGTCCTCACGCGACGCAAAGCCATAGAGGCGGGTGCCGTCCTCACGGGTCTGGGTCTCGATATGCAGCACGGTCTCTTCGCCGACGGCGGGCAGACGCGACAGAGTGCGCGCGCCGCAGCGGACGATATAGCCGACCCCGCCCACATCGATCAGCAAGTCCTCCTCGCCGACTTCGGCCAACACACCGCGCAGCCGCCCGATCATGCCGCGCCTCGCCCAAGCCTATAGGCCGGCGCGGTGCGCGCGTGGGCGTGGGTTATTGCCACCGCCAGGGCGTCGGCGGCGTCGGCCTTCACATCCCCCGCGGCGGGCAACAGCCGGCGGACCATGAAGGCCACCTGGGTCTTGTCGGCGCCGCCGGTGCCCACCACCGCCTTCTTGACCACCGTGGCGGCGTATTCGGCCACCAGCAGGCCCGCCTGGGCCGGGGCGATCAGGGCGCAGGCGCGGGCGTGGCCCAGCTTTAGTGTCGAGGCGGCGTTGTTGTTGACGAAGGTCTCCTCCACGGCCGCCTCGTGCGGCGCGTGGGCGGCGATGACCGCCGCGATGGCATCGAACAGGATCAGCAGCCGCTCGGCCAGGGCCAGGGTGTCGTCCGGCGCGATGACCCCGTGCGCGATATGGCTGAGGCGCGAGCCATCCACCGCCACCACGCCCCAGCCGGTGCGGCGCAGGCCAGGATCCAGCCCCAAAATTCGAATCGCGTTCGTCATGCGTTCGCAGATTGGACCGGGGGGAAGGCGGAGGAAAGCAGCAGCTAAACCCAATCAATCCTTCTGACGCTGGCGGTCATGATGGAACTTGCAGAGTGACAGAGTAAAATGCCGCCGGGTCCGCACGCGGGCAATCCGCGTCAGTCCGCGAACGCCGCCGCCTGTTCCTCGGTAAGGTCAACGTTGGAATAGACGTTCTGCACGTCGTCATCGTCGTCCAGGGCGTCGATCAGCTTCATCAGCATGGCCGCGTCCTCGCCCGACACCGGCGTCAGGGTCTTGGGCCGCCAGACGATGGCGGTGGACTTGGCCGGGCCGAGCTCAGCTTCCAGGGCCTCGCCCACCGTCGACAGGTCCTCGAAGGCGGCGAAGATGACGTGCCCGTCCTCATCGGATTCCGCATCCTGGGCGCCGGCCTCAATGGCCGCCTCCATGATCTTGTCCTCCGACCCGGCCGCGAGCGGATAGACGATCTGCCCCAGCCGCTCGAACATGAAGGACACCGAACCGGTTTCCCCCAGGTTGCCCCCGTTCTTGCCGAAGATGGTGCGCACATTGGCCGCCGCCCGGTTGCGGTTGTCAGTCAGCACCTCGATGATCAGGCCGATCCCGCCGGGGCCGAAGCCTTCATAGCGAATCTCCTCCAGGTTATCGGTCTCCCCCGCGGCGCCCTTCTTGATCGCGCGGTCGATGTTGTCCTTGGGCATGCTCTCGGCGCGGGCGTTGGCCACGGCCAGGCGCAGGCGCGCATTGGCGGTCGGGTCGGGCAGGCCCTGCTTGGCGGCCAGGGTGATGTCGCGCGACAGCTTGGAGAACAGCTTGGAGCGCAGCTTGTCCTGCTTGCCCTTGCGGAACTGGATGTTCTTGAATTTTGAATGGCCGGCCATGGACTTCCGCAATCAGGTTTGCTTCGCGACGCGCTTCTAGCGCCACCCGCGTCAGAAGGCCAGATTCGCTCCGGGCGCGCGCTCATGTCCGACGCCTCGACGTGGGCTTCAGCCCCAGCCTCAGAGCTTCTTCACGAACTCCGCGCGCAGCACCAAGCCCTTGATCGCCTCGTGCCGGCAGTCGATTTCCTGCTCATCGCCCGTCAGGCGGATCGAACGGATCACCGTCCCGCGCTTGAGTGTCTGGCCCGCGCCCTTGACCTTGAGGTCCTTGATCAGCGTCACCGCGTCGCCGTCCGCCAGGCGGTTGCCCACCGAATCGCGCACCTCGACCACCGTGACGGCCGAGGCCTTGGCGGCCGCATCCGCGGCGCTAATCCACTCGCCCGTGGCCTCGTCGTAGACGAAGTCCTCCCCCGCGGCGCTCACGCCGCGGCCTTCTTGACCACGCCGACCAAGTCCTTGACCAGCTTGGCCACCAGGGCCTCGTCGTCGCCCTCGGCCATGATGCGGATCAGGGGCTCGGTGCCCGAGGCGCGGATCACCAGACGGCCGCTTCCCTTCAACTGGGCTTCGGCGTCGGCGATGGCGGCCTTGACCTCGGCGCGCTCCAGCGGCTTGCCGCCCGAGAAGCGGACGTTCTCCAGTTTCTGCGGCGCCGGCTCGAACTGCTGGGCCAGGGCGCTCATGGCCTGGCCGCTTTTGACCATCACCGCCAGCACCTGCAGGGCGGCGATCATGCCATCGCCGGTCGTGGAGAAGTCCGACAGGATCAGGTGGCCGGACTGCTCGCCGCCCAGGTTGAAGCCGCCCTGGCGCATGCGCTCCATCACATAGCGGTCGCCCACCTGGGTTCGCTCCAGCTTCAGGTCCATCCGGTTCAAGAAGCGTTCCAGGCCCAGGTTGGACATGACCGTGGCCACCACGCCGCCGCCGGTCAGCCGCCCGCTTTCCAAATAGGCCTTGGCGATGATCGCCATGATCTGGTCGCCGTCGACGGTCTGGCCCTTCTCATCGCAGATGACCAGGCGATCCGCATCGCCATCCAAGGCGATGCCGATGTCCGCGCGGTATTCCTTGACCGCCTTGGCCATGGCCTTGGGATGGGTCGAGCCGCACTCCTCGTTGATATTGAAGCCGTCCGGATTGACCCCGACCTCGATCACCTCAGCGCCCAGCTCATAAAGCGCGGTGGGCGCCACCTTGTAGGCCGCGCCATTGGCGCAATCGATCACGACGCGCAGGTTCGAAAGGCTGAGGTGGCGGGGGAAGGTCGCCTTGATGATCTCCACATAGCGCGCCTGGGAGTCGTCGACGCGGCGAACCCGGCCCAGCTCGCGCGGCGAGGCCAGGCCCTCCTGCAGGCCCTCGTCCATGAAGGCCTCGATCTCAAGTTCGCGCTGGTCCGATAGCTTATAGCCGTCCGGCCCGAACAGCTTGATGCCATTGTCGCCGAAGGAATTGTGCGAGGCGGAAATCATCACGCCCAGGTCCGCGCGCATGGAACGGGTCATCATGGCCACCGCCGGGGTCGGCAGCGGGCCCAGCAGCCGCACGTCCATGCCCACGCTGGTGAAACCCGCCACCAGGGCCGGCTCGATCATGTAGCCGGAAAGGCGGGTATCCTTGCCAACCACCACCAGATGGCGCCGGTCGCTGGCCGAACGGAACAGCTTGCCGGCCGCAAGACCGACCCGCAGCGCGACTTCGGCTGTCATGGGGTGCTTGTTGGCCTGGCCGCGGATGCCGTCTGTGCCGAAATAGGCGCGCTTGGTCATGGATGAATCTCGAAGTGGACTTTGCGGCACTGTCGCCGAAGACTTTTGCGATTTGCTGAAGCCTTCGCCGAGCAGGCGGTGCGATGCTCACTATTAGTCCTGCAACACCCGCATCGCCAAGCCGGGAGCGAGACCTACGGTCTAGCCGTGCCGGCCCCGATCCACTATGGCTCCCAAATCCTACAAGGGGTTCGCCGCGCATGAAGCCTGTCCGCAAAGCCGTCCTCCCTGTCGCGGGCCTGGGCACCCGCGTGCTGCCGGGGACCAAGACCGTGGCCAAGGAGCTGCTCAACGTCGTCGACCGGCCGATCCTTTCCTATGTGGTGGCCGAGGCTCGGGCGGCGGGAATCGAGCACTTCGTGTTCGTCACCGGACGGGGCAAGGGCGCCATCGAGGACTACTTCGACCATCACATCGAGCTGGAAGCCCAGCTCAAGGCGAAGGGCAAAACCGACCTCCTGGAGGAAATCCTCTCCGAACTGCCCAAGGCCGGCGAGATGTCCTTCATACGCCAGATGCAGCCGCTGGGATTGGGGCACGCGGTGTGGTGCGCACGTGACGTGGTGGGCGACGAACCCTTCGCCGTCATGTTGCCCGACATGCTGATGGAAGGGCCCACCCCGCCCCTGGCCCAGGCGGTGAAGGCCCACGAGGAGACCCAAGGCAACATCATCGTGGTGGAGCCCTGTCCGCCCGGCGAAGCGCATAAGTACGGCGTCGTTGCCCTGGAAAGTCAGAGCGGCCGCCTGAACCGCATGACGGGCATGGTGGAAAAGCCGCCCAAGGGAACCGAACCTTCCAACCTGTTCATCTCGGGCCGCTACGTGCTGGAGCCGGAAATCTTCGCCATCCTGGAGTCCCAGGAGAAGGGCGCCGGCGGGGAGATCCAGCTGACCGACGCCATGGCCAGGCTGATGAAGACGCGGCCGTTCCACGCCCTTGAGTACGAGGGCGTCACCTACGACTGTGGCGACAAGATCGGCCTGCTCCGCGCCAATGTGGCGCTGGCCCTGAAGCGGCCGGACCTGGGCGCCGAAGCGCGCGCGGCGGTGGAGGCCCTGCTCAAGGCGTGACCGGATCGCGATCTGGTGATCGGCGCGACATTTGCGACTTTTGAGCCGTCGCGCTTCGCTGCCCGGCGCCCTGGAGCTGATGACGATAGAGCACGTTCCGAAATGGAAACCGGTTTTCCGATAAAAAGCGTTCCGAACAAAAATCCGGAGCAGGCTGCGATTCTGCGGAGACGCATCAGGTTGGCCTTGCGGGAGGCTGGCGCGTGAGACTGCTGATCTTTGGTTATGGCTTCACCGGTCGCGCCCTGGCTCGGCGACTGCTGGCTGAAGGCTGGTCGGTCGGCGCGGCGGCGCGCAACAGCGTAACCCGTGCGGAGGCCCTCGCCGACGGTTTGGAGGCTCTGCCGATCGACGCGGTGGCGGACGCGGCCAAATCGGCGAGCGCTATCCTGATCACGGCCCCGCCCGACGAACAGGGCTGCCCCGGCTATGCCGCCCTAGCGCCTGTGCTCGCGCAGGGCGGCGCCCGGCCGCGCTGGATCGGCTACCTGTCCACCACCGGCGTATACGGCGACCACGATGGGGGCTGGGTGTTCGAGACCAGCGCGACCGCCGCCATGTCCATCGAAGGCTCGCGCAGGGTAGCCGCCGAGCAGGACTGGCGGCGCCTGGGCGCGCAGGCGGACCTGGCCGTGACCGTCTTCCGACTCCCCGGCATCTACGGCCCCGCCCGCTCTCCATTCGATCGTCTACGCGAGGGGACCGCCCACCGCCTGATCAAGCCCGGCCAGGTGTTCTCGCGCATCCATGTGGACGATCTCGCGCGCGGGCTGGAGGCCTCGATCGCCAAGCCGCGCCCCGACGGAATCTATCATCTGTGCGACGACGAGCCGGCGCCGGCGGACCGGGTGATCGCCTATGCCGCATCCCTTCTGGGGCTGGAGCCGCCGCCGACCCGCGCCTACGACGACGCCGGGGCAATGCCCGCGCTTCGACGCTTCTATCGGGAGAATAAGCGCGTCTCCAACGCCCTGGCCAAGGCCGAGCTGGACTGGCGGCCGATCTATCCCAGCTACAGGGAGGGACTGCGCGCGGTGCTGGCGGCGGAGATGTCACGCAACTGACATGCGGGCCGGTTATGGCCGCCTGGTCGTCCGTGGAGTAACTGCATGCGCACCCCGACAGCCTGGTTCGTCAGGGGCCTGATCGGCCTGGTCCTGGCCAGCGCCGGGGGCGCCGCGGCCCTCGCGGCCGAGGATCCCATCGCCGCGGCCTTCGTGGTGCTGGGCGAGAACGGGGCGCCGGCGGCCCGGGCGATCACCACGGCGGCCGATTGCCCGACCATCGATGCGGACGGAACGGCGCTGCCCATGTCCATCCGGGCCAAGGCGCAGACCGCGCCCCAGCGCCCCACCCGCTCGGACCCCCAGGATTCCAAACCCTCGGCCTTCCCCGTGCTGACCTGCGAAGCCGCCCTGCCCCAGGGCCTGGCGCACGCCTCGGTCGGCGGCCATCGTCTGCCCCTGCCGACGGCCGAGCCCAAGCGGATCGTGGTCATCGGCGACACCGGCTGTCGGCTCAAGGCCTCGGACGACGCCTATCAGGCCTGCAACGCGCCCAACCAATATCCCTTCGCCAAGGTGGCGGCGGCGGCGGCGGCCTGGAAGCCCGACCTGGTGCTGCATGTGGGCGACTATATGTACCGCGAGAACGCCTGCGCCTTCGCCAAGCATCCGGGCTGCGCCGGCAGCCCGTGGGGCTATGGCTGGGACGCCTGGAACGCTGACTTCTTCACCCCAGCCGCCGCGCTACTGGCCGCCGCGCCGTGGGTTGCGGTGCGCGGCAATCACGAGAGCTGCAACCGCGCCGGCCAGGGCTGGTGGCGCTTCGTCGATCCACGCCCCCTGTCGCCCGGGCGCGATTGCAACGACGCGGCTAACGACGACACCGGCGATTTCAGCCCGCCCTACGCCGTTCCCCTGGGCGACGGCGCCCAGATCATCGTGATGGACACCTCCGACACCTCCGCCGAGGCCATTGCGCCCAGCGATCCTCTAGCCGCCCACTATCGCCAGCTCTACGCCGACATGGCGGTCCTGGCCGCCCGGCAGCCCTACACCATCGTGACGAGCCACCACCCCCTGCTGGGCTTCGCCGCTCATGTGTCCAAGGCCACCGAACAGACCGTGTTGGATCCTGGCAACCAGGGCCTGCAATCGGCGTTCGGCGCCCTCAATCCCTGGCTTTTCCCGCCAACGGTGCAGTTGGCCCTGTCAGGCCATGTGCATGTCTGGCAGCAAATCAGCTTCTCCAGCCCCCACCCGACCCAGTTCGTGGCCGGCTTTTCCGGAACCCAGGAAGACGTTGTGCCGATCCCCGCCACCCTCCCCGCCGACGCGTCCGTCGCGCCGGGCGCGGCTGTCGAGGCCTTCAGTTCGTGGGTGGACGGCTTCGGCTTCATGACCCTGACGCGCACCGGGACCCAGACCTGGGACGTGGAGGTGCGCGATCAGAACGGCGCGGTGGTCAACCGCTGCGAGATCAACGGCCGCCGCTCCAAATGCGACATCGCCCAGGTCAGCGGCCCCAAGGGCTAGCGGTCGAAAACCGGAATTTGGGTCCTGCTGAACCCCCGGCGCGATGTGGGCCGAACGTCTGATTGATGGCCTGGGACTGGGGGGGAGAAACGCCCCTTGTGAGACGCTGACAACGTTGGCTTCTCGACGTGACGATATGCGGGGACTGCCGTCCTCAGTCGTCATCCACGTCGCTCAGAGCAGCATCGTGAGCGGCGTTGTAAGTGTCGGCGTAGGCTTGGCACCCCTCACGAAATGCCGGATTGGCGTTGTTCGGACAATCGATAGAGCCGGCGATGCTGTGTTGACGCGCCCAAGCCCAACCCGCCTCTTGTCCGTTGCAATCATGTGAGCAGTCGGCGGTTTCAACATCCTCGCCATAGGAGTCGGCCGTTGCGTCGACCCCGGAGTGGTTCGCATAGGCCCGCGCCTCAGGTGAGTTGTTATGCCCCCACCAGCCTCCGACACCCACCACCGCGAGCGCCAAAGCCAATAGCGCGCCCATGTCCACTCGCTTGTGCATCTGCGTCGCCGGCTGCTCTCAAATCGTTCCAAAAGACCGTCCGACCGTCCGACAGTATCGAACTGCGAGACTAGCTCAAGCCAGCGACCGCTGCCCCCCCCGACGGCGACCTTCGGAACGTCTGCATCCGGGCCGGCGCTGCGCCGCCTTCGGACAGCGGCGGGGTGCACATCGGCCGGCGCCCAGCGCCAGACTCTCAGCCCTCGCCAAGCTCCTCCGCCGCCGCGATCAGCCGCCTAATATCCTGCGGGCGCGACAGGCGGTGGTCGCCGTCGCGGATCAGGCTGAACACGACGTCCTGGCCCTCGACGGCCTGGGCCAGCTCCAGGGCGTGCGGCCAGGGTACTGAGGCGTCAAGCCCGCCCTGCAGCACCCGCACCGGGCAGTGGATCGGCAAGGGGCCGGGCAGAACCGACCAACGGGCGCCGTCCTCCAGCAGGGCGCGGGTGATGGGATAGCCGCCTTCGCCGAAATCGTCCGGCGCGGTCCACACCCCCTCCGTTTCCAAGGCCTTGAGCGCTTGCGGCGGCAGGGCCGGCTTCATCAGCGCCTCCGTGAAATCCGCCGCGGGCGCGATCAGGACCATGCCGCCCAAGCGCTCCGGCCGCGCCGCCGCAACCAGGCAGGCCAGCCAGCCGCCCATGGAGGAGCCCACCAGGATCAACGGCCCTCGGGTCAGTTCGTCGACGACCGCCAGGGCGTCGGCGCGCCAGCGCGAAATGGTCCCGTCCCGAAAATCCCCCGAGGACGCGCCATGGCCGAAGTAGTCAAACCGCACAAAGGCCCGGCCGCGGCCGCGCGCCCAGTCCGACAGCGCCTGCGCCTTGGTTCCGGTCATGTCGGAACGAAAACCGCCAAGCCAGACGACGGTTGGCCCGTCTGCGCCCACACAACGATAGGCTAGGCTTTCGCTCCCCTCGCGCGCCAAGTATCTGACGTCGTCAGTCAACCCGAAATTACAAGCATCTGTTTTTGATGGCATTTTTATAAGTCTCAGGTTCAAGATCTAGGTGCTGCAGGCGGTTCGTTCGATGCTTCCCGCATATTCCCGGATCATCCTGCTCAACTGCACGCATGATTGACTGCGGACTTCTCCCGAATCCACCGAAAGAGCCGCCCGTTCCATTGATGGCCGCCTGGGCCGACGAGGAAGCGTGACAGCCCTGCTGAGCGCGCCGTCTCACTTGTCCAGGCAACATAGCCGCTGAGGCCCATCTCCAACGTCCCCTTGACCGAAGACCAAAATGCCGCTGAAGGACACCATGCCTGAAAGTTTCCTCCGTATCGTCACCACGCACGATGACCAGGGTCGCTCGATCGTCCGCAGCGTCGATAGGCTCACGCCTAGCCCCATTTCCAACGGTCCAGCCGACTTCCAGCTCGTCTGGACCACGCCGAGCGTGCCCGCAGACCTGAACCGTGGCGATGACGGCGCGCAGGAGGCGGGCCTGACCCTGCGGGGAGGGTCGGTCATCCGAATAGTGGACATGCCGCCGGGCGCCGCCTCGCCGATGCACCGCAGCTTTTCCATCGACTATGGCATCGTCCTATCTGGCCAACTGGAACTGGAGCTGGACGGCGGCGAGGTCGTCGCATTGGCGGCGGGCGACATCGTCGTACAGCGCGGCACCAATCATCTGTGGCGCAATCCATCGCTGCAAACGACATGCCGTATCGCGTTCGTCCTCATTGAGGCGGCGCCGGTCGTGGTCAACGGCCGCATACTCGAAGAGGTTCACCCGTGAAGGGCGGCCGCCACGTCCTGCTGACAGGCGCGGGCGGGTTCATCGGCAGCCGGTTGGCCGAGGCCATTCTCGCCGCCCCGGACTTCCGCGATTGTCGGCTGACGCTTGTGGACCTGCGCCTTCCTGGCCTGCCCAACAATCCCCGCGTTCGCCGGATCGAGGGCGATATTTCCACCCCTGAGGTGCTCGCCCAGGCCCTGGATGGGCGAGCGGATATTGTCCTGCATCTCGCCGGCGTGCTGGGAGGCGCGGCTGAGGCCGACTATGCCCTAGGGCGGCGGATCAATGTCGACGCGACGCTGAATCTCTTCGAGGCTATTCGCAACCCGGACCTTCCCCCACGGCTCGTTTTCGCGAGTTCAATAGCCGTTTTCGGTCCCGACCTGCCGCCGCTGGTGGACGACGATACGCCGCCGTTTCCGACGATGAACTATGGCGCGCAAAAGCGGATGATGGAGATCGTGCTCGAGCAATTCAGCGCGCGCGGCTGGATCGACGGCCTCGCCATCAGATTGCCTGGGGTCGTTGCTCGGCGCGATGCCGACGCTCGACAAAAGGCCGCCTTCTTGAACACCTTGTTCTACGACTATGCGGCGGGGCGCAACATCACGTTGCCGGTATCGCCCGATGGCGCGACATGGCTGATATCGACGCCGGCCTGTGTCGAAGCCTTTCTCCACGCCCTTCGTGTCCCGGCTGGCGCCCTTGGACCGAGACGCGCCTTCACTCTGCCCGCTCAGCGTGTGCCGATTGAGGCGCTCGTCGTCGCCCTCGCGGCCCGGTTTCCGGAAAGCTCAAGCCGGGTCGCCTACAGGCCCGACGATGCGCTGGACAAACAGTTCGCGCGTCAACCCGCGCTGGTAACGTCGATCGCCGATAGCCTAGGCTTTCGGCACGATGGCGACATAGGCCGCCTGATTGACCATGCGATGCGGTAACGCCAAGGCGGGGCCGACATTCGCCATGAGGCGATGCGGTTCCGGCTTTCGCATCCGACAACCAAAAGGTCTGTTTGCGCTTCAACATCCGGGTCACCTCCCAGAATTGTCGAATCAGCGTTTGACCTCCGGCCCAAGCTGATTGAGTACGAAGCCTAGACCGCCCCCAGCCTTGCCGGAAACCGGATTGAGCGTTCTGCCTCCCAATTTCACCCTGCTGCAGATCGTGCCGAGCCTGGATATCGGCGGCGCGGAGCAGACGACGCTGGATGTCGGCGCCGCGGTCGTCCGGGCCGGCGGAAGGTCGATTGTCGCCTCCTCCGGCGGACGCATGACCGAAGCCTTGATCAGCGCTGGCTCGCGGTTCGCAGCCCTGCCGGTGAATTCCAAAAACCCCCTGACCCTCATCGCCAACGGCCGAGATCTGGCCCGGCTGATCCGCAAGGAAGGCGTCAGCATCGTGCATGTGCGCTCACGCGCGCCGGCGTTCAGCGCCCTGTGGGCGGCTCGCCGCGCTGGCGTTCCGGTGCTGGCGACCTACCACGGCGTCTACAACGCCAAGTCCGCGCCCAAGCGCTGGTATAACGGCGTGATGACCCGCGGCGACCGGGTGATCGCCAATTCCGCCTTCACGCGCGACCACCTGCTGGGCCAGCACCGGATCGACCCCGCCAAGGTGATCGTCATCCCCCGGGGGGTGGATCTGGAGCGGTTCGAGCCGGACGCGATCGACGAGGCGCGGCTCGAGGCCCTGCGCGTGCGCTGGGGACTGCACGAGCGGGATCGACGCCCCACGTTCATTCTGGCGGGACGGCTCACCCGGTGGAAGGGTCAGCGCCTGGCGATCGAGGCCCTGGCCAAGCTGCGCGACCGCGGGATCGACGCCCTCCTGATCCTGGTCGGCGACGCCCAGGGCAGGGTCGAGTATCCGGCCGAGTTGGAAGCGGCGGTGCGAGTGCTGGACCTGCAGGATCGGGTCAGGCTGGTCGGCGCCTGCTCGGACATGCCGGCCGCCTATCTGCTCGCCGATGTGGCCCTGGCGCCGTCGCTGGAGCCGGAGGCGTTCGGCCGAACCGCCGTAGAGCCTCAAGCCATGGGCCGGCCCGTGATCGCCGCCGCCCATGGGGCCGCCTGCGAGACCGTCGTCCCGGGAGAAACGGGCTGGCTGGCCGCGCCAGGCAATGTTGAAGCCTGGGTCCAAGCGATGGCCGAAGCGGTACAGGCAGGACCGGAGCGGTTGGCGGCCATGGGCGCCGCCGCCATGACGCGCGCGCGCCGCCTCTACTCGGTCCAGGCCATGACCGAGGCGACGATCGAGGTCTATCTCTCGATGCTCGCGGCCGCATCCGCGAGACGGCCTGACTGATATTTTAGGGGACGAACTGCGCTAAGCCTGTCAAGGACTGCTCAACCGCGCTTGATAGAAGCCCGTCCCTGGTCATATATCGGTTTGAGCAGCGCTCTGCTTCGGCCGAAGGGAGCGCGCGCGTGTCAACGTCTATGGAGATACCCTATTCGCCGCCCCATGCCCGCGCCCCCGTCCAAGGACGGTCCCCGAATCAATGATGAAATCCGCGTTCCCCGAGTCCTGCTGATCGACCACAACGGCGAAAAGCAGGGGGTCATGCCCACATCGTCGGCATTGGAAGCGGCGGAGGAAGTCGGGCTCGATCTGGTCGAAGTATCTCCAAATTCCGACCCGCCGGTCTGCAAAATCCTGGACTACGGCAAGTACAAATTCCAGGAACAGAAAAAGAAGAATGAGGCGCGCAAGCGCCAGAAGACCGTAGAAATTAAAGAAATCAAGCTGCGTCCCAACATCGACATCCACGATTACGAGGTGAAGGCTAAGGCCATGCACCGGTTCTTCGAGGAAGGCGACAAGGTCAAGGTAACCTTGCGCTTCCGTGGCCGCGAGATGGCCCACCCGGAACTGGGCATGAAGCTGCTGCAGCAGGTCAAGACCGACTTCGAGCCGGTGGCCAAGGTCGAGTACGAGCCGCGCATGGAAGGCCGGCAGATGATCATGATCCTGGCTCCGCGCTAGTCCGGGTCGGGCAGGCGCGCTCGCCTTTCGCCGGATAAGCGGGTGAAAAGACCAGGGATCACGGCATGACGAGGGCCAATCCTTCCGGCCCGATGGCGCAGGGCAAGGTCGCCATGGCCATCCTGCTGGCCGTGGTGTTCGTCAATCTGGCGGGATTTGGCGTGCTCCTGCCGATCCTTCCCTTCTACGCCCGGGCGTTCCATGCCCCGGCATGGCTGGTGACCTGGGTGTTCGCCGCCTTTTCCCTGGGTAACTTTGTAGCCGAGCCGGTGTGGGGGCGCCTGTCGGACCGGATCGGCCGGCGGCCCATCCTGCTGGGCACCATCGCCGCCAGCGGCCTCGGATTCATCGCCCTGGCCTTTGCCCCGAGCATCTGGGCGGTGCTGCTGATCCGCCTGGTCATGGGCCTGACCACGGGCAACCTCTCGACCATTCAAGGCTACATCGCCGACATCACCCCGCCCCAGCAGCGCGCCAGCCGTATCGGCCTCTTGGGCGCGGCCTTCGCCCTGGGCTTCGTCGCGGGCCCGGCCCTGGGCGGTTTGCTGGCCCGGCCGGACCTGGGCCTCGCCGGTTATCGCCTGCCCCTGCTGGTGGCCGGGGCCCTGTCGCTGGCCGCCAGCTTGGGCGCCTTCCTGTTTGTGCGGGAATCCTGCGCGCGGGTTCGCTTGGGCCCAAGCGTCAACGTCGGCGTGGCCCGGCGGGCGCTGAGCCATCCGGTGCTGGCGCGGGCCTTGGTGGTCACCCTGCTCTACACCGCCGCCTTCGCCGCGGCGGAGTCCACCTTCGGCCTGTGGACCCAGCATCGCTATGGCTGGGGACCGCAGAAACTGTCGATCTGCTTCGTATTCGTGGCGCTCACCGCCACCCTCGCCCAAGGCTTTCTAACCGGACGCATCACCCGCCGCTTCGGCGAGGCGGCGACCCTGGCGGGCGGATTGGCCATCATCACCCTGACCCTGGCCGCCCAGCCCCTCGGCCAGGGCATGCCGCGCACGGTGCTCCTGCTGGCCCTGACCGTGTTCGGCCAAGCCCTGGCCCTGCCCAACGTGACGGCGCTGATCTCGCGATCGACCCCGGATCATTGCCAGGGAGCTATGCTCGGCCTGAATACAGCCTTGGGCGCCTTTGCGCGGGTCGTCGGCCCCATCGCCGGCGGCGCCCTGTTCTCCCTCGTCGGCGCCGATGCGCCGCTCTACGCCGCCGCCCTGCTGGTCGCCCCCGCCATCCTGCTGGCTTGGCAGGCCGAGGGCGCGGCCAAGCGGCGGGGCGGCGCGGCCCCATTGGCGCTCAAAGCGGGCGACCCGCTGAACCAGATCGGCTGAAGCCAGACCGCGGACGCCTTGCTTTTCCGCCCCAATTCCCCTATTGCACGCCCCTTCGCGGAGCCGCCTGGCCAAAGGCATGCCATGGCGGCTCGAAATGCTATCTAGAGGACGGTTCTTCGGGACCGCAGCAAAATGCCCAAACTGAAGACGAAATCGGGCGCCAAAAAGCGCTTCAAGATGACCGCGTCCGGCCTGATCAAGGCGGGCGTGGCGGGTAAGCGGCACCGGCTGATCAGCCACAACGGCAAGTACATCCGCCAGCAGCGCGGCACCAAGGTGCTGAATGCTTCCGACGCCAAGGTGGTGATCAAAAACTACCTTCCGTACGGCCTCTGACACCCCGATCTTGAAGAGATACTGACATGGCTCGCGTCAAACGGGGCGTCACCGCCCACGCCAAACACAAGAAGGTCCTGGAACAGGCCAAGGGCTTCTACGGTCGCCGCAAGAACACCATCCGCGCCGCCAAGGCCGCGGTGGACAAGGCCGGCCAGTACGCCTACCGCGACCGCAAGGTGCGCAAGCGCATGTTCCGCGCCCTGTGGATCCAGCGCATTAACGCCGCGGCGCGCCTGGAAGGCTTCACCTACTCGCAGTTCGTCCACGGCCTGGACCTGGCCGGCATCGACATGGACCGCAAGGTTCTGGCCGATGTCGCGGGCGCCGACCCGGCCGCGTTCAAGGCCATCGCCGACAAGGTTCGCGCCGCGCTGGCTTAAAAGCATTGGGTTCCTGAACCCGCCTGCTTAAAAGAGCCCTCCAGCCCGGTGCTGGGGGGCTTTTTGCTGATTCCTGGATTCCCATGACCGACCTGACATCCCTCGAAGCCCAACTGACCGCCGCCGTGACCGGCGCGATCGACCTCGCGGCACTTGATGCGGTGCGCGTGGCGGCCCTGGGCAAGACCGGCTCCATCTCCAACCTCTTGAAGTCCCTGGGCGCGATGAGCCCGGACGAGCGCAAGACCGCTGGCCCGGCCATCAATGGCCTGCGCGACAAGATCCAGGGCCTGATCGCCGAACGTAAGGCGGTGCTGGAGGGCCAAGCCCTGGAAGGCAAGCTGGCCGCCGAGCGGCTGGACCTGACCTTGCCCGCCCCGCCGCGCCGCAAGGGCCAGGTGCACCCCACCATGCAGGCCTTCGACGAGCTGATCTGCATCTTTGCCGAGCTGGGATTCGCCGTGGCCGAGGGACCGGACATCGAGGACGACTTCCACAACTTCACCGCGCTGAACTTTCCGCCCAAGCACCCGGCGCGCGACATGCACGACACCTTCTTCCTGCAGGAGGGCCCGGACGGGACGCGCAAGGTCCTGCGCACCCACACCAGCCCCGTGCAGGTGCGCACCATGATGAGCCAATCCCCGCCCATCCGCATCGTCGCCCCCGGCCGCACCTACCGCAAGGACAGCGACCAGACCCACACGCCCATGTTCCATCAGATCGAGGGCCTGGTGATCGACCGCGACACGCACATGGGCCATTTGAAGTGGACCTTGGAAACCGTGCTCGCGCGTTATTTCGAGACCGACGCAGTGACCACCCGCTTTCGTCCGCACCACTTCCCCTTCACCGAGCCATCGGCGGAGATGGACGTGGGCTGCGACCGTTCGGGCGGCGGGCTGAAGATCGGCCAGGGCTCCGATTGGCTGGAGATCCTGGGCTGTGGGATGGTGCATCCCAATGTGCTGAGAAACTGCGGCCTGGACCCGGACGAGTGGCAGGGCTTCGCCTTCGGCTTCGGCGTGGACCGCCTGGCCATGCTCAAGTACGGCGTGCCCGATCTGCGCGACATGTTCGCCGCCGACACCCGCTGGCTGCAGCATTACGGCTTCTCCGCCTTCGCGGCGCCCAATCCGGCCTCGGGGCTCAGCTGATGAAATTCACCCTGTCCTGGCTCAAGGAGCACCTGGAGACCGACGCCTCGGTCGCCCAGATCGTCGACGCCATGACCATGGCGGGCCTGGAGGTCGAGCACGTCGAGGACCCCGCGAAAAAGCTGGCCGCCTTCACCGTGGCCAAGATCGTGGACGCCGTGCAGCACCCCAACGCCGACCGCCTGCGGGTCTGTCAGGTGGATACGGTGGATGGCGTCAAGGAGATCGTCTGCGGCGCTCCCAACGCGCGCGCGGGCCTGGTGACCATCTACGCCCCCATCGGCGCCTATGTGCCGGGCCTGGGCGTGACCCTGGTGGAAAAGCCCGTCCGCGGCGTCGTCTCCAACGGCATGCTGTGCTCGGCCGCCGAATTGGAAGTGGCGGAGGAATCCAATGGCATCATGGAGTTGTCGGAAGATCTTCAGGTAGGTATTTCAGCCACCAAGGCGCTAGGCCTGGAAGCGGTGATCGACTTCGAGGTGACCCCCAATCGGCCCGACTGGCTGGGCGTGGCCGGCATCGCCCGTGACCTGGCCGCTGCCGGCGTTGGCCGCCTGAAAGACATGACGGTAGCGCCGGTTAAGGGCGAATTCTCATGCCCAATCACCATCCGCATCAAGGCCGGGGACGCCTGCCCGATGTTCGCCGGCCGGCTGGTCCGCGGCGTGAAGAACGGCCCCTCGCCGGACTGGCTGCAAGCCCAGCTGAAGGCCGTAGGCCTGCGTCCGATCAACGCCCTGGTGGACGTGACCAATCTCATCTCCTACGACCGCTGCCGGCCTCTGCACGTCTATGACCGCGCCCTGCTTTCAGGCGACGTGATCGAAGCGCGGCTGGGCCACCACGGCGAACACAATGCGCCCGAACACCTGATCGCCCTGGACGGCAAGACCTACGCCATTGGGCCGCAGATGTGCGTCATCGCCGACGCCGACGGCGAGCGGCCCATCGGCCTGGGCGGGGTCATGGGCGGGGAAAGCACCGGCTGCTCCGACGCCACGACCGAAGTGTTCCTCGAAAGCGCCTGGTTCGACCCGATCCTCACAGCTCAGACCGCGCGGGCCACGGGCATCAGCTCGGACGCCGCCTACCGTTTCGCCCGCGGCGTGGATCCGGGCTTCGTCGAGGACGGCCTGGAGCTGGCCACACGCCTGATCCTGGACCTGTGCGGCGGCGAGGCCTCCGACGTGACGGTTGCCGGAACGGCGCCTCCATCCCCCGCGCCCATCGCCTTCGATCCGGCCTATGTGCATCGCCTGAGCGGTATGAGCATCGAGCGTGATCGGGTGCTGGACATCCTGCACAAGCTTGGTTTCCTCATCGAAGGCCATGGGCCGACCGTCACGGTCGTTCCGCCCACCTGGCGGCGCGACGTGGACGGCAAGGCGGACCTGGTGGAAGAGGTCGCCCGCATCGCCGGGTTCGCCGCCCTGCCCTCCACGCCCCTACCCGAGGCTCCCCGTCCCGTCGGCGGCGTGCTGACCCCGCGTCAGGCCCGCGCGCGCATCGCGCGGCGGGCCCTGGCGGCGGCCGGCTACGCGGAAGCCGTCACCTGGTCCTTCACCGCGAAGAAGATCGCGACCCTGTTCGGCGGGGGCCCAGAAGCGGTCGTGCTGGCCAATCCGATCGCCTCGGATCTGGACTGCATGCGCCCCTCGATCCTGCCCAATCTGATCCAGGCGGCCGGCCGCAATGCGAGGCGGGGGTTCCCGGATGTCGCGCTGTTCGAAATCGGACCGGTGTTCGCGGGCGATGCGCCCGGCGATCAGCGCACCGCCGTGGCCGCCATCCTGGCCCCGCACCGGCCCCGCCGCTGGGACCATGCCGACACCGGTCAGGACGTCCATGCCATCAAGGGCGAACTCCTAGCCCTGCTGGAAGAACTAGGCGCCCCCGCCGCGTCCCTGCAGATCGCCCAGGGTCAGGCCGGTGCCTGGTGGCATCCGGGCCAATCCGCGCGCCTACAGCTTGGCCCCAAGGCGGTGATGGCGGAGTTCGGCGCCATCCACCCCGCCGTGCTGCAGGCCCTGGATGTGGAAGGGCCGGTCTATGGCTTTGAGCTGTGGCTGGAGGCCATTCCCGAGCCCAAGCGCAAGGCGACCAAGACGCGGCCACTCCTGAAGGCTTCGCCGCTGATGCCCCTGTGGCGCGACTTCGCCTTCCTGGCGCCGGAAACCTTGGCCGCCGGCGACCTCGTGCGCGCCGTGCAGGGCGCGGACAAGGCGTTGATCGCTTCGGCCAGGGTGTTCGACCTGTACCAGGGCCAGGGCGTGCCGGAAGGCTTTAAATCCTTAGCCATCGAAGCGCAGATTCAGCCGGTGGAGCAGACCCTCGCCGACAAGGACATCGAGGCCCTGTCGGCCAAGATCGTCGCGGCGGCGGAGAAGCTCGGAGCGAAACTGCGGAGCTAGATATAGGAACCACGAAGGTCACGAAGAACACAAAGGAAGCGCTGTCCTCTTAGTGTCCTTCGCGGGCTTCGTGGCTGAATTCTAAAACGGCAGGAGATGCCGCGTGCGGGTGTAGGCCAGGTAGCCGACGTTGGCGCCGAGCCTCAGGCCCAGGCCGGCGCGGATCGGCGCCAGGGTGATGATGTCGGCCTTTTGGTAATTCACGCCCAGGCCGCCCACCACATAGGCCGAGCCCTCCACGCCGGGGAAGCGCTGGTAGATCTGGTCAGGCTCCTGAATGCCGTAGCATAGGGTGAATACCCGCGCCGCGTTGCCGCCCACGTCCCAGCCGATGGACGGACCCTGCCAGTAGACGGTCTGGGGCTGCCGGTTCTTCATGTAGAGCAGACCCTTGCCGTAGCGCAGGCCGATGGTGAGCGCCACAGCGCCTTCTTCGCCGGCGATATAGCCGGTGGGCCGCCCGTTGTCGTGAAAGGCCTTCTCGATCACCGCCCCGGCCGCCTCCGCCGTGACGCCGAAGAAGTTCGACGCGGAATTGACGATCTCGTCCCGCGAATAGGACTCCGCGGGCGTGCTGGCGGGGTAGGACGGTCCGTGATCGGGGGGCGGCGGCGCGTCCTGCGCCAGCGCCTGTTGGGCGATGAGGCTCAATCCTGAGGCCAGAAGCACGCGGCGGTCCATGACAACTCTCCTTGGGGGGCTCGACAACGCCCTCCCGAGTGCAGTTTTGGTCAAGCCCCCTTAATTGGCGATTAACCGTAAAGCCTCAACGCCGCAGACGGCGAGCGCGATGCACGGCCTCGTCCAGCGCCGACGCGAAACGCGAACGGTCGGTCGCCTGAAACGGCGGCGGACCGGATGTGATCTGGCCCACCGAGCGCAGGTGCTCGCCGATGGCCCGTCCGGCCAGGGCTGAGCCGATGGAATCTACGGTGAAGGCCTTGCCGCGCGGCCCGAGCACGATGGCCCCCTTGGCCAGGGCGCGCTGGGCCAGGGGGATGTCGGCGGTGATCACGATGTCGCCCGCCGCGGCGTTATCGGCGATCCAGTCGTCGGCCACGTCCGGTCCGGCGTCCACGATCACCCGCTCGATCAGGGGCTCGCGCGGGGTCATGATGAAGGCGTTGGCCACCACATAGACCTTGAGGCCATAGCGGCGCGCCACCTTGTAGGTCTCCTCCTTCACCGGACAGGCGTCGGCGTCGACGAAGAGGCGCGGATCCGCCATGGGTCGCAGCAGCGCCTTAGGCGCGGCCCAGGAAGTCGCCTTTGGTCAGGTCGACACCCGCCTGGCGCATCAGATTGTAGGCTGTGGCCGCGTGGAAGAAGAGGTTGGGCAAAACGAAATTCGTCACATAGGCTTGGCCCTTGAACGCGAGCTCGCCATTCGGAAACTTCAAGACGATATCGCGCTCTTCGGAACCGTCGATCTGTTCGGGTTTGAAAGTCTCGATATAGGCGATGGTCTTGGCCAAGCGCTCACGCAGCGCTTCGAAGCTGGCCTCGGTGTCCTCATAGGACGGCGGCGTCTGACCGGCCAGGCGCGCCATGGCGCCCTTGGCGTTATCGGAGACGATCTGGCATTGCCGCACGAAGGGATACATATCGGGGAAGATGCGCGCCTGCAGCAGCACCTGTTCGTCCACTTTGCGCGCCTTGGCGTAGGCTTCCGCCTTGTCGAGCACGATCATCAGGCCCTTCAGGCTTTGAATGAGCGCCGGCGCGACGGTTTGGTGCATGGAAATGGCCATAGACGGTCTCCTCGATCCTAAACGGATGCGCCGCTTCTAGCGCGGTTCGGCCGTAGGCATGAAGCCCCAATCCTCGCCCCTGCGGCTCCAACTCCGGCGTCACAGGCAAGGAGGCCTCGCGATAGAGCGCGAATGTGCTAGAGGCACGCGCCATGACTACTCCGCTCGAGCGAATCCGAAACTTCTCGATCGTGGCGCACATCGACCACGGCAAATCGACCCTGTCAGACCGGCTGATCCAGGAGACCGGCGGGCTGACCGCGCGCGAGATGAAGGAGCAGGTGCTCGACAGCATGGAGATCGAGCGCGAGCGCGGCATCACCATCAAGGCCCAGACCGTGCGCCTGCAGTACCGCGCCGACGACGGGCAGGACTATATCCTGAACCTGATGGACACCCCCGGCCACGTGGACTTCGCCTATGAGGTGTCCCGCTCCCTGGCCGCCTGCGAGGGCTCGATCCTGGTGGTGGACGCCTCTCAAGGCGTGGAGGCCCAGACCCTGGCCAACGTCTATCAGGCCATCGACAACAACCATGAGATCGTGCCGGTCCTGAACAAGGTCGACCTGCCGGCCGCCGAGCCCGAGCGGATACGCGCGCAGATCGAGGACGTGATCGGCATCGACGCCTCGGACGCCGTGCTGGCCTCGGCCAAGACCGGCCTGGGCATCCATGACGTGCTGGAGGCCATCGTCACCCGCCTGCCCCCGCCCAAGGGCGACGAAGCGGCGCCGCTCAAGGCCCTGCTGGTCGACGCCTGGTATGACGCCTACCTGGGCGTGGTGGTGCTGGTGCGGGTGTTCGACGGGCGGCTGAAGCTGGGCCAGCAGGTCAAGATGATGCAGACCGGCGCCACCTACCGCGTCGAGAAGCTGGGCGTGTTCAAGCCCAAAGCCTCCGACGTGGACAGCCTGGGGCCCGGCGAGATCGGCTTCTTCACCGCCGCCATCAAGGAAGTGGCCGACGCCGCCGTGGGCGCCACCATCACCGATGAGCGCAAGCCGACCACCGAGCCTCTCCGAGGCTTCAAGGAAGTGCAGCCGGTGGTGTTCTGCGGCCTGTTCCCGGTGGACGCCGCCGACTTCGAGGACCTGCGCGCCGCGGTCGGCCGTCTGCGGCTGAACGACGCCTCCTTCACCTATGAGATGGAAACCAGCGCCGCCCTGGGCTTCGGCTTCCGCTGCGGCTTCCTGGGCCTGCTGCACCTGGAGATCGTGCAGGAGCGCCTGAGCCGCGAGTTCGACCTGGACCTGATCGCGACCGCCCCGTCGGTGGTCTACAAGATCAAGCTGACCTCGGGCCAAGAGATCGAGCTGCACAACCCGGCCGACATGCCCGACCCGGTGAAGATCGACACCATCGCCGAGCCGTGGATCAAGGCCACCATCTTCACCCCGGACGACTATCTGGGCGCCGTGATCAAGCTGTGCCAGGACCGGCGGGGCAATCAGCGGGAGCTGAGCTACGTCGGCAGCCGCGCCATGGTAGTCTACGACCTGCCGCTGAACGAGGTGGTGTTCGATTTCTACGACCGGCTGAAGTCCATCTCCAAGGGCTACGCCTCCTTCGACTATCAGATCGAGGACTACCGGGTGGGCGACCTGGTCAAGATGCAGATCCTGGTCAACGCCGAACCGGTCGACGCCCTGTCCATGCTGGTCCACCGCACCCGCGCCGAAAGCCGCGGCCGGTCCATGGTGGAGAAGATGAAGGAGCTGATCCCGCCGCACCTGTTCGTCATCCCGATCCAGGCGGCCCTGGGCGGCAAGATCATCGCCCGCGAGACGGTGCGGGCCCTGCGCAAGGACGTGACGGCCAAGTGCTACGGCGGCGACGCCAGCCGCAAGCGCAAGCTGCTGGACAAGCAGAAGGAAGGCAAGAAGCGCATGCGCCAGTTCGGCAAGGTGGAGATTCCGCAGGAAGCCTTCATCGCCGCGCTCAAGATGGACGACGATTAAGGCGCCGGCCAGCGGAGCTACGGAACGGCGCGGCGGCTCTGACCGCTCACAGCTAGAGAGGCCGAAGCGTTCCCGCGGCGATCACGGGTCCCGTTGGCGCGCCGGTAGTTGAACCACCTCGCGGCTCAAGCGATACCGCAAGGATTGCCCTGACCCTGGAGTCGCTAAGAACGGCGGCTGTCGCGGGCAGCTTAGCGCTTACGACCCGCAACAGCCCAATCGGGCGTGGCCTGCCGCCAGCAGGAATAATCCAAAGTTCCGGCGAGCGGCCTGACGCGGCCACCTGTCCAACAGGAATGACGGTAACGGCGTTCTGCGCGGGATCAAGGGTGGCGACGTAGAGCGGCCTGCCGTCGGGGGCGGTAAGGGTCGCGATTTGTTGAGCGTGAGGCGCGGACGGCTTGGTCGGGAGGATCAGGACGATGGCGAGGCAGGCGGCGGCGAGCGTCGACAGGGCCGCGGTCGCGCGCCAGACCGTCAGACTATTCATCCAACGGGGACGATTGGGGAGGGCGACAACGTTGGACGGGGCGATGATCGACCCGGCGATACGCTCCCAAACCGTGTCGGGTGGCGTGACCTCTCCAACATCGCCAGTCAAGGGCGAGAATCGTTGCTCCCAGGCGTCGATCCTGGCAGCGAATGCGGGGTCGGCGCTTGCACGCTCTCTGGCGATTGATCGTGCGTCGCCTTCGGTGAGGCCGAGAACGTATTCGGCCGCTGCTAAGTCGACCTCATCTTCGCCTGGGCCCTTGGAGCCGCTGATGTCGGGACCCTGATCGGTCATCGCTCAAGACATACTCGCAATTTTAGCAATGCACGCCGAATCCAGCTTTTCATTGTTCCCAATGGCACCCCCGCCTCCCTGGCCAACGCCTCATAGGTGCACCCGTCGAGAAAGGCGCTCTTGATCGCGCTCTGCTGCGGCTCGTCCAGACCGCCGAGGCAGTGGGCCAGGCGCTGGCGGTCTTCTTCGTTTTCCAGGTTGACCTGAGCCGACGGCGCGGCGTCTGCGACCGCCAGGCCCTGTTCGATCGGCCGGTAGCGCTCGGGGTGCGCCGCGCGGGCGCGATCGATCGACCGGTTGCGCGCGATGGCCGCCAGCCAGGTGATCGGGCTGGCGCGGGCGGGGTCAAAACCGCCCGCGCGGCGCCAAACTGTTACATAGACTTCCTGAAGCACGTCTTCGCTCTCGCTGGGTTCGCCCAAGATACGCAGGCAGACGCCAAAAAGCTTCGCGGATGTCCGGTCATAGACGTCTTTCAGCGCGGCGGCGTCGCCTTGACCGACTCGTTGCAGGGCATCGGAAAGCGCTTGTCGCCGGCGCTCCAGTTCCATTTTAGCCCACCCAGCCGTCGTTTTCTCCGCGTTCTTACGTTCGGCAAACTGGCTTGGACTTGGTCAGGGCCAAAATAATAATCCGGGGCTCTGCATCCGCCCCCGGGGGCGTCCCGTAGCTGCTTCAGTCCTCCATGCTCGGAGGCGGCAGAATTGGACTAACTCCCATGCGCTCCAACACACCCCGGACCATCGCTACGGCGATGTTTGCTCTCGCTTTAGGCGCTGGCGCTTCAACAGCGGCGCTAGCGGACATGTCTATGGGAGGCGATCCCATGGTCGGCGGCGCGGCCATGTATCCGTCGAAGAACATCATCGAGAACGCCGTCAACTCCAAGGACCACACCACCCTGGTGGCCGCCGTAAAGGCAGCCGGCCTTGTGGAAACGCTTGAAGGCCCAGGCCCATTCACGGTCTTCGCCCCCACCAACGAAGCCTTCGTCAAGCTGCCAGCGGGCACGGTGGACACGCTGTTGCAACCGGACAACAAGCCCAAGCTGACGGCGGTGCTGACCTACCACGTCGTGCCTGGGCGGCTGACCGCCATGGACCTGACCCGCATGGTGCGTGAGGGCGGCGGCAAGACCTCGCTCACGACCGTGGAAGGCGAGCCGCTGATCGTCACCCGCGCCCACGGCCATCTCGATGTCACCGACGCCAAGGGGGATGTCGCCCGGATCACCATCGGCGATGTGATGCAGTCCAACGGCGTCATCCACGTCGTCAACACCGTCCTTCTTCCGTGATCACAAGGGGCCGGCGCCACATGCGCCGGCCCTTTTCATTTTCCACTGAAACTCAACTGGGGGGCGCGATGCGACCTATCAAGACTGCAGTATCCATCTCCGCCATGGCGGCGGGACTGGCGATGGCGAGCGCCGCCTGGGCCGACGACGCCGCACCGACCGTTCCCTACGTAGATAGCGGCCGGCTGCTGCTGACGCAGGGCGTCAGCAATATCGAAGGCGCAGCGGGCGGCGGACTGGCGACCTGGGCCGTCATCAGCGGCTATGGCACGAAGGACGCGGTTGGCGGCAACGTTCACGCCACTTACGTCAACCTGCCCAGCTACACCCTGCAGGACTACGGCGCAGCGGTGGGTCTGTTCGACCGGGTCGAGCTGTCCTACGCGCGAGAGGAATTCGATACCGGTTCGACCGGCGCAAAGCTCGGAATCGGCAAGAACTTCACCTTCGATCAAGACGTGTTAGGCGCGAAGGTCAAGGTGCTGGGCGACGCGGTCTATAACCAGGACAGCCTGATCCCGCAGATCGCGGTCGGTATGCAGTACAAGCACAACGAGCAGGACGCGATTGTCCATGCAGTCGGCGCCAAGGAGGCGGACGGGGTCGACTACTACATCGCCGCGACCAAGGTATTCCTGAACGAGTCCCTGGTGGTCGACACGACCTTGCGATTCACCAAGGCCAACCAGACCGGCCTGCTGGGGTTCGGCAGCGCACGCGACGACAACTACCATCCCGAGTTCGAAGGCTCGGTCGGCTATCTGGTGACGCGCCAAATCGTCGTGGGCGCCGAGGTGCGCACCAAGCCGAACAACCTGGGCTTCGCCAAGGAGGACGACTGGTACGACGTCTTTGCGGCCTATGCGATCAACAAGCATCTGTCGGCGACCATCGCCTACGCCGACCTCGGCTCGATCGCCACCTTCAACAATCAGCGCGGCGTCTACGTCTCGCTCCAGGCCGGCTTCTAGCCGTGCCCCCCGTAAAAAGGACCTCGGCCATGTCCGCCTCCCGCTCCCTTCGCTTCGCCGCCGCCCTGCTCTGCGGCGCCGCCCTGTTCGCCGCCGGCTCGGTCTGCGCGCAGGAGGCCACGTCGGCGCCTACGCCGATGGGGACTTCCCCTTCCGCCAATCCCGCCGGCGCCGACGCCATCCCCGGCGATGGCGTCTACAAGGCCTTCCACGAGCAGGCTGGAATCGACCGGATCATCGACGATTTCGTCGGCCGGATCACCACCGACCCCCGGATCTCCGAGCGGTTCAAGGGCGCCAACCTAGTTCGCCTCAGGTTCGAGCTGAAGGCTCAGGTCTGTTACCTCACCGGCGGTCCCTGCACCTATACCGGCAAGGACATGAAGACCGCCCACGCGGGCATGGATCTGAAAAACTTGGACTTCAACGCCCTTGCCGAAGACCTGCAGCTGGCGATGGACAAGGAACGGGTCAGTTTCCCGGCCCAGAACCGGCTTTTGGCCAAGCTCGCGCCGATGCAGCGGGCGGTCGTCACGAAATAGTTCGTGGTCCGGCCGGCGCTTTCCCCCTGCGCCGGCCGGGCCTGTCGTCGGAGCAGACCATGACCCCATCCGAGACCGAATCCACCCGCCGCCGATGGCTGCAGCGCGCCGGGCTGGCGATCGTCGCCGCGCCCGCCTTGGCGGCCTTCGCCACCTCGTCGGCCCGCGCCGCCGGCAAGACGCCAAAGGCGGACGTCGGCTACCAGTTCACCCCGCACGGCGACCAGCACTGCGGCGCCTGCACGTCCTTTATCCCGGGCGATAGCCGCCAGGGCGCCGGAACCTGCAAGATAGTCGATGGCGTCATCCCACAAAGTGGCTGGTGTTCGTTGTTCTCGAAGCGATAGCGTTTGTGGTCGACGGTAAGACCTCTCAGCGTGATCACTGGAAAGTCGGGACGCAAACCACAAACGCCTAGGCTTTGACTATGGCGTCTCAGGTCATGCCGGCCAGGAGGCCATCGACGTCCACCGTGGCGAAGGGCGCGACAGCGTCCGCGACGCCATAAGGCAAGAGTAGCGTGCGCTCCCGCAGCAAGGAGCCGCAGCTATAGACAACATTGGGCACATAGCCGTCGCGGGTGTGCTCGTCCGGCTCCAGCAGGGGGGCCGCCCTGCGCGCCAGCAGCTTGGTGGGATCCTCCTTGTCGAGCAGGCAGGCGCCGATGCAGTCGTTGCGCAGCGACCCCACGTCGTGCTGGACAGGGAGGCTAGGGCTGCGCGAGGGCCTGCCCTCGATCATGCGCCGACGGCGGCGGCCGGGGGGCATCGCGCCCAAGGCCTGCGATCAAACTCTCAAGTTGCGCGACCAGATTCGCCGCCGGGCAAGGCTTGGTCTGGACGATCAGCCCTGAAAAGCGCGCTTTCAGGGCCGGCGGGAGATCCACCGCCGTGTGGACTATGAAGGGGATGTCGAGACCCATGAGAACCTCCACCACGGCCGAACAGTCCCCATCCACCAGGTTTACGTCCAGGATCGCGGCGCCTACGGTCCCAGTCGCAAGCAAGGCCAGGGTTTCCTCGCCACTCGCGGCCGGACCGACGACTTTTCCGCCGGCGTCCTCCACGGCGAGCGCCAAGTCCAAGGCAATGAAGGACTCATCCTCGGCCACGAGGACTGATACGTGGTTCAGCAATGAAGTTGCCCCGGCGCGAGGTTCGGGAATGTTGGATAAGGGTAAGCCCTCAAAGGGCCAAGCGTTCCAAGTCCGCCGAAACAAAAACGACCAACCCGGTAGGATTCCAGTTGAAATTCAGGTCGCCGCGGAGCCAGCCGCTGACGCTTCTGCGGGCTAATACGCTGCCGAAGCCCTCCCGCTCGGGCGGACCCCCGATCACGGGTCCGTCCTTCTCTTCCCACGAGAGAGCGAGGCGCCCCTTGGCCACCGCCCACGAAATGTGGACGCGCCCGCCGGGGACCGAGAGGGCGCCGTACTTGGCCGCGTTCGTCGCCAACTCATGCACGACGAGCGCGACGTTTGTGGCGGCCTCGGCGCCGACCGCAATCTCCGGACCGTCGATCTCGGTGCGTATGCTGTCGCCGGTTCCTGCCGGACCGGCATAAGGCGAGAGAACCTTTCGGATCAGTTCGTCCAAGGTGGTTTCCGGCTTGGTGGCCTCGGCGCCTGAATGCCCCGGCCTGATCAACTGGTGCGCGCTGGCGAGCGCGCCGAGCCGGCCTTGAACGGTCGCGGCCAGTTCCTTGGGTGTGATCGCCGATCTGGCGCTCAACGTCACCATTCCCCCGACGATGGCAAACAGGTTCTTGACCCGGTGATCCATCTCCTTGAGGAGCAGCTCCTGCTGTTCCTCATGATGTTTGCGCTCGGTGATGTCGACAAAGCTATTGATGGCCCCGGTGATTTCTCCGCGCTGGTTCTTCACAGGACGGATATTCACGAGCGCGGCAATCCGCGTGCCGTCGGGCCGCTCGATGTGGACTTCCACGTCCCGCGCCTCCGGTATCGCGCCGCTCAACACGTCGGCCATGGGACACTGCTCATGGGGCACATGGCGGCCATCCGGCCGGAACATTTTGTACGAGCCACAAAACCGATCGTTGTTGTCCGCTAATGCCGGCTCGCGCCCCCACAGTTCGGCGGCGCGGCGGTTGAAATCCTGAATCACGCCTGAGGCGTGGCAGGAATAGATGGCCACGGGCCCCATCTCGAACAGGGCGCGATAGCGTTCTTCGCTTTCGTGTAGCGTCGCCTCCACCAGCTTGCGCTCGGTGATTTCGCGTTGCAGTTTGGAGTTCAACGCGTCGGTGACATCGACGAGTTCTTGCTGGCGCAGCGAACTGAGGATCAGCGCCTCGTTCACCGCGACCGTATTCTTACGAAACTGCGTGGCTTCAGTCATTTAGGTCATCAGCCCGACGAGGTGCTCGCCCGCCAATACCATTACACCAGAACATGACGCGGCGCCGGAGAATCGAACGGGCGGCCAAGGAGGCTCGATCTGCGCCTGGATGCGGGCCTCGTCGAAGGTCGGTGCAGCTAGATCGCCATCCGGTCACGGTAGAGACCGGCCCTTGAGTTACACGCGGCCACGATTCCTCTATTTCTTAGCCTTCGGCTCCGGAGAGGCTTCGGTTTTTTGCGGCGGGCTCGGCCCGGTTCGCGTGGGAATTCCTGTGGTCAGTCCGTTGTAGTCCGTGGATCGCGGCTGGATGACGACCACGCCCTTGTCCGTGATGACATACTCGCGGATGTCTTTGCTATGATTGCCGCCGCGCATCTTGATCACGACCATAACCTTCCGAAGCTGGCCGTCGATTTCCACATAGCGCATCCTGATGATGTCATCGGTCAGGAACGAGATCGTGTAGTGGCTAAAGGAAAACCCGGTAAATGAATCCTCCACTTCGACCGTACTGAGAATTGTGACCCCGGCTCCCGTCAACGCCACGATCAGCCGGTACAGCGACTCGCGAAAGTCCTCGCGAAAGCCGGGCGCCAGCGCCATCTCAAGACTGACCAGCGAATCGATCACCAGACGTTTCGCGCCGACCCTTTCGACGGCGTCGAGAATCTCTTGCATGATTTCATCCACCGACAGGTCGAGCGGACGAAGGTAGATGATTTCCAGATTTCCCTTTTCTTGCGGCGCCTTCAAATTCAATCCAAAACTGTCGGCGCGATCAGTGTAGCCTTTGGGCCGTTCTTCGAAGATCGCCATGATCGCCGGTTCGCCATTGCGCAGTCCCGCGGCGATAAATTGCGTGGCCAGCGCCGTTTTGCCCGTCCCCGAGGGCCCGGCGATGAGCAGGCTGTCGCCTTCGAGAACGCCCCCGCCCATCATCTTATCCAATTCGGGAATGCCCATGGAAAGCCGCCGGCGTGCGGCCGGCTTTCTATGCTTGAGGACGAATCCCAGCGTGCGCGAGAAGGCTTGCAACCCGTCGTCGTTGATGCGGACGGTGTGCAATCCCGGCACCGAGCCAGTCCCGCGCACTTTCAAGATTTGCAGTTTTCGCACCACGGAATTTCTTTCCACCTTCTGCGACAGCCAAAAGAGGCCGTCGGCGATGGTGAACAACGGATTCCCGCGGGTCTCTTCCTCAGCAAATTCGCCAACCAGAAATGTCGTGGCTTCCCAACTGGTCAGAAACTGGGTGAGTTGCTGAATGAACGACCTCATCTCCATTTCGCCGGCGGCGGTGTTCATCTTACTCATCACGGTCCGAAAAGAATCCACCACCACGATGCCCGGATTTGTCGCCGTGACTTGCTTGATGATTTCAGCAAGGACCGCATCCAAATCTTGATGCAACACTTGGTCGCTCAGATTGATGAAGCGGACGGCCTTGCCCAACTTGGATCCGTCGAAGAAGGAAAATTGTTGCTGGTAGCGCAACATTTTTATGGCGGGCTCGCCGAGGACGGTGAAAAAGAGCGCGGGCTTTTCCTCCGTCGCGTTGGCGAAAACGATCTGATGGGCCATCGTGGTCTTGCCGCAACCGGGCCGGCCGGCGATGACGTTGAACGAAAATTCCGGGATGCCGCCGCCCAGGATTTCGTCGAGGCCGCGAACGCCGGTCGGCAGTTTGCGAATCGCGACCTTTGCCGGCTGGGTTGCGGCGCTTTTCGTCAGTTTGCGGCTAGCCGAGGCGCTAGGTTTTTTTGCCATGTCAATCTTCCGGGCCCAGCTCCAAGTCGTTGATATTACTCAACAACTGCAGCGTTAAATCTTCACCAATGAAAGTCACCAGAAGTCCGAGCAACCGGTCGAGCAGAACAACCCCACCATTAGATATCTCTTCCGGGTTCGCTTGGGCCTCAAGTTCGTCCAGCCCTTCGAAAGTGCCGTCTTCTCTGACACGCAGGTCGCGCAGCCAAGCAACTTCCGGGTAGGCCAGCACGAGGGCGCGCGAAATGAGGGCGCGAAAACCGGCGGCGCCCATGAGCGCGCCAAAATGTGGACTCAACTTCTCTATGACGACAAAGGCCGCCGTAGAGTTGGAAGACGTATTTCGGCCCATCTCATAGGCGATAAGGCGTTCAGCGTAGATACGCAGCTTCGGCGTAGCTCGGTTCATTTAGGACCGTGCTCGAACGAGGCGCTCGTCGGAGAAGCCCTTGCGCACGACCCACGACCTTGGGGCATTGAGCGCTCCAGTTGACTTCATTGCCATCGTGCGGCCGCCTCGGGACAGATCAATCTTCACTTTGCATCCTTAAAGCGCGGGCTCCCCATCATGGCGCTGTCCGAGACAAACTTCCAGGCCCTCCCGCCTTGCCTGATCGGGATGGAAGCCTGACCGTCAAGGTCTTCGNNNNTCGGAACGACCGCAAGGGGGCGATTCTAATCGTTAGATGATTGCCGGAAACCGGACGTTCAGCGCGCGTGCCGCCGAAGATTAAGTTTAGCTCGTACTCCCGCCCCCTACGGCAGGGGCGTGATGCCCCGCGCGCCCTCGAAGTGGGCGCCCAGAAGATCGGCCTCGCGCAGCAGCGCCCCGCCGAAGTCCGAGCGGGACAGATTGGCGCCGGTGAGCAAGGCTCGCCGGAGGTCCGCGCCGCGCAGGTCGGCGTTCTTGATCATGGCGCCGGACAGATCGCAGGGCAGAAGCCTGTCCTGGCCGATCAGCAATGGCCCCATGTGCGCATCGCGCAGGTCCGCTCCGTTCAGCTTGGCGTGGGTAAGGCGCGCGCCGCGCAAATCGGCCCGCCGCAGATTGCAGTTCCTCAGGTCCGCGCCGTCCAGGCGCGCGCCCTGCATCTGAATCCCCTCCATGTTCAGGCCGTAGAACACCGCCCCGCGCGCCGATAGGGCCGTGAGGTTGTAGCCGCTGATGGAGCCCAAGGCGCGCAGGTCCGCCTCGTCGAACTGGGAGGGCTTGCCCTCCGCCCCATCGGTTTCGCACCACAGGGCGTGATCGCGCAGCATGTCGGCATAGGGCAGGTCCGCCACGGCCTTGCCGCAGGGCGCGTCGGTCAGGGCTCCGTCCATCCGCGCGCCGTCCATTTTGCAGGCGTGGATCGACGCCCCGACCAGGATGGCGTCGCGCAGATCCGCGCCGGCCAGGTCGGCCCCCGAAAGGTCGGCCCCCGACAGGTTGGCGCCGTGCATGTTGGCATCCTTGAGGTTGGCGCGCACCAGCTTGGCGTCCTTGAGGATGGCATCGGTGAAGTCGGCCTTTATCGCCATCACCCCGGACAGCTTGGACCGCTCCAGATTGGCCCCGATGAGGATGGCGCCATGGGCGTCGCTGGATCGTTTGGCCGGCTCAAGGATGCGCAGACCCTTTTCCGCGTCCACCGCCGCGACCGAGCCCTCGCGCAGGTCCGCCTCGAACAGGTCCGCGCCGCTCAGGTCCGCGCCCCTCAGGCAGGCGCCGCGCAGGTCAGATCGGCGCAGGCTGACGTCGCTCAGGTCGGCGTTCTGCAAGTCGGCGCCGTAGAGAATGGCGTTGTCCAGGCGGGCGCCGATCAGGCGACAACCGGCCAGGATAGCTCCGGTCAAATCCGCATCCGATAGATTGCGCCCCGACAGATCCAGGCCTGAAAGGTCGGTCCAGGAAAAGACAGCGCGCGCGCCGCCAGGCCGGCCGGTGAACAGCCGGTCATGCTTGACGCAGATGCTGTCGACCTGTGCCTGGGTCAGGCGGCGATGTTGCTCGGGAACGGGGTTGGCCGACATGGGTTGCGGCGCTCAGCTAGGTTCCTCGGCATTTATGGGCACAAGGGATTAACGCGGCCCTAGCTCGCTGGCCCCTGATAAAGAATGCGGGAGGCATCCTCTGCGAGGAGGCCGCAAACCACCTCCACGCCAGCCGCCTTGAGGCGCTCAATGCCCAAGCCAGCCGACAGGGGATGGGGATTTTCGCAGGCGATCGCCACCCGCGTAACGCCGGCCGCCACCAGACGCTCGGCGCAGGACGGAACCCCCGAAGATCGGCGGCCGCACGGCTCCAGCGTGACATAGGCCCATGCGCCGCGGGCCGCATCGCCCAGGGCCGCCAGCGCCTGCTCCTCCGCATGAGGCCGTCCGCCCCGCGCCGTAGCGGCCTCGGCGATCACCTGCCCGTCCTTGACTAGGACGCAGCCGACGGCGGGATTGGGCGCGGTCTGGCCAAGGCGTGTGCGGGCCACGTCGATGGCCCGGCGCATCATGCGCGCGTCGAAGGCTTCGCTCACGCCGCCTGCGCCGGGATGGCCGGCAAAGCCTCCACCCGGGTTTCGTCCAGGTAGCGCGCCGACGTGGGGTGCAACCGCTCGTCCAGTTCGATCAACAGTGGATTGCCGGTGGGAATCTCCAGCCCGACGATATCGGCGTCCGGCACCTTGAACAGCAGCTTGGCGATGGCCCGCAGGGAATTGCCGTGGGCTGCGATGAGCACCGTCTCGCCGGCCTTCAGCTTCGGTGCGATTTCCGCCAGCCAGTAGGGCTCCACCCGCTCCAGGGTCGTCTTCAAGCTCTCGGTGGCGGGCAGGTTCACTCCGGCGTAGCGCCGGTCGCCCGACAGATCGAAGGC
Organism: Caulobacteraceae bacterium; assembly: GCA_003164925.1. GTDB lineage: Bacteria > Pseudomonadota > Alphaproteobacteria > Caulobacterales > Caulobacteraceae > BOG-938. Next base: position 63,544 of record PLRV01000059.1, read on the forward strand.
GCTGCCCGGCTCGAGCGGCGGCGGCGGCACGTCGTAGGAGCGGCGCCAGATCTTGACCTGCGCCTCGCCATGCTTGGCGGCCGTTTCGGTCTTGTCCAGGCCGGTCAGCCCGCCGTAGTGGCGCTCGTTCAGGCGCCAGTCCTTGATGATTGGGACCCAGGCTTGGCCAGCCGCCGCCAGGGCCAGATTGGCCGTGCGGATCGCCCGGGTCAGCACCGAAGTATAGGCGCGGTCGAACTGGATGCCCGCCCCCTTGATCAGGGCGCCGCCTTTCCTCGCCTCAGCCTCGCCCTGTGCGGTCAGATCGACGTCGACCCAGCCGGTGAAGCGGTTTTCCAGATTCCACTGGCTTTGGCCGTGACGCAGAAGGACGAGGGAAGGCATGGGCGGCTCTTGGCTATGAAACTCTCACGCGGGCTAAGGCCTCAGCGGCGGCGGGTCAAGACGGACGCGCCAGTTGGCCGCGCGGGCGCAGCGCTGTAATAAGCTTCCACCTCAACGGCTTGGATCTCATGATTTCGGATCGCTTCTTCTATCCCCTGGCCGCCCTGGCGGCCGCGCTCCTGATCGGGCTGGCCCTGGTGTGGCCGCAGGGCCAGGGCGCGAAGTCCAGCCCGCCGCACGCCAACACACCGGCCCCGAGATCGGCCGCCCGATGAGCGCGTTCGACGCCGTCGCCGTCGGCCGCCGCGTGCTCGGCGTGGAATCCGAAGCGCTCAAAACCCTGTCCACATCCCTGGGCCCCAGCTTCAGCCTAGCTGTGGAAACCCTGTTTGGCGCCAAGGGCCGCATCGCCTGCACCGGCATCGGCAAATCCGGCCACGTGGCGCGCAAGATCGCCGCCACCCTCGCCTCGACCGGCTCACCGGCCCTGTTCGTGCATCCGGCGGAGGCCAGCCACGGGGATCTGGGCATGATCGGGTCCGGCGATGTGATCCTGGCCCTGTCCAAGTCGGGCGAAGCGCGCGAACTGGCCGACATCCTGGCCTACGCCAAACGGTTCGGCATTGCCTTGATCGCCATGACCGCCGCGCCGGACAGCGCCCTGGGACGGGCTGCGGATGTGCTGCTGGCCCTGCCGGACGCTGAGGAAGCCACGGCCGAGGTCAGCGCCCCCACCACCTCGACCACCTTGCAGATCGCCCTGGGCGACGCCTTGGCCGTGGCCCTGCTCGAACGGCGCGGCTTCACCGCCAGGGATTTCCGGCTCTACCATCCGGGCGGCAAGCTGGGCGCCATGCTGCGCACCGTGGGCGATCTGATGCACGGCCTGAGCGAAACGCCCCTGGCGGCGCCCGATGCGCCCATGCGCGAGGCCCTGCTGCTGATGACCGAGAAGCGCTTCGGCTGCGTCGGCGTGATCGGCGCGGACGGCCGCCTGCAGGGCGTCATCACCGACGGCGATCTGCGCCGGCACATGGATGGCCTGCTGGAGGCCACCGCAGGCGCGGTGATGACCACCAACCCCAAGACCGCCGCGCCGGGCATGCTGGCGGCGGAGGCGCTCAAGCGGATGAGCGAAACCGCGCCGCCCTCCACGGTGCTGTTCGTGGTCGATGAAGACCGGCCGGTGGGCATACTGCACATCCATGACCTCGTCCGCGCCGGGGTCATTTGACTTTACGCGTCGCCCTGCTCAGTTCGGCTGGCGTTGGAGGGGTCAGAGCCGGTATGAGGCGTGCGTTCGCCCTTTGTCAGGATCCACATGTTGAACGCGCCCAGGGCCGACCTTTCCCCCAACACTTTCGCCTATGAGACCCAGCCGCTGGTCAAGGCTACCGGCTTTCGTGAATACGATGCGCGCTGGTTGTTCGGGTCCGAGATCAACCTTCTGGGTGTGGAGGCGCTGGGGCTGGGGCTTGGAACCTACATCCAGGAGCTGGGCCACAGCCGCATCGTGGTCGGGCATGACTTCCGCGCCTATTCCCTGTCGATCAAGCAGGCCCTGACCCTGGGCTTGATGGCGGCGGGCTGCGAGGTGCTGGACATCGGCCTGGCCGTCTCGCCCATGGCCTATTTCGCCCAGTTCGATCTGGATGCGCCCTGCGTGGCGATGGTCACGGCCAGCCACAACGAAAACGGCTGGACCGGCGTGAAGATGGGCGCCCAAAAGCCGCTCACCTTCGGTCCGGAGGAAATGGGCTGGCTCAAGCAGATCGTGCTGGAGGGCGCTTGGAAGGAAAAGGCCGGCGGCAGCCTGACCCACGTGGAGGGCATGGCCGAGCGCTACATCGCCGACGTGGCTCAGCGCCTGAAAATGCATCGTTCCTTGACCGTGGTGGCCGCGTGCGGCAACGGCACGGCCGGCCATTTCGCGCCCGAAGCGCTGCGCCGCATGGGTGTGCCCGTGGTCATCGAGATGGACTGCGACCTGGACTGGACCTTTCCCCGATACAACCCAAACCCCGAAGACAAGATCATGCTTTTGGCCATGGCCAACGCCGTGCGGCAGTTCAACGCCGATCTGGCGTTCGGCTTCGACGGGGACGGCGACCGCTGCGGGGTCGTGGACGACGAAGGCGAGGAGATCTTCGCCGACAAGATCGGCCTGATGCTGGCCCGCGACCTGTCGCAAACCCATCCGAACGCCACCTTCATCGTGGACGTAAAGTCCACCGGCCTGTTCATCACCGATCCGGTGCTCAAGGCCAACGGCGCCAAGACCGTCTACTGGAAGACCGGGCACAGCTACATCAAGCGCAAGACCGCCGAGATCGGCGCCCTGGCCGGATTCGAAAAGTCGGGCCACTTCTTCTTCAGCCCGCCGATCGGGCGCGGCTATGACGACGGATTGGTGGCGGCGGCGGCCATCCTGGCCATGCTTGACCGTAACCCGGACAAGAAGCTGTCGGACCTGCGCAAGGCCCTGCCTGTCGCCTACACCTCCCTGACCATGTCGCCCCACTGCTCGGACGAGACGAAGTACCAGGTCGTGGACAAGGTGGTTGAGGCGTACCAGGCGCTGGCGGCCGGCGGAGGCGTCATTCTCGGCCGCAAGATCGCCCAGGTGCTCACCGTCAACGGCGTCCGCGTGACTCTCGAGGACGGCTCCTGGCTGCTGGTGCGCGCCTCGTCCAACAAACCCGAACTGGTCGTGGTCGTGGAAAGCATGGCCAGTGATGACGATATGCGCGCCCTGTTCCGTCTCGAAGTGAAGCCGCGCCTGGCCGGGCAACCGGGCGTCGGACCGTACAACCAGGAAATCTGAGACAGGGGTCAGTCTATGCGCGTCGCGATGATCGGAACCGGCTATGTGGGATTGGTGTCTGGGGCCTGTTTTGCCGATTTCGGGCACGTCGTCACCTGCATCGACAAGGACGCGTCCAAGATCGAGCGGCTGAAAAAGGGCGAAATCCCGATTTTCGAGCCGGGGCTGGAAGGCCTGGTCGAACGCAATGTGCGCGAAGGGCGCCTGTTCTTCGCCACCGAAGGCGCCGAAGCGGTCAAGACCGCCGACGCCGTCTTCATCGCGGTCGGCACCCCTTCGCGGCGCGGCGATGGCCACGCGGACCTGACCTATGTCTATGCCGCGGCCGAGGAGATCGCGGGGCAGATCGACGGCTTCACCGTGGTGGTGACCAAGTCCACCGTCCCCGTCGGCACCGGCGACGAGATCGAAGCCATCCTCAAGAGGGTCCGGCCCGACGGCGATTTCGCCGTGGTGTCCAATCCGGAGTTTCTGCGCGAAGGCGCGGCGATCAACGACTTCAAACGGCCCGACCGGGTGGTGATCGGCACGGACGACGAGCGGGCGCAAAGGGTGATGGCCGAGCTGTACCGGCCCCTAAATCTCAACGAGAGCCCTCTGCTGTTCACGGGGCGGCGCACTTCGGAACTGATCAAATATGCCGCCAACGCCTTCCTGGCGATGAAGATCACCTTCATCAATGAAATGGCCGATCTGTGCGAAACGCTTGGCGCCGACGTGCAGCAGGTTGCCCGTGGGATCGGCCTGGATAACCGCATCGGATCGAAATTCCTGCACGCCGGCCCGGGCTATGGCGGCTCCTGCTTTCCCAAGGACACCCTGGCGCTGGTGCGCACGGCCTCGGACGCCGGCTCGCCCATTCGGCTAGTGGAAACCACGGTCCAGGTCAACGCCGCCCGCAAGAAGGCCATGGCCGGCAAGGTGGCCGACGCCATGGCCGGCCAGGTCAAGGGCAAGCGGATCGGCATCCTGGGCCTGACCTTCAAGCCCAACACGGACGACATGCGCGACGCGCCCTCCCTGGACATCGTCCCCGCCCTGATCGAAATGGGCGCCCAGGTCCAGGCCTTCGATCCGGAAGGACACGAGGCGCGCCAGATGCTGCCCGGCGTGGATTTCAAGGACGGCCCTTACGAGGTGGCGGACGGCGCCGACGCCCTGGTGATCATCACCGAATGGGACCAGTTCCGGGCCCTGGACCTGGACCGGGTGAAGCGCCTGATGCGCACGCCCCTGGTGGTGGATCTGCGCAACATCTACCGGCCCGCCGAAATCGAAAGCCGCGGATTCCAATATCGGGGCATCGGCCGGGGCTGAATGTCCAATTTATGACTTCAAGGCTATGCAGGTATAAGATCGGTGTCGCCGGCGTGTGCGGGCGTATTTCTGGAGTCGGCGATGACCGAACAAACCGCAGCGCTGCAAACCCGCTTCGCCATAGATGCGGATATCGCGCCTTTATTCACAGCCCTGCGTGAAAGCCTGACCGCGGCCGACGTCAGCGACGAGCCCTATCGCCATTGGATCTGGCGCAAGGTGTTCCCGCAAGACGTTGCGAGCGCCGTTTCGTCTTTGCCGTTTCCCAAGCCCGATCTTCACGGCGTTTCGGGCAAGCGCGAGCTGCACAACGACTCGCGCCACTATTTCGACGCGACCAACAACCGCCGCTTCCCGGTGTGCGACAAGATTGCCCGCCTGTTCCAGGCGGATGAGACGGTGAGCCTGCTGCAGAAGCACACCGGGGCGGACCTGTCCGACACCAATGTGCGCATAGAATACACCCTGGACGCGGAATGCTTCTGGCTGGAGCCGCACACCGACCTGGGCGTCAAGCGGATCACCGTCCTGCTCTATTTCCCCGACGCGCCCGACCAGCTCGATCTGGGAACGGACATCTTCCGCGATCCCGACACATGGTTCTGCCGCCCGCCGTTCGAGTGGAACAGCGCGCTGACCTTCGTGCCCGGCGCCAACACCTACCATGGCTTCCTGAAGCGCGAGATTCCGCGCATCCGGCGCACCGTGATCGTCAACTACGTCACCCAGGACTGGCGCGCGCGCGAACAGCTGGCATACCCCACTATTCCTGTGCGGGCCTGAGGACTGTACCCAATTAGACCGCCATCCAGGGATTGAAGACAGGGACGCCGGCTTTGAGGTAGTCGCTCACGTCCCGCGTCACGATAATGCCCGATATCGCCCCTAAACGTCGCCCCTCTCCGCCAGCAACCCCCGCACCGCCTCGGCGGCCTGCGGCGTGGCGTTGATCGGGGCGTCCGGGGCGGGCAGCCATGGCGAGCCGTCGAGCAGGCTGACGATCCCGCGTTCCACCAGATTGGCCAGGAAGCGGGCGTGGCGCTTGCCGCCGCCGCCCAGGTCGAACACCGCCACCGGACGGCCGGTCGTCGCCGCTTCGGACACCATCGATACACTGTCTCCAGTGGCCGCCAGGCGATCGGATAGGGCCAGTATGCCCAGATAGGGATTGTCGCCCTGGCCGTCCCACAGGAAGACCGCGGGGTCCTGGTCGAACGCCGCGTGCAGTAGGTCCATAACGGGGCCGGGCGTTCGGCGCGAGGCGGTGATCGCCAGCCCCCCGCCGTCCCGCCGCGCCGCGTTCAGCCGCTCGATCAAGGCCTGCGCCTGCTCGGCGGTGAAAGGACGCTGGCGGGTGGCGCCGCCCACCAGCACGCCGGTCAGGGGCCTGGGCAGGGCCGCGAACCGCGCCCGCCAGTGCTCGGCGCCGGCCGCCAGCTTGCTGGGCGTGACGTCGTGCAGGGCGGTGTCCACGGGGATCACATTGGGTCCGTCCACGCCGTCGTGACGCATGGGCAAAACGAGGTCGAATTCACGCAGGGACATCAGGGGGTTCTGGATGTGCACCGCCAGGGTGCGCCCGCCGCTGGCCCGCTTGACCGCGATCGCCGCCCGGGCCGCCCGCCGGCTGCAGCTGATGATCAGGTCGGGCCACGGCGGCTGAAGGCGATCCTTGGCCGGGTTCAGCTTGGCCAGGGTCATCCGCCACAGCGCGGCCGGCGCGAACGACCATAGGCCCTTCAGGTCGATCACCTTCTCCTGCGCCTCCAGACCCAGCGCATTGACCAGGCCGCCGGCCTGGCTGCGAAAGCCGGCCTGGCCGGTCGTCACCCACCAGACGACGGGTTTGTTCATCGCCCCCCCTTGGCCCAGGCGGGCAAGGGATAGGGCGTAAGCAGGTCGTGGGCGACGATAACCGTCAGGGACAGCTCAGCCTGCCCTCCCCGGCCCAGCACGACCTCGCCCGCTGGCGTCAGGGCGGCGAAATGGGGCGCGATCAAGGGCAGTTGCTCGCGCACGGTGTTGTCCCGCCCGATGATCAGGGCGTCGTGGCCCAGGAACATGCGCCCGCCGGTGCGAAAGGCGTATTCGCGCGGGTCCGGGCTGAACACCAGCACGGGCATGTCGCCGCCGAGGGCCTGGTCGATCTTGCCCGCTTCGTTCCATTCGGCGGACACGACGAACTGCCCGGCGGGGTGCAGCAGCCGGCGCTGGGCCAGGGCGGCGCGCAGGCCAGACCAGTCCATCGCCTCGGCGGTGGGGTCCGCCTTGGGGAAAACCCTTGGCAAGGCCGCCTTGGCCCAGCCGGTGGCCGCATCGCTGCCCGCCAGTCCCCAGATGAGCAGCAGTAGGACGGTGGACGCCGCGGCCCACCGGGCAGGCCAGGCGCGATTTGAGTCCGCCAGGGCCTGGCCCAGCACAGGGAACAGCATGAGCCATCCCGGCATGGGCCAATGGGGCAGAACCTTGGAGCCGAACAGCGGCAAGGCGGTGAACAGCACGATGGTCGGCGCCGCCGCCATCAGGCAAAACCAGGACCGCGCCTGCCCCGGGCCGGCCTTGATCGCCCGCCAGCCAGCCCAGGCCAGCGGAACCGCGACCCAGGGCGCCAGGAGGGCGATCTGTCCGATCAGCCCGATGACCACGCTTAAAGGGGCCAGGCGCCGCGGGGCGCCGCGCCCGCTCTGGAACGCGAAGGATATCCAATCGTGTTGGGCGTTCCACACCAGCACCGGCGAGGACACGGCCAGGACCACCAGTCCAGCCACGTAGGGCCAGGGGCTCGCAAGCTGGCGACGCCCTAGCGGCGTGGAGAGCAGAAAGAGGGCCAGCCCCAACCCCACGGTGGCCGCCTGGTACTTGGACAGCGCGGCCAGACCGAGCCAAAGGCCGGTCGCTGGCCACCAGAGCCACGGCCGATCCGGCTCGTCAGCGCGCGCGAACAGCTGCCTGGCCAGGCAAAGGGCGGCGGCCAATTCGCAGAAGGTCAGCGGACCGTCCGGAAGAACCCATTCTCCCGCCGCCAAGGTGAAAAAGACCGAAAGGTTGAGCGCCAGAACCGCCCAGACCCCCGCCGCAGGGCTGAACAGCCGCGCCGTGAGCCGAAACATCAACCAGGAGGAACCCGCGAAAAGCAGCAGGAACGGCGCGCGCGTCCAGCGGCCGAAACCGAACGCCTCGCCCGCGGCATGGGCGAACCACTGGTGCAGCGGCGGGTGGTCGAAATAGGACAGATGCAGATCGCGCGCGATCGCGGTGGAGTAGGACTCGTCCGTGCCCAGGCCGATGAAGAGCGACGACGCCAGCCTGACCAGCACGAACAGGCCCGTGATCAACAGGGCCTGTCGCTGCGCCTGGCCAAACGCCCGCGTCATTTGCGCCGGGCCGCGCCCGCCGCCGGCTCATCCCGTGAGGCGGTCTTGCCGAAGAGAATGCAGAGCATCATGGCGAACGACCCGACGCACATCCACCATTCCTGCCACAGACCGAAACCCACCGCGCCGATGACCAGATAGACGGTGGCCGTAGACGCCGCCACCGCGCCGTACAGGCGGTCTCGGTCGGCGCAATCGCCGATGCGGCGCCACAACCAGACCCAAAAGGCCGACCCTAGCAACGCGCCAGGCGCGCCCAGTTCGAACCAGAGCTGCAGGGCGCCATTGTGGGGATGCAGCGGAACGATGCCCGGGAACATACGGCTGGCGTCCAGCCCGGCGCCGCGCAGGGGATGCTCGGCCAACCGTTCGGCCACGAAGCTCCATATCCGCAGCCGCTCGGCCCACGATGGCGGCAGGTGCGGCTTGAGGCTGGCGTAAAGGCCCCCGTGGTCGATGGCCAGCATGACCAGTGGGGTCACCAGGAAGTAGGCAACCGTCAGACCGGCCAGCACAAGGATGGCGGGGCGGCCGTAACGGCGCGTCAGAAAGAATACTGGCAGGCTTACAGCCAGCGCCGCCGTGGGTGCGAAGCCGCGTAACAGGACCATCGACAGAGGCACGAACGCCACCATGGCCAGGGCCAGCCACGTACGGCGCTGGCGATGCAACGCCATGGCCAACGGCCAAACGGCGACAGCCAGCGCATAGCCGCCCTGGGCCAGGGCGCGCACGACGCGGCCAGGTCCGGGGGAATCATGGACGAGCGCCAGGAGGCGCAGATAGAGCGCGCCGTGCGATACGCCCTCCTCCGTCAGAAGCAGAAGAACCGCGAGAAAGCCGAAGGCGATCCACGTCAGGGCTTTACGAGCGCCTGCGGAATCCAGGCGGGCTAGCGCCGTGATGAAGGCGGCGCTGAACGCCAACTGAGCGGCGAGGTGCAGAATGGTCAGGCGGCTGATCGATTTAACGCTGTGCGCCATACTCTCGGCCGGCGACCATAGGGTGCTGACGGCGGCCCAGAGCACCAACGCCGCGAGCAGCAGCACGCCGACCCAATCGCGGCGACTCGGCCTTGCCAGGGGCAGACAAAGCAAGCCGGCGATGCCGACCACCGGCGCGAATCCCCGCACGCCGAAAAACAAGCAGAGCGGCGCACAGGCCGCCAACGCGGCGCACAGCGCCAGGAGGATGCGTCGGGTAAAGGGCGGAGCGCCGGACAGGCGTTGGGCCTCAGGCGGCATGCGGCTTGGGATGCGAGCCCGCCCATCCGCGCGACAGGCGCTTCACGGCCGCGGATATGCGGTGCCGCCACAGCTCCCAAGCGGCGATCTTGTCGGACACCACCCAGTTCATCTGCAGAAGGCGCCTCGGGCCAATGTAGGGCTCGTGGCCATGCCAGGAATGATCCGAGCGCCTGAACGCCAACATCGTCCCGAAGAGAGGCGACACCTCGGCCGCGACGTCGTTCAGGTCTTGTCCGCTGCGCAGAAGCCGAAGCCGGCCGCCTTCAGCTCCCCACTCCGCATCGTTGAGATAGACCAGAACGGTGATGATCTTCTTCTTCGAATCCGTGTGAATCCGCCCGTCGCGGGCGTCGCAACGGCCGCGCAAGGTGAACATGGTGGCGGCCTGGTTCAGGTCGACATCGAACTTCTGCTCTATCGCCTTGCGGAACGCCGGACCGCTCATCTGCTCGATCAGGGCCGCGATCCCCGGCCCCACCTTCAGCTCGCTCAAGGGAAAGGAGCCTGCGTCCTGCATGTCAGGGAAATCGGCTGTGATCGCGGGAAGATTCTCCTCGCCCAGGAAACCCTCGACAACGACGTATTCAAACGGATCCGTGTCCAAGGGCGTGGCCGCCAGGGCCTTCAGGTTCAACAGGTCCATTCGCATCTCCCTCGCCAAGCGACTTGGACAGAGTATTTCGGCGCTCTTATGGCGAAGCCAAAACGTTTGCGCCAACCGTCCGAGGCACCGCGGATTCGAAGCAGACAAGCAAACAGGGGTGCGGATAACACAGTCGCGCTTATGGAAAAACCCCTTACGCCTTTGGCGAATTGCCACGCACGCGACAGGGGCGCCCGGTTTAAATCGGTGAGGCGCGAAAAACAGTCATGAGGATTGAAAGCCTCCCGTCCCGCGGGAAAAGCCCTTCCCATCGGGGATGGTGAGCTGGAAGGTGCTCAGACTCGGCGTGGCTCCGTCGCCAGGAGGCGCGCCGAGTCACCTGGGGTCTTGCGGCGCGGCGAGCGGCGCATAAGGCCTTGACCTTCCTGCAGGCCGGGCCTCTGATCTGGGATCGGGTCAGGAGCTTGTCTATGACTGCCCATCCTGGATTTTCCGCCCGCAACTGGCGCGCGGCCCGCACCTTCGGCGGACGCTGCGCGACGCCTGCCGATGTCGAGGGCGCCGACGCCGTGTTCGCGCTGGGCGATACCCTCAACGGCCGCACCTTACCGATCGAAAAGCCTTCCCCGGTCATCTGGTACGATGAGGACGAGGAGTTCGCGGCTCTCGTGGTGCAAGCCGAATCCCATGAGACCGACGACGACGTCACCCTGGAGATGCTGGGTCTGCTGCTGCCTAGCGGCGAAACCGTTGTCGCCCACCTGGAGGAAGTCGAATTCGTCGCGGACACCGATCCGGTATGGCTCGCCCTGCTCGAAGCGGACGGCGGCGATGGCCTGGACGATGGCGCGGAATGGGCCAGCGACGATCTGGACGAGACCTGGGGCGAGCCTCGCCCAGACGAAAAGGATCTGCACTAGGGTCCAGAGCATTTTCCGATAAGTGTGACGCGGTTATCGGATCAAAAAATGCTCTAACTATACGAAGTAGAGCCATTTTCGATCTGATCGAATCGATCAGATCGAAAATGGCTCTAGGGTCTGACCCCTTCATCTTAAAGCCGTCGGGCCTTGGGCGATCAAGCCTTGCGCGGCGGCTTCTTGGCGGCCGCTTTCGCAGCGGGCCTTGGCTTGGTCGCCGAACCCTTGGCGGCCGCCGCTTTCGCCTTGGCGGCCGGGTCCTGGACCTCCCACTTGACCACCGGCTTGACCGTGGGGGCGATCACCGGCGGGGCTGCCTGGGCGACAGGCTTCTTCACGACGGCCTTCGGCGCGGCCTTGGAGGGTACGGCCTTGACTGGCGTGGCCTTGACTGGCGCGGGTTTGAGCGCGGGGGCCGACTTGACCGGCTCGGCCTTCACGGGCGCCCGCTCGACCGGCGCGGGCTCAACAATGGGGTCGGGTTCGGGCGTCTTGGCCACGACGGGCGGCGGCGCAGCCTCCGCCTTGGGCGCACCGATTGCCGGTTCGAAGGGGGTCAATTCGACGGATTCAAGTTGGACAGGCGCCGGCGCCGCTGGCGCGGACTCCAAAACCACTGGTTCGGGTGGCGTCGGTTCGGGCTCGGCGATCGGAATCGCCAACGACTCCGGCTGGACAAGACGCAGCTTGACGAACCGGCTAAAACTCCAGGCGGCCAAACCCGCGCCAGCGGCCCCGAGGAACATAAGCCAAAGCGGTGAAAAGACGCCCATCTGCAGATGCAGAGCCTGGTCGCTGTCGAACTTTGGCAATGCAGAGGGACGGTTACTCTCGGTCGCGGGCTCCATCCTGGACATCGTCAGCTCCGGATTCTGGCGCGCCTAGCGCCTGGATTGTGCATCGCAGCATACACCAAGCCGAGCCGGGCGCCAATGGTCGGCTCAAGTCCCCGTCGACCATAGCCGGGCGCCGGCGCGGGCGCCCCCGGATGTGACGGCGATCCACTCAAGCGCTGGCTTAAGGGATTCAAGTAATTCAACCGAAAAATTGAAGAATATCATGGCGCATCCGTTCATTTTGAGTGGGTTATCCAGGGCGTTGAGCCGCAGTTCGGCCACCGCCATGCCCTGACCGACCTCCGTCTCCAGCCGCCGGATGAAGGCGTCAAAGGTCTCCAGATCCTTCAATGGCGTCCAGATCGCGAGGACCGCACCCCTGTTGCGTTGCAGCACAACCTTGGCCAAATCGGCGGCGCGCTGGTAATCGTCGCCGCGTTCGAAGGGCGGGTCCACCAGTACGAACAGCGGTCCAGGCGTCCGGGCCGCTAGCGCCGCTAGCGCATATCCATCGCCCAGCTCGACCTGTGTCCGACCACCGAACGCCATCAGGGCCTGCCGCAGAAACGCCGCCTCCTCCGGATGCAGTTCGACGCCCAGGTAGCTATCGCCCGGACGCAGACGCTCGGCGATCAACCGTGGGGAACCGGGATACGAGCGTAACGCCTGCCCCCCGTTCAAGCGTCGCACCGCAGCCTTCAGGCCATCGAAGGCCGGCGGGGCGGCCTCGTCGGCCATCAGTCGCGCCACCCCCGCCTCGGATTCACCGGATTTGCGCGCCATGTCGCCGGTCAGGTCATAGACGCCCGCGCCCGCGTGCGTGTCGACCACGCGCAGCGGACGCGCCTCGGCCAGAAGCCGGTCGAGCACAAGGCCGACAGCGGCGTGCTTGGCGAGGTCGGCGAAGTTGCCAGCGTGGAAAGCGTGTCTATAGTTCAAGGCTTGAAAGACGCGGGCGCTAGGGTCATCCGGTTAAGCCCGGACCAGGCCCATCATCCAGGGTGTTGGCCGGAACGCCAAGCCGCAATGGAAAGGCATCTTCAAATGAAGCGCTTCATGATTGTCGGGGCTCTGACATTGGCCGCACTGACAGGAAGCGTCGCCACGGCTAAATCGAACCAGGCGGCTCCCGACAGCCTGCCGTCCAACCAGTGCTTTCGCACCAGCGATATCGAGAATTCCGTGCAGGTGAGCGAGACGCGGTTGAACATTCTGACGAGAGATCGTCGCTACATTCGCGTGGAAACCAACGGTCGGTGCTTCTATCCGCCCTTCATCGACCCTTATGTGCTGCGCGTGGAGGGCTCGGACTTGATCTGCTCGCCCATCGATATGGACCTGTCCGCCGGCCCGCCGGGATTTCGCACACCGTGCATCGTCTCCAAGCTGACCCAGCTTACGCCGTCCGAGGTCGCCGCCATGCCCAAGAAGGAAAAGCCCTGACGGGTTGAGCGCAGAACGCCTGATGGCGCGCCCGATTGGTCCTTGGAACGCAAGGAAATGGCTCCGCTTGCGGGCCATGGCCGCCATCGGACTGATGGCCTGGGGACAGGCCTCCTGGGGCTACGCCAAGCCCCAGCGCGTGATGTCGATGAACTCGTGCACCGACCAGCTGGTCATGATGCTTTTGCCACTGAACCGCATCACTTCGGTGACCTATCTGGCCGAAGGCGCGGCGGTTACGCCGCAGTTGGCCGACAAGATACGGCAGGCCCCCATCAATCACGGGCTTTCGGAGGAGTTGTTGGCCCAGAAGCCGGACCTCCTGTTCACCGAGGCCTATTCAACCCCGCCAGCGCGCAAGTTGGCTCAGCAGGCTGGGACCCATATGATCGTGGTGGACGCCGCGGAAAGCTTCGACGACATCAGACGCATTACCCGCCAGGTGGCCACGGTCGTCGGCGAACCGGCGCGTGGCGAGGCTCTCATTCACCAGATGGACGAAACCCTGGCCGAACTGAAGCGGACTCAGCCCGCGCATAGGATCCGGGCGCTGATGTGGGACGCCTACGGCCGGGTTCCCAGCAAGCACTCCCTGTTCGATGCGATCCTGACCGCGGCGGGCGGCGTCAACCCAGGCGCAGCGAACGCAGACTTCGACACCAGCATGGATATCGAGCGGCTATTGGCGCTCGCCCCCCAGCCGGATCTTCTGCTGTACGGCTCCTCCAGCGTATCCCAACCGACCCTGCGCTCCGCCGTCGTGCAGCATCCGGTTCTGCGACGCAGATATGCCAATCGGCGGCTGGCCATTCCCGAATATCAGTGCGGCACGCCCGAAGCGGCTAACCAGGCCTTGGCTTTGAGGCGCCAGATGCTGCGCGCCCTTGGCCAAGCGGGGATCGAGCCTTGAAATCAGCGCCATGGATCAGTCTGGCGGCTGGAGCGGCCCTCTTGGTGCTGTTCTTGATCGCTATCGCCTCGGGCGCGGTATGGCTCTCGCTGTCGCAAATCCTGCACGTGTTCGGCTCTAATCCCACCGACCTTGCGCGCCTGATCGTGCTGGATCTACGTCTCCCGCGCGCGGTGCTGGGCATTCTGATCGGCGCCGCCCTGGGCCTTTGCGGAGCGGTTCTACAGGGCCTTCTGCGCAATCCGTTGGCCGACCCGGGTTTGCTGGGGATTTCGTCCGGCGCAGCGCTCGGCGCGGCCATCGCCATCTATTTCGGACTAACGACGAAGTTCGCCTATGCCGCGCCGGCTCTCGGCTTATGCGGCGCCGTAGCGGCTACGATCCTGACCTTTGTGTTCGGGCGTGGAGGAACACTCTCGCTGATTCTGGCCGGCGCGGCGGTGTCGGCCCTGGCCGGTGCGGGACTGTCCCTGGCGCTCAACCTTGCCCCCAATGGGACGGGCGCCTACGAGATCATGACCTGGCTGATGGGCTCCTTGACTGACGTGAGCTGGGAGCAAGTCAAACTGGCGGCGCCTTTCATTGTCGTGGGCATGGGCATTCTCGCCACCACGGCCCGTTCGCTCGACGCCCTGTCGCTGGGCGAAGTGCAAGCTGAAAGCCTCGGCGTCGATCCTGACCGTCTCAGGCTGACCATATTGGTCGGGGTGGCGCTATGCGTCGGGGCGGCCACCTCGGTGGCCGGCGCCATCGGGTTCGTCGGCCTGATCTCGCCCCATCTGGTGCGACCTTTTGTGGGCCATGAGCCGAGCCGCACATTGATCCCCTCCGCCCTTTGCGGCGCAGCCTTACTGCTGGGAGCCGATGTCTGCAGCCGGCTGCTGCCGTTCAACGGAACAGAAATCAAGCTCGGCGTCTTCACCGCCATGGTCGGCGCGCCCTTCTTCTTCTGGCTGGTGATGCGGGTCAGCAGGACGGCGCCATGAGCCGGCTGGTCGCCACCGGCATCACCGTGCAAAGAGGCGGCAGGAGGATCCTGAACGACGTTTCGGCTTCCTTTTCGGACGGCGCCTTCGTCGCGGTGATCGGCGCCAACGGCGCGGGCAAGTCAACGCTGCTTTCGGTGCTGGCCGGCCTGCTCAAGCCCGATGGGGGCAAGACGACGCTCGACGGGCGCCCCTTGGCGGATCTGGACCGCAAGGCGCTGGCCCGCCGGCGCGCCTACCTGCCACAGAATCCGTGCTGCGAATGGCCGATCTCGGTTGAGAGTCTCGTAGCGCTGGGCCTGACTCCATCCCTGCCGGCGTTCGGCGGTTTTGCCCCCGAGGTCCAGGACCGTGTCAGCCAGGCCATACACGCCTGCGACCTGGACGATCATCGTGAGCAGGCCGCCACCACATTGTCTGGAGGGGAACTGGCCCGCGCGATGCTGGCCCGCGCCCTCGTCGGTGATCCGGACCTGCTGATCGCGGACGAGCCGATGGCGGGTCTGGACCCGCGCCATGCGCTGGACACCATGGCCCGCTTGCAGCGCCTGGCCCACAGCGGAAAGCTGGTGGTCGCGTCTGTGCACGACCTGACCTTGGCCGCCCGCTTTTCCACCCACATTCTGGCGCTGAGCCATGGGAGCCTGATCGCCCACGGCCCCACAGGCGACACCCTCAGCGCCGCCTTGTTGCGCGAAATCTTCGAGGTGGAGGCCCGTGTATCAGGCCGCGGCGCCGATGCGGCGATCGATTTTCTCGCGCCCGCCTAGCCCGTCGGTTCCGAACGTTAAATGGAACGGCTAGATTTCGAACGAAGATTTGGCGATGTGCGTGATCCGGCAGGCTAGGTCGGCTTCTCCGGAGGCGACGATGTAAACGCCGGCGCCGACGACAAGGCCCGTCGTGAAAACCACGTCATGCAGATACATCTGGTGCGCGAGAGGATCTGTCAGCTCCGGAGCGGGAGACAGGATCGGGTCCGGATCACTTCGGTAGAGCACTTGGTGAGGATTTTCGGCGGCCAGGATCGCCCAATATGTCCGGTAGATCCCGACCAGACCAATCGGCTCCACCCCGTGCCAGAGCACCAGCCAGCCGGCGTCCGTGAGGATCGGCGGCGCGCCGCCGCCCATTCGAGCGCTGGCCGGAGATCCCGCTCGAGGTCGGATGCAGGGCGCTGTCACCGGCTTCCAGAACAACGCGTCCGGCGAATGCGCCAGGTTGATGGAGGGCCCGGGAAGCCAAGGGCTGTCGGGCGCATAGGTGAAGTAGCAGTCCCCCAGAGGCCTTGTGAGCGCCCAAAACAGGCCATCGATCAGGCCTTCGAAGATCAGCATGTCCTTGTTTTGATGATCCAGCACCAGGCCCTCATCCTTCCAAGCCAGGCCATCGGACGATGTGAAAAGCGTCGTCGATTGCCGCTCCGGACTGACTGTGCACGTCGTCATGTAATAGCGGCCGTTGACCAAACTGATGCGTGGGTCTTCGATCCCACAGCATTGATGATCCGCTGCTGGGGCGATTGCGCGCTCGTAGTGGACCGCCACAACGCTCAGCCCGTCGGGCGCCAACTCCACAGGCAGCAGCCAGGAAATTGACGTGAGGCCGAGCGTGCGCCAGCGATGGTGACGGATGACAAACGCGCGCGGATCCTTGGTGTCCACGGCGTCCAATAGCCAGGCATCCAGCGCGAACCTGCCGTTCGACCATCTGATGGACCGTATGAGCCCATCCCGGATCGGATCACGCAAAGCCTCGGCGATGCGCACCATCATCAACAAATTGCCGTTGGGCAGGCGAGTTAGCGCGGGGTTGAAAGCGCCCAAGACAAAAGTCTCGTCGTCGAACTGCCCGGCCAGCGGCGAGCGCGCCAGGTCGACATCATCGGGCGTGAAGACGAGTCGATCCGCCGGATGGAATGGCATGCTGTCTCCAGGTCTTGAACGTCGTCATGGAGCACAACGCAGCTTCGCTACAATGGTCTCATCAAAGGCGACGTCGAACCTGAGCGGGGCACTCCCGACGGACGCCGCGTTCACGTTCGATTGATCTCGCAGCGGGGCGCGAGATTCGGGTATTGAACGGCTTAGATAAGGCGTAGAATGTCGTTAATTCCACTTCGGTGATCGCGCTATTTGCGCGCCCGTTCCGCCATTTTAACTTGGGCGAGGTATCGATTTATTCAGAGGAATAGCCGTCTAATCCAATGAGCACTATACTCAAATCACCTGCCGACGCGACCGACTATGCTGCGCTGAGCGGCAGGCGCAATCCTGACTTTAAGGACGTTCCTTCCGAGCAGATCATGGGGCGCTATCGGGCCACGTTCAAACACCGCTTCAACGAGGCCGAACTGCCCCGATCGACCGAATTCTCGGCGCAGCCATCAGCCGCTAGGGCCGAAGCGCTTCGCCAAGCCAGCCTGAACGAAGTGGTCGTGGATGTGGTGCCGCTCATCTAGCGGGCGTTGGAAATGACCCCCCGGAAGAACGGGACATGAGTTTGCCGGAATCCGCGCCGCCAAAGCCGCTTGGATTCCAAGTTCGGCTTCATTCGTGGAGCGGAAAATCAAGGTCGTAGGACGGAAGTTTGATCGCCCTAGATTCAGCCGCAGGGGATACGCGGGCGCCTTCCCCATTTCCATTGCAGGAGGTGGCCGCTGTTCTCGCCGATAAGGTGTCGACTAGCCACATCCCGACCATTCAATCGCGCACCAGACGGCGGGCGCGCCCGTAATCAGTAGGATCAGCAGCATCCCGCGATCACGGCCCTTACGGGCCGACGGTCACGGGATGCGCCGCGCCCTTTTCGCCGACCTCTAGCCGTTGACGGCGTCCTTCAACGCCTTGGCGGGTTGGAACACCACCTTCTTGCTGGCCGCGATCTCAATCGCCGCACCCGTGCTCGGGTTGCGGCCGGTGCGGGCAGGCTTGGCCTGGACCTTGAATTTCCCGAACCCCGGCAGATTGATTTCCTCGCCGCGGGCGGCGGCGTCGGTCAGGGCCTTAAGGATACTATCCACCAACGCCTTCGTCTGGGCTTTGGTCAATTTTTCGTCCGTGGAGGCCACGTGATCGATAAGTTCGGCGGTGTTCATAGCGGGCTTCCATGCGTAAGAATTGGAGGAATCAGGAAAGGAAATTTGGCAAATCATCTGAGCGATGTCACCTACTCAGATTGAAACGAACATTGCACGTCTGTCTGCGCCACCGCGCGCCCCCACGATCTTCGGCTTAGCCGGAGGGGGATGAAGCCCTGAGGCTATAACGCATATCCTGGCCCGAACTAACGAACGGCCCATTTCTGTCGCATGGGCGGACAAAACACAAACATAGCAGCCGCCTTCCCGCTTGAGGTTCGCGACAGAACACGACCTATGCCGGCCCCGGCCCGGCGGCGGCTGATCCGATCAGACTGTGTACGTCCGCCGAAATAGAACTCATCCGCCTCTAAAACGCCCCCGAATTGATCGGCCTGGGTTACGAGAAGTCGCAGGGCGTGGCCCATACGCCAAGCTGTCGGCTGGCTGACGCCCAGGGCTTCGGCCAGGCGCGGAAAAAGACGCCTTTGTCGGATTGAAGAACGAACCACACCCCTTTCATCCAGACGCTCAACGGCAGCTTGGTGGCGTGCAGCGGCGTATGGATCGTGTGACCGTGAACTGAAATCGACAAGCGCCGTTGGAGCATCTGATAGAGGCGACGCGATAAGAGCCCTGGCTGATCAACTTGCCATCCGACAGATAGTTTCCGCGGATTATCCGATGGCTGTTGATACTGGAAATGGCGAGGCTCTGGCGGCCCTGTTCACACCTGACGGCGACTTCGAACTGCTATCGCCGATAGTTCCCGCCCAAAATCTTCAAGGCAGGTGAGCTGCGAGATCATGGGCGAAAGGTGCTGGGCGCCTAAATCCTATGTCGCGTTTGGGACCTTTGCGGGGATAGACCCTGTCTTCCGCCGGGGCGACGATAGAGGTCGCGGCCATGATTGCGAAGTATTTCGGCCTAGCCCACGTAACGACCTTACCCCGCCATCGTGTCGCAGCCGCTCGGCTAGATGTACGCGATCAATCGCCCGAACATGAGGACCGCCACCCACAAGAACAGGGAAAGAGCGCTCGTGAGCTTGAGCATTCCACTCGTCTCGACCGCCGTATCGCCGGCCGCGAGGGGACGGAAGATAAAGATCTCGTAGACCAGCGCGTTCAGCCCGGCCAGCAGGATGAGCACCATCTTGATCCAGAACGCTTTGGACACGAAGTAGGTGGTGGGATTGGTTAAGGTCATGCACGCGCCGGTCACAAGTTGCACGGCGAAGCCGCCAATCGCCAGGGGCACCAGCTTGTGCGTCTCCAGCAGCGGCGCACGCGCAAACACGCCCAGTCCGCGCAGATCGACGATGATCAGAGCGCCCAGCAGCACGGACAGACCCATGAAGTGCAGGGTCTGGCACACCACGAACGGCATGGGATATTTGACCATGAAATTGTGAACGCCGGTATGGCCGGCCCACGCGACAAGCTCCGAGAGCAGGGAATGCAACATACTCGAGCGCCCTAGGAAGGAGGGGTCAGATAGGCGATGAAGCGACCCGAGGCGATCACCACGAACCACCAGATGGCGACGGCGGCCAGCCCGACGCCCTTGTCACGATTACTCGCCACATAGGTTTCGCCCGTGGCTTCGAGCGCTGACGCCGGTCCGAGCACGTCCCGGTACAGCACCCACGTCACCCCCAGGCCTATGAACAGCGAGATCATTTTCAGGTCATAGGCGATATTGTGGATAAGCTGGTAGGCATCGTGGATGAAGAGCAAAAGGCCGGACGCGGCGTTGATGAGGAAAGCGCCCACCAGCCAGGGCAGGGTTTCATTGTAGACGACCATTGGTAACTGACGGGGAAAGCCAAATAGGCGAAGCACGATCATGCAAGTCAGGCCCGCCATCACGCACATGCCCAGGGCGTGCACGATCAGAATCGCGGGATAGAACCAGCCTGAGTGGTCGATCCACATCGAGAGGCCGGAATCGGCCAATGAGTGCAGAAACGTGTCCAGATTACCCTCCAAAGTGGATCGATTTACAGCGGCTTAGATGAATCCCGCCGCTGGGGTAGCTCTGGCGCCGCGGCGTGACAATGTACTTAAATAACAGGTGCGCCATTGATGCGCCGTGGAAACGTTGTCTTCGATGACCTTCATGGTTTCCTCCAACGCGCCGCATTGGAGTGACTTGAATGCGGCTCTTCGATCAGTCGAAGGTGCCGTCCCAGGACCAGCCGTCGAGCGGACGAGTGATCTTCTGCAGGCGAATGCGATGGTCGTCGTCCCGGGCCGGGTTGCCGGTGATGACGACCTTGTCACCCGCCTTGAGGGTGGTGGAGGTGATGCGCTCGTGGGCCAGGGCCGCGCCGCCGCCCCATTCCACCGTCCATTGCTCTATCTTGCCGTCCTTGCCGGGACCCAGGATGTGCACGAAGGTGTGGGGGTTGCGGAACAGGAACTGCTCCACCGTGCCGCTGACGGTGATCAGTTGGTCCGCGTGATAGGTGGCGGTGAACGAGTGGTGGGCGGACGCGGGCGACGCCCCGACCGTGGCCATGACCAGGGCTGCGGCTATAAACAGTGCCTTCTTGGACATGGTGGTCTCTCCTTCGGTCCGATCAGCTATCGGCTTTGCAGCGGCGCAAGCCTGTCAGGTTAGCATAGCCGATTCCAGACGGCCCCCTCCCCTCTCACCCCTCCTTAAGCCATTCGGCTTGGGACCGGGGCTGGGAGCCAGGTCGCCCAGATCGGCGATGAAGCGTCGGGGCCTCGATCGATGGTTTGCGACAGGACGCGTTACCCGGTGAACCTAGCAGCGCGAGCGATAGAGGGCTGTCATGATACAGACAGCGTTCTGTAAAAGTTTGGAAAAGCCTGATGACAGACCGGAACCAAGGCGGCACGGTTCCCAGATGAGGACAGCCGAAACATGCGACGCATGTCTTGCTGGTCGATGACGATGTCGATCTGAGCCGGATGTTAGAGCTTTATCTTGAAAACGAGGGCTTCAGGGTCGCCCTGGACTTCAACGGCAAGCTGGCCGCCGCCGCTGCTCCAGACCCACCGCTGTTATTAAAGCCAAGCCGACCAGTAATGCGGCCTACACTATATTTCTGTCCACGTTGCTCACACCTTCAATATTCATGAGCCGTTTCTCTTCAATGAATTTGGCATTCGGCCAACTCGGAAGCGTGCCGAAACCCAGCGCCTATGGCAGATGCGGAGGCGGACCACTTGCCGGCGGCGGGGCCGCTGCAGGGTCCGCGCCCGGCGGGGGACCGGCCGGACGGCGAGCGGCCGCAGCTGCTGCAGCCGAAAGCGTATCGTTCACCGTCTTACAGGCAGGGGAATTGGGGTCGAGAGTGGGCTCATCTCCGTCCAACACCGAATCCATCGCCTCAACGATGATTCCGTGCTGCACGCGAAAGAAGCTGCCCATCCGCGTGACATTGCCTTTGGCGCCGTATGTATCCCAACGGGCGAGCACAGCGGTGTCGTAATCGCCGCCGACAACGAAGAGCTCTTTCACATCAACCCGATGGCCGATGACGCCGCAGAGCTTCTCGAGCAATTGGTCACGTCCAGAGCTCAAGCCGTCAGCGGGCTTAAGACGGAAGTTGACCTTCTGATCCACTACCGCGCCCAGCAGCAGCGGATTGCCTGCCTGGTGTGCGGCGAACCAGGCGCGAACGGTTTGCGCCGCTGCCGCTTCATCAGGGTTGAACCAGAATTGGGGCTTGGATGTGCCATAGAACGGCGGGGCCAGCTGAAGCTTTGCGCCGTCGAGATTAGCCGGCGGAACGCCATTCTTATACGGCGCGCATCGCTCGGGAACAGGCATAGACCCGAACGTCATTTTGATGGGCAAGGCTGCGATTGAAACCTTGTTGACCGGCACGTCGTACCATTCCGTCACCTTGCCGTCGTGGACCCGCAGCAGAGCCGCGACCGGTACGCGATAGCCGCCAAGGAAGCCAATCTCCGTGGCCGGCTCGTTGATGTCCCCCCGCTTTATCAGTATCAGCGCATCTCTCGGCCCCCCCACAGCATAGAGTTCGTCGATGTAATACATCGACGTAGCGTGGGTGGGTAATGGGAACGCACCGCAATATCCTTGGGCGCCGCGCACCAGAGGCTGAACCGGATCGGCGCGGAAGGCGATGTCATTGCTGACCAGGGCCATGTTTGCAGCCATGTCGTGGTCGTTCATCGATGCGAACCACTTCTGCGTGACCGCGACAGCCTCCGCCTCTTCCGGGGTGTAGTTTTTCGCTGCTTGACCCGTGGCCTCATAGCCTTGGGTAGGAAGAACTAGTTGTGCCTGGACGGCGCCGCTGGCGCCGATTGCCGTGAGCAGCACGCCAACGGCGAGCCAGTATTTCACAGCGCTTCGGGCGCCTTTTGTGGTCTTCAGCATGAGTTGGTGCTCACTTGCATTGAAGGACTTGTTTTGCGTAGCCGAGGTTGCCCAACCCCATGGCTGCTCCGCAGCAGCTGACCGTGCAGTACGCTGCCGGTGGCCGATACTTCGACTGGATCTGATCCGAATGCTGAGGATACATCGTCTGTTCCCCGCCAAGCGTAGACTCTCGGGGAATATTATAAAGGCTGCTGACCGTATTCAAATTTGGATTTAGATCTGGCGAGAGATAGCTCGGCACCTTGCCATTCAGCACAGAGGGGACCTCCTCGGCAGGCATGCAGGTCGCCGGCAATGAGGCGCCGATCGCCGAACCGAAGCCTTGATTGGGCAATGCAGAGAAGACATTGGTCAGGACGTAGGGGGCAGTGAGGAACACGGGGTCTTGGATCACTCCGGTGATCGTCAAGACATTGTCCACCCTGGTCAGGAACATCGTCACGACCTCCTTATCACTGGCTGGCACGCCGTTTCGCGTCAGGAGGCCGTCCTGCAAGTGGGTCGTGGTGGCGACCAGCGTATTGCCCTTCCAAACACCGCTGGTGAATCCGCCGGGCGTCGCCAGCGCCGTGTCGGCGGGCGGTTTGCGACCATCCATCCAGATCGTCGTCGGCTGCCGATCGGTCGTTCCGCTGTAGTTCCAAGCCACAACCTTACCGCTGATTGGATCGGTCGTGGCCCAAACGCGAAATCCCCAGAAAGCCTGCAAAAGATAGTGGATCTTGTAGGGCACGCATTGCCGATCGACCTCAGAGATGGTGCTAGGCGTATAACTCAGCGCTGCCGCGCGTGCTTCATCGCTCAGCGGAATGCCGGTGTAGTCGGCGAAGTCCGGCCCCTCGGTCCGGATTTGAGTATCTTCACCCTGCACAGCTGCGTAGGTGCCCGAAAGATCGACCTCTGCCCTAGCCCACGATGTTTGCAACATCAGGCACACTACCGCCGCCAGCAGCCCACCCCGCCGCCATTTGATCCCGCTGTCAGCATGCCTGCGGTTTTGGGTGTTTATGGATACGCCGTGCATGGAACTGGGCTCCCCCCGATTAACGTGCAGCAGTCAGCGTGCAGGGTGCCGGCTGCCACTTCGATGCATCGGACTCACGCACAAACACAGGCGCCACGTAGTAATCGGCGCGCAGATACTCCGGGTCCTTGATGATCGCGCTGATCGTCAGATATTCGCCGGCGCCGGGCAGGGAGTTCAGCATCCAGTCTTCCTGGAGTATGGTCTTGTCGCTGTAGGGCACACCATTCTTGCGCAGCAGTCCCGCCTGCAGATTGTTCGTTGATACGCGCAACACACCGTACTTGGGCGCCGGAGCGGCGCTCGGGCCGCCGCCGCCGCCAAAGTTCATGACGAGTGGCGGCGCGAGCCACTGCGCCTTGGAGTCACCTTGCAGACTGGCCGCTCCGGGGGCCGGGTCGCGGAAGTGGAGCAGCCGGGTTTGCTGACCGGCATCTGTCTCCACGCGCAACGTATTGTCGTCCTGCCAACTGATGCGTAGCCGCGTGGGCGCCATCATCAGCGCCGGTGCGCCATAAGCAGCGCACGCCTTCCCGGCCGCAGTATAGTCAGCAGCCTTCCAGTTGTCTGCGAATTGCTTGGCGGCCAGATTGAGCGGAATGCCGCTGTACTGACCGGGCCCGGGCACAACCATGCGATAGCGCCAGTCCTGGGTCACTAAGGCTACCCAGTCGCCGCTGGGATCGAACAGCGCTTGGGCCTTGCCATTCACAGGGCCAGAGGCTCCTGGCATTCCTCCCGGGGGCATTCTTCCCGGCGGCATTCCTCCCGGGGGCGCTCCTCCTGGGGCCATTCCGCCTGGGGACATTCCTCCCGGGGGCGGCCCTCCGAAAGCCGGTTGCGCCGATGCTGATAACGACCAGCCCGGGAGCGTCATACACACAAGCAGTGCTAGCGAAGTCACGCTCAACTGTATTGACCTGTGCTGCTCGAACATTGTTCAGCCCCCCTTACGCTTAGCGGGTGAGTCAGCCGTCAAGCTGGCGTAAACTGCGGCCACGAATTCGCTCGTTGTCCAGGGCTCGGTCTGTGAACCGAAACGCGGTGCGTATCCCCGAGTCGGATCGGCGGCCTGGACTTCCGCCAAGCTTTTTCCCTCCGCGATCAATGCGGAAATGCGATCACGGATGACGGTGATCATGTCCCGGTACAACACGATATCGGTCTGATTGCTCAGGCGCCCGCGCGCGGGAATGACGAGGGTGCCATAGCGGCCCTCCCACTTCGGAGTTGATGGCACGACGAGATCCGTGAGCAACCGGTTCAAGGCATCAATCTCACCTTGAATGCTGCCCCCATGCTCGATGTCGATGACTGGAAAACGCGTTACATCGAACACATCGCCAGTCACCACGACATCCGCACGGCGCAGCAGCACTACGGAGTCCCCATCGGTGTGAGCGGCAGGCATTGAGATCACCTGAATGCTCTGATCATTGACTGCAAAACCAAGCGTGGAACGCGTGTACATGTCTTCGGGCGCACCAGCCGTAGACGGCAGGCCGGTCTGTTCCGCCATCCGCGACGCAGTATTCTCGTGCCCTATAATTTCCGCTCCCGTCTGCTGAATATACGCAGCAGGCATCCGCTCGCCCGCGTCACGGAGCGGACCGCTGCAACCGACGCGATCCGCAGAAGGACCCGTCAGAACGATGTAGCGAACGGGCGCCTTGGCAATGCTGTTGATCGCCTTCACGACGTCATCGCAGTGGCTGGCGCCACTATCGATAACCAGCGTGCTCTGCACGCCGGTAAACACCGCGAGGTTATTGCCGTCCACGGTCAACATGTAGACGTCGGGGCGCACCTCAAGGATGCCGACCGATCCGACAACGCGTTCTACATTCGCCGGCAGCACATCGCTTGCCTTGTCTCCCATGTAAGGTAGCGCCGCGTTCCCGCTGTAGGTGAGCACAGACTGCGCCATGGCCGGCTGAACGCCCAACAACCCCGTACTGATAATTGCAACCGCCGCCGCGCAGATGCCTCGCCGATGGACAAGGTTTCGATGAGTCACAAAACTCTCCAGAGAAGGTTATCGGCTCGCGAGGCGGGACAGACCGGCAGATCTACGGTGCAGACGCTAGATGTGACGCTCTACGACGGGTAGGCGCGTGAAATTGGGGCGCGCTCGATGGCTTGCGGTCGGACCCTATGAACCGGTGACTCTAACCGCTTCGCCGATGGAATGTCGTCATGACACGGACAGCGTTCTGTAAAAGTTTTGAAAAGCCTGATGGCGGGCCAGGACCCAGGCGGTCGCGAAAGCCCATCGGCAAGGGTCCGATACCCGCTCCTCGGCCTTAGTTGCGTGGCCGCGAGGCCCTCCCTAGCCCCTGAGGTGCTTGTGGCCCGGCATTTCCGCCGCATTGAGTTCACCTCAAGGTTTGTGCGCCAAACCACGCAAGCCGGCACAAACAAAGAACACGGGACTCGCCGGACACTCCGGTAGGCGATGCGAGGGTGTTGGGCTGGCCTCGGCGGCGCCAAACAGATCCGGCTACTGTCAAGACTGTGAGGCGCCATGCTCGGCGCTGCTCGGCACGAGGTGGATATCGAGATGACGACCGATCGCGGCCGCGTAGCGGGCGATCATCTCAAAGGTCGGCATGTGGCGGGCATTCTAGACGCGCGACGACGGATTGAGAGGCGCCCATTCGGCTCGCGATCGATTGATTCCGAAGACTTCGAGGCCATCAAGCTCAGGCATCAAAAAAGCCGCTAACCTATCGGATTAGCGGCTTTATTTTTTTGGGTGCGGGGGCAGGATTTGAACCTGCGACCTTCAGGTTATGAGCCTGACGAGCTACCGGGCTGCTCCACCCCGCGGCANNCATGGCGAAAATCATCCGTTTTGTAGACCTGGCAGCGACCTACTCTCCCGCGCCTTGAGACGAAGTACCATCGGCCCAGGAAGGCTTAACGACCGAGTTCGGAATGGGATCGGGTGGGGACCTTCCGGCATAGCCACCAGGTCAACAAAACGGATGAA
>PLRV01000012.1 GCA_003164925.1 Caulobacteraceae bacterium
CAGCGAGCGGTAGGGCAAACCAAAAAGGCCCCGGCGTCGCCGCCGAGGCCCCTAGAGTCCGGTCCGTCCCTGAGGATTATTCCCCGGAGGCGGGCGTTTCTTCCCTGGCCACTTGGCGTTCGGCGATGCGGGCCGACTTGCCGCGACGGTCGCGCAGATAATAGAGCTTGGCCCGGCGCACCGCGCCACGGCGCTTCACTTCGATGGATTCGATCATCGGCGACATCAGCGGGAACACCCGTTCCACGCCTTCGCCGAAGGAAATCTTGCGCACGGTGAAGTTCTCATGCACGCCGCCGCCGGAGCGGGCGATGCACACGCCTTCGTAGGCCTGAACGCGCTCGCGCTCGCCTTCCTTGATCTTCACGTTCACACGCAGGGTGTCGCCCGGCTGGAAGGTCGGGATGGCCCGCTTGGCCAAGAGTCGCTCGGACTCTTCGCGTTCCAGCTCAGCAATAATATTCGTCGCCATATCAAAACTCCTTGGGCTTATTCGCCCTTTGCCTGTTGTTTGGCGAGGAAGGCGGACCAGAGATCCGGCCTCATCTCGCGGGTAGTATTCTCGCTCTGCGCCCGGCGCCACCTGGCGATTTCGCCATGGTGCCCGCCGAGCAGAACCTCGGGTATCTCATGGCCCTCGAAGGAGCGGGGCCGCGTGTACTGCGGATGCTCCAGAAGACCGTCCTCGAAACTCTCCGACTCCAGCGACGCGGACTGGCCAAGGACCCCCGGAACCAGCCGCACGCAGGCTTCGATCGTCACCATGGCCGCCGCCTCGCCGCCGGCGATCACCGCGTCGCCCACGGCGACCTCCTGAAACCCTCGGGCGTCGAGCACCCGCTGGTCCACCCCCTCGAACCGGCCGCACAGGACGATCAGTCCCGGCGCCTTGGCCCATTCATGCACTTTCGCCTGGGTCAGGGGCCGACCCCGGGCGCTCATATACAAAAGCGGCCGTTTCGACCGCTCCACTGAATCCAGTGCGGCGGCGATGACGTCCGCTCTTAGAACCTGTCCTGGGCCGCCCCCTGCGGGGGTGTCGTCCAGGAAGCCGCGCTTATCTCTTGAAAAGGCGCGAATGTCCACCGTCTCAAGCGACCACAGCCCCTGTTCGCGCCAGGCGCTGCCGATGAGCGACGCGCCCAGCGGTCCGGGAAACGCCTCCGGCGCCATGGTCAGGACGGTGACGGCGAAGGTCATCCGTCCTTCTCCGAAACCTCGTTGGGCGGATCGGCGATGATCTTTCCGCCCTCGATGTCCACGGTCGGCACGGCTTCGCGGGTGAAGGGCAGGTACCAGGTCTTGCCGCGACCGGGATCGATCTCCAACAGGTCGCCGGCGCCGAAGTTGGGCGCGGCCTTGACCTTGCCCAGCACGGCGCCGCCCGGCGTTTCGACGCGAAGACCGATCAAATCGGCCAGGTAGAACTCGTCCTCCTCCGGCGGCGGCAGGACCGAGCGCGGCGCGAACAGCTTGAGCCCGCGCAGCCTGTCCGCCGCGGTCTTGTCGGACACTTCCTTGGCGCGGGCGATCACCCCGCCCTTGAACGAGCGGCCGGAGACCAGGGTCAGGGCGTGCTCGCCGTTTTCCCGCAGCAGGACGCGGTAGTTGATCAGGGCCAGCGGGTTTTCCGTATAGGCCGCGATGCGCATCTCGCCCTGCACGCCGAAAGCGCCCGTGACCTTGCCGATCAGGATCAGTTTGTCGGTCATGGTCCTACGACGCCCTATCGTCATCCTCGGGCGAACCCGAGGATGACGTTTCTCTTAACCTTCGACCGGAGCGGTTTCTTCAGCAGCGGCTTCGGCGGCAGGCGCCTCTTCGGCCGCGGGAGCGGCTTCTGCGGGAGCCTCGACGGCCGGGGCTTCCTCGGCGACGGGCGCCGCTTCGGCCACAGCTTCGGGCGCAGCGACTTCAGGCTCGGCCACGACTTCCGGCTCCGGCGCGGGAGCCGGCGCGGGCTTGGCGGCGGCTTCGGCGGCCGCGGCGGCGAGCGCGGCTTCACGCTGGGTGCGTTCGGCGGCGCGTTCCTCGGCCTTCTTGCCCGGCTTGCCCTTGTTGGGGTTGTTGCCGTGCTGCCATTCCACCAGACCTTGCTGGCCCAGGAAGCGCGCCACCCGATCGGTGGGCTGAGCGCCCTTCTTCAGCCACGCCTGGATCGACTCCAGCTTCAGGACCACCCGCTTGGGGTCTTCCTTCTTCAGGAGCGGATTGTAGGAGCCGACCTTCTCGATGAAGCGGCCGTCGCGGGCGGCATGGCTGTCGGCCACCACGATGGAATAGTACGGCCGCTTCTTGGCGCCGCCGCGCGCGAGACGGATTTTCAGCATTTGAGGTCTTCCTTCTGAGGGTCTGAAATTCAGGATTTGGGTTTGTTGAACGGGAAGCCCGGCATGCCGCCGAGCCCTGGAAGTTTAGGNNCGCCCATGCCCATGGCCTGGGCCATGCGCGCCATGGACTTGCCGCCGTCGCGGCTCATCATCTTGAAGGCGTCGGCCATCTGGCGGTGCTGCTTGAGCAGGCGATTGACCTCCTGCACCTCGACGCCGGCTCCGGCCGCGACGCGGCGCTTGCGCGAGCCGTTGAGGACGTCCGGTTTGCGACGCTCCAGCTTGGTCATGGAGGTGATGATCGCCTCCTGCCGCTTGAACACCTTGTCCGAGATATTGGCCTCGGCGATCTGCTTCTTGATCTTCTGCACGCCTGGCAGAAGGCCCATCAGGCCCTGCATGCCGCCCATGCGCTGCATCTGACGCAGTTGTTCGGCCAGATCGTCCAGGTCGAACTGACCCTTCTGCATCTTCTTGGCCATCTTCTCGGCCTTGGCGGCGTCGAAGTCGGCGGCAGCCTTTTCAACAAGCGCCACCACGTCGCCTGCGCCGAGAATCCGCCCGGCCACCCGGCGCGCATCGAAGGCGTCCAGGGCGTCGATCTTCTCGCCGGCGCCCAGGAACTTGATCGGCAGGCCGGTCACGGCGCGCATGCTCAGCGCCGCCCCGCCGCGGGCGTCGCCGTCGGCGCGGGTCAGGATCAGGCCGGTCAGCGGCAGGCGCTCATGGAAGGCCTTGGCCGTGCGCACCGCGTCCTGGCCGGTCAGGCTGTCGGCCACCAGCAGGGTCTCGATCGGCGATGCGATGCGGGCGATCTCAGCCGCCTCGCTCATCATGGCTTCGTCCAGCGTCGTGCGGCCGGCGGTATCGAGGATCAGCACGTCGTAGCCGCCCAGCCGCGCGGCCTGCAGCGCCCGGCGGGCGATGTCCGGCGCGCTCTGGCCGGCCATGATCGGCAAGGTGTCGACCTCGGCCTGCTGGCCCAGGGCGGCGAGCTGCTCCATGGCCGCCGGACGGCGGGTGTCGAGCGAGGCCATCAGGACCTTCTTGCGCTCGAGCTTGGTCAGGCGCAGGCCCAGCTTGGCCGAGGTGGTGGTCTTGCCCGAGCCCTGCAGGCCGGCCATCAGGATCACCGCCGGGGGCGTGGTCGCCAGGTTCAAGCCTTCGGCTGGGCCTTCGCCGCCCAGCATGTCCACCAGGCCGTCGTGGACGATCTTGACCACCTGCTCGGAGGGCTTGACCGCGCGGATCACGCTTTCGCCCGAGGCCAGCTCCTTGGCCTTGGCGATGAAGTCGCGCACCACCGGCAGGGCCACGTCGGCCTCGAGCAGGGCCAGGCGCACCTCGCGCAGGGCCTCCTCGATATCGCGCTCGGACAGCACGCCGCGACCGGTCAACCGGTCGAACACCCCTGTCAGTCGCTCGCCTAAGCTCTCGAACATGCTCTCGCCTCAACAGTCCCGACGAATACGCAACGCAAAACGCCCCCGTGCGCGATCACGCGGACGGGGGTCCTCGCCGCCCTCGTCCATCAGGAGATGGGGTCGTGGCGGTGGAGGCGCGTTGCAAAATGCGCCGAGGGAGCCGGCTTATGCGCGCGGGGAGGGCGGAGAGTCAAGAAAGAGGGCTGGCAGGCCCTATCCCGCCAACCCCTTCAACCGATACAGCGCCTCCATCGCCTCGCGGGGCGACATGCCGTCCAGATCGAGCGCGGCTAGCGCCAGCTCCACTTCGCTGGGGGACGGTTTGAACGCCGGCGTCTCAGCCTCAGCCGCCGCGGCGAACAGGGGCAGGTCGTCCAGGCGCGCCGGAGACGATGCCTGGCTCTCCAGCCGTTCCAGCACCTGGCGGGCGCGGGCCACCACGGCGGGGGGCACGCCGGCCAGCTTGGCCACCTGCACGCCATAGGAGCGGTCGGCCGGCCCGGTCTGGGCTTCGTGCAGGAACACCAGTTCGCCGTTCCACTCCTTGGCGCGCAAGGACAGATTGCCCACGTGGGCCAGGCGATCCTCCAGCCGGGCCAGCTCGTGGTAGTGGGTGGCGAACAGGGCCCGGCAGCGGTTCACGTCGTGCAGGGCCTCCGCGCAGGCCCAGGCGATGGCCAGGCCGTCGTAGGTGGCGGTGCCTCGGCCGATCTCGTCCAGGATTACCAGCGAGCGCGGCGTGGCCTGGGTCAGGATGGCGGCGGTCTCCACCATCTCGGCCATGAAGGTCGAGCGGCCCCGCGCCAGGTCGTCCCCCGCGCCCACCCGGCTGAACAGCTTGTCCACCACGCCCAGCCGCAGCCGCCGCGCCGGCACGAAACAGCCCGACTGGGCCAGGATGGCCAGAAGGGCGTTCTGGCGCAGGAAGGTGGATTTGCCGGCCATGTTGGGCCCGGTGACGATGGCCAGACGCGCGCCGGCGGTTCCCGCCCCGTCCAGCCGGCAGTCGTTGGGGGTGTAGGGCGCGCCGGTGCGGCGCACCGCCGCCTCCACCACCGGATGGCGCCCCGCCTCCGCCTCGAACGCTAAGGAGCGGTCGATCTGCGGTCTCACCGCCTGCTCGTCCTGCGCCCACTCCGCCAGGCCGGCGGCCACGTCGAGCCCCGCCAGGGCGGCGGCGGCGCGCTGGATATCGGCCGCCAGATCGCGCGCGCGGCCCACCCACCCGTCGAAGATCTCCGTCTCGATGGCCAGGGCGCGCTCGCCGGCCTGGGCGATGCGGGCGTCCAGGTCCGCCAGCTCCACGGTGGTGAAGCGCACCTGATTGGCCAGGGTCTGGCGGTGGATGAAGGTGGCGTTGAGCGGCGCGCTCATCAAGGGCTCGGCCTGTTTGGCCGTGGCCTCCAGGAAATAGCCCAGCACCGCGTTGTGGCGGATGCGCAGGGCGACGCCGCTCTCGGCTTGCAGGCGCTGCTCCAGGGCCGCGGCCACCTTGCGGCTATCGCCCTGCAAGGTGCGAGCCTGATCCAGCTCGGGACTGAAGCCGGAGGCCACGAAGCCGCCATCGCGCGCCTGGGCCGGCAGGTCCGGGCCCAGGCCCACGGCCAACAGATGCGTGAATTCCGCCAGGGCCGGATGTTCGTCCGGCGTCAGGGCCAGGGCCGGCGCCTTGATTTCGCTCGGCGCGTCCCCAAGGTCATTGGCGGCGAGGTCGCGGTCCGCGCCGATCAGGGCCGCAAGCTCCGCCCCGCATTGCAGGGCGCCCTTCAGGGCCCCCAAGTCGCGCGGCCCGCCTCGGCCTAGGGCCAGGCGCGAAAAAGCCCGCGCCGGATCGCCCGCGCCTTTCAACAGGCGGCGCGTCTTCTCGCGCAGGTCACGCCGCTCCCCGAACCACTGCACCGCATCTAGCCGCGCCTCGATGGCTTCAGGGTCCAGCAGCGGCCGGGCTAAGCGCGCGGCCAGCAGACGCGCGCCGCCGGAGGTGATGGTGCGGTCGATGGCGGCCAGCAGCGAGCCCTCGCGGGCGCCCGATTGGCTGCGCTCGATCTCCAGGCTGGCGCGGGTGGCCGGATCGATGGCCATCACGTCGGACTCGCCCGCCCGGCGCGGCGGCGACAGGGCCGGCATGCGCCCGGCTTGGGTCGTCTCCAGATGCGCCGCGATCAGGCCGAGGGCCGAGATTTCCGCCCCGCTCAGGGCCCCGAAGCCGTCCAGGGTGTCCACGCCGTAGAGGCGCTTGAGCCGCGCCTCGGCGGCCTGGGGCTCGGCCAGGGCCTGGGCCATGGGCTGAACCAGCCCGCTCTGCGCCTTGAACGCCTGGGCCAGGGCCTCGTCGGCGAACAGCCGGTCGGGCACAAGGATTTCCGACGGTTGCAGGGCGGCCAGCGCCGCCGAGACGCCCGCGCGGCCCACACTGATGCAGTCTACCTCGCCGGTGGACAGCTCCACGCTGGCCACCGCCGCCTGGCCCGCGCGCACCGCCACCGCCGCCAGCCGGTTGGAGCCGCGCGCATCCAGCAAGCCGTCCTCGGTCAAGGTGCCGGGCGTGACCACGCGAACCAGGTCCCGCCGCACGATGGACTTGGAGCCGCGCTTTCTGGCCTCGGCCGGGTCCTCCATCTGCTCGCACACGGCCACCTTGAAGCCCGCGCGGATCAGCTTGGCCAGATAGGCCTCGGCCGCGTGCACCGGCACCCCGGCCATGGGGATATCCTGGCCCGCGTGCTTGCCGCGCGCGGTGAGCGCTATGCCCAGGGCCGCGGCGGCCTTCACGGCGTCCTCGAAGAACAGCTCGTAGAAGTCGCCCATGCGGAAGAACACCAGGGCGTCGGGTTGGCGCGCCTTGGCCTCGAAGAACTGGGCCATCACCGGGGTGGCGTTGGCCAGATCGAAGGCGGGCGACGGCGCGGGGTCGGTCACGGCGTTCATGAGGGCGGACGCTAGCCAGAGTCTGCCCTTCACGAAAGAGCGAGTTCCCTTCAAGAATGGAAGCGGCGCTGCTAAGCAGCCTCAACCCCGTTGATGGAACCTGCCATGCGCGACCTTGCCCAGCCTAGCCTTGAGCAGCCCCGGCACGACTGGACTCTTGCTCAGATCGAGGCCCTGTTCGACCTGCCGTTCACCGAGCTGGTCTATCAGGCGGCGGCCGTGCACCGGGCCTGGTTCGATCCCGCCGAGGTGCAGCGCTCTCAGCTTCTCTCGGTCAAGACCGGCGGCTGCGCGGAAGACTGCGGCTACTGCAGCCAGTCCGCCCATTTCGACACCGGGCTGAAGGCCTCGCGCCTGATGCAGGCGCAGGCGGTGATCGAACAGGCCCAGGCCGCCAAGGCCGGCGGGGCCCAGCGCTTTTGCATGGGCGCGGCCTGGCGCGAGCTGAAGGACCGCGATCTGCCGCAGCTTTCCGCCATGATCTCGGGGGTCAAGGCCCTCGGCCTGGAGACCTGCGCCACCTTGGGCATGCTGACGGCGGATCAGGCCAAGGCGCTGAAAAGCGCGGGGCTGGACTACTACAACCACAACCTCGACACCGGGCCGGACTACTACGACAAGGTGATCACCACCCGCACCTATCAGGACCGGCTGGACACCCTGGCCCATGTGCGCGCGGCCGGCGTGTCGGTGTGCTGCGGCGGCATCGTCGGCATGGGCGAGACGCGGGCCGACCGCGCGGGCCTTCTGCAAGCCCTGGCCAACCTGCCCGAGCACCCCGACAGCCTGCCGATCAACGACCTTGTGCCCATCCCCGGCACGCCGCTGGGCGACAGCGAGCCCATCGACGGGCTGGAGTTCGTGCGCACCATCGCCGTGGCCCGGCTGGTCTGCCCCAAGGCCGTCGTTCGCCTGTCGGCTGGCCGCGAGGGCATGAGCCGCGAGTTGCAGGCCCTATGCTTCCTGGCCGGCGCCAACTCCATCTTCGTGGGTAATCGGCTGCTCACCACCGCCAATCCCGAGATGGACGCCGACGACAAGCTGTTCGCGGACCTGGGGCTGAAGCCGATGACGATGGGCTAAAACGCCTCGCCGGACGGATCGCCCTTGCAGTTCAAGGCCCAGTGCAGACCGATGATGGCGCCCTTGACCCGGGGCAACAGCAGCAGCGTCAGGACCGCGATGGTCGGCAACGTGGTCCCGATCACCAAGGCTGTCGGCGCCCGCCAGATGAAGGGCATGAACAGCATAGGCCCGATCACGATATGGCCCACCAGCAGGATGGTGAAATAGGGGCCCGCGTCGTCGGCGTGATACTGGGTGTTGTCGTGGCCGCAGGCCTGGCACGGCGTCACCTTCAGATAGGCCCGGTACAGCTTGCCCTGGCCGCAGTTGGGACAACGGCCGATCAGGCCGCGCCGCATGCCCTCCAGGATCTGACCGCGGCGCGAGGCGGTTGGCGTTTCAAGGGTTTGCGTCAAGCTTTGGCCGGTCATGGGTGGCTCCTAGAGCGCTGCCCGGCTAAGTGGAATCGGTTAGCCGATCAGGCAGCGCGACCAACAAGAAACCTAGAGCAGGGACCGGTTCATCAGAACCAGGCAATGCTCTGGGGCACAGAACCGGTGGTGCGCCTCCGGTAAGGCGACGTCAACCGGCTCGGGGGTATAGATGGGCGCATGATCCTCGCCCGCAACCCCGCGCTCCTGTTCGCCGCCGCCCTGCTTGTGGCTCCCGCCCTGGCGCACGCCGACGGCGCGGACAAGAAACAGAAGGGCACGTTCGTGGCCGTCTCGGACCTGGCCGCGACGGCCCTGCGGCTGGACGGCGGCCATGGGGTGATGACGGTGGAGGCCGGCCTGGACATTCCCGATCCGGTGCTGCGCAACTATGCGGACCTGTCCGAGCCCAGGCTGCGCGAAGCCTTCGCCCAGGTGCTGCAGATCTACGCTGGGGGTCTGGCGCCCGGCCGTCCGCCCGATGTGGATTACATGGCCCGCCAGTTCCAGGCCGCCGCCGACCGGGTGCTGGGCCGCCCGGGCTCCAGGCTGTTGCTGGGCGGGGTGATGGTCAATTAGGGAGGCGGCGCGAGCACCCTTCCCCCTTGGTGGGGAAGGATGCTTTATCCTGAACCGCCGCAGCGCTCCGTTGAACGCATGGCGAGCCTGCTTTCGAAGGGCGTGGCCCTGTCAAGGACGACGCTGCGCGTCGCCGCGAAGCGGTCGGCAAAGCCGATCCTTGACTGGACCAGACCTTCGAAAAATCATTCCATCATGCGAAAGACGGCGGGGAATGAGCGCCGCCGTTTCGACCGCTCGTCCCCGCGCAGGCGGGGATCCAGGCTTTTTGTTCGTTTGCGCCAAGCTGGACAGTCCTGGGTCCCCCGCCTCCGCGGGGGATGAGCGGATTTTGAAGTCGGCAGTCGCTCCTCAGACGACATCCATTTGGTCTGACAGCCATTCTTGATCGGCCACGTAAACGCCCCCCTAAACCGGCGGCGGTCCCGCCAGGATATCCCGCTTGCCGGCGTGGTTGGCCGGGCCGACCACGCCCTCCTGCTCCATGCGCTCGATGAGGGAGGCGGCGCGGTTGTAGCCGATCTGCAGGCGACGCTGGATGTAGCTGGTGGAGGCTTTGCGGTCGCGGGTGACCACGGCGACGGCCTGATCGTACAGATCGTCGCCCGAACCGCCGCCGTCGCCGAAGCCGCCGCCGTCCTCGGGCTCCTCGGGCGCGGCGGTCACTTCCTCCAGGTACTGCGGCTCGCCCTGATCGCGCAGGAACTTGGCCACGGCCTCGACCTCGCCGTCGGACACGAACGGGCCGTGCAGGCGGGTGATGCGGCCGCCGCCGGCCATGTACAGCATGTCGCCCTGGCCCAGCAGCTGCTCGGCGCCCTGCTCCTGCATGATGGTGCGCGCGTCGATCTTGGAGGTGACCTGGAAGCTGATGCGGGTGGGGAAGTTGGCCTTGATGGTGCCGGTGATCACGTCCACCGACGGCCGCTGAGTGGCCATGATCAGGTGGATGCCGGCCGCGCGCGCCATCTGGGCCAGGCGCTGCACGGCGCCCTCGATGTCCTTGCCGGCCACCATCATCAGGTCGGCCACCTCGTCGATCACCACCACCAGATAGGGCATGGGTTCGGGGCGAAGCTGCTCCTGCTCGTAGACCGCCCGTCCGGCGTCGTCGAAACCGGTCTGCACCGTGCGTACGAAGTGCTCGCCCTTGGCCAGGGCTTCGCGGGCCTTTTC
The DNA here is from genome assembly GCA_003164925.1 of Caulobacteraceae bacterium. Lineage (GTDB taxonomy): Bacteria > Pseudomonadota > Alphaproteobacteria > Caulobacterales > Caulobacteraceae > BOG-938. The sequence goes on from PLRV01000012.1 coordinate 9,934, forward strand.
GTTGTAGCCGGCCACGTTGCGCACGCCGATCTTGGACATGCGCCGATAGCGGTCCTCCATCTCGCGCACGGTCCACTTCAGGGCCACGATGGCCTTCTTGGGGTCGGTGACGACCGGCGCCAGCAGATGCGGGATGCCGTCATAGACCGACAGCTCCAGCATCTTGGGATCGATCATGATGAACCGACACTGGTCCGGCGCCAGGCGGTACAGAATCGACAGGATCATGGCGTTGACCCCCACCGATTTGCCCGAGCCGGTGGTGCCCGCGATCAGAAGATGCGGCATGCGCGCCAGATCGGTGACGTAGGGCTCCCCGCCGATAGTTTCGCCCAGCGCCATGGGCAGGACGTGGCTGGTCTTCTCATATTCGTTGGAGGACAGCAGGTCGCGCAGATAGACCGTCTCGCGCCGGGCGTTGGGCAGTTCGATGCCGATGGCGTTGCGGCCTTGCACCACCGACACGCGGCAGGCCGACACGCTCATGGAGCGCGCGATGTCGTCCGACAGGGCCACCACCCGCGCGTGCTTTACCCCGGGCGCCGGCGACAGCTCGTATAGGGTGACCACCGGGCCGGGCCGGATCTGGTCGATGGTTCCTTTGACCCCGAATTCGGCCAGCACGCTTTCCAGGAGCCGGGCATTCTGGCGCAGCCCGCCCTCGTCGACCGCGGAAGCGCGCGCCTTGGGCTTGGCCAGCATGGAAAGCTCGGGCAGGCGGAAGCCGTCCTCGCGCACGAAGGCGAAGGCGCCTTGCACCTCGCGCGCCTCGCGTTTGGAGCGTTGCTGGCTCTTGGCGCCCTTCACGCTGGGCGCGGGAGCGGGCGAGGCTATGGCCACGTCGCGCTCGTCTTCGTCGTTATCGTCCTGCGCCGCCGGCTGGGCGATGCGCGCGGCGCGTTTGCGCACGGCCTTGGCCGTTTGCGGCGGCGGAGCGCGGCGCTCGACCAGGCCCTGAGCCGTCGACACCGCGCCATCGGCCAAGGCGGCCAGGTCGCGGCGGGAAAGGCCGATGGCGAAGCCCAGGGCGGTCAGGGCGGCGATCGCCAACAGGGTCGCGGCGATGATCTCCGCGCCGGGCAGACGCGCGAAATGGAACACCGAGGCGGCGGCGAACAACAGGCCCGCGCCCCATATCCCGCCCAGCCCTTCGGCCAGGGGCCACACGGCCGGCGCGGGCGGGGCGGCCATCACCCCGGCGAGGGCCGCCACGCCGAGCACGCCCAGGCCGGCGCGCAGGCGAAGGGCGCCGCGCGCCAGATGCGGATCGCGCTGGGCCACGCGACTGAGGCCGAAGATCACCACCAGGGCCGCCAGAATCCAGGCCGAGAGCCCCAGGGACTGCAGACTCACGTCCGCCAGCCTGGCGCCGAGGCCGCCCAAGAGGTTGCGCGTCGGCGACTGCGAGGCGGTGTTCCAGCTTGGATCGTCGGCGTGGTAGCTGGCCAGGGCGCCGATCAGCGTCAAGCCGAGCACCGTGACCACGCCGCCGCGAAAGCGCGCGCTGGCCGGATGGTCCCAGCCGGACCTGACGCCGCGCGCCAGCCACAGGTGCGCTTCATTGCTCGCCTTCCCAGCCATAGGTTCTCCGCCGTCAAAGACCTCGCCTTTGTGGGCCTCGCTTGGTTAAGGTCCCTTTACCTTGCGCAAACCCTCTCCCCCACCTTCGGGCGGGGGAGAGGGTTTCTGTTGCCCGACGCGGATCGCTCACGGCATATGACGACCCATGACTTCTGCCATGACTTCCACCCTCGATGCGGACGTGGCCATCGTCGGCGCGGGCGTGGCCGGCGCGACCCTGGCCCTGGCTCTGGCCCAGGGCGGCCTTGCGCCCCTGCTCATCGACCGCGCGCCCCTGCCTGACCAGCTGGAGCCGACTTTCGACGGCCGCGCCTGGGCCATCGCCTACAGCGTGTTTCGCCAGTGGAAGGCGCTAGGACTGGGCGAGGGACTGACGCCTCTGGCCCAGCGTATCGAGCAGATCCTGGTCACCGACGGTCGCCGCCCGGGCGCGTCGAGCCCCTCCGGTCCTTCGCCTTTCCTGCTTCGGTTCGATTCGGACGAGATCGCCGACCGATCCGACGGCGAGCCCTTGGGCTACATGTTGGAGAACCGCGCCATCCGCGCCGCCCTGGCCCAGGCCATCGCCGCGAGGGGCATTCCGGTTCTGGCGCCTGCGCGCCTGGTTCAGGCGGACTTTTCCGGGGGCGGCGCGCGCCTGACCCTGGAGGATGGCCGCTGCGTGCGCGCGCCCCTGGCGGTGGCGGCGGACGGACGCGGCTCGGCCATGCGCAAGGCCGCGAACATCGGCGCCATTGGCTGGCCCTATGGTCAGAGCGGGGCGGTGGCCACGGTGCAGCTCAGGCGCCCGCACCAAGGCGTGGCCCACGAATATTTCCTGCCCAGCGGCCCCTTCGCCATCCTGCCCTTGACCGAAGACAGGGCCAGTCTGGTGTGGACCGAGAGTCGGTCCGGCGCCGACGCCCTCATGCAAGCCTCGCCCGAGGCGTTCCAGGCCCATCTAGACCGCCGGTTCGGGTCGCTGATGGGCGGGGCCCAAGCCTTGCCGGGGCGCTTCAACTACCCCCTCTCGCTGGAGCTGGCCGAGCGGATGGTCGCGCCTCGCCTGGCGCTGATCGGGGACGCCGCCCATGGGGTGCATCCCATCGCCGGCCAGGGGCTGAACCTGGGCCTGAAGGACGTCGCCGCCTTGGCCGAGGTGCTGGTGGAGGCCAAGCGTCTGGGCGAAGACATCGGCGCGCTGCCGGTGCTTGAGCGCTACGCCGCCTGGCGCCGGTTCGACACGGTGACCATGGCCGCCGGCATGGACGCCTTCGTGCGTCTGTTCTCCAACGACCATCCCCTGCTGCGCCTGGCGCGTGGGGCGGGCATGAGCCTGGTGGGCGCGATCGGGCCCGCACGGCGATTTTTTATGCATGAAGCCGGCGGGGCGGTCGGCGATCTGCCGCGATTACTGCGGGGCGAGACGCTTTAGGTTTTTGTTTTAACGCGCGTTTTATCCGAAAACCGGTTCGCACTTTTCGGAACGCGCTTTAGCCTGGATTCCGGCCACTGTTCTCAAGGTAGAATAGTCGCGTTTGTAGCAAGAGTACTTCCACGCCCGCGCATTCAGGGTGCTTCTTCAGCAAGTCATGCGCGTGTCGCATAACGTCCACGCCGTGCGTCTGATGCACGGTTTCCAGCGGATCGTCTCCGCGGGCGGCGTATTTGGAAGCCACCTTGAACGTGTAGATCATGGACAAGACTTAGCTCGGCCTTGAGCGCCGGCCCATGCGGGTTTGCGTCGCAGCATAGGCTTAACCGCTGTTCAGGTTCGGCTCTGACCCGCCGCGGACAGACCCTCCACATAGCCGCGCCAATGGACCTCGCGCCGCGCGCCCAGGTCGTACAGCAGGTCCCAGCTGTAGAGGCCGCTATCGTGGCCGTCGTCGAACACCAGCCGCACCGCATAGGCGCCAATGGGCTGGATATCCAGGACCGCGACCTGCGCCTTGCCCGGAATGGGCGGGCGCGGTCCGGCGCCGTGGCCCCGGTCCTGGGCGCTGCCGGTCATCACCCTCAGATATTCGGCCGATAGGTCGAAGCTTGCGCCGTCATCGAAGGCGATGGCGAGGCTTTTGCGGTCCTTGGATAGCCGCAGCGCCTTGGGCCAGGGCCTGGGCGCCGGACTCATTCGCTCTCGTCGAGGGCCCGCGCCTCTTCGGGCAGCATGATCGGCACCCCGTCGCGCACCGGATAGGCCAGGCGGGCCACCTTGCTGATCAGCTCGCTCCGTTCGCGGTCATAGGTCAGGGGCGCGCGGCTGACGGGGCACACCAGCACCTCCAGCAGTCGCGGATCGACCGCGGGTCTGTCGGCGGCGGAAGTGGAAGGCTCGGACATGGGCAATCTTTCCGGAGGTCTAATGCAGGGCGGGCGGCTCGGCCCCGCCGAAGGCCCCGTCTATGCGCAGAAGGGCGAGCAGTATCTGGCGACGTTCTTGAGGGGTGTGGGCTTCCAGCAGGGCCTGCTGCTCGGCGGCGCCGAACGGCAGGGCCATGGCCAGGCTATTGACCAGGGGCTCAATCGGGGCGGTCTGCACCATGTCCCATTCGATGCGCAGGCTGTGCAGGGCCAGGTAGCGCTTGAGCGGCGCCAGCAGTTCGTCGCGGTCATCCTCGGCCTGGGCCGGCAGGGCCAGGTCGGCCTGGAATGCGCTGAAGTCGGCGCGCACGCGGCGATAGGGGACGGCGGCTGGCAACTCCTCGCCCAGGCGGAAGCGAGCCAGGCCGGTCAAGGTGATCAGGTAGCGCCCGTCGCCGGTCTCGCTGAAGGCGGTGATCCGGCCCGCGCAGCCCACGGGCGCCAGCAAGGGACGCTCGCGCGAATCGCTGGGGACATTGAAGAGTGCGGTCTGCACCATGCCGATGATGCGTTCGGAAGCCATGGCGTCGTCCACCATGTTGAGATAGCGCGGCTCGAAGATGTTGAGCGGGCGCGAGGCGTGCGGCAGCAAAAGGGCTCCGCTCAAGGGGAACACGGGCAGCACCTGGGGCAGGTCCTGGGCCTTGAAAATATCGCCTTCGCTCACGTGGTCCTCGCCCATGGTCGCCTAGGAGAACAGGATGGCGGACAGGCGGCGGCGGCCCTGCTTGGCGATATCCGATCCGGGTCCGGCCGCCTCCAGCACGAGCAGGAGCTGTTTGCGCGCGGCCTGGTCGTTCCATTCACGGTCCTGCTGAATGATGGACAGCAGATGATCGACCGCTTCGCCCAGGCGCCCATGGCCGGCCAGGGCGGTGGCCAACTCCAGCCGCGCCTCATGGTCGGCGGGGTCGGCCGCTAGGCGCTGCTCCAGGGCGCGGGTCTCCGAGGGCGCCTCGGCCGCCAGCTTGAGCGCGGCCCGCACGCTGTCCAGCTCGGGGTCCTTGACGTCGGGCGCGGCCATCCGCACCACCTCGGCCGCTCGCTCCACGTCGCCTCCGGCCAGATAGCAGCGGGCCAGGCCGGCGATGGCCTTCACGTGGGTTGGATCGACCTGCAGGGCGGCGGCGAAGGCCTGGGCCGCTCCGCCGAGATCGCCCAGCTGGAGCGACTCTGAGGCCATGGCCAGAATGTCGTCGATCTCCGTGGGCCCTGCTGGACCGGTCAGGCGGTCAATGAAGGTCTTGATCTGGCTTTCCGGCACCGCGCCCTGAAAGCCGTCCACCGGCTGGCCGTCGACGAAGGCATAGACCGTGGGGATCGACTGCACGCGCAGTTGCCCAGCGATCCCGGGGTTCTTATCCACATCGATCTTGACCAGCTTGACCGCGCCCTTGGCCTCGGTCACCGCCTTTTCCAGGGCCGGACCAAGCGTGCGGCAGGGCCCGCACCATGTGGCCCAGAAATCGACGATCACCGGCTGGACGCGAGAGGCCTCGATCACGTCGGCCATGAAACTGGCGTCGGAGCCGTCCTTGATGTCGGCCGATTTGGCGTCGGTCTTGGCGCCTTTGGCGGCGCCGAGGTCTCCCTGGAGCATAATGGGTCTCCGAATGGCCCTGCGTCAGACCCCAAGATGGTCCGCCGGGGGCGGCGCCGCAATGTGATCTTCCTAGATTTGGCCGAAATCGACGATCACGGGCTCGATGTCCAGCGTCTTCAGAAAAGCAAGGAGGCCTTGGACGCTCACCGCCGTGGTGGCGGTGTTGACCAAGGGGTGAAAGTTGACCGGGTCGCTCTCAAGCAGCGCCCGATCCAGCACCAGCCTCACCGCGCGCGCCTCATCGTTGATCATGGCGAACACGGTGACCGATCCGGGCCTGACCCCTAACGCCTGCCACAACCGCTCGGGCGAGCCGAAGGACAGCCGCGCCGAACCGATCGAGGCCGGCAAACGCTTGAGGTCGATCCGGGTCTCGTCGCGGGCGCAAATCAGCCACAGCTGATCCTTGGCGTCCTTCAGGAACAGGTTCTTGGTATGGGCGCCGGGCAGGCCGGCCTTGATCTGCGCGCCCTCGTTGACGCGAAACACCGCCGCGTGCCGCGTGGTGCGATGTTCGATCCCGTGGGCGTCGAGAAAGGCCAGGAGGTCGTCGGGGGTTTTCATGATGAGCAGGGTTGAACCACGAGGCGCACGAAGGCCATCAAGATCGTCATCGGCAAAACACCGCAAGCCGGCCAAGGGCCAGACCAGGACGGAAGTCTTCCTACGCGGGTCCAAACTCGGCTGGCGCCGCCGCGCGCCGCCGGATAGGAATTTTGCACAATTTCTCGTCGAAGGCCGCCGATGCTCGAACTGGAATGCTTCCCCACCGCCGCCCGCCCGCCTGAACTCGTGCCGGGCCGGCCCCAGCGCGCGTGGATGGACAGGTTCCACGAGCGCCACCCCTATCGCTGTCTGCCGCTGACCATGGCCAACACCACCGGCTGGGAGCTGCTGTGTCCCATGGCCTTCACCGCGGAATGGAACGGCGGCAAAAACCAGCGGGACATCACCTTCACCCCCGACTATCCGCACCCGGACTTCGATGACTTCATCAAGTCGCATTTTTCCGAGGGCGTGCTCACCTTCCATCCGGGCTATCTGTTCCGCACGCCCAATCGCTGGTCCATGTGGGTGTCGGGACCGCCTAACCACATCAAGGACGGCATCCAGCCCCTCACCGCCCTGGTGGAGACCGACTGGCTGCCCTTCCCCTTCACCATGAACTGGATCTTCACTCGGCCGGGCCGCATCCGGTTCGAGAAGAAGGAGCCCTTCTGCTTCATCACCCTGATGCAGGATAAGCAACTGGAGGAATTCAACGTCGTGCAGCGCTCGCTGGAGGGCAACAAGGCGCTGAAGGACCAGTACGAAGCCTGGACCGCCCGGCGGACGGAATTCAACAAGAGCCTGCGCAACCGCGACCCGGAAGCCATTCGCGAGGCCTGGCAGCGCTTCTACTTCCGCGGCGAGGTGCCCGACGATACCGGACCCGCGCCCGCCGAACACGTGAACAAGCGCCGCCTGAAGGCCCTGCGCCTAGGCCTCTAGGCTGGGGGGGTTAAGGCCGGCGCCAGGCCCTCTCCAGCCCCTTGCCAAGCGCGGGACCCTCTGCCATAAGCCCCTCCTCTTTTGAGGGACCCTCGCTTGAGTTTGTAAACGGGGTCCGGAGCGCGGGCGTAGCTCAGTGGTAGAGCACAACCTTGCCAAGGTTGGGGTCGAGAGTTCGAATCTCTTCGCCCGCTCCAGTTTTCCCGCAACAAAATCAAATAGCTAGAAACGCCCCTTCGGGGCTGGATACAGTTACAGGGCAGATTTATTCGCCGATGTAACGTCTTTGTCCGCCCCTGGAAACGCACGGCCGGATACCGCAGAGCGCATTCGGCGGCCTTTCACTGACCGCAGGCGCCCAGTTTCCGATGTTCCAGCCACACGCAGGTATCTAAGCGCGCAACGCCCGGTTTTGAGGTCGACCAAATCAACGTCGGCGCCAATACCTGCCCAAGTGGGTGGTCAAGCGCGCTCGCGAGCTAGGCTATCGCCCGCCGACTTGGGGCGCATGAGACGATCGTCGGTGATGCCCCGACGCCGGAGCTGGGTATCCTGTGCCGATGGAAAGTTGAACGTGCCGCGCGGGCGGTTTGGCGAAAAGATCAGGGCGTTCCAGCGCCAATCTCAGGAGGTTGGCCATCCCTTCGGACGGGACGGCCTTGGCCGTCTCGTATTTGTAGAACGCCGTGGGGCCGCCGCCGAAGACCTTGCCGGCTTGGCGCTGTGACACGCCGACTGCCTCCCGCGCGCCATGACCTCGTGCAGAGCCGCGCCGGCATAGCCGTTTTCCGACCCTTCAAGAACCCCCTCGTCACCATCGCTGCTATCGCTATCCAGTTGCGATAATGGCCAAATCCCCACTACGTCCTATAGGTTGGCGCCCATCTGGCGGCGGGCGGCCGCCACAAAAGCATGGATATTCGGCGTATCCCGCCGGCCGCTCTGAAACAGCAGATAAACGGGTAGGGGCGGGGATGCCTCCTGCGTCAACACGGGCTGGAGTCGGCCATCCGCGAGGTGCTCGCCAACCTGGTAGGAGAGAGTGCGGACGATGCCGAGGCCGGCCGTGGCGGCGGCGATGGCGGCATCCACGCTGTTCAGCGTCAGCCGCGGAGTCATCGCGAGGAGGTGCCGTTCGTACGGGAGCCGCCAAGTGGGTTGAGCGCCGGTCTCGTTCTCGATGGCGATCAAATCGTGGCCCGCCAGCTGGGCGAGGGACCGTGGCTCGCCATGGACGTGAAGGTAGCTCGGGCTAGCGCTGAACACGAGCCTCACCTCGCCGATCCTGACCATTTGCAGCGCGCTGTCGGGCGGCGCGCCGATGCGAATGGCGATGTCGAAGCCTTCCTCCACCAGGTGCCCCACCCGGTCTATCAAAAGCAGGCGGACGCGGAAGTCGGGATAAGCCCGCAGCAGGCTTTCCACCACGGGCAGCACGTGCAGGCGTCCAAACATCACTGGTGCGGTCACCGTCAGCGTGCCGCGCGGCTCTTGCCCGCCCCCGACGGCCTCAAAGGCCTCATCCAGATCGGCCAAGGCTGCACGGGCCCGCGCCAGAAACGCCGCTCCGTCTTCGGACAGACGCACGGTCCGCGTCGTCCGGATCAGGAGCGGCGCGCCGACTTCCTTTTCCAGAGCGGCGATGGCTCGGGTGACATTGGTCGGGGACAAGCCGAGCCGCCGCCCCGCCTCGGCGAAGCTTGCGTGGTCGGCGACGGCGATGAAGGTCCGAAGCGCGCGCAAGCGGTCCATATCGTTGGGATTATCATTGCCAGCCGCAATAATGAAGTGCCGCTAGGGCTGATTATCATCGCCGGCTTTTGGTGACAGATAAGTGCGCTTCGCCACCCGCTCGCCGAACGGAGCCCACATGAAGCTTTACCATCACCCCCTTTCTGGCCACGCGCACCGCGCGCATCTGTTCTTGGCGCTCTCGGGCTTAGACTACGCGTTGATCGAGGTCGATTTGGCGGGTGGGGCCCACAAGCGCCCTGAGTTTCTGGCCTTGAACGCCTTCGGCGAGATCCCTGTGCTGGACGATGATGGGACCATCGTTGCCGATTCCAACGCCATCCTGGTCTATGTCGCGCGGAAGATCGGACCGTCAGCTTGGTTGCCGGTCGATCCGATTGCGGAGGCGGAGGTCCAGCGCTGGCTTTCAGTCGCCGCTGGCAAGATCGCCTACGGCGCCGGTGCTGCGCGTCTGGTCACGGTTTTCAACGCCCCCTTCGATGCGGCCGAGGTGATCCGGCGGGCGCATGACACGCTGGCGGTCATCGAACAGATGCTCGAACGCCGCCGCTGGATCGCGGGAACGGCCGATCCGACCATCGCCGACGTTGCGCTCTACAGCTACATCGAGCGCTCGCCCGAAGGGAACGTCGACACTTCGGGATATCTAGAAATCGCCGCCTGGCTTCGCCGCATCGAGGCTTTGCCCCGCATTGTGGCCTTCCGCCGCACCCCGGTAGGACTGGAAGCCTGATGGCGCCCATCCTCGCGGCGGCGGGTCGCCTCCCCCACGCTCGCCTCGACACCGGCGGGCCGACGACCGTGCGGCGTAAGCAGGCAGTGCGGATGTACCGTGAGGACCGAGCGCAAATGGCTGGAGACGGCCGGAACTAACGAACGGCCCATTTCTGTCGCACAAACGAACAAGCCGCGAATATCGCGCTCGGACGGGCACAAATCTGCGGCAGTTCTGATTGGCGTAGCAAGCTGAGGGCGTGTTCGCCCGTGTCCAGGCTGGATGCTGAAGCAGCCCATACCGCTGCCGCCTTCGAGCCTTGCGCCAATACCGCGATTTTGCTGCCTGGACCTTCACCCAGGTGACCAATGGGGCGGTCCAAAGGATTGTCCGTCCAGAGCATGAGCCCGAGTCCATAGGCCGCGTCGGCGTGGGCGTTGGCATGCTCGGGAAGCCGCCGCCCCTTCAGCATCTCCGAAAATGTGGCCGGGTTGAGCAGATGGCCATCCAGCAAGTTGCTCAGCAGCCGCGCGGCGTCGGCGACCGTGCCGACGACGAGGCCATGGAAAACCCAGCCTGGATGATAGCCCCTGACGTCTCCCATCTGCACGTCGTCGAGGTCCGCCAATGTCCTCGCCAGACGCGCTGTCGTCAGATCGCACGGCTCAAATACCAGCTGTTCCAGCGCAACCTTGAGCGGTAAGCCCGTGGTCCTTTCGACGAGTTGCGCGATCTTGAGGTAGCCGACATTCGAATAGGCCCAATCCCGTCCGGGCTCATACCGCAACCGGTCGGCATCGACGGCGGCAAGCAGCCGTTCGATCGGCCACGGCGCCTTATTGGCCGCCACATCCCGGTGGTATTTGGATAGGGCCCCATAATCCGCAAGCCCCGCCTCATGGCGCAGAAGTTGACGGAGGTTGTAGCGCACGCCGTCTAGCGGCTCATCCAAGTTCAGCTGGCCGTTGTCCACCAGGCGAAGCACCGCGATCGCGATTACGGTCTTTGTAAAACTCCACCAAGGCAAGGGATCGGTGATCCCCGAAAGCGTGAGTGCGCCTGCCTCGCTGATGACGGCGACCGCTTCCATGCAAGAATCGTCACTAATCGGCGCCCGAACCTGCCCGACGCTGGGCGATGTGCCACAGGACCCCGGCGGGGTCGACGAGATACCCAACGCGTAAACCCCACGGCTGAATGGCCGGCGGCTTGGGCGCCGGGATTCCGAATGATGTCGTCAAATCCAGTGTCTCGATACGCTTCCACCATGCGTCGAGATCATCGACCATCAGCTGCATCATGCAGTTTTCGGCCCAATCCTTTTGATAATGGCGCGTCAAAATAACGGCCGTGGCGCCGATGCTGAAAATGGCGACGTCGCTATCGAGCAGCTTCGTGAAGCCGATCGCTTCATAGAACGCCTTGCTTGTGCCGAATTCCTTCGACGGCAGGAAAGCGCGCGCAGATTCATTGCCGCTGGGGATCGTTTTATCGACTGCACTCTGGCTGCCGTCGCCGCTGGCGTCGGCCGATGCCGCGCCGGCTTCGTGATCCCTGATCAGCGCCTGCACATCATGCCCGCAAATCGTCAGACCGGTGATATTGGCGTCGTCGATCGAGACGCCGGTCATGTTCACGTTCTGGAACTTTGCGCTCTGCAGAGCGACATCCACAAAGCGCGCTTCCGACAAGTCGACATCCTCGAACAGGGTCCCTGACATCGCGCGCCTCCTGAATGCCGCGCCTTTAGGAGGTTGGTCCGTAAACCGCCCATTTTCGCTCATGAATTTCTCCCCGGCTGCGGAGCGCCGTCCCAGGTCGATCAGAGCCGCAAGCGCACGGCGCGAGCGCTCCAGATCCGCCTCGCCAATCACTGCCAACAATGCGGCGTCAATGGCCGTTCGCGCGGCCATTTGCGTCTTCGCCGCAGCGCGGCCGCGCTCTGTAAGCGTCACAATGAGTTGGCGGCGATCGCTCTCATCCGGCGTGCGCTGGACATATCCACGCGTCACGAGCGTATCAACGAGCTGGCCCGCTCCCTGTTTGGTGATGCCCAGGTCCCTCACGAGCTGTCCGATCGGAACGCCGGCTCTACCAAGAGCAAGGCTGCCGATGACATAGAGCCCGCTCGCCGGAATATCATCATATCCCTCGCGAACGAGCTCGGCTCGCATCGCATCACCATAGGTCCGGCGGGCGTGGCGAAGCAGGACGGGCATCGAAACGTTCTGATACCAAGGCTCATCAGTCATGGGTCGTCCATGGCAGGCGCCATGATATTAGTCAACTAAATTGATGATCAACTTTATTGATGAAGCTGCCGGCTTCTGCCGCGCCCGGAACAGTCGATAAGGCGCCAACCACTTAGACGTGGGAAAGCCGAGAATGGCCGTCCCCTTCCCCAAGCTCAGGCGGCCTGGGTAGCGGCCTCCCACGCTTGGCGAGCTTGGGCCCGCAAGGTGCGAAGGCCGGGCTGGGAGATCAGATGGGGCCGGAGAGTGACGGTGTTGTAGATCGCGGCGTGAGAGGAAGGAAAACGTTGGGCCGACGCGCTTTTCTTTGCTCCCTTCGGGGCGGGGTTGTCTTTTAAGCCCCGCTTCCGGTTGACCTGACGGTCGCCATAACTAGTGTGCGCTCGCAAAAGCCGTCCCCTTAGGGGAAGCGCGGCATTTCGGCATGCAAGCGAAGGTCCCGTTCATGGCCCAGTACGACGTCATCATCATCGGGGGCGGTCCCGGCGGCTACAATGCGGCGATCCGCGCCGGCCAGCTGGGCATGAAAGTCGCCCTCGTGGAGGGACGCGCGACCCTGGGCGGCACCTGCCTGAACGTGGGCTGTATCCCCTCCAAAGCCCTGCTGCACGCCTCCGAGCTGTACGAGATGTCGCTCAAGGACTTTGCCGGAATGGGCATCGAAGTGAGCCCCAAGCTGAATCTTGAGCGGATGATGGCCAACAAGGCCGAGAGCGTGACGGGGCTGACCAAGGGCGTCGAGTTCCTGATGAAGAAGAACAAGGTCGAGTGGCTCAAGGGTTGGGGCCGGATCGACGGCGTCGGCAAGGTCGCGGTCAGGGCCGCTGACGGGACCGAGGCCGTGCACGAGGCCAAGAACATCGTCATCGCCACCGGTTCGGAGCCCTCGGGTCTTGCCGGCGTGACCGTGGACAATGTGCGCATCGTGGATTCCACCGGCGCCCTGTCCATCCCGGAAGTCCCCAAGTCGATGATCGTGATCGGCGCGGGCGTGATCGGGCTGGAGCTGGGCTCGGTGTGGCGCCGTCTGGGCGCCAAGGTCACGGTGGTGGAATACCTGGACCGGATCACCCCCGGAATGGACACCGAAACGGCCACGGCCTTTCAGAAGGCCCTGGCCAAGCAGGGCGTGGAGTTCAAGTTGGGCGCCAAGGTCACGGGGGCCAAGGCGACCAAGACGGGCGTGGCGCTGACCTTCGAGCCTGTCGCGGGCGGCGAGGCGCAGACGCTTAGCGCCGACTATGTGCTGCTGGCCATCGGCCGGCGCCCCTACACACAGGGCCTGGGCCTGGAAAGCGTGGGCATCGTCCCCGACAAGCGCGGCGTGATCGCCAACGACCATTTCAAGACCGGCGCGCCGGGCGTGTGGGTGATCGGCGACGTCACCTCCGGCCCCATGCTGGCGCACAAGGCCGAGGACGAGGCGGTGGCCTGCATTGAACTGATCGCGGGCAAGGCTGGCCACGTGAACTACGATGTCATTCCGAGCGTGATCTACACCTACCCGGAAGTGGCCACGGTAGGTAAGACCGAGGAAGAGTTGAAGGTCGCGGGCACAGCCTACAAGGTCGGCAAGTTCCCCTTCCTGGCCAATAGCCGCGCCAAGGTGAACCATGAGACCGAGGGGTTCGTGAAGGTGCTGGCTGACGCCAAGACCGACCGCATCCTGGGCGTGCACATGATCGGACCATGCGTGTCGGAGATGATCGCCGAATACGCCGTGGCCATGGAGTTCGCCGCTGCGTCCGAAGACGTGGCCCGCACCTGCCACCCTCACCCCACCCGCTCCGAAGCTCTGCGCCAGGCGGCGATGGGCGTGGAGGGATGGACGATGCAGGCGTAGACGAAAAGTTACCTATGAAGCTAAATCCGAGGTTCGCGCCATGATAACCGCTTCTTCAGATGCGCTCGGCCTGGACGGCTTCGCCTTTGTGGAATTGACCGACCAGTGGCCCCACCTGTTGCAAAGGACGGCGTAGATGGCTTCTTCCGGCCCGCGTTACTCGCTCGTTGCGATCACCCTGCACTGGGTAATCGCCGCGCTGCTGTTCACGAACCTGTACCTTGGGCTCACCATGCATGGTGAGCATGGCATGGCCAAGTTTTCGGCCATGCAGCTACATAAGTCTTTCGGATTCACCATCCTGGGGCTGGCTCTGCTGCGGTTGACCTGGCGGTTGGCGCACCGTCCGCCAAGTTTCCCCGAGACCATGAAGGGGTGGGAGAAATCGGCGGCGCACGTCGTTCACTGGGGTTTCTATTTCATCATCCTGGTCATGCCGCTGGCCGGCTGGATAATGGTCTCGGCCAGTCCCACCAACATTCCGACCCTGCTCTACAAGACACTGCCCATGCCCCATATCGGCTTCATTCACGCCTTGCCGATGGATGCGCGCAAAACGACGGAGGATCTGGCCGGTCTGGCTCACTTCCTGCTGGCCTGGTTGGTGATGCTTTTGATCGTCCTGCACCTTGGCGCTGTCCTGAAACATCAGTTCTGGGACAAGGACGGGGTGCTGTACCGCATGTCGCCTTTCCGCCGCCCATCGACTTCAGCCTGAGGATTCCTTATGCGCCCAATGCTTCCCGTTGCGTTCTGCCTTGCAGCCGCCGTCAGTTTCGGCATCGGAGCCGAATCCGCCAAGGCCGCCGCGCCGGCCTGGAAGGCGGATAAGGCCAATTCGAAGATCGGCTTCAAGAGCGCTTTCAGCGGCACGGCGTTCGAGGGCGGCTTTAGCCGGTGGGACGCGCAGATCAATTTCGACCCCAAGAACCTGCCGGCCTCGAAGGTCGTGGTCACCGTAGATCTGGCCTCCGCCATGTCCGGAGATTCGGACCGCGACCAGGCTCTGCCCACGGCCGATTGGTTCGATGCGGCGAAATTCCCGCGCGCCGTCTTCACGACGACGGCGATCAAGGACCTGGGGGGCGGCCGCTACCAGGCGATGGGCACGCTCAGCCTCAAGGGTGTGGTCAGGCCCGTGACCCTTCCCTTCACCCTGCAGATCAGCGGCGACACCGCCAAAATGACGGGGCAGGCGATCATCAACCGTAGCCAGTTCAACGTCGGCCAGGGCCAGTTCGCCGGCGCCGACGCGATCCCCCTTGAAGTCACCGTTCCGGTGAGCGTGGTCGCCCGGCGCGCCAACTAAAGCCAACGGGTAAGGCCGCTTCCCGCTCGATCAGGGCGCGCTTGCGGTCGATCCCCCAGGCGTAGCCTGAAAGCGTCCCATCGTTGCGGACCACCCGGTGGCAGGGAATCGCCACTGCGAGGTTGTTGGCGGCGCAGGCCCCCGCCACCGCCCGCACCGCCGTGGGCGCGCCGATCGCGTGGGCGATTTGCGTGTAGCTGACCGTCTTGCCCGGCGGAATCTCCCCCAGCGCCCGCCACACGCGCTGTTGAAAGGCCGTGCCTCGCACATCGAGGGGAAGATCCAGTCCGATGTTCGGCGCCTCGACGAATCCGACAACACGGGCGACCAACTGTTCGTAGTCGCCGTCGCCGCCAATCAGGCGGGCTTTCGGAAAACGATCCTGCAGATCACGCACCAGCGACTCTGGATCCTCGCCCATCAGGATCGAGGCCACGCCTTTAGCGCTGGACGCCACGAGAATGGCGCCGAGGGAGGACTGACCGACGGCGAAGCGCATGTCCTCGCCCGCGCCGCCCGCGCGGTACCGGCTCGGCGTCATTCCGAGCATGTTCTTGGCTTTCTCGTAGAAGTGGCCGCCTGAGTTGAATCCGGCCTCGTAGATCGCTTCGGTGACGGACTGGCCTCGTATGAGGTTCTCGCGCACGCGGCCTGCCCGAAGCGCCGAGGCGTAGTCCTTCGGCGTCAGCCCAGTGGCGGCTTTGAACAGGCGGTGGAAATAGCTCGTGCTGAGCCCAACCGCCTTGGCCAGGTCCGATAAGGCTGGAGACGCTTGGCTCCGCTCGATGATCCGGCAGGCCTCGGCGACCAGGGCGACGGTCTCCGTCTTTTGGGAATCGCCCTCCGGATTGCAACGCTTGCAGGGACGAAAGCCCGTCGCCCTCGCGGACGCCAGCGTATCGTGGAACGCCACGTTCTTGGGGTTGGCCGTGCGAGATGCACAGGACGGCCGGCAGTAGACGCCGGTCGTCGCCACTGAGTACCAGAACACGCCATCAGCCGACCGGTCGCGCCCGACCACGCGCAGCCAGCGCGGGTCATTCGCGATTGCGCCCTTCTGATCGGCCGGTCGCGGCATAACCTTGGTCATCATCGGACCCCTTATCCAACTCATGGCCAGACCATTGGCCCATTCGTGCGGCGGCGCACTCCGGGTCTTGCTTTTAAATCCCAATGCGCAGGAGCAGGACGACCTGCAAGGCCTCGGGATGAAGGGCATTTGACGGCATAATTCCGAATATATAGGATTACTGTACGCTTTTGGATGCCGCGCCTCGAAACTGACCGGCCGGGGCGCAGGAGGAAATCCGCGATGAAACCGGAAATCGGCGGCGACGCGATCGGTGAGGACCGCCTCACCGCGCGTTTGCATCACCTGGAAATCGGCACGCCGCAGCTTGACGTCATGGCGGCGTTCTACGGCCGGGCGCTGGGCTATCAGCTTTCGCGCGACGGCGAGGCGATTAAGGCGATCGCCGACAAACGCCGGCTGATTTTCACGCCGCGACCCGTGAAAGGCCTGGTCTCGGCCGGTTGGGCGCTTCCCGATTCCGATGAGCTGCGCCGCCTGAGGGCGCGGCTGAGCCGGGCGGGCTTGGCTCATACGGACACCGCCGACGCCGCCTTTACGGACGGCGTGCGCGTGGCCGACCCGGACGGCAACCGGCTCGTCTTCGGTCTTCCCCGCCCGGAAACCGCGCCGGCGGACGCCGCGGGGCTCCCCGCCCGATTGCAGCACTTCGTCGTCGCCAGCCGACAGCCCGATCGCATGGTCCGCTTCTTCGTCGAGGGCCTGGGGTTCACCGTGTCCGATGACGTCGTGGACGAGGCCGGTGAGAAGCGGACCTCGTTCATGCGCTGCAGCGCGGAACATCACAGTTTCGCGGTGTTCAAGGCCGACCAGGACCGTCTCGACCACCATTGCTACGAGACGACCGACTGGAACGCCATCCGCGACTGGTGCGATCATTTCGCCGAGCAGCACATCCCGATCCAATGGGGGCCCGGCCGGCATGGGCCCGGCAACAATCTCTTCATCTTCATTCACGATCCGGACGGGAACTGGGTCGAGGTGTCGGCCGAGCTCGAGATCGTCGACAAGGACCGCATCGTCGGCGCATGGCCGCATGAGGAGCGCACCTTGAACGGTTGGGGCAAGGCGTATCTGCGCAGCTAGAGCATTTTCCGATAAGTGTGACACGGTTATCGGATCAAAAAATGCTCTAACTATATGAAGTAGAGCCGAGCCTGGTTCAGCCTTCAAGGTGAAGTCATCTGGCTCTAAGGGCTTGGGGGGGCGGACAGAGCATGGCGACGGCCGATCGGGTGTTATCTGTGCTTGCGCTGTTCACGATGGACCAACCGCAATGGACCGTGGAGGCCGCCGCCGCCGAACTCGATCTGTCGGCGAGCACCGCCTATCAATACTTCCGCAGCCTCGTTGACGGCGGAATGCTGGTCGGCGCCAAGGCTGGACGATATGGGATCGGCCCCGCCGTGATCGCGTTCGATCGGCTGGCTAGGCGCACGGACCGGCTGGTGCAGGCCTCCGAGCCGGTCATGAAACAGCTTGTTGAGGACATTCCGGAGGAGGCGATCGCGCTTCTGTGCAGGAGTTTCCGCTGGCAGGTGATGTGTGTGGCGCAGTACGCAGTTCGTCCGCCGGGTTTCGCGATCAGCTACGAACGCGGGCGCTCGATGCCGATGGTGCGCGGCTCGGCCTCGAAGGCCGTTCTCGCGGCATTGCCGCCGCGTCAGCTCCGCCGCTTCTATGCCGACCATGCGGCCGAGGCGGCCGAGGCGGGCCTTGGCGCGAGTTGGGACGAGTTCAGGGCCTCCGTCCGCGCGTTCAGGAAGGCCAAAGTCGTGGTGTCCCACAGCGAGATCGACCCCGGCGCGCTGGGCGTCTCGGCGCCCCTGGCCGACATCGACGGGGCGATCGGCAGCATTGGGGTGGTCGTATCGGCGTCCCGCTTGGCGCACGACGCCAACAGGATCGCGTCTGTTCGAAACATCGTTTGTTCAGCCGCCGAGGCCATAGCTGCAGAACTGCTTAAATGACCTTGGACCCACCCAAGGCCGCCGAGGGGTCTTGGGCGGCGACCGATGCATAGGGAATGACGACTTATGAACCACGAGATGATCGCCAGTCCCGAGGCGCTGATCGAGGAAGCTCGCAATGGGCGCATGTTCATCCTCATGGACGACGAAGATCGCGAGAACGAGGGCGATCTGGTCATTGCGGCGCAGATGGCGACGCCGGACGCGATCAACTTTATGGCCAGACACGGCCGCGGACTGATCTGCCTAGCGCTGACGCGCGCGCGCGTTGAGCAGCTTGAGCTTCCGCTGATGGCGCAGCAAAACCAGAGCCGCCATGAGACCGCCTTCACCGTTTCCATCGAGGCGCGCGATGGGGTGACGACCGGCATCTCGGCCGCCGACCGCGCCTGCACCATAGCCGCCGCCATCGACGCGTCGAAGGGGCCTGAGCACATCGTCCGCCCTGGCCATATCTTCCCGCTGGTGGCGCGCGACGGCGGCGTCCTGGTCCGCGCCGGCCACACCGAGGCGGCGGTGGACATCGCACGCCTGGCCGGCCTGAACGCTTCGGGCGTTATCTGCGAGATCATGCGCGACGACGGCGCCATGGCGAGGATGGACGATTTGGCCGCCTTCGCCCAACTGCACGGCCTGAAGATCGGCACTATCCGCTCGTTGATCGCCTACCGGCTGAAGCAAGACCGACTGGTCGAACAGATCGCCGAGGCCAAGTTCGAAAGCGCCTGGGGCGGCGCCTGGACCGCCAAGACCTATCGCAACAAGGCTCTGGGAACCGAGCAGATCGCCCTGGTTAAGGGCGAGATCACGCCAAACGCCCCGACGCTGGTGCGGATGCATTCACTCAGCATCTTCTCCGACGCGTTTGCGGAAATCGGAGCACGAGGAGAACTCCTTCAGGGCGCGATGAAGATGATCGCGGAAGCCGGATCGGGGATCGTCATCGTCGTCAGCCAGCCGACGCCCGATCTCCTCTACCGCGCTGTCAGCGCGCGATCGGGCCATGGCGATGGGCAGGATCCCGACCTTCGCGACTACGGCGTCGGCGCGCAGATTCTCAGCCTGCTCGGGGTGGAGAAAATGATCCTGCTGACCAATAGCCACCAGACGCCGATCGCCTTGGCTGGCTATGGCCTGACGATACTCGAGGAACGCCCCATCAAAACCTCACGCGCGGCGAATCCCGTTCGTGACTAATGATGCCGGGGTCCCGACGGCCAGGGGGCAAGCCGGGCCGCTCCTTGCCGGTGGCAAACGGTTTGGGCGCGGCATGTGGTGTTCTCATGTCTCGCCTTTTCCCGAACTCGTGACCTCACGCAGAGCGCGCGCGTTTGCCCATTCATTCGCTTAAAGCTAGGGTTGGCTAAGGAAAAACCGCCGACGGGAAGCTGAAGATGATCACGATGCCTCGCGTCGCCCTAGCTATACTCGCGCTCGCTTCGAGCACGGCGGTCGCCTTGGCCCAACCCGGCGCTCCACAGCCGGATTACCATCCCAGCTTCGGTGATCTAATGACCTTCGCGGTGCAGCCGCGGCACATAAAGCTCGGCGTGGCGGGGCGCGCCCGCAACTGGCCCTACGCGGCGTATGAGGCGAGCGAGCTGCGCAATGCATTCAACCGCATCGGGCGGACGGTCCCCACTTATCGGCAGCAGGCTATTCCCGACATGTTCGCCTCGGCCATCGTCCCATCGATGGACAAGTTGGACGCCGCGATCAAGGCCAAGGACGGCAAGGCGTTTGATGCGGCGTACAGGAGCGTGACTGCGTCCTGCAATAACTGCCATGCGGGACTTGATCACGCCTACATCGTGATCCGAGAGCCCTCTGTCTCGCCCTATGCCGACCAGAACCTGACCGGCGGATCGAACACGGGACTGGCTAGGAGCAAACCGAAACAGGCCTCCGTGCAGTAATAGCCCTTTTGTGGCGGCGCGGCGGCGCGAAAGACCCCGGAACCTCGCCTCAGAACCTCGCCGTCGCCGCCGCCAGCGCAGGTCGCCATTCTACAGATATTCCTGCAACTGAGCCGTGGTGTAGGGCCTGATCCCCTGCGGACTGTCCACGGACGGCCAGACGCGGTCGCTGGTGCAGAAGTCGACTCCCCCGCTCGCGACGAGACCCAGAAGTTCCGGGCTATTCACATTGTCCAACCTGAACTTCACGCCTTGACGTTTCAGGGCCGGCCCCAGGGTCTGGATCAGCCGGCCGTAGCGCTCGACCTTTGGACCCCACCATGGCGTCGGCGGCAAAACGCAGGCGACGCTGTGAAGTCCCATGTCGCCAAGGGCGGTGAGCGCTCGATCGCCAGAATGCATCTCGATACTGACCCGTTGGGTGGTCGACCGAATCTGATGGACCCATTCGACAAGCACGGTTTTGGGCGTTCCCGGTTCAACCTCGGCTATGCGTCCAATGAGATAGGGCCGCACGCGATCCGGGACCGCGAACAGTTCGCGCAACAGAACCTGCCGTCGATCCCGATGCTGCAGGCTCGTCGCGTGCGCCGACATGCCAACCAGGCAGGGGCGCTTCGATTGGATGCCTTGCTCGATCGAAGCGACCGCTCGCCGCAAGATCGCCAGATCGGTGTCGAGGAAAGACCCTTCGCGGTGAACGCCGCTCGTTTGCCAATGTTTACTGTAACCGTAGTAAGAACCATCGCCGTTTCTGCGGACGGGCGTGATCCAATAACCCGTGAGGGCGCCTTGCGCCGAGCTCCAAACGGGGAGCATGGCCATATCGGACGGGTTGCTCTCCGCCGGCGCAGCGGTAGGTTCGGGCGACAGCATGCGGACCAGATGCTTTGTCTCAATGGTCTGCGAATGAACCCGGGCGCTTAATGTATTGAGATCTTCATCGCCCAGGTAAAATGTATTGAGCGCCTGCTGTAGACCCTCCGCTTTTATTTTGGAGTCTTCAGGATTCATATATATAATAATAAAGCCGTCTCCCGCGGGAATGACGATATCTTTCTTGTCCAGACGTCGTTCGATGAAGTTCTTGGATATTGTGCGGATTCTCTGGGAGAACGCCGGCCATTCCGCGCCGGCCCGTTGCTTGATATCCGTCAGACCGATGAGCTTGATTTGAGATGTCTCGAACGACTCCCGGCCATGGATCGTCGATTTCAGTCGGCTAATGACGGATTCCAGCAGGGGATCGTCGGCATTCAACATGACGTTTTCACATAAAATGAGGCGGAGGGGTCACGAACAACTAAACATTTGAATAGGCTGCCCCCCGGCAAATGACGAAGTTGAAGAAGAATGCGACATGATCGCTATTCTGCTTTGCCATTTCTCGATCAAAATAGAGTAAATTTTCACGCTAAAATTGCTGATATCCCGCACCCAAAACGTCGCGCCTACGGCGGCGTAACCTCTGCGCGCCCGCATGGGAAAATGGACCTGGTCGGCGCGCGCCGCATTGCCTTTGACGGCTCCCGGCCGCCACGAAGACGTTTGCCGTTTCCGTGAGGTAACGCATAACTGATCAAACAATGGAAACAGGCGCGCCCGGGTGAGCGCGCGTCACGCAACGCCGCGCCTCTGAAACGGTCTGGACGGGGGCGGCCTATGCGGAAAGGGGGAGTGAAAAAGCCGTGACGATCGTTCCGCCGTCTCGCGAAGAGTTGCGTGCTGAGCTTGCCAGGCTGCTGGCCAGCAAGGTCTTCGCGGCCTCGCGACGCTCTCGCCAATTGCTGGAATACTTCATCAACCAGCTACTACTGGGAACAGCGGACCAGTTGAAGGAGTACACAATCGGCGTGGATGTCTTTAATCGAGCGCCGTCCTACGACCCAAAGCTGGACACTATCGTGCGCACCGAGGTCTGGCGTCTGCGCAGTAAGCTATCGACCTATTACGGCGGCGAGGGCAAAGACAATCCGTTGCGCATCGGCTTCCGGCCTCGCTCGTTGGCGCCGCTCGCCGAATACCGTTCGAGCGAAATTCCATCTGTGACGGGCTTGAGCGCTGGGCGCTCGTCTCAGCGCATCGCTGTGCTGCCGTTCGTCAGCATCGGCCGGAAGAACGAGGCTTTCAACGATGGCTTGGCGACGGACGTGATGGTCCGGCTCGGCGAACGCCGCGGCTTGCAGGTCATCTCGCGCACCTCGTCGTTCGCGTTCAAGGGGCAGAGCCGGAACGTGCGTGAGATCGCGGCGGGGCTGGACGCCAATCTGCTGGTGGAGGGCACTGTGCAGATGGACGAGCGCGAATTGCGCGTCACCACGCTGCTGACCGACGCCGCCAGCGGCGCTCATATCCACTCGGCTGCCTACGATCGGAAAACGGCGCCCTCGTTGCGCATGCAGCAGGACCTTGCCCGGCAAATCGCCCTGAACATAGATGGCGCGCTGGCGCAGCGGGCTGCCGAAACGGTGGGCGGCATACATCAAGGCGCCTACCTCGACTCTTTGATGCGGATGCGCTTCCAGTTCAAGTATCAGGCGGGCGCGGCGGCGGAACTGGCCGATTCCATCAAATTCTTCCAGGCGGCGGCGCAAGCGCAGCCGGGCAGCCGGCCGATACGCCGCGCCCTGTCCATCAGCGTCGGCACGTTTTTATCGCTTGGCGGGACCTCCATGTCGGACATGCCGCGACTGCTCGCGCAGGCTGCGCCTTCGAGCGATTACGATGAAATGGTCCTGGAGGTGCGCGTTTGCGCGGGCATGGTCGCGATGTTCAAAGGCGAATATGGCGTCGCGGCTGAAATGCTGACGCGCGCGGTGGAGCTTCATCCCACCGACGCTATGGCGCATGTGGCTTTGGGCATCCTGCTGTTGCACGCGGGCAGGCTGGAAGAGGCGCTGCAGGCCATGACCACCGGTCAGAGCCTGGAGCCGTTATCGGCGATCAGCGCCGGTATGCTGGCGGTGGTCTTGTTCAGTTTGGGACGTCTCGACGCGGCTCGCGAACAGGCGACGCTTTGCCTGGCGCTGGATCCGAAAAATATGATGGCGCACGCGCTACTCGCCGACATCGATCTGGTCTGCGGTCGGCACGACGCGGCGTTGGACAAGTCATTCGAGCTTTGCCGAATGTCGAACGGACATCCGTTGGCCTTGGGAAAGCTGGGATATGTCTACGGGCTCGTAGGGAGGAGCGCCGACGTTCAAAGCATCCTCAGTACTCTGCTGGGTCAAGCCGACGAGCCGGGCCGGGTGGCGCCTTCCATCGCGCTCGCCTATCTGGGCCTGGGCGACACCAAGAAGGCGCTGATCTGGCTGCGTACCGCGGCTGAACGGAATTGCCTCGTCGACATGATCCCGAGCATGCCCTTCTACGACGCCTTGCGATCGGACCGGAAGTTCACGGCGCTGATACCCGAACTAAGCTGAGTTTTGGCGCATGTTTGCCGAGGGTCACGTCCCGCTGCGCCGCGACCGTTGAGACCTTCTGTAACTTTCGCCGCCAACCGCAAGGACGCATGCTGCCCCGACAACGGCCAGGTTTGTCCATGGCTGAAAATGTGACCAACACACGCGGGGGATGGTGTGGCGAAATTTGTCTCGGGGCGGCTGGCGATTTTGGCAATCGCGGGTGCGCGGGCCGCGCCGCACGCCTTTGCCGCCGCGCCGGCGCCCCGGACCTCGCCTCACCTTCCGTAACCCACGTGTATTTGCTGACCGCCCAAATTGGCTACGGGTGAGCTAAGGCTCCTCCGGCCGTTCTAAGAAAAAATCACCTCAGGGGGAAAACGATCATGGTATCCGTCATTCGCACTGCGCTCCGCCATCGCCGGAGCACCCGCTATCGCGCTTCCCTCGTCAGAACCGGCGTCTGCTTTGCCGCCCTGTGGGCGGGCGTCGCCCATGCCCAGGAAAATGGCGCCAAGGCGGGCGACCAGACCAATGCCATCCAGGAAGTGGTGGTCACGGCGCAGTTCCGCCAGCAGACTCAGCAAACCACGCCGCTCGCGATCACCGCCTTGACCGCCCAGATGATGGACGCGCGCAACGAGTCCAGCATCATCGATGCGGCGACGCGCGTACCGAGCGTCACCCTGACGCAGGCCGGTTCCAACTTCGGCAATACGGCGACGGCCTCGATCCGCGGCGTCGGCCAGTACGATTCAAGCTTCGCGCTCGAACCCGGCGTGGGCATGTATATCGACGACGTCTACTACGGCGCCCTGTTCGGCTCCGCCTTCGATCTGCTTGACCTTTCCCGCGTCGAGGTGCTCCGGGGACCGCAGGGAACCCTCGCGGGCAAGAACTCCATCGGCGGCGCCATCAAGCTGTTCTCGCAGCAGCCGGAGGGCAGCGGCGACGCCTATGTCGAGGCCGGCTACGGAAGCTACAACCGGACCAATCTACGCGCGGGGGCCGATGTCGCCCTGGTTCCGGACAAGCTGTTCGCGCGGGTGTCGGTCGCCTACAAGCGAGCAGACGGATACCTGACGGACTACGACTATGGGTGCCTTAACCCAAACTCGGGCGTTCCCGCCTACACCAACAGCAAGAACTGCGTCACCGGGCATGAGGGGGGTCAAGACCTCAAGGCAGGGCGCTTGGCCCTGCGCTGGATCGCCTCACCGGATATCGAAGATAACCTCGCCGTCACCGTTTCGGACGATGATTCCGAAGCGCCGGCCAACAAGCTGATCTACGCCAACGACCCGGCGGCTTCCGTCAACGGCGTGCCTTATGACAGCCGGTTCCTGACCGGCGCGCATTCCTATTCGAGCTATGCGAGCTACATGGGTGCGCCGGCGGACGCCGCCGCCTTTACCGTTCCGCGCCTCAGCACTGCCCTTTTCGCTGGCGTCAGCAATAATTTCTCAGCCAACTTCCACGGGGTAACCCTGAAATCGATCACCGCCTATGAGCACAGCGAGGGCGCCTATGGCGTCGACAGCGACGCCTCTCCAGTCGCCGTTCAAACTTCCTACAATACCGAGAAATACAACCAGTTCACTCAGGAGCTCAGGCTCAGCGGTCTATCGTTGTCCAACCGCCTGGACTGGACGGTGGGCGGTTACTACTACCACGCTACGGCCTTGGCTGGAGGCCGCCTCGATCTTCAAGCCTCCGGTCTTGATTTCCTGGAGCGGGATCCGGTCGTTTCCGACAGCAAGGCGGTCTTCGCCCATGGCATCGTCAAGATCACCGACGACCTGAAATTCATCGCCGGAGTCCGCTATAACGACGACGCCAAGAGCTACACCTTCAATCGCCTCAATCCGGACGGCAGCATCCCGTCCTGCGCGGTGTTCTTTCCCGGGTGTACGCCGAACTATGAGCTGATCGGCATGGCGAACCAGACGGGCCGTTATGCGGGAAACCATGTCGATTTCCGTGTCGGGCTGGAGGAACAATGGACTCCGACCACCATGGGCTACGCCCAGGTTTCCTCGGGATATAAGGAAGGCGGCATTAATCCCCGCCCGTTCTTCCCTAGCCAAATCACCTCGTTCGGGCCTGAGGAGCTCACCGCTTATGAGGTCGGACTGAAGAACGATCTGTTCGATCGGCGGTTGCGGCTGAACCTGTCCGCCTATCACAACGTCTATGACAACATACAACTCACCCTGCTGACCTGTGACGCCTTTTCGCCTTTCCCCGGCGCCCCCTGCGCCATGCCGGTCAACGGCGGAAACGCGGACATAAACGGGGTGGAGTTGGAAACCGAGTTTCGTCCGATCTCCCGCCTCACCATCGACGGCTCGGCTAGCGCTCTTGAGTTCAACTATACGCGGCTGGCCCTGGGCACGGGCATCACCGACGGCATGATCACGCCCTATACCCCCAAGCTGAAACTCAGCGCGGGTATACAATATGCCTTCGATCTGGGAAAGAACGGCGTGATCACGCCGCGCCTGGACTGGACTTATCAAGGCAATATGTACACAAGCAGTGTTAATGCTTCTACAAATCTGGTGTCAGCTTACAATTTGACCAACTTTAGCCTCGCTTGGCAGCCAAACGACAGCGCGTGGTCTGTTCGTCTTTCGGTCAATAACGTGTTCAACGAGTTCTATTACGTCAACAGCCTGGACCAAAACTTGCAAAGCCAGGGCGGCTACATTACCGGCCAACCGGGCGCTCCGCGCGAAGCTTTGCTGACGGTCCGGCGGCGTTTCTCGCTCTGACTTACACCTCTGACGACCGGATAGGAGACCATTGTGTGGCTTAATGAGACTATCGGAATCCCGCATCTGCGGCGGACTTGCGTTATTGCCGCAGCGGCGATGGCGGTGTTGTCCGGATCGGCTCACGCCGCGGCGACCGCCGCCGATGAACCGGTTTTCATGGCGCAGGAATTCCATAAGGACTGGGCGAACGATCAGGCCTACATGGACAAGCTGGCCCATGACGCCAATCCTCAATACCAGGCCAACAAGCGCCTGGTGCTGGATTTCGAGGCCGCATTGGAGCATGCGCAGACCGTCAAGGACGGCGAGCCGGGCAGTTTCGATGAGGTCGTGGAAAAGTATTTGACGCCCGACTACGTCCAGTATGACCCCATGTTTCCGCCGGGTCGCGATGGCCTGCTGGGATTCTTTAAAATGGTCCAGAAGAGCGGGGAAAAGGTCTCTCACCCGCCGGTGATGTTGGTGGCGCAGGCCGACTGGGTGGTGTTGACCATGATGCGGCCGCCATTGCCCGACCCGGCTGATCCATCGAAAACCTATACCGCCTATAGGATCGCGATCTGGAAAATTTGCGGCGCCAAGATATGCGCGCATTTGGGTCCGGATTTGAAGCAGGCGCACTGAGTCTTTGGCAGGGGTGTCGGAAACGCCCCGTCTGGGGGTTCTCGATGCTCATGCCTCGGGCGCCCCCGTAGGCTACGCGCTACGCCGCCGGGTGACTGCAAACGCCAGCGCCGAGGGGCCAACTTTCAACGCGAAAGAGGGGGACAGCGTCAGGTGCTCGCCCGCAAAGCCAATGAGCGCATCGACGGCTTCAGCGGCTCGGTTCCAGGGCAAGCAGGCAGGCGGCGGTGTTTGAAATCGGGATGTGATAGTTCTGATAGACCTGACGCACCGGCCCGCCAAGCGCGGCGCGCATGGCCACCCACATCAGCAACTCGACACCCTGAGTGCCGGCCTGCTCGACCACATCCAGGACCGAGTAGCGACTGAGTCGTTCCGGCTGGGTCACCAGTTCCTCCAGGAAAGCCGTGTCGAAGGCCTTATTGATGAAGCCGGCGCGCTCGCCGTCGAGCTGGTGCGACAGCCCGCCGCTGCCGATGACCAGGACGCGGCGATCCGAGGGATCGGCCGCGATCGCCTCGCCGATCGTGCGGCCCAGATTGAAGCACCTGTGGATGGACGGCAGCGGATGCTGAACGGTGTTGATCGCTACCGGTACGATCGGAATGGTCACGCCGTCTGGCCAGAGCATTTTTAACGGCAGCGCAAAGGCGTGATCGACCAGCATTTCCTGGCAGGTGGTCAGGTCGAACTCGTTGGCGATCAGGTGGTTGATGATGCGCCAGGACAGCGCGGGATCGCCTGGAAAAGGCGCGCTGACAGGGAGCCCCCAGCCTTCGTCGGCATTGAGATAGGCCGGAGCGGCGCCTACGGCGAAGGTCGGCATCTTGTCGAGGAAGAAGTTCAGCCCGTGGTCGTTGTAGAAAATGACCACCGCGTCCGGCCGGACGCTATCGATCCAAGCCCTGGCCGGAGCGAGCCCCTTGAAGAACGGCTCCCAGTAGGGATCCGCCTGCATGTTCTTGGCCATGGCCAGGCCCAAAGCC
This sequence comes from Caulobacteraceae bacterium, assembly GCA_003164925.1. GTDB lineage: Bacteria > Pseudomonadota > Alphaproteobacteria > Caulobacterales > Caulobacteraceae > BOG-938. The sequence goes on from PLRV01000012.1 coordinate 37,593, forward strand.
GGGACGTGAGACACGCCGATGCCGCCGACGATCGTCGCCATGGTTATAGCCCCGCCTGGAGTAATTTGGCTTTGAAGTCATCGACGCTCAGCCCAGTCTGCTGGGCGCCGATGTCCTGAACATTCAAGCCGAGCATGCCGATAAGTTTAGCCAGATAGTATATATTTCCACCGGCTCTAATCATGCTCAGAGCATTTCTAGACTTGACGGCCTCTATTTGCCCAGAAGACAGGTTGAACCGGTTGCAGTACCCGTTTTCATCGGCCAGAAACGCCGCCCGGTTGGCGGCGTCATTGAACGAGTAGCACATCTTGTTCAGCGCATAGCCCTTCATGGCTTCAGCGCCGTCAAATACGATTGTGCCACTGATGGCGCGGGGCGTTTGGGGCTCGGTCATCATGCGTTGTCCGTCAATGGGTTTGGAGCAACAGCTTAAGGGGACTGCGAAAGGTCGATGACGGCATCCACGACAGCGACGACTCGACTCGGCGGAATTCCGGAAGAATCTTGAAAAATTCCTCGAAGATCAGCCGGGTCGCCAGCTTGGCGATCGCCGCGCCGAGGCAGGCATGGACGCCGCCGCCGAAGCCGAGGTGCCCCATCGGCTTTCGGTCGATGTCATAGACGTCTGGGTTGGGGAATTTTCGCGGGTCGCGGTTGGCCGCCCCATAGACCAGGCAGACAAAGTCGCCGGCCTTCATCCTCTCCCCGTGCAAGTCCACATCCGTGACCAGCCGTCGCTTGAAGCGTTGCGCCGAGGTATTGAACCGAAGGGATTCGTCGATGGCCTGGGGGATCAGGGCGGGGTCGGCCGCCAGCCGGGCGCGCGCTTCGGGATGATCGGCCATGTTTAGCGCGAACATGGTGAGAAATCCGCCGAGCGATTCGATTCCGGCCATGATCAAGGTGGTGGTGGTCAGCAGCACTTCGCGTTCGCTCAACCGATCGCCGTCGATTTCGGCGATGCTGAATTGAGAAATGAGGTCGCCCGTGGGTTCCGCGCGCCGCATGGCGATGACTTCGCCCGCGTAGCGCTGCATCCATTCGTAGGCCGCGATGTGCTCGGGTCCCTTTTGCCGGGTGAGCGGGTCCGATTGCACCATCAGCACGGCCTTTTCGCGCACGATCGCCTCGTTGCCCGGCGGCAGGCCCAGCAACTTGAAGAGCACGCTGGCGGTCGCCTTTGAGGAGACGTCGTCGACGAAATCGAACTGCGGTTGGTCGACGACCGACTGCACGCGGTCACGCGCGGTGACGCGAATATCGTTCTCAAGATAGTCCAGGTTTCGCTTCATGAACGCATGCTGGACCAGTCTGCGCAGGCGGTCGTGCCGCGGCGGATCGGTGGTGCCGAGCGTGGCGCCGGCGCGCTGCGGCAACTCGTCCATGAGGTTGCCCGATGCCGAGGAATAGACCTCAAAATCGGACAAGGCGTGGGCGCAGTCGTCGTAGCGGGTCAGGACCCACATTCCGGCCTGTTCAGACCAGAAGCACGGGTGTTCTTCGCGAAGGGCCGAGTAGACGCCGAAAGGATCGGAATCGAGCGTCGGAGAATAGGGATCAAACACGGTCATCTCTTCACTCCCCACCTCTGCCCTCTGAGTTCCGGGCAGATCGTAGCTGGAAGCTAGCTGACTGGGCAGGCGAGGGGAATGGACAACCGCACCATTTTTTTGCACTATCCAGTCATCCTTCCCAGCGCACGATGCATAATTCGGCCTCCGAAATGACTCCCCGCGTCGCCCAAAAATCCATTCCGTCTTTTGTATTATATGGTGAAACTAGCCAGACGACCCAAGTCGACGATTTTCATATAGAACGGCTCAGCGCGCGCAGCCTTATGTACAATTGGGAGATCGACGCCCATCGGCACGGCGGCCTGAATCAGATTTTCGTCCTGTCGTCAGGGCAGATCACCGCCTCCATAGATGGCGCGACCAGCCAGTCGAACGCGCCGGTCGCCTTGACCATTCCGTCGCAGTGCGTGCACGCCTTCCGCTTTTCCGCCGGCTCGGAAGGTTTCGTGATCACCCAGCCGCGCGGGCGCGAATGGCAGGACATTCTGTTCAGCGGTCCGCTTCGGATCGAGATGACCGCCGACCATCCCGACCTTGGACGGCTGCTCTCGATCCTGGAGCTGCTATTCGACGAGTACGGACGGTCGGATTCGAGCGCAACGGCGGTCAGCCTGTCCTTGCTGAACGCGGCCCTGGCGGTGTTCGCCCGCATCAACCATACCAGTTGGCGAACGGGCTCGCCCATGGGCCGGCGCGTGCTGCAGTACGCCGCTTTCGAAGGCCTGGTCGATGCGCACTTCCTCGACCACTGGCCGATCCGGCGTTACGCCTCGACGCTAAATCTCAGCGAAAGCACCCTGGACCGGCTGTGCCGCACCTATGGCGGCCGCACGGCGTTTCAGACGGTGCAGGACCGGGTGCTGCTCGAGGCCAAGCGTCTGTTGATCTACACCCCATCCTCGATCGCGGTCGTGGCGCAGCGATTGGGTTTTGCGGATCAGGCCTATTTCTCCCGTTTCATTCGCGCTCGGACTGGTGGTCCTCCATCGGACCTCCGCCGCGATCTGCGCGCCGAACTGGACGAACCGTCAGCGGTCGAGGCGCCTCCGACTGTCGGGACGGTTAGGCGGCCTGGCTAAGATGGGTTCGGTTTCATTTTAAGCCGCCAGTTACGCCGCCAGTTTGCGCCGTCAGTTTGCGCCGGGGGTCATCTCGCCGAGCGGTCCGCCATGGTGTAGATACGCCGGGGCCTCGCGACGCTAAGGCTCCAAGGGGCGGGCCGCCGCCCTCGCCGACGTTTTTCGCTTGAGCCGTCCGCACGGGTCTGGAGAGGCATGTGACTGTCCCGGCATCTGAAGTCGCGCCGCGCAAGGTGGCCTTCCTTGGCCTCGGCGTCATGGGCGGCCCGATGGCTCGCCATCTGCTCCAAGCAGGCCATCACGTCACGGTTTTCAACCGTACGGAAGAGAAGGCCCGCCGCTGGCGCGACGCGTATGGCGGCGTTGTAGCGGCCTCGCCTCGGCAAGCCGCCGAGGGCGCCGACATCGTGCTCGCCTGCGTCGGCGACGACAAGGACGTCGAAAGCGTCGCCCTGGGGGAAAGCGGCGCATTCTGCGGCATGGGCAAAGGGGCCATCTTCGTCGATCATACGACGGCTTCAGCGGCCGGCGCGCGAAGACTCTATGAGCAGGCGGCGGGCCGCGGCCTTCACGCCATCGATGCGCCGGTTTCCGGCGGCCAGGCCGGCGCCGAAAATGGCGCCCTCACGGTCATGTGCGGGGGTGACGAAGAGCCGTTCGAGGCGTTTGCGCCGGTCGCCAAGGCCTATTCGCGCGCGATCACCCTCCTGGGTCCAGCGGGGTCGGGACAACTCGCGAAGATGGTCAACCAGATTTGCATCGCGGGTCTGGTTCAGGGGCTGAGCGAGGGCATCGCGTTCGGGGAACGAGCGGGGCTCGATATGACGAAGGTGCTCGGCGTCATCGGAAAGGGCGCCGCGCAGAGCTGGCAGATGGACCAGCGCGGCGCGACGATGATCGAAGATCACTTCGATTTCGGCTTTGCTGTCGACTGGATGCGCAAGGATCTGCGGCTGGCGATCGATGAATCGCGCCAAAATGGAGCGATGCTCCCAGTCGCGGCGCTCGTCGACCAATTCTACGCCGAGGTCCAGGCGCGCGGAGGCGGACGCTGGGATACCTCGAGTCTGATCCGGCTCTTGCGATGACCCGGCGACGCCGGACGCTTAGAGCAGGCTGCGATTCCGTGGAAATGCGACCTGCTCTAAATCACGGTGGTTTGGCCTCTACGAGACCACCGCTTCGGTGGGTGGCCGAGGGTGGCCCAGAAGCGGGGCGTGGCGACGGTCGCTCAGGGAATGCAGAAAATTCCGCAGAGCCTCTCCAAGCGCCCCTTCGGCGCCGGGCGCTAGGGTGAAGCCGCCGTCCTCGATGATGATATCCTGTTCCAGGACGAACTGCGCCTGAACGACGTGGCGAGCGCCCATCGACTGCAGGACAGGGCGCAGCGCGTAGTCGAGGGCGAGCACGTGGGCGAGACTGCCCCCTGTGCCGAGAGGAAGCAGAATCTTTCCCGCGAAGCCGAATTGGGGAAGGACGTCGAGGGCGGCTTTCAGCAGGCCGGAATAAGCAGCCTTGAAAATTGGCGTCGCAATGATCACGCCATCGGCCTTGGCGACGGTTTGGCTAAAGGCCTTGATCTCCGGATCATCAAATCGGCCCTGCAGCAAAGCCTGAGGGTTGATCTCCCGGGCGCGTATATGGACGGTTTCGATGCCGTGGGCGGCGATCTGCGTGAGAACGTGATCCACGAGGGCCTCGGTCCGGGATGTGCGCGAGGGACTTCCCGAGATCGCAACCACGTGGATCGGTGCTGCTGAATCCATCAGAATTTCTTTTCTTTCAACCTTGCGCCTGCCCCTTCAATATCCTGCGGCAGGGCGCATTGGAATGCGAACAACGATTTGTATTTGCCCGAATAGTGCTCGAGATTCCGCCGGCTGACAGGATCAGCGTCCGCCGGCGCCGCTTCCACGAAAGGGAGGTCCCGTAAAAGGGCCGGCTGGTTACCGGGGAAATGATCTGGCAAGTTCGACCTTCGCGTTTCCAGCGAAAACGTGAAAAAACGTGCCGGCGACAACGTGAAAAAGACGAGAGCGAAAAATGGCTGAAGCTGAAATTATTGAACGCGGCAAGGCAAAAGGCGCCGCGTCGCTCATGGATTCTTCGGTTTGGGAAGGCTGCGTCTTCGACGGGACGTGGCGTCAAACCGGCAAGGTTATCGTGGTGTCCGAGCCGGCGACGGGAGGTCGGCTCGGCGCTGTCGGCGCTTCCTCGCCGTCCGATCTTCCTGCGACCGTGGCCAAGGCGTCCAAGGCGCAGGCGGAATGGGCTTCCTGGCCCGCGGACAAGCGCGCGGCGCTGTTCCGCCGCGCCGCCGACATCATGGAACGCGAACGGGACGCCATCATCGATCTGATCGTTCGCGAGACCGGCGGCATCCGCGGAAAGGGGGAGACCGAGCTGCAGGGGACGATCAACGAGTTGATCCATTCCGCTGCGATTCTGATCGAACCGGAGGGCCAGATCCTGCCGAGCGGCGACCCGTCGCGCCTGAGCTTGGCGCGCCGCGTGCCGATCGGCATCGTTGGCGTGATTGCACCTTGGAACTTCCCGATGCTGCTGGCGATGCGCTCGGTGGCCCCGGCTATCGCGCTCGGCAATGCGGTGATCCTGAAACCCGATCCCCAGACTCCGATCGTCGGCGGCGCGGTGCTGGCGCGCACGTTCGAACTGGCCGGACTTCCCGAGGGCGTGTTCAGCGTCGTCAACGGCGCAGCTGACGTCGGCGAAGCGCTCGTCACCGCGCCGGGTGTGCGGATGATCACCTTCACCGGTTCGACGGCGGTGGGTCGCCGCGTCGGAGAGCTGGCCGGCAAGAATCTGAAAAAGGTCGCACTGGAACTCGGGGGCAAGAGCCCGTTCATCGTCCTGGAGGACGCAGATATCGAGCTTGCAGCCTCAGCCGGCGCCTGGGGGTCGTTCCTCCACCAGGGCCAGATCTGTATGGCGAGCGGACGCCATATCGTGCACCGGAAGGTTGCCGCTCAGTATCTCGAAATCCTCAGTAAAAAGGCGAATGCGCTCCCCGTCGGCGATCCCTTCCGCGAGCAGGTGGCGCTCGGCCCGATCATCAACGACCGCCAGGTGGCGCGGGTCCAGCAGATCGTCGACGATACGGTGAGCGCCGGCGCATCCCTGCTGGCTGGCGGCACGCACGAAGGCCGCTTCTACCGCCCCACAGTCCTGGCCCAGGTCACCCGGGGCATGCCGGCCTATGATCTTGAGATCTTCGGCCCGGTGGCGCCGGTGGTGATCGTCGATGACGAGGAAGAGGCCATCCGCGTCGCCAACGACACCGAATATGGCCTGTCCGGCGCGGTGCAGACGGCTTCGCTGGAGCGCGGCCTGCGTGTGGCGCGCCAGATCCGGTCGGGCTTGGTGCACATCAACGACCAGACGATCGCCGACTATGCCGGAATTCCGTTCGGCGGATCCGGCGCCTCGGGCAACGGCTCTCGCTTCGGCAGCACCACCAACTGGGACGAATTCACGGAGTGGCAGTGGATGACCATTGGTGGTCAGCCGGCCCGCTACCCCTTCTAGCAACTCCGCCAACCGTTCACGCAGCCGCGTAGGGCTGCGACCTGAAAGACCGGGGCGAACGTCCGACGCCCCGGGCGAAGAAGCGTGAGAAATAGGCCGGGTCGCCGAAGCCGAGATAATAACCGGCTTCGGCCACGCTCATGTTGGAGTAGAGCATCAACCGCTTGGCCTCCAACAGCCGCCGCTCCTGCAGGATCCGCAGTGGGCTCACGTGCGCCACACGCTCGCAGGCGGAGCGTAGCTGCTTGGGGGTCACCGCCAGGGCGGCGGCATAGGCCTCGATATCGGCCTGAGTGCGATAACGTTCTTCGACCAGTTCGCGGAACCTCGCGACCAGTTCGGCATGAGCGCCCTGGGCCGTTGGCCGTTCCGCATTCAGCCGCCGCGCGGTGCGCAGAACCTCCACCAACAGCCGCACCAGCAGCGCCTCAACCGCCGCTGCATGGCCCGGCGCGGTCCACGCCAGTTCCCGGGCCAGATCGCGTAGGTGGCTCTCGATGGTTTTTGCCGCCACGGACGGGACAGCGGATGGCGCGGCGAACAGGGGCGCGAACTCCAGCTCGCGGCCGATCAGGTCGCGCAGATAGGCCTCCGACACCGTCAGCACCGATCCGGCGGTGTCGGTTTCAAAGCTGAAGCCATGCACCACGCGAGCGGGCAGGAGCAGCAGGCAGGGTGCGGAAAACGCAATGACGGCCGCATCGGCCCGCATCTCCCCGCCGCCCTGGGCGATGAAGAAGATATGGTTCAGATCGGCGTGGGCGTGGGGGCGGATATTCCAATGGCTGGGACGGCTGCGATCGTCCAGGCTTTCCAGATGCAAGAACCGGTCGCCGACGGCTATCGGCGCTTCGCCATAGAGAAAAAAGCTGGGAATGATCTTGGTCGGCATGCGCCGATTATGCTCCGGCGCGACTGCGGCGGGCAAGCGAGCCAGGGCAATATGTCCAAGTTTCTGTGCGTTTGATCCATCGCCACCGCCGCCCGCGAGCGTAGAGTTGCGGCAAGCTGCGGGCATTCGCCCGTCGGCAACCATGGGGAGTGGGCATGCGCAGTCAAGTCGCCATCGTTGGTGCGGGTCCGGCGGGCATGTTCCTGGGCCATCTGCTGCGCGCCGCGGGCATCGACGCCGTCATCCTCGAACGTCACGACCGCCCTTACGTCGAGGGCCGCGTTCGCGCCGGCGTGCTGGAGCAGATCACCGTCGACCTGCTGGAGCGCCTTGGCCTGGGCGCGCGAATGCGCCGGGAGGGTCTGGTCCACACGGGGACCAACATCGCGCACGACGGCGAGATGTTTCGCATCGACATGCACGCCCTGACCGGCTCGAGCATCATGGTCTACGGCCAGCAGGAGGTGATGAAAGACCTGTTCGACGCCGCCGAAAAGACCGGTCCTAAGATCATCTTCAATGCCGAGGGCGTTACCCCGCATGACATTGAAACCGACCGGCCGTTCGTCACCTGGCGTGTTGGCGGCGCCGATTTCCGCCTCGATTGCGACTTCGTGGTGGGCTGCGACGGTTATCACGGGGTCAGTCGCACCTGCATTCCCCCGTCCGTGCTCAAGGTGTTCGAACGGGTCTATCCCTTCGGCTGGCTTGGGGTCCTGGCTGAAGTGCCGCCGGCCAATCACGAGCTGATCTACTGCAACCATGAGCGCGGTTTCGCCCTGGCCAGCATGCGGTCGCCGACCCGAAGCCGCTACTATCTGCAATGCGCCCTGGACGAGCGGATCGAGGACTGGTCGGACGACCGGTTCTGGGACGAGCTCTGTACGCGTCTGGGTCCCGAGGCTGGCGCCCAGGTGGTTCGCGGGCCGTCGTTCGAGAAGAGCATCGCGCCCTTGCGCACCTTCGTCGCCGAGCCGATGCGGCACGGCCGCCTGTTCCTGGCGGGAGACGCCGCGCACATCGTGCCGCCCACGGGCGCCAAGGGGCTGAACCTGGCCGTTTCGGACATCATCATGCTGTCGGAGGCGCTTGAGGAATTCTACCGCGACCATAGCGCCGCCGGAATCGACGGCTATTCGGCCCGGGCCCTGGCTCGTGTGTGGAAGGCCGAGCGCTTCTCCTGGTGGCTGACCGGCCTGACCCACCGCTTTCCGGAGACGGGACCGTTGGAGCGGCGGTTGCAAACCGCGGAACTGGATTATATTCGAACCTCGCGCGCGGCCCAGACCACCCTGGCCGAGAACTACGTCGGCCTGCCGCTTTTGCCGGTCCGCGCACCTTCGCCTACGGAGCTTGCATGAAGATTGTCGTTGCCGGCCAGGGCGCCTTTGGCGTCAAGCACATTGAGGCCATCGGCAATATTCCGGGGATCGAGATCGTCTCGCTCGCCGGCGGCTCGCCGAATTCGACCCGCGAGGTGGCCGAGAAGTACGCTATCCCGCACTGGACCACCGACCTGGGCGAGGCGCTGAAACAGCCGGGCGTCGAGGCGGCCATCCTCGCCACCCCCACCCACATGCACACCAGCCAGGCGATTCAGTGCCTGGAGGCCGGCAAGCATGTGCAGGTGGAGATCCCGATGGCCGACTGTCTGGCCGACGCTGAACGGCTGGCGGATGTCGCCAAGCGCTCGGGCCTGGTCGCCATGGCTGGACACACCCGCCGCTTCAATCCGAGCCATCAGTGGGTGCACAAGAAGATCAAGGCCGGCGAACTGGCGGTCCAGCAGATGGATGTGCAGACCTACTTCTTCCGCCGCAGCAACATGAACGCCCTGGGCAAACCGCGGAGCTGGACCGACCACCTGCTCTGGCACCACGCCTGCCACACGGTCGACCTGTTCCAGTATCAGACGGGGGAGACCGCCTCGGTCGCCCGCGCGATCGAGGGGCCGATCCACCCGACGCTGGGCATCGCCATGGACATGTCGATCCAGATGAAGGTCCCGTCCGGGGCGATCTGCACCCTGTCGCTGTCGTTCAACAACGACGGCCCGCTGGGCACCTTCTTCCGTTATATCTGCGACAACGGCACCTACATCGCCCGCTACGACGACTTGGTGGATGGCAAGGAGACGCCGATCGACGTCTCCAAGGTGGATGTCTCCATGAACGGCATCGAGCTGCAGGACCGGGAGTTCTTCGCCGCCATCGCCGAGGGTCGTGAGCCCAACGCCTCGGTGGCCCAGGTGCTGCCCGCCTACCAGACCCTCGATCGGCTGGAGAAGAGCCTGAAGTGACCAACGTCATCTTCGCCCGCAAACGCCCGCTGAACTAAGATCGGAGCTCGGCAATGAACGTGGTCGTCCGTAACATCCAACGCGCCGACAGCGCCATCATCGATGCCCTGGCGGAGTACGGCGTCGCCACGGTGCACGAAGCCCAGGGGCGGATCGGCTTGCTGGCCTCGTATCTGCGCCCGATCTGGCGTCCGGTGAAGATCGCCGGCTCGGCGGTGACCTGTGAGGTCGCGCCGGGGGACAACTGGATGCTGCATGTCGCCGTCGAGCAATGCCGGCCAGGAGACGTGCTGGTCGTCGCGCCGACCAGCCCCTGCGAGGACGGCTATTTCGGCGATCTCTTGGCGACCTCGCTGATGGCGCGCGGCGTGCGCGGTCTAATTATGGACGCCGGCGTGCGCGACGCCGCCGTGCTGCAGGAGATGGGCTTTCCGGTCTGGTCCAAAGCGATCTTCGCCCAAGGCACGGTCAAGGAAACACTGGGCAATGTGAACCGGCCGCTGGTCTGCGCCGGCGCGTTCATCAGGCCCGGCGACGTGATCGTGGCCGACGATGATGGCGTGGTGGTGGTGCGCCGCGCCGATGCCAGCTCCGTCGCCGAGAAAAGCCGTCAGCGGGAGGCCAATGAGACCGACAAACGGGCGCGCCTGGCTGCCGGCGAGTTGGGCCTGGACATCTACAAGATGCGCGAGCGGCTGGAGCAGAAGGGTCTGCGCTGGGTCGACAGCGAAGACGAAATCTGAGCGCCATGCAGACAGCCGTCCCTTGCACCGTGATGCGCGGCGGCACCTCCAAGGGGCTGTACTTCAAGCTGGCTGATCTTCCGGCGGACATACCCACGCGAGATGCGGTGCTGCTGGCGGCGATGGGCTCGCCCGACCCGCGTCAGATCGACGGCATGGGCGGCGCTCATCCCTTGACCAGCAAGATCGCCATCGTCTCCCCTCCCAGCCGGCCCGATGCCGACGTGGACTATCTGTTCCTGCAAGCCGTCGTGGACGAGGCCAGGATCGACACATCGCAGAACTGCGGCAACCTGCTGGCCGGGGTCGGTCCCTTCGCGATCGAGGAGGGCCTGGTCGCGGCCACCGGCGATGTCACCCACGTCCGCATCAACATGCTCAACACCCAGAGCCTGGCGATCGCCGCGATCCAGACCCCGGGCGGACGGGTCCGCTACGACGGCGCCGCGCGTATCGACGGCGTGCCTGGAACCGCGGCCCCGATCCCGATCGATTTTCTGGACGTGGCGGGCTCAAGCTGCGGCAGCTTGCTGCCTACCGGCCATGCCCGAGACATCGTCGAGGGCGTGGAAGTCACCTGCATCGACAACGGCATGCCGGTGGTGGTCATGCGCGCCGCCGACTTCGGCAAGACCGGCTATGAGAGTCCTGAAGAGCTGGAGGCGGACACCGCGCTGAAGGCCCGTGTCGAGGCGGTGCGACTGGCGGTCGGGCCACTGATGAATCTGGGCAATGTCACGAAGAAGACCGTGCCGAAGATGTGCCTGGTCGCCCCCGCTCAGCACGGCGGCGTCATCTGCACCCGCAATTTCATCCCCCATCGGGTGCATGAGGCGATCGGCGTGTTCGGCGCGGTCAGCGTCGCCACCGCTTGCGTCATCCCCGGCTCCATCGCCGCCGAGGTCGCCGGCATCGCCGACCCGGCGTCGGTCAAGAGCCTGGATGTGGAGCACCCCACCGGCTTCTTTACCGTCGAAATGGACATCGCCCTCACCGACGGCGCTGTCCAGGTGCGCCGCTCGGCCCTCCTGCGCACCGCGCGTCGCCTCATGAGGGGCGAGGTCTATGTTCCAGCCAGCATCTGGAGCGGCAAGTGAGCGGCTTTGCGACGGTCGCCCTGATCGGCTTCGGCGAGGTCGGCCAGATCTTGGCGCGCGAGCTGGCGGCCGGCGCGGCGCCGACCCTTAGCGCCTACGACATCCTGTTCGGCGACCCGGCCAGCCGTCCTAGCCAGGCTATCGCCGGCCACGCCATCCGCCGCGGAACCACCGCGGCCGATGCGGTGAAGGACGCCGATCTGATCGTCAGCGCCGTGACGGCGGCCCAGGACCTCGAAGCCGCCCGTTCGATACCCGGCGGTCTGAAGCCCGGCGCCGTCTTCCTCGACCTGAATTCCGCCTCGCCCGGCCAGAAGATCGCTTCGGCTGAAGTCATCGATGGGGCCGGGGGGCGCTATGTCGAGGCCGCCGTCATGAGCCCTTTTCCGCCCAAGGGCATGGGCTCGCCGATGCTGCTCGGCGGTCCCCACGCCGAGGCCGTCATCGCCGACCTCGCCGCTGTCGGGTTCAGCAACATCAGGCTCTTCTCCGACCAGGTGGGCAGGGCCGCGGCCGCCAAACTCTGCCGCAGCGTGATGATTAAGGGGGTCGAGGCGCTGCTGACGGAATCGCTCCTGTCCGCGCGCCATTACGGGGTCGAGGCGACGGTGCTCGCCTCCCTCTCGGACCTGCTGCCCATACCCGACTGGGATCGGCTCGCCGGCTATATGGTGTCCCGCTCCGTCGAGCATGGCGTGCGCCGCGCCGAAGAGATGCTGGAGGCCGCCCGCACGGTCGCCGAAGCGGGGATTGAACCGTTGATGAGCCGCGCCATCGCCGAGCGCCAGGGCTGGGCCGCCGATTTTCCGCAGGCTCTGTCCGATCCCACGCTCATCCCAATGCTCGACGCCATTCTCGCTGCGACGGACCGCTCATGATCATCGATTGCCACGGCCACTACACCACCGCCCCCGCCTCGCTGCAGGAGTTTCGCGAGCGCCAGATCGGTTGCAACTGCGACGCCCACAAGCTCGCCCGGCTGACCCGCCCCCACATCTCCGACGATGAGATCCGCGACAGCCTTGAAGGCGCCCAGTTGAAACTGCAGCGCGAGCGAGGCACAGACCTGACCGTCTTCAGCCCCCGCGCCTCGGCCATGGGCCATCACATTGGCGACGAGGCGACCTCGCTGCAATGGAGCCAGGTTTGTAACGATCTGATCGCCCGCGTGGTCGACCTCTACCCGGACAACTTCGTCGGCGTCTGCCAACTGCCGCAATCGCCGGGGGTGCCTCCAGCCCACAGCGTCGCGGAGTTGGAGCGCTGCGTAACCGAGCTCGGCTTCATCGGCTGCAACCTCAACCCCGATCCTTCGGGCGGCCTGTGGAACGCTCCCCCGCTGATCGATCGGGCCTGGTACCCGATCTACGAGAAGATGGTCGAGCTTGACGTGCCGGCGATGGTGCACGTCTCGGCCTCCTGCAACCCGGTGTTCCACGCCACCGGCGCCCACTACATCAATGCCGACACCACCGCCTTCATGCAGTTCATCCAGGGCGACCTGTTCAAGGACTTCCCGACCTTACGGATCATCATTCCTCACGGCGGCGGGGCGGTTCCCTATCACTGGGGCCGTTATCGCGGGCTGGCGCAGGACATGAAGCGGCCGACGCTGGAAGAAGGCTTGTTGAACAACGTCTTCTTCGACACCTGCGTCTACCACCAGCCGGGCATCGACCTTTTGCTCAACGTGGTCCCCGTCGAAAACATCCTGTTCGGTTCGGAGATGGTCGGCGCGGTGCGTGGGATCGATCCGCGCAGCGGCTTCAACTACGACGACACCAAACGCTACATCCAGCGCTCGGCCCTGTCCGACGCCGACAAGGCCCGGGTGTTCGAGGGCAACGCCCTGCGAGTCTTCCCGCGTCTCGCCAAGCGCCTGGCCAAGACGGCGAAAGCCTGACCGGGATCATGGCGCTCTTCCGCCAGCTCTGGTTCCTGGTCCTGGTCGCGATGGCGGCGGGGATCGCGGTCGGGCGGCTGGACCCCAGCGTCGGAACCCAGATGAAGCCGCTCGGCGACGGCTTCGTGGCCCTGATGCGGATGATGATCGCGCCGGTGATCTTCTGCACCGTTGTTCATGGCGTGGCGGGCATGAACAACGCTGGCCGGGTCGGGCGCGTGGCGGGCAAGGCGCTGCTCTACTTTCTGGCCATTACATCGATCGCACTCGTCTTCGCCCTGGTTGCTGTCAACCTGGTCCAGCCGGGCGCGGGAATGAACATTCACCTGACGCCGGCCAACGCCAACGCGGTCGCGAGCTACACCGCCGAGGCGGCGAATCAGGGCGTCAGCGCCTTTCTGCTCGGAATCATCCCCACCACCTTCGCCTCGGCCTTGGTCCAGCCGAACGTGCTGCAGGTGCTGCTGGTTTCGCTGCTGTTCGCCTTTGCATTGGGCGCGAGCGGCGAGCGCGGCGCGCCGGCGTTCAGGCTGATCGAGTCGTTGAACGCGGTCTTTTCCCGTATCGTCGGCTATGTGATGTGGGCCTCGCCGATCGGCGCCTTCGGGGCGCTAGCCTTCACGGTCGCCACCTTCGGTCTTGCGCCCCTGATCAAGCTGGCCGGGCTGATCCTGGAGTTCTACGGCGTCTCTGCCGTGTTCGTGGCGGTCGTGTTCGGGACGGTCGCCGGCCTGTCGGGCGTCAGCCTATGGCGTCTGCTCGCCTATCTGCGCGACGAGATCGTCATCGTCTTCGCCACCACCTCGACCGAGACCGTGCTGCCCCGGCTGATGGAAAAACTGAAGGCGGCTGGATGCGACGAGTCCATCGTCGGCCTGGTGGTCCCGACCGGCTATTCCTTCAATCTCGACGGCACTTGCCTGTACCTTGCCACCGTCGCCGTGTTCCTGGCCCAGGCTACCAACACGCCGCTCGATGTTGGCAAGCAGGTCGCTCTGGTCGCGGTCTTGCTGCTGACCTCCAAGGGCGCCGCCGGGGTGCCGGGCGCGGCCTTCGTCGTTCTGGCCGCCACGCTGGGGACCGTCGGCGCCATCCCGGTCGCGTCGGTCGCCCTGGTGCTCGGCATTCACCGGTTGATGGCCGAGGCGCTGACCTTCGTGAACCTGATCGGCAATGCGCTTGCCGCTATCGTGGTATGCCGCTGGGAGGGCGCCCCCAACGCCGATCGCCTAGCTGAAACCTTCGGGCTTCGCCGCCCGCAACCCGCCATAACGCGAGCCGCCGCATGATCCTGGACAAGCCGCAGGTAATGGACCCCGACTGGATGGTCTTTGACCCCAATCCATCCAAGCCGCGCTATGCGCCGCCACCGGGGGCGGTCGACGCCCACTGCCATGTGTTCGGGCCGGCGGCGGTCTTTCCCTATGCGCCCGAGCGCAAATACACCCCGTGCGACGCAGGCAAGGAAAAGCTGTTCGCCCTGCGCGATTTCCTGGGCTTCGACCGCAATGTGATCGTACAGGCTACCTGCCACGGCAAGGACAATCGGGCCGTGGTCGACGCGCTGAAGGCCGCCGGTGATCGTGCGCGCGGCGTGGCGACGGTGGGCGAAGACATCACGGAAAAGGAGCTTGCCGAGTTGGACGCCGCCGGCGTGCGCGGCGTGCGCTTCAACTTCCTGCGGAGGCTGGCGGACTTCACCCCCCACGACGTCCTGCGCCGCATCGCCGACAAGGTCGCGCCGTTCGGCTGGCATGTTGTGGTCTATTTCGAAGCGCCAGACCTGGCCGAGCTGAGGCCGCTGTTCACCTCACTGCCGACCAAGGTCATCGTCGACCACATGGGCCGGCCGGACGTAAAGCTGGGCGTGGATCACCCGCAGTTCCAGAGCTTCGTGAACCTTTTGGCGGACCACGAAAACATCTGGTCGAAGGTGACTTGCCCCGAGCGGCTGACGGTCGCCGGTCCGCCTTACGACGACGTTGTTCCCTTCGCCCGCACGCTCGTCGAACGTTTCCCGGACCGCGTGCTCTGGGGCACGGACTGGCCGCATCCGAATATCAAGACCATAATGCCGGACGACGGGGTGTTGGTGGATCACATCCCCAAGATCGCGGTGACCGAGGCGCTGCGCCAGGCCCTGCTGGTCGACAACCCCATGCGCCTCTACTGGGATCACTGAGCGATGAGCGAAAAGCCCTACCACGACATCCCCGGCACCACCCTGTTCGACGCGGAACAATCCAGGCTCGGCTATCACCTGAACATGTTCTGCATGTCGCTGATGAAGGCGGAGAACCGGGAAGCCTTCAAGGCCGACGAGCGCGGCTATCTGGACCGCTGGCCGATGACCGAAGCGCAGAAGCAATCGGTGCTGGACCGCGACTGGAACGGCATGATCGCGCTGGGCGGCAACATCTATTTCACCTCGAAGATCGCCGCGACCGACGGCCTGTCGTTTCAGCAGATCGCAGCCATGATGAGCGGCGTCACCCAGGCCCAATACGCCCGGATGATGCTGGACGGCGGCCGCTCGGTCGAAGGTGTCCGATCGAAGAAGGAGCAGCCGCATGGCTAGGATCACAGCGGGCGTCGCCACCAGCCATGTTCCGGCGATTGGCGCGGCCCTCGACAGCGGCAAGGCCGGCGAGCCCTATTGGCAGCCGGTGTTCGCCGGCTATGAGCGCTCCAAACAATGGATCGCCGAGGAAAAGCCGGACGTCATCATCCTGGTCTACAACGATCATGCCTCGGCCTTTTCGCTGGAGATGATCCCGACCTTCGCGATCGGCTGCGCCGACTCCTTCGCGCCCGCCGACGAGGGGTGGGGACCACGCCCGGTGCCGACGGTGAAAGGCCATTCGTCCCTGGCCTGGCACATGGCGGAGCAACTGATCCTCGACGAATTCGACATGACCATCGTCAACAAGCTGGACGTGGATCACGGGCTTACCGTGCCGCTGTCGCTGATGTTCGGCCAGCCGGATGAATGGCCCTGCCAAGTGATCCCGCTGGCGGTTAACGTGGTCCAATATCCGCCGCCGACGGGGCATCGCTGCTATATGCTGGGCAAGGCGATCCGGCGGGCGGTCGAGTCCTACCCGGAAGATCTGAAGGTCGTCGTGTTCGGCACCGGCGGCATGAGCCACCAATTGCAAGGCCCGCGCGCCGGCCTGATCAACACGGCGTTCGACCAGGCTTTCCTCGATACGTTGATTTCGGATCCCGTCGCCCAGTCGAAAGTCCCTCACTTGGACTATGTCCGCGAGGCCGGATCGGAGGGAATCGAATTGGTGATGTGGCTGATCATGCGCGGGGCGCTGGACGACCAAGTCAAGCAGGTCCACCGCTTCTACCATGTGCCCGCGTCCAACACGGCCGTCGGTCATCTCATTCTGGAAAACGCCGGTTCCTGACCTGGATGGAGTTGATCGACAGGTTGTCCGCCTGGAGGCCATAGCCGTTCAATGTGCGTCCGCTTTCCGTGAACCCCAGCTCGACTTGCGTGTTTATGTTCAGCCGCCCATTGGGGGAGCAGACAAGCGGACATATGGAATTGGACAGCCGAGAAAAAAGTTTTCACCAGAAACGCGTTCTGGATGACATCGTCGGCGACGGCGTCGCAATCTCTAGATGCTGCGACCTCGATGTCGATTAAATAACTAAGGGGGCAGAACGTGATACTGTCTCTCTCGAGCCAGATTCAGACTCTCGAGAGAAATCATCCTGGTTCCAGAGCTAGAGCTAGAGCCGAGTGGCGGCTAATTCTTGTAACCACGCCGACTTCCGACGGGTATGGCTTTCGCTTTGCGAGCCTCCGGTTACATGAAGGGACAGCCAATGGCTGCCCACACCCCCACAAACCGCGATAGCGACCTTAGCTTGGCGTTGGCGGTCGTCGGGTCCTCCAGCACGCCCCTCTTGCTGCTTGACGGCGAGCTGGTCGTTATTGCGGCCAGCGCATCGTTTTACCAGGCGTTTGAGATCGACGCGCCGGCCGCGCCGGGTCGCAAGCTGTTCGAGCTTGGCGCGGGCGAATGGAATCGCCGTCAGCTTCGGGGTTTGCTCGTCGCCACGGCGTCGGGAGACGCCGCCGTCGCCGCCTATGAGATGGACCTGAAGCGCGATGGCAAGGCAACCCGCCGTCTGGTTCTGAATGTCCAGAAGCTTGATTACGCCGACACGGACCATGTCCGCTTGCTGGTCGCGGTGACCGACGTCACCGACGCCCGCGCCGCCGAGAAGCAGAAGGACGATCTTCTTCGGGAAAAGGCGATCCTGCTTCAGGAAGTTCAGCACCGGGTCGCCAACAGCCTGCAGATCATCGCCAGCGTGCTGCTGCAAAGCGCCCGCAGAGTTCAGTCCGCCGAAACGCGCGAACACCTGCAGGACGCCCACAGCCGGGTAATGTCCGTCGCGGCCCTGCAACAGCAACTCGCCGCGTCGCGCGTGGGGGATGTTGCGCTGCACGCCTATTTCCCCAAACTTTGCGACAGCATCGGCGCGTCGATGATCCGCGATCACGACCAGCTATCCATAGCGGTCGTCTGCGACGATAGCGTCGTCGGCGCCGACGTCTCGGTCAGCCTGGGCCTCATCGTCACCGAACTGGTGATCAATGCCCTGAAGCACGCCTTCCCCGACGGACGAAACGGCAAGATCACGGTCGAATACCGGGCGCATGGGCCCAACTGGACCCTATCGGTCGGCGACAACGGCATCGGCATGCCATCGGGCCCGGAAACCGCCAAACCCGGCCTGGGCTCCAACATCGTCGAGGCTCTGGCGAGGCAGCTGGACGCCCATGTACAGCTCGCCCATGGCAATCCCGGCACGCTGGTTTCGATCGTCCATGCCCAACTCGCCATGGTCGCGGAAGAAGAATCGGCCGGCCGCGCCGTCTAGAGCGCGATGGGTTTAGGTGGAATCGCCTAAACGCTGAATCGTGCTCGAGATTCAAATATGTAGAGCCGGATTCAGACTTCGAGAGAAGCCATCCGGCTCTAAAGCGACGACCGACACGTAAGCCTAATCCGCTATCGCCAAGCGACCTTCAGACGACGGAACCCCATCGCCGCCCAGGCGGCGAGTAGCTTGATCATGAGACGAGGCGGTTGCGTATCGTAGGCGGGGATTGCGTTCGGCAGCTCCGATCCTTCGGGTCTGTCCTTGGTCATGATGCACATCTGCGGCTCTGGCGCTCGTCCCGACAGGCGGTCCCGGAAAATCGTCAGCCAATGGCCGGGCGTGAAGTCGAGGAACATCGGCGAGCCGCAGCAGCTCGTCACCACGCGGCGAGTCGGCGATGTCGGCTTGAGACGATATTCGCGCAGATGGTGGGCGCCATGCGCGATCCTCACCCGGTCCTTCCGGTATAGGCAGTAGCCAACGCCGCCATCGGCATTGACGGTCTGCGGCGAGCCCAGGTCGCGCTCGAACCCGCGCCCGGCGTTTCGGCAGCTCTCGCAATAGCAGATCACGCTTTGGATCGGGTCACCGGTCAGCTCGATTGTCGTCTCGCCACATCGGCAGATCGCCGAGTTAGATTGATGGTCGCGCGTCATTGACGTCCTCCCGCTCTCACGCCCTCGGGTGTGCCTTCGCGTAGGTCGCCAGCAGCCCCGCCGCATCCACCGCGGTGTAGCGCTGGGTGGTCGACAGCGAGGCGTGACCGAGCAGTTCCTGAATGACGCGCAGATCCGCGCCGGCGCCGAGCAGATGCGTGGCGAAGGCGTGGCGCAGGGCGTGGGGGGTGGCGCTGGCGGGAAGGCCCAGGCGCCCGCGAAGGCGCTCCATCAGGGCCTGCACCGGACGGGGGCCCAGCGCGCCGCCTCTCTTCGCGCGAAACAACGGCTCGGCTGGTCCAAGAGCGAAGGGCAGGGCGGCCAGGTAGGCGTCCACCGCTTGGCGCACCGCCGGCAGCACCGGCGCCAGGCGGGTCTTGCCGCCCTTGCCGGTGATGCGCAGGCTTTCACCGAGCGGCGCGTCGGCGCGCGTGAGGGATAGGGCCTCGGAGATGCGCAGGCCGCAGCCGTAGAGCAAGGTGAGAACCGCCTCGTCGCGGGCCATTTCCCAATCCTGCAGGTCCGTGTCGCAGCCGGCCGCGGCGATCAGCTCGAAGGCTTGGTCCTCGCTGACCGGGCGCGGGAGGCCAGGTTTGACCCTCGGGCCGCGAACCAGGGCAAGCTCGGGCGCCGCGATGCCGCAGCGGCGGTCCAGCCACCGATGGAAGCTGCGGATCGACGACAGCGCCTGGGACAGGCTGCGCGGCGAGAGGGCATGGTCGCCCCGTCCACCGTTTCCCTGGCGCCGGTGCGCCAGATAGGCGCGCAGTTCCTGAGCCCCGGTCTGCCCGAGATCCTGCGCCGATAGCGGTCCGCCGCGATGGCCCTGCAGGAAGATGAGGTAGCTTTGCACGTTGTCGCCATAGGCGCGCACCGTGCGCGGCGAGGCCCGCCGCTCCTGCGCCAGATAGGCGAGCCAGTCGCCCAGGGCGGCCTGGGCCGTCACGATCTCTCCCCCGACTTTGCTGGGGGAAAGGGTTTCCGTCGCCAAGAATTTCCTTACAGGACCGGCCATCGCTCCGCTGTGCGCTCCACAACGCGGGCGAGCAGAGCGATCAGTTCCACGCCCATATCGGGGGTGAAGCCGTCGGCCTCGGCCGAGGCGAAGGCCAGGACGCCGGGCCGGCCCGATCGCCACAGAGCGAGGCGGATCAGGGCGCAGCTTTGCAGGGGTTCCTCAAGATTGCCGAACAGTTGGCCGGCGAAGGGATTGGGGCCCATCCAGGCCTGGCCCTCGGCTCCCAGCATGCGGTCCGTCAGGCCCTCGCCCAGGGGACGCCAGCCGGCGGGGGCGGTTCCCTCCACCGCGATCACGCCGCCGAGCAGGCCAAAGCGCGTGCGCGCGGTCTCGTCCAGCCTGCGGGCCAGGTCGGCGTTGTTGCGCGCTTCGAGCAGATCGACCACGCCGGCGTGGCACTGGGCCTGGGCGGCGAAATTGGCCCGGGCCGTGGCTTCGAGCTGAAGGCGGGCGGTGCTTTCGCGCCGGTGCGCGGCGACATGGCGCGCCAGGGCGGCCGGACCGAACTCCACCACATTGGCCGCGTTGATACGCAGGCCCAGGTCCGACAGAAGCTCGGCGTCCTCGCGCACCAGGGCGGGATGGGCCTTCACGAAGGCGCGCACATCGCGCCAGTCCGGCTCTTGGCTGCTCCGCTTGGCGCTCCCGTCCGTCACGTGGTCCTCCATCTGGAGCCCTGCGGCTCCAGAATCTAGGTTGTGAGCGCGTTCGAGCGGCGAAACCGCCTACACTTTCGCCTAACGCGCCCTAGAGGATCGACTGCCCCGTCTTGGCCCAGTCGCTCATGAACTGTTCAAGACCCTTTTCGGTTAACGGGTGCTTGAAGAGGGCCTTAAAAACCGCCGGCGGCAGCGTGGCGCAGTCAGAACCGGCGATGGCGACCGCCTTCACATGCTCCACCGTCCGAATCGAGGCGGACAGGATTTCGGTGTCGAAGCCGTAATTGTCGTAAATGGTGCGGATGTCGTGGATCAGGGACACGCCGTCCGAGCCATAGTCGTCAAGGCGTCCGATAAAGGGGGAAATGTAGGTGGCGCCGGCCTTCGCGGCCATCAGGGCCTGTACGGCGGAGAAGCAAAGGGTGACGTTGGTGGCGATGCCTTCCTGCGCGAACACCTGTACGGCGGCCAGGCCCTCGCTTGTCAGGGGGACCTTGACCACCACATTGGAGGCGACGGCGGCCAGGCGCCGGCCCTCCGCCAGCATGGCCTCGGTCTGCACAGCGGCGACCTCGGCGCTCACGGGGCCCTCGACGATGGCGCAAATCTCGGCGATGACCTCCAGCATGGGACGGCCCGACTTGGCGATCAGCGTGGGATTGGTGGTGACGCCGTCGACCAGGCCCCCTGCGGCCAAGGCCTTCAGCTCGGCGGTGTCGGTGGTGTCCAGGAACAGTTGCATGGAAGCGGTCCGCGGTCGGGAGAGAAGGCGTCTTTTAGCCTGCCCGGTTCGGCGACACCATGCGCTTGACCCTGAAAACCCCCTCGACGCTTCCCCAACGTCGTCGGTGGAGAGTGCTTTCGATCCCGTGGCGCGAACATGAGCCGCATCGCCCAGGTCCTCCTGCCTCTGCCCCTGCCCGAGGCGTTCGATTATCTCGAGCCCGAGGGCATGGCGCTGGGCGTCGGCGATGTGGTGCTGGCGCCGCTGGGGCCGCGCGAGGTGGCCGGCGTGGTTGTGGGCCTGCGCGAGGCGGCGGGCGTCAACCGGCCGCTCAAGGCTCTCATCAGCCGCTGTGACCTGCCGACCTTACCGGCGGGATTGCTGGGTTTCATCGACTGGGCCGCGCGCTATGCGGTGGATTCACCCGGTCTGCCCCTACATATGGCCCTGCGCGGCTCAAGAGCGCCCCGGCCCCGGCCCGAACGGCGGCTGATCGCCACCGGCCAGGCCCCGCACAAGCTGACTCCCGCGCGCCAGCGGGTGCTCGACGCTTTAACGCAGGGCGCGGCCAGCGGGGTGGAGCTGGCGCGCCGGGCAGGGGCGTCGGCCGGGGTGGTCAAGGCCCTGGTCCTGGAGGGCGTGCTGGAACAGGTGCTGGAAACGCCGGACCAGGCCTTCGCCGCCCCCGACCCGGAGCGGCCGTCCACGCCTCTCAACGCCAGCCAGGCCGCCGCAGCCGCGGCGCTGAACGCCCTGATCGCCCAGGGCGGCTTCCAGCCGGCGCTTTTGGATGGGGTGACCGGCTCGGGCAAGACAGAGGTCTATCTGGAGGCCGTCGCCGATGTCCTGCGCCGCGACCCTGAGGCCCAGGTTCTGGTGCTGCTGCCCGAAATCGCCCTGACCCAGGCGGTGATCGCCCGCTTTGCCGAACGGTTCGGCGCCGCGCCTGCCGAATGGCACTCGGCGATAGCGCTGCCCGCCCGCCGCCGGGTTTGGGATGAGGTGCTGGCAGGCCGCTGCCGCATTGTGGCAGGCGCCCGCTCGGCCCTGTTCCTGCCGTTCCGCAAGTTGGCGCTGATCGTGGTGGACGAGGAGCACGACGGCTCGTTCAAACAGGGGGAGGGCTTTGTCTATCACGCGCGCGACCTGGCGGTGGCGCGGGCCAAGATCGAGGGCGCGGCGGTGGTGCTGGCCTCGGCCACCCCGTCGCTGGAAAGCCTGTGGAACGCCGAGACCGGCCGCTACCACTGGCTGAAGCTGGAGGCGCGCCACGGGGCTGCGGTGATGCCGGACGTGGATCTGATCGACATGCGCCTCACCCCGCCCGAACCGGATCGTTGGCTGTCGCCGCCCTTGGTTCAGGCGGTGGCCCAGACCCTGGAGCGGGGCGAGCAGGCGCTGCTGTTCCTCAACCGACGGGGCTATGCCCCCCTGGTGCTGTGCCGCGCCTGCGGCCAGAAGATGACCGCCCCCGACACCGATTCCTGGCTGGTGGAGCATCGCTATACCGGCCGTCTGGTGTGCCACCTCACCGGCTTTTCCATGCCCAAGCCCAAGGCCTGTCCCCACTGCGGCGCGGTGGACAGCCTGGTGTCCATCGGACCGGGGGTGGAGCGGGTGGAGGAGGAGGCGCGCGCGCTGTTTCCCGAGGCGGAGGTGGCGGTGTTCTCCTCCGACACGGTGATGGACCCCGGGGCCGCGCGCGAGCTGGTGGGCCGAATGGAGCGGGGCGAGATCGACATACTGGTGGCCACCCAGGCCGCGGCCAAGGGGCACAACTTTCCCAATCTGACCCTGGTCGGGGTGGTGGACGCGGACCTCGGCCTGCGCGGCGGCGACCTGCGCGCGGCCGAACGCACCTATCAGCTCCTGGCCCAGGCCACCGGACGGGCCGGGCGGGCCGAGCGTCCTGGGCGGGCGCTGCTGCAGACCTATGCCCCCGAACATG
This sequence comes from Caulobacteraceae bacterium, assembly GCA_003164925.1. Taxonomy (GTDB): domain Bacteria; phylum Pseudomonadota; class Alphaproteobacteria; order Caulobacterales; family Caulobacteraceae; genus BOG-938. The sequence continues at coordinate 60,642 of PLRV01000012.1, forward strand.
CGGTGATGCAGGCGCTCAAGGCCCAGGACCGCGATGGCTTCGTGGCGGTGGAAATGGCCGAGCGCAAGCTGGCGGGGCTGCCTCCCTACGGAAGATTGGCTGCGGTGATCGCCTCGGGCCCCGATCCGGAGGCGCTGGAGGCCTATGTGCGGGCCCTGGCCGCCGCCACGCCCAATGGCGAGGGTGTTGAGGTCTACGGCCCGGCCGATGCGCCCCTGGCCCTGGTGCGCGGGCGTCGGCGTAAGCGTTTCCTGGTGCGGGCCGACCGCAACGTCGACCTGCAGGCCTTCATGAGCGCCTGGCGCGCGCGGGTGAAGATCCCCAGCTCGGTGCGGGTGACCATCGACATGGACCCCTATAGCTTTTTGTAGGGTAAGTGGGCTTCGTACGCCCCGTCTTGCTCCAAGCGCCGGGCCGCTCTATGTCCCCTGGCATGATCACGGCCCTCGCCAATCCGCAGAGGTTCATGGCCCTGTCGCGCTGGCTGGCGCCGGTATTGGGCGCGGCCGCCGTGGCCCTGGGCAGCGTGGGGCTCGGCATGGGCCTGAACGCGCCGCCCGATTATCAGCAAGGCGCCACTGTGCTGATCATGTTCGTGCATGTGCCGGCCGCGTGGCTGGGCATGTTCGCCTATGCCTGCCTGGCGGGCTCGGCCTTCTTCGGCCTGGTGTTCCGCCATTCCCTGGCCGACGCCGCCGCCCGCGCCGCCGCCCCGCTGGGCGCCGGCTTTACCCTCCTGGCCCTGATCACAGGCTCCCTGTGGGGCCGGCCCATGTGGGGCGCCTGGTGGGTGTGGGACGCGCGCCTGACCTCCGAGCTGATCCTGTTTCTGTTCTATGTGGGCTATCTGGCCCTGCGGGCGGCCATCGACGACGAGGCCAAGGCCGACCGCGCCGCCTCGATCCTGGCCCTGGTGGGCGCGGTCAATCTACCGATCGTCCACTATTCAGTGGTGTGGTGGAACAGCCTGCATCAGGGCGAATCGATCTTCGTCAAGGGCGGGCCGCTGCTGGCGGCCGTGTACCTGTGGCCCCTGGCCTTGATGGGACTGGCCTATACCCTGGGCTTCGGGGCCCTGTGGCTGGTGCGGATCCGCGCCGAGGTGTGGCGCAGGCGGGCCGGCGCCCTGGCCGTGCAGGCGGCGCGCTGATGCTGGGCAAATATGCAGGCTATGTGATCCCGGCCTATGTCATCAGCGCCCTGGTGATCGGCGCCCTGGCCGCCGACAGCCTGGCGCGCGCTCGGCGCTGGCGGGCCGAGGTGAAAAAGCGTGAACAGTTGCTGGGCCGGGAGCCCGACGCGCCGTGAAGCGCCTCTTGCCGCTGATCCCCCTGGCCGTGTGCGGCCTTCTGATCCTACTCTTCGCCGGCTACGGCCTGCATCACGATCCGCACGTCAATCCCGCCGCCCTGGTGGGCCAACCCCTGCCGGCCGAGACTCTGCCGCCGCTGTCCGGCGGCCAGCCCCAGTCGATTTCGGCGGCCCAGCACGGACCCATGGTGGTCAATGTGTTCGCCTCCTGGTGTGCGCCCTGCGCGGAGGAAGCGCCGCAAATGATGAAGCTGAAGGCGGCCGGCGTGCCCATGATCGGGGTGGCTTACAAGGACCAGCCCGGCGCCACCCAGGCCTTCCTGGACAAGTACGGCGATCCCTTCGGCTCGGTGTTACAGGACCGGTCGGGCGATGCGGGCGTGGACTTCGGCATTTCGGGGGTGCCGGAGACCTTCGTGGTCGACGCGCGCGGCATGATCGTGGCCAAACATATCGGGCCCATGACCGATCGGGACGCCGAGGGCCTGGCCCATCAGGTCGCCCAGCTCCAGGCCAAGGCTAGTTCCTGACGGCCGTTATTAACTTTTGATTCACCACGTTTGGCGCAGGTTCACGGCTGATTAACCACAGTTACAGCCCGTGCCGCCCATCAGCCCCCTCTCGCAGACGCCCGCTCCGACAGCGCCCTCCACGGCGGCACACGCGCGCAGCCCCGAGGCTCTGGCGGCCCAGCGCGCCTTCTTCACCGCGGCCCTGGGCAAGGCCGGAGCCGCCGCGCCCTCGGCGCCGACCGCGGCTGTTGCGCCCATGCGAGCCGTGGCCGAGGTTTCCGCCCCCATCGCGCCCGCCCAGAGCGCGCCGATCCAGCCCTCGCCCTCAGGCGGCGACAACCCCCCGGCCCGCCCGCTGCGGCCGGGCTCGCTGATCGATATCAGGGTGTAGGAGCAAATCTCCTCCCCGCTGCGCAGGGGAGGAGAAGGGGTCTTCAAACCGCCGGTTCGGCGACCGCGGCCTTGGCTTTCTTTTCGCCCTTGGCCTTTTTCTTTTTCTTTTTCTTGTCGGTCTTGTCGGCTTTCTCGCCCTTGGCTTTCTTCTCGCCTTTGGCCTTCTCCTTGGCCTTGCGGCGGCGCGCGTCGTCCGCTTCAGGCTCGGCGTGGGGCTTGCCCGCGGCCTTGGCCATTTCGGCCAGGGTCTTGAGGAAGGACTGGCGCTTGGCCGAGGGCACCAGGGCCATGATCCGCTCGTCGGCCAGGGCCACGCGGGGCTCGGCCTCCTGCACCGCCGCGCGCCCGACGTCGGTCAGGGTGACGGTGTTGGCTCGCGCATCCAGGGTGGAGCGCTCGCGGGCCAGCAGGCCCTTGCCGATCAGGCGCGCCACCAGTTCGGCGAGGGTCGAACGATCGATGCCCGTGGCTTTAACCAGGTCGCTCTGGGTGCAGCCTTCGCGGGCCTGCACCGCGGTCAGCACGGCGAACTGGCGTTGCGTGATCGCGCCCGCGCCGGCCTCCTCGGCGTAGATGTCGAGCGCGAGCTGCAGCGCCCGGTGCAGCAGATGGCTGGGCGATTGCTCCAGCGTCGAGTCAACGGAATGAGTCTTGGCCATAAGTCCCCCGCCCAAGTCCGGCACGTCTCTTATACGCGCTTGGCGTCAGTTTGACGACAGACCGTCCGTGGACGTCCAGGGTCAGTCCTCGGGGACTTGGGTCTGTTCCGTATGACTCCATTCCGCCTCGCCCATCTGGGCGTGTTTCATCAGGAATGGGACCTGGGCCACGGAGAACAGAACCGACAGCGCCAATAGCGCGGGCCGGTGCCACACCACCCAGGTCTGATCCGGCAGGGTGCGCCACAGGGCTTCGTTCAGCACGGCCTCGGTTATGAACAAGGCGCCGTAGCGGATCATCAGTACGCGCCAGGCCGGCGGGTCCAGATGGATGGTGGAACCCAGCAAGGCGCGCAGGGGATTGCGCCGCATGGCCGCGCCGCCCAGCATCACCGCGCCCAGGAACAGATTGATGGCCGTGGGCTGCATCTTCACGAACGTGATGTCGTGGAAGCGCTGGGCCAACGCGGCGAACACCAGGGCGAACAGACCGGTGACCAGGGGCATGGGCGCTAGGCGACGCTCCAGGGCAAAACCCACCAGCACGGCCACGCCCGAGGCGGACGCCAGGGCCCAGTTGGCCCGGATCATGTCCTTACCGGTCAGGAAGTAGACCGCAAGGAATACCACCAGGCCGCCGTAGTCGACCGCGGATCGGATGATGCGCTTGGCGCGGATCGTTTGTTCTTTTGTCATTCCAGGTCCAGTCCCACCAAGGATTGCGCGAATTGGCGGGCGTCGAAGGGTTGCAGATCCTGCACGCCCTCGCCTACGCCGATCAGCTTGATCGGCGCGCCGGAGGCCTCGGCCACCGGCACCAACACCCCGCCGCGCGCCGTGCCGTCGAGTTTGGTCATCACCACGCCGGTGACCCCCGCCGTGCGACCGAAAGCCTCCACCTGGGACAGGGCGTTGCGGCCCACCGTGGCGTCCAGCACCAGCAGGGTCTCATGGGGAGCGGATGGCTCGAGCTTCTTGATCACCCGCACGATCTTGGCCAGTTCCTCCATCAGCGCCGTCTTGTTCTGCAGACGTCCGGCGGTGTCGATCAGCAGCACATCGAACTGTTCGGCCTGGGCCCGCTGCAGGGCCTCGTAGGCAAGGCCCGAGGCGTCCGCGCCGATCGGCTTGGCGATCACCGGAACGCCGGCCCGCTCGCCCCACACCTTCACCTGTTCGACGGCCGCCGCGCGGAAGGTGTCGCCCGCGGCGATCAGCACCTTGGCGCCGCGCCCCTTCAGGTCCGCCGCGATCTTGCCCAGCGTGGTGGTCTTGCCCGAACCGTTCACGCCGACGAACAACACCACATAGGGCTTGGGACCCGACAGCGGCTCGAAGCGTCCCTCATGCGGGATCAATTCTGCGGCGATGGCCTCGGCCAGGCCCTGACGGATGTCGCTCTCGCTCACCTCGCGGCCGAAGCGGTTGCGGCCGAAAGCTTCGGTGACGCGGGCCGCCGCCTGGGGACCGAGGTCGGCCTCGATCAGCAGATCCTCCAGCTTGTCGAGCTGCGCCTGGTCCAGCTTGGTCTTGGTGAGGACCGCCACGACCTGCTGGGTCATCTGGCTGGAGGTGCGCGACAGGCCCAGGCCCAGCCGGCCGAGGAAGCCCGGCTTGGGCGAGGACAGCCGCGCCAGGGGTGAGTTCGGATCGAACAGGGGCGTGTCGGACATCTAGGCGGTCACGCTTTGGCAGCGGGCGCGGCGGCCGTCGTGGCCGCCCACACGCAGAGGCAGGATCGCGCCGGGTTCGGCCGCGCCCTCGAAGGCCAGTTCGGTGAAGTCTTCCGCCCGCGCAACACCGGGCTTTTCCACCAGCCCTTGCACGACCCGTCCGATCTGGCGGTCCAGGTGGCGGACAAGGGCCGCATTCCCCGCCCCGCGCAGCCGTTCGGCCCGCGCCTTGATCAGGCCCCGATCGAGTTGGGGCATGCGGGCGGCCGGCGTGCCCGGGCGCGGGCTGAAGGGGAACACGTGCAGGAACGACAGTCCGGCCTCGTCCACCAGGCTCAGGCTGTTGGCGAACATCTCGTCAGTCTCTGTCGGAAAGCCCGCGATCAGGTCCGCGCCCAGGGCCACGTCTGGGCGGGCCGCGCGCAGGGCCGCGGCCAGCGCCAGGGCCTGGCCGCGGGTGTGCCGGCGCTTCATCCGCTTGAGGATCATGTCGTCGCCCGATTGCAGCGACAGGTGCAGGTAAGGCTGCAGGCGCTCTTCCTCCGCCAGCACCCGCATCAGGTCCGGGTCGATCTCGGCGGCGTCGATGGAGGATAGACGCAGACGCTTCAGCTCCGGCGTCAGTTTGAGGATGCGGGCCGCCAGTTGGCCGAGGGTCGGCTGGCCAGGCAAATCCTGGCCCCATGAGGTCAGGTCGACCCCGGTGAGCACCACCTCGCCATAGCCCTGGGCGGCCAGGCGGCGGACCTTCTCCAGCACCTCGCCCGCGGGCGCCGAGCGCGAATTACCCCGGCCGTAGGGGATGATGCAGAAAGTGCAGCGGTGATCGCAGCCGTTCTGCACTTCAACATAGGCTCTGGCGCGCTCGGTTAGACCGGGCGCCAGGGGATCAGCCTTGGGCGGGTGGGCGAAGATGTCTCCCACCTGCACCCGTTCGACGATTGTCCCGCCGTAGGCGCCCGGCGCGGCCTTCTCGGCATTGCCCAGCACCTGGTCCACCTCGGCCATGCCGGAGAAGGCGGCCGGATCTATCTGGGCGGCGCAGCCGGTGACGATCACGCGCGCGTCGGGGCGCTCCCGACGGATCTTGCGGATAGCCTGGCGCGCCTGGCGCACGGCCTCGCCGGTGACTGCGCAGGTGTTGAACACGACGGCATTGGTCAGGCCTTCGGCGCGGGCGCGCGCCAGGATGGCCTCGCTCTCGTGGGCATTCAGCCGGCAGCCGAAGGTGATCACGTCCAGTGCGCCGCCCTCGGCGGTGGGGCGCTCCACGGTCAGGGCCCCGCTCACGCTAATACGCCTTCCAGGACACCCTCGAATTCCAAGGCCGCAGGGCCGGTCATCAGGACATGGCCGTCCGTCTCGCGCCATTCGATGATGAGCTCGCCGCCGTCCAGTTCAAGCACGGCCTTGCGGGCCGCGAGGCCACGGCGATGGGCCGCCACCAGGGCCGCGCAGGCGCCGGTGCCGCACGCCTTGGTCAGGCCCGCGCCGCGCTCCCATACGCGCAGCCGGATGCGATCCGGCGCCTTGATCTGGGCAAAGCCGACATTGACCCCCTCCGGGAATAGGCGGTGATGCTCGATCATCGGTCCGACCTCGACCACCGGCGCGCGCTCGGCGTCGTCCACGAAGAACACCACGTGGGGATTGCCCATGCTGACGCAGCCGGGGGTATGCAGGATCGGGGCGTCGATCGGGCCGACCTGCAGTTCTATGCCGCGGGTGTCCATCTCTTCGGCCAGGGGAATCTCGTCCCAGGCCAGGCGCGGGGCGCCCATGTCGACGCTTACAAGATCGGCGCCGGCCCGGCGCACGTCGATCACCCCGGCGTTGGTCTCCAAGGAGATGTGGTCCGAGCCGTTCTGCTGCATCAGCAGCCAGCCCACGCAGCGGCTTGCGTTGCCGCAGGCGTCCACTTCGCCGCCGTCGGCGTTCCAGATGCGCATGAAGGCGTCGGCCCGGCCCGAGGGCTCGATGGCGATGAGCTGGTCGCAGCCGGAGTCGCCGCGGCGATCGGCGATCGCGCGGACCTGCGCCTCGCTGGGCGCAAACGGCTGACGGCGGGCCTCGACCACCACGAAGTCGTTGCCCAGACCGTTCATCTTCAGAAACGGCCGGCTCATGGCGCGGACATATAGGGGATCGGCAAGCAAAACGCTAAGGCTGTGGAGCGGCTCAATCCCGATGATAGGGTCCGCCGGCCAGGATCGTCACCGCCCGATAGACCTGTTCCGCCAGCATGGCGCGGGCCAGGGCGTGCGGCCAGGTCTGCGGCCCGAAGGCCAGGGTCTCGTCGGCGCGGGCCAGCACCTCGGGCGCCAGGCCGTCGGCGCCGCCGATTATCAGGACCAGCCGGCGGCGGCCCTCGTCCCGCAACCGGGCCAATTTGTCGGCGAAGGCGCGCGAGGGATGGGCCTTGCCGTGCTCGTCGCAGGCGATGACATAGCTGTCCTTCAGGCAGGCCAGCAGCGCCTCGCCCTCGGCCGCCTTGCCGGGCTTGCGGCTTTCAATCTCCAGCACCTCCACGGGGCCGAGGCTGAGAGCGCGGCCCGAAGCGGTGGCCCGCTCGGCGTAGCCCTGCGCCAGCGCCGCCTCGGGGGCGCGGCCCAGCTTGCCGACGGTCAGGAGGGTGATGATCAACGCTTGCGCTCATCCCGGCGAAGGCCGGGACCCAGTTCATAGGGCGCAAGCGCGAGCATAACGGCCATTGGGTCCGCTTTGTCATCTGGGCCCTGGCCTTCGCCGGGGTGAGCGGTAATTAGTTCGCGATCAGGTGGCGGGACGGCGTGTCCACAGACCAGATCTTCTCGATGTTGTAGAAGGTGCGCACTTCGGGGCGGAACAGGTGCACGATCACGTCGCCGGCGTCGATCAGCACCCAGTCGCACTGGGGCATGCCTTCCACCGGCGCCTTGCCGAATCCGGCTTCCTTGAGCGCGCGGGTCAGGTGATCGGCCAGGGCGCCCACATGGCGCTGAGAGCGGCCGGTCGCCACGATCATGGCGTCGGCCATCGGGCTCTTCCCTTTTAGGTCGATGAGCACGATGTCCTGCGCCTTGTCATCGTCGAGACGTGACAGGATGAGTTCTTCCAGAGAAACCTGGGGGGGAGGCGCGGCCTTCTTGGCGCGCGGGGCGCGCTTGGGCGCCGGTTCGGCAACGGGCGCTTCATGCGCAGCTTTACGAGTCAGAGTCGGGCTCCCGGAGGTGACGTCCGTCACCCTAGCATAGAATAAAGCCCAATTCACCGGCCCGATTTAGCCCTGATCGCGCTGGATGAACTGAAGTTCAGCGGCGCGCGCATGTAGAGCCAGGCGGGCGTGGCGCGGCGGGCCAGCAACGGCCCCGCGCGCGAGTGCAGGCGGCGATGGGCGAAGCGTACGGCGGCCGGCGCCAGACGGCTCTTGATGGCCGACTTGGGCCGCGCGATCACGGCCACCGGCGCCTCATGCAGGATTTGGATCCAACCGCGCCAGTGGTGCAGGCTCTGCAGGTTGTCGGCGCCCATGATCCACACGAAGCGCACGCCGGGAAAGCGAGCCTTAAGCGCGCACAGGGTGTCGATGGTGTAGACCGAGCCGATGCGCCGCTCCACGTCGGTGACAATCATCGAGGGGCCGACGGCATGGCGGCGGGCGCTCTTCATGCGCTTTTTCAGGCTTGAGGATTGCGGTTTGAGCGGGTTTTGCGGCGAGACCAGCCAGATCACCCGATCCAGTCCGAGCCGCCGCAAGGCGGTTTGCGCCACATGGGTGTGGCCGTCATGCGCCGGATCGAAGGAGCCGCCGAACAGGCCCACCTTCTGACCCCGCATCAACAGGAATCCGGGCCGCAGAAGCTGGGGACGGCCGCCTACGGGCAGGCGGCGTGCGGGACCGGCGGACCACATCAGCGGCGCAGCTTCGCATCGGTCTGGCGCACGCGGGCGCGCACGGTGAACACGCCGTCGCCGGCCAAGACGCCGCCGCGGGCGAAAAGGCGCCCGTTCTGCCAGTTGGACAGGCCCAGCTCGGGCCGGTTCAGGGCATACTGCCCGTCCACCCAGCGGGTGAAGCCGTCCCCCACGAAGGGGGCGTTGATGTTGGCGTAGAAATAATCGTGCGAGGCTTGGTCCTGCGACACCAGGCTGGCGTCGAACTGTGGGCTGTATTGGTTGAACCACTGGATGGCGTGATTGAGCCCGCCGACGACCGCCAAGCTGACCTCCGGCGTATCCTCCCACTCCCATTCGCGGCCCAGCTGATCGGCCGGCATGAGTTCGGCGCGATCCTCTTCGACATCGCCCTCGGCGCGGCGCACGCGGGTCTTGGCGTCCAGCCAGCCCGGCGGGAGATAGCGCTTGGCGTCTCCCTCGACCACCACATGCAGCTTGCAGCCGTGCCCCCGGCGCTCGCCCGCCCGCTCCAGCGCGGCCAGGAACACCGGGACGAGCGTGTCCGCCACCGAATGCTCGATGCAGCAGACGTTCAAGGTGTTGCAAACCTTGCGGTCCAATGAGTTCTCGACCACGGCGGCGAAGCGGTCGGCATCCGCGAAACGGTCGGCCACCAGCCAGGCCCCCCCCGTCCCGTGCAGGCTGACCGGTATGCCCGCCTGGCGCGCCACCGCGCCCAGTTGCGCCACCGCCGCGCCCGAGCCGCGCGCCACGGCCAGGGCCAGCCTGGAGTCGGAGAACATGGCCCAGCCCGCCGACCTGGCCGGGCTCTCGACCAGTGAGGCGGCCCCAGCGGGCAGGCCGGCGGCCGCCAGGGCGGGCGTCAGCGCATGTTCGACAATGGCCTTGGCGGTGCCGAGCGCGTCCGAGCCGATGCGGAACACCACGGTATTGCCGCCGCGCAGCACGCCGGCCGCGTCGGCGAACACGTTGGGTCGTCCCTCGAACACGAACGCCACTACGCCGAGCGGCGCTTTCACCTGATCCACGGTCCAACCGGTGTGTTCGATGCGCTCCAGCACCTCGCCGCGGCCCGGCGGCGCGTCGGCCCAGCCCTCCAGGCCCTCGATCATGCCCAGACGCATCTTCTCATCGGCCAGCAGGCGCGTGGTCGAGCGGCCGGCGGCGCGGGCTTTCTCAACATCGGCCGCGTTGGCGTTGGCGATGCGCGCCCAGCTAGCCTCGTCCTTAAGACGCGCCGCGAATAACTTGAAGAAATGGGTGATTTGCTCGTCGCTCTTGGCGCCCATCTGCTGGAAGGCCTCATGGGCGCGTCCGACGGCGGCGACGGCGATCTCGTGAACCGCGGCAGGAATATGCAGCAGGGCGCCGGTTTCCTGCACCACCACCAAGCGGTCGCCGGGCTGGAACGCCTGCGCCAATTCGGCCGAAACCAAGGCCACGCGGTCCCCGCCGTAGGGGATCGGCATGCCGGCGGTCAGGGCGGTGAGCTTGGCGGTCATGCGCGCACCGGCCGGCCCGCCAGGGCCATGTCGTCGGCGTGGATCAGGGTGGGGCCTTCGGTATAGCCCAGGGCCGCTTCGATGGCGTCCGAGCGCAGGCCCATGATCTTTTCGGCCTCGGCGGCGTCGTACCGGCAAAGGCCGCGCGCAACCTCGCGTCCCGCCGGGTCGAGCACCAGCACCGCGTCGCCCTTGTCGAACCGGCCCTCCACCTTGCGCACTCCGGCCGGCAGCAGGCTCTTGCCTGACCGCAGCGCCGTCGCCGCGCCCGCGTCCACCGTCACTGCGCCCTGGGGCGACAGCGAGCCCGCGATCCACTGCTTATAGGCGGCCGAGGGGCTGAGCGAAGGCTCGAACAGGGTCGACGCCGCCCCGGCTTCCACGGCGCGCAAGGGCTCCGGGCGGCTGCCCAGAGTGATCACCGTGGCGCAGCCGGCCAGTTGGGCGATGCGTGCGGCCGCCAGCTTGGCGCCCATGCCGCCCACGCCCACCCCGGCGGCGGCGTTGGAAGCGCCGGCCATGGCCTCGATCTCGGGGGTCAGCTCCGACACCACCTCCAGCCGGCGGGCCAAGGGGTCCACCCGCGGATCGGCGGTGTAGAGCCCGTCCACGTCCGACAGCAGCACCAGAAGGTCCGCCCCGATCATCTGGGCCACGCGCGCGGCCAGGCGATCATTATCGCCGTAGCGAATCTCCTCTGTGGCCACTGTGTCGTTTTCGTTGACGATGGGCGCCACGCCCAGGGCCAGCAGGGTATCCAAGGTGGCTTTGCCGTTGAGCCAGCGGCGTCGCACCTCGGTGTCGTCGCGGGTCAGCAGCACTTGCGCGGCGATCAGGCCGGCTGGCTCGAAGGCCTCCTCCCAGGCGCGCATCAGCAGGCTCTGGCCGGCGGCGGCGGCGGCCTGTTTCTGCGGCAGGTCCAGGGCGCGGCGGCCCAGGCCCAGCCGGCGGCGGCCGAGCGCCACGGCGCCGGAGGAGACGATCAGCAGTTGTTGGCCGCGGCCGGTCATGCGCGCCGCGTCGGCCGCCAGGGCGGCGAGCCAGGGCCGGTTGGGCTCGCCGGTCTCGCCGTCGACCACCAGCGCCGAGCCGACCTTGACCACCACCCGGCGGCTAGCGAGCAGGTGCGCGGCGGAACTCATGGACGCCAGGCCTCCGGCTCGCCGGCGTCATTACGGCCCTCGGCGGCGCGGCGCGCCGAAACCTCGGCGAAGGCGGCGCGCAGCAGGGCCTTGACCCCTTCGCCGGACACGCCCGACACCAGATGCACCGGCTGCTTGCAGGCCGCCTTGAGCGCCTTGGCGCGGGCCTTGCGGGTGTCGCCGTCCAAGGCGTCGATCTTGTTCAGGGCCACCAACTCGGACTTGCCGGCCAGCTCATGGCCATAGGCGTTCAGTTCGGCGCGCACGGTGCGCCAGGCGCCCGCCACGTCCTCCTGGGTCCCGTCGATCAGATGCACCAGCACGGCGGTGCGCTCCACATGGCCCAGGAAGCGCACTCCCAGTCCGGCGCCCTCCGAGGCGCCTTCGATCAGGCCGGGAATATCGGCGATGATGAATCGCTCCTGGGTGGACAGGTCGACCATGCCCAGGTTGGGGGTGAGGGTGGTGAAGGGATAGTCGGCGATCTTGGGCCGCGCGGCGGAGGCGGCGGCCAGGAAGGTCGACTTGCCTGCGTTGGGCAGGCCCACCAGACCCACGTCGGCGATCAACTTTAATCGCAGCCACAGCCAGCGCTCCTGGCCGGGCAGGCCGGGATTGGCGCGGCGCGGGGCCTGGTTGACCGGGCCCTTGAAGTGGGTGTTGCCGAAGCCGCCGTTGCCGCCGCGGGCCAGCAGGATCCGAGCGCCCGCCTCGTCCAGGTCGGCGACCAGGGTTTCCTGGTCCTCCTCATAGACCTGCGTGCCCACGGGCACTTTCAGCACCACGTCGGCCCCATTGTGGCCCGCGCGGTTGCGGCCCATGCCATGCACCCCGGTCTCGGCCTTGAAATGCTGCTGATAACGGTAGTCGATCAGGGTGTTCAGCCCCTCCACCGCCTCGATCCACACGTCCCCGCCGCAGCCGCCGTCGCCGCCGTCCGGGCCGCCGTACTCGATGAACTTCTCCCGCCGGAACGACACGGCCCCGCCGCCGCCGTCGCCGGAGCGGATGTAGATCTTGCACTGGTCGAGAAACTTCATGGGCCTGTTTAGTCCGATGACGGGCCCGCCGTCGAGCCGGCGGTGCCGCGCCGGTTCGAGGTCGGGACATAGGTGTCTTGGGGCGTCAAGGCGCTCATCACGCGATCAACACCATCATGCGTGTGGCCGCGTCGCCGTAGCGGGCGCGCGAAAAGCGCTTTTGCACCTCGCCGGTGTAGAGGAAGCCGGCCTTGATCAAGACGTTGGCCGAGGCGGCGTTGTCGGCGAAGTGTCCGGAGGCGACCAGCCGGCGGCCCCAGTCCTGGGTCGCCCACTTGAGCGCGGCCCGGGTCGCCTCGGTGGCCAGGCCCTTGCCCCAGTAGGGCCGGCCCAGCCAATAGCCCAGCTCCACCGGCGCGGCGGCGGCGCCCCGGTGAAAGCCCAGGCAGCCGATGAAGCCCGCATCCCGGTGCTCGAGGGCGAAGGTGATCTGCTGACGCGGGTCCAGCGCCTGCGACAGGCTGACGAACGCGCGCGCGTCCTCCACGCCATAGGGATAGGGCATGCGGGTGGTCATGCTGGCCACGGCGAAATCATTGGCCAGCTTGGCGATGGCGGGCGCGTCGGCGCCCTGCGGCCGGCGCAGGCGCAGCCGCTCGGTGAGAATTTCCGGCGCCGACAGAGTGGCGGTGGTCATGGTCGTTCCTCTGAGTCTTGGAACGCTCGTTTCGCCCCGGCCGCCTTCCCGTGCGGCCAAAAAAACGAAAAGCGGGGAGCCCGGCGCTTCGGACTCCCCGCTCGTATTTCGGTCCGTCGCGCTGCGATGTCGCGGCGCGGTCCGGAAATTACCGTCTCGCGCCTATTCGGCCGCCTTGGCCATTTCGGTCGGGAGCACCGCTACGTAGGTGCGGTTGCCGCGCTTGGTGAGGAACTTCACCTGACCGGTGGCCTTGGCGAACAGGGTGTGGTCGCGGCCCAGGCCGACGTTGTCGCCCGGATAGAAGGTGGTGCCGCGCTGGCGCACCAGGATATTGCCGGCCAGCACATTTTCGCCGCCGTACTTCTTCACGCCAAGGCGCTTGCTCTCGGAATCGCGCCCGTTGCGCGAGGAGCCGCCTGATTTCTTGTGAGCCATGTCGTGCTCTCCTGAACTTAGGCTTCGCTGTCGGAAGCGGGTTTGGCCTTGGCCTTCGGCGCGGCCTTTTTGGGCGCAGCCTCAGCCTTGGCTTCGGTCGCCGCCTTGGGGGCGGCCTTCTTGGCGGTGGTCTTCGCGGCGGCCTTCGGCGCGGCGGCTTTGGCGACCGGCGCCGGAGCGGCTTCGACCGGCGCGGCGATCTTCAGGTTGCGGGCGCGGGCGTTGAGCACCGCCTTGGTGGTCAGATCGACCACGCCATCCCACTTCACTTCCTTGCCTTGGCCAGCCACGGAGGTGACGCGCAGCACCGATTCGAACTGGCGATGGCCGCCGGTGCGGCGATAGCCTTGGCGACGGATCTTCTTGAAGATCTTGATCTTCTCGCCCTTGCGGGTCTCGATCAGGGTGGCGTTGACCACCGCGCCGTCGACCAGGGGCGCGCCCACGGTCACGTCGGCGCCTTCGCCCACCATCAAGATGTCCTTGAAGCTCACTTCGGAGCCAGCGTCGCCGTCGAGCTTCTCGACGACCAAAAGGTCGCCGGCCTGCACCCGGTATTGCTTACCGCCGGTCTTGATCACCGCGTACATGGGTCTAGCCTCAAAAAGTCCGGCGCGCCCTGGCTTTTAAGGGCTTTGGTCGGCGCGCCACAAAAATGATTGCGCCCGCGAGATGGCCTGCGGGCGAGAGGCGCGGACTATACTCAGCCGCGCTTCCAAGTCAACGCGGAGTCGGCGGCGATGTCGGGCCTCGTTGAAACGAGGCCGTACTCCGAGCGTATCAGCCTACATCCATCCCTGCGAAGGGAAGAGAGGGATGATCGGTCTAGCCTGTTATAATATAACAAGCTATATCATCCCGATGAACCTTCCGGGTCCCACCCTGCTGCAGATGGGCGCGGGCTGGCGCGTGGCGCTGGCTCTGATCGCATGCGCGCTGGTGTGGGCCGTCGTCGCCCTGGCCCTGGCCTAGGCCATGGCGGGCGTCTCCCTGCACAATCTGCGTCTGGGCTATGAAGGCGAGACGGCCGTGGATGGGTTGTCGGGCCGGTTCGCGCCCGCGACGCTGACGGCGGTGGTCGGCCCCAACGGTTCAGGGAAGAGCACCTTGCTCAGGGCCATCGCCGGCCACCTCAAACCCCTGTCGGGAGCCATCGACTTGGAGGGCGCAAGCCGCGGCCGCATTGCCTATCTGCCCCAGGCGCACGGGCTGGATCTCAATTTCCCGATCAGGATCGTCGATCTGATCAGTCTGGGTTTCATCGGTCGGCGCGGCCTGTTCGGCGCTCTGAACGTGGCCGACCTCCAGCGTTTAGGCGCCGCCATCGCCGCGGTGGGACTTGAAGGCCTGGAGCGCCGACCGATCGGCGCGGTGTCCGGCGGCCAACTTCAGCGGGCCCTGTTCGCCCGGGTGCTGGTGCAGGAGGCCGAGTTGGTGCTGCTGGACGAGCCCTTCACCGGCATCGACTCGCGCACCGCCGAGGACCTGGCCGAGCTGATGGCGGCGTGGCCGGGCCAGGGGCGCACGGTGATCGCCGTGCTGCACGACCTGGACCTAGCTCGCCGGCTTTGCCCGCAAACCTTGGTGCTGGCGCGCGAGGCAGTGGCCTGGGGCCCAAGCGCTCTGGCCCTCGCCCCCGATCCCCTGGCCCGCGCCCGGCGCATGGCCGACTCCTGGCGAGTCGCAGAGCCCGCCTCCGCCGGTTTGAGCGCATGACCGGCGCGCTGTCGATCCTGGCGCTGAAGAGCGCGGCGGCCGGCGCCACGGCCCTGGCCTTCGGCGGGGCGCCGCTGGGCGTGCTGATGGTGGCGCGGCGGCTCAGCCTGATGGGCGACGCCCTGTCACACGGCATCTTGCCGGGGATCGCGATCGCCTTCCTGATGTTCGGCCCCAATCCGGCGGCCATGCTGGCGGGGGCGCTGATCGCCGGCATGATCGTGGCGGGGCTGTCGAGTCTGCTGGCGCGCACCGGCAAGCTGCCGGACGACGCGGCCTTCGCCATCTTCTATCTGGCGGCTCTCGCCCTGGGTATTCTCCTCCTGGGCCGCGCCCACGACCCGGACGCGTTGGAGTCCATGCTGTTCGGCTCGACCGCCGCGCTGAACCATGCGGGGCTGATCCTGGCAGGCGGGGCGGCCAGCGCCACCCTGATCGGCTTGGCCTTGTTTCTGCGCGGCGTGTTGGGCGAAGGGGCCGATCCCCTGTTCATGAAGACCACCGGTGCGCGCTTCGGCGGCGCCCATCTGCTGCTGATGCTGCTTTTGGCCCTCAACCTTGTGGCGGGCTTTCGCGCTTTCGGGGCGCTGATGACCGTGGCCCTGATGACTGTGCCGGCGGCGGCGGCGCGCTATTGGGCCAAGAGCTATGGCGGCCAGGCGGCGGTGGCGGTGGGCCTCTCGGCCGTTTCGGGCCTTGTGGGCCTGGCCTTGGCGTCGGCCTGGACCCTTGAGCCCGGCGCGGTGATGACCTTGTGCGCCGCGGGCCTGTTTGGCCTGTCTTTCCTGGCGGGAACTCATGGCGGGCTCCTTCAAACCCTGGCCCGCCGTCCCCATCTCGCAAGCCGGCCCTCCGCGTGAAGCCTTGACCGGCTCCCGGCGGTGATATTGAGCAGGGCCGACGCCTCCTTGGGAACACGATTATTATGAGTCAGACCCCCGTCACCGTGCTGACCGGCTATCTCGGCGCCGGCAAGACCACGCTGCTCAACCGCATCCTGTCGGAGGATCACGGCAAGCGCTACGCGGTGATCGTCAACGAGTTCGGCGAGATCGGCATCGACAACGACCTGATCGTGGGCGCCGACGAGGAAGTGTTCGAGATGAACAACGGCTGCGTCTGCTGCACGGTGCGCGGCGACCTGATCCGGGTGGTCGCGGGCCTGATGAAGCGCAAGGGACGCTTTGACGCCATCATCGTGGAGACTACCGGCCTGGCCGATCCGGGCCCAGTGGCCCAGACCTTCTTCATGGACGACGAGGTGCGGGCCAAGGCCAAGCTGGATTCGGTAACCACGGTGGTGGACGCCAAGCACATCCTTTTGCGCCTGTCCGATTCCAAGGAGGCCGTGGAGCAGATCGCCTTCGCCGACCAGATCGTGCTCAACAAGGCGGAGACCGTCTCGGCCGACGATCTGCGCATGATCGAGGCGCGCCTGCGCCGGCTCAATCCCCTGGCGCCGATCCACCGCGCCACCCGCGCCGACGTGCCGCTGGACGCCATTCTGGGCCGGGGCGGCTTCGACCTGGACCGTATCCTGGAGCTCGAGCCGGAGTTCCTCAATCCGCCGCACGGCCACGAGGGCCATGTGCACGACGAGGACTGCGATCACGATCATGACCACCACGGCCATGATCATCACGACCATCACGATCACGACCATTCCGGCAACCAAGCGCCGCGCTATGACGAAGACATCAAGGGCGTGTCCCTGCGGCTGGACCGGCCGTTGGATTCAAACAAGGTCACGGCATGGCTCAACAAGCTGTTGGCCGACCAGGGCCCGGACATTCTGCGCGCCAAGGGCATCTTGGACGTGAGGGGGGAATCCAAGCGGCTGGTGTTCCAGGCGGTGCACATGATGCTGGAGGGCGACCTGCAGCGTGAATGGCGCCCCGACGAGGATCGCTCCAGCCGCATGGTGTTCATCGGCCGCAACCTCGACGAGGCCCAGCTCAAGGCCGGCTTCGAGGCCTGCGCGGCCTGATCCGCCCCGGCGAACGCCGGGAAAGAATTCAACCACGAAGGACACGAAGATCACGAAGAAGTCCGCGTGATCTTCGTGTCCTTCGTGCTCTTCGGGGTTCCTATTGTTTAGAAGCCGGCTTCGCCGGACGAGCGGATAGCAGAGCGTATGACCACCTATTCCTTCGACGCCTATGTCACCGCGGCCCTGTTCGACCGGACCGGCCAGGCCCTGTTCGCCCTGGGCGACGGGACCGTGCGACTGCAGGACGGGACGGCGATCGAGGCGCATCCGGGAGCGGGCGTTCTGTGCGCGGCGTCCCATCCCTCGGGCGCGGGGATCGTCACGGGCGGGGATGACGGACGGCTGGCGTGGACGCTGCCTTCGGGCGCGAAGGTCCTGGCGGAGGCGCCCGGACGGTGGATCGAGGCCGTTGCCGCCAGCGCCGCCTCCGGCCTGATCGCCTTTTCCGCCGGCAAGACGGCGCGCATCGTCTCAGCGAATGATCCGGCTTTCGAGCGCGCCTTCGAACACGAGACCTCGGTGCTGGGCCTGGCTTTCGATCCCAAGGGCCTGCGCGTGGCCGTCGCCGCCTATGGGGGTGTGTGGAACTGGTACGCTCGCATCGCCCAGCAAAAGCCGCAGACGCTGAAATGGGCCGGCATCCACAACGACGTGCTGTTCTCGCCCGATGGCAAGTTTCTGATCACCGCCCTGCAGGACGCGCAACTGCACGCCTGGCGTCTGTCCGACGGCAAGGACATGCGCATGGGCGGCTATCCGGCCAAGGTTAAGTCCATGGCTTTCCTGTCGGACGGCGCGCTCCTGGCCACCAGCGGCGCCCATGGCGCGGTGATCTGGCCTTTCACCGGACCCAGCGGCCCCATGGGCCGGGAGGCGGCGGAGGTGGCTTTTGACGAACTGAGCCTGGTGGAGCGCCTGGCCGGCGCCGGCCAGACGCTGGTGGGCGGGCGCGCGGACGGCCGTCTGTTCGCCCTGGCGCTCGGCTCCAGCCGCACGGTCCCCCTCAAGCAGGACAAGGGCGCGCCGATCACGGCCCTGGCGCTGTCGGCCGACGGCCGGCGCTATGCCTGGGGCGACGAGGACGGAGCGGCGGGGGTGAGCGACGTTCCGTCTCTTGCCTAGGCGGCGGCGAACCGGTTTAGCTTAGCCGCTGCATGAACGATATCCCGCCCCAGATAGACGAGACCGAGGCTGAGGCCGAGTTGGCTGATCCCGTTGTCGCCCGGCCGCTAGCCATGGGTGCGCCCGAGCCCGAGCCNNGAACCCCCGGCCGAACCGGTCGCCTCGATTCCGGTGTCCGCGCCGATTCGACGGAGAAAATCCGGACTGTGGGGCGGCCTCCTTCTGGCCCTGTTGTTCGTGGGCGTAATCGGGCCGGTGCTCACCACTGTGGCCTACCGCTTCATTCCGCCGCCGGTGACCATGCTGATGCTGCTGCGCGCGGCCCAGGGCCATGGGCTGGACTATCGGTGGCGCGGGCTGGACGACATCTCGCCCGATATGGTGCAGGCGGCCATCGCCTCGGAGGATTCCGGCTTTTGCCGCCACCACGGCTTTGACTTCACCGCCATGCAGAAGGCCATGGCCCACAACGAGCGCCGGCCGAATGGCAAGATTCGCGGCGGCTCCACCATCAGCCAGCAGACGGCCAAGAACGTGTTCCTGTGGCCGGACCGCACCTACATCCGCAAGGGGTTGGAAGCCTATTTCACGGTCCTGACCGAGGCCTTGTGGGGCAAGCGGCGGATCATGGAGGTGTATCTGAACGTGGTGGAGATGGGCCCCGGCATCTACGGCGCCGAGGCCGCGTCACAGGCCTATTTCGGCCACTCGGCCAGGACCCTGACCCGCGCCGAGGCCGACCACCTGATCGCCATCCTGCCCAGCCCTTTGAAATGGAAGGCCGTCAATTCCGGCGCCTATGTTCAGCGCCGCTCGGCGCGGATCGGCGCGCGGATGGGGATCGTGAAGGCGGACGGGCTGGCCGGGTGTGTGGCGGGGTGATCATGGGCCGCATCGAATTCGACAAGGCGACCGGCGCGGCCCTCGCCCGGCGCATCAGGGACCACCTGAAGGACGAGGCGGGCGTGGAGATCGATCCGGTCGACGCCCACAGACTACTCGACTTCCTCGCCGAGATTCTGGGTCCGCACTATTACAATCAGGCGCTGACCGACGCCGAGGTGGTGCTCAAGGACCGGGTCGACGCTATCGCCGACGCCATAGCGGGGCTGTCGCGGCCGATGCCGAGGTAGGCTGGCTGGCCGCCGCCGCCGGAGGGAGGGGCAGGGCTCAGTCCCCACCACTGAATCCCATCAAGATCGACCGGTCGCTGGCCCCATCGGCGTGGCCGCGCTAGGAGTAGGCATGGCCAAGAAACCCGAATCCAAGACTGTCGACCCCGATGCCGCTGAACCCCCGCCGAGCGAAGCGGTGAAGGCCAAGGCCGGCGCTCCGATCCAATTCGGCCCCTCGCCGTCAGCACCCGGCTCGCGGCTCAAAAAGCGCTAGTGTGGCGATTCAGAAATTCGCCCCCGGCTTGTGGAGAGCGCGGAGCGAATTTCTGAATCTACAGCCACGCTAGAACTATATGATTCTAGTGTGCTTTTTTGAATCTGAAGTTCGCTCTGAGGCTTACCCAATGTGCAGGCGAACTTCAGATTCAGCACGCTAGGGCCAATATCGCGCCTTAGAACAGGTAAGTCGCCTCGAGGCGGCCGGAGATGGGCTCCAGCGGGTGAACCTGCAGGCCTGTGACTTCGGGGCTGCTCAGACCTGGAGTCAGGCGCGAGGTATAATAATAGGCCGCCGCGTCGGCGTGATCGTTCAGCAGGTTGTAGACGCTGAGCTGAACCTTGAACTTGGCGGTGACCTTGTAGCCCAAATCGACATTGACCTCGCTATAGCCCTTGTCTTGCGGGTTTTGGGGGCCGTCGGTGACGGGATAGGGGCCTAGGTCACGCCACTGCAGGCCGCCGAACCAGGGGCCGAGGTTGTCCACCAGCACGCCGAACGAGCCGATGAAGCTGGGAGCATTGGCGATGAAGGCTCCACCGACGATGCCGAACTGGTTGGCAAGGGTCGTCAGGGAGTCCTGATAGCGGGCCTTGGAGAAGGCGAGGTCGGTGTTCAGCTCGATCCAGCGGAAGGGGCGATACTGTCCCGACAGCTCCACCCCCTGGCGCCGGCTGGGGGCGCTGGGCTGATCCTCGCCCTGGTCCTGGTCATATTTCAGCTCGGAGGTGAAGTCCTCCTGGAACACGGCGACCTGTACCTGGACCTTGGGAATGAGATTGGTGCGCAGACCGACTTCCTCACCGGTCGCCGGCGACATCAGGGGGGTCTTGATGTTGATGCCCTGAATCCCTTCCAGCGGCACGGTCTGGAATACGCCGCGCACGTCGTTGGAATGGAAGCCCTGGCCGGCGCTGACATAGAACTCGGTCTTGATGAAGGGGCCAAGGATAATGCTACCCTTGGGCTGGGGCAGGGTCAGCGAGCCCGAGGCGTTGATGGGTTGGGTCAAGCTGCGGTCGCTTGCCGCGTAATCCTCCTCCCGGAAGCCCGCCACCGTGCGCAGCCAGGGCGTCCAGCGGGCGGTGTTCTCCACATAGGCGCCCAGGTCGCTCAGGCTCACCCGGTCGGCGCTGCAGGCCCCGCCGACGGCGGCGTAAGGGATGCCATAGGTTCCGTCGGTGCTGGCCAGCTCGCAATAGTCGAGCACGACGCGCTGAAGGGTGTGGCGCCGGTCGATGTATTCGCTGTCGTAGCGTTCCTGCAGGCCGAAGGTGGTGTCGGTGTGGATGGTCCCGAAGTCGTGCGTCAGGGTCAGTGCCGCATCGCCGCCAAGGGTCGAACGCGTCTCGTCCTGCTGCTCCTGGTCGCCGTTGGTCGGGTCGAACAGGTAGTGGGTGAAGTCGTTCCACAGGGTCATGGTGCTGTGGATGGCGTAGGCGTTGGCGGTGAACTTCCACTGCTCGCCGATCGCGCCGTAATGACCTGACAGGCTGTAGCGCTCCGAGCGGCTGCCATCGGTGGGGTCCAGCACGCCGTAGCGGCTGATCAAGCCCTGCTGCACGGCATAGACCGACTGGTCGGTCTCAAGATGCCCCGCGCTTTGGTAATACATGGCCGTGACGCTGTAGCCGTCAGCATCCGTACCGTGACTGAAGCGGGTCGCCAGATTGATCTTGTTGAAGCCGCCGGCCGGATCCCAAGGACCGTCCACGTGGCCGACCTCGGCCGCCGCCCACAGGCGGTCATCCGCGTCGAAATGCTGCGTGCCGCCGGCGAACAGGTCCTGATTGCGCAGGGTGCCGACGCTGGCCACGACCTGGTTGGGCAGATCGTTGGTCAAGTGCACATGGGCCGAGCCCACCGCGCCGTTATCGCCGATCGCGGCGTAGTAGGGGCCCTTGGTGTAGTCGATGCCGCTTAGGATCTGCGGCATGATGAAGTTCTGGTCCGAATAGCCCTGGCCGTGGGCGTTGGTTGGACGATTGATCGGCATATCGTCAACCGAGCTGGCGAAATCGGTGCCATGATCCAGGTTGAAGCCGCGCAGCAGGTACTGATTGGCCTTGCCTTCGCCCGAATGGATCGTGACCACCAGGCCCGGAACGGTTTCGTACAGCTGGCCGATGCGATAGATCGGGCGAAGATCGATTTCCTTCTCGGTCACCTTGCCCTGGCTCGCGGTGGTCGCGACGCCCAGCAGATTTACCCGCGAGGCGGTGACCACCACTTCATTCTTGGCGGCGGCCGGCTTGGCTGGGGCGGCTTTCGATGTCGGCGCGACCGGTTGGGCGGTCTGGGCCGCGGCGCCAAAGGCCAGCGCCAGCCCCGCACTCCCGGCCATCAGGCCCACCAGCCCGTTGCAACGCAGAGGCGCGGAAAACTTTGACCGCGACATGAATACCTTTCATTCCGTTTGCCGGTTTAGGGCAGGCGTCTCGCATAGCAATACGGAGCCAAGAATGGTTCCCCCTCAGGGATCGCCATTTTTGCGCTGAAAAGGCCGCTCAGCTCGCTTTGACGGCCAGCGGATCGCCGTGCGCGCTGGCTTGAATGAAGCGACGGTCTTGGCCGAACAGGCGTGCCGCGGTCAGCACGCCGGTGGCGTAGGCGCCGGTGTCCAGTCCCATGCGCACCGGGCCCGCGTACGGCTCCGGCTCGGGGGTGTGGCCGTGCACCACCATTTTGGAAAAGGGGCGGCGTTCTTCCAGGAACTCGTTGCGGATCCACAGCATGTCCTGCTCGGTCTGCCGCTCGATGGGCACGCCGGGTCGCAGGCCCGCGTGCACGAAGATGTAGTCGCCGTATTCGACGCACAACTCCAGGTTCTGCAGGAACGCCAGGTGGCCGGGCGGCATAGCCCTTTCCAGAGCGTCTCGGGTTTCGGTCCACAGATCTGAGGTCGTGCGGGCCTGCGGTGCGGCCACGCCGTAGGACACCAAGGTCGCGGCGCCGCCATTCTGCAGCCAGGTCGGGCCGAATTCGGGATTGGCCAGGAAGGCCAGCATGGCCTGCTCATGGTTGCCCTTCAAGGCGCGCACCTCCACGTTCTCCAGTGCGCAGATACGCATCGCGCATTCGATAACACCCCTGGAATAGGCGCCGCGGTCCACGTAATCGCCCAGGAACACCAGGACCGGCTTCTCATCGGAGGGCGTGGCGGCCATGTCCCGTGCGATCTGCCCGAGCAAATCCTCAAGCAGGTCGAGCCGCCCGTGAATATCGCCAATGGCGTAGATCAGCGGCCCTCCGGTGGAGGGCGGGGATGCGCTGGATCGCCTCTTGGCTCCCCATCCAAACAAACCGACACCTTTCGCACTACGTTCAAGAGCCATTTCCGATCTGACCGATTCGATCAAATCGGATAAAAATGGCTCTATTTCATATAGTTATAGCATTTTTTGATCCGATAACCGCGTCACACTGATCGGAAAATGCTCTAGAACCGCACATTCTGACGCCGCACGACCTTGGCCAGCGTCATCATCATAATTCGCAGATCGAACAAAAGACCCCGTCGCCGCAAATATTCGCAGTCGAGACGAACCTTCTCGGAAATAGGCAGTTCGTCACGCCCATTGACCTGAGCCCAGCCGGTCAGACCCGGCCGCAAGGCATCCACCCCGGCCTGAACGCGCAGAGCCACAAGGTCATCCTGATTGAACAAGGCCGGGCGCGGGCCGACCAGGCTCATCTGACCGACGAGTACGCTCCAAAGCTGCGGCAGTTCGTCCAGACTGCTTCGTCGCAGGAAGCCGCCGATGGGCGTGAGCCATTTGTCGGGGTCGGTCATCAGATGGGTGGCCACCTGCGGCGTGTCGATGCGCATGGTGCGCAACTTGGGCATCAAAAATATCCGGCTGTTGCGCCCCACGCGCTTGGACCAGTGGATCGCCGGCCCCGGCGAACTCAGCCGTACAAGGGCGGCCAGCCCGGCCAATGGCAGCGCCAGCGTCAGCAGAGCCGCCCCCGCCACGAGCGCGTCGGTGGTTCGTTTAACGGCGTCGCAAGCCAAGCCCGATCCTCGTCATCCATTCCAGCCCGTCTCCGAACACGGCGATGGGTTAGATGTTTATGCATGAGCCGCGCCAATCGGAAAGTCGCGCGCGCTCGACAACCGGGCGATGGACCGCTAACTCGGCCGGGCCTTCGGAATGAAAAAATGAACCAGGACGACGCCTCCGCTTCCCCGACCTACGCCGGCCCCGAACGCATCCTGTCCGGGGTGCAGACCTCCGGCGCGCTGCATTTGGGCAACTACCTGGGCGCCCTGGTCAAGTTCGTCCGGCTGCAGGACCAGGCCGAGTGCCTGTTCTTTCTGGCCGATCTGCATGCCATCACCGCGTGGCAGGACCCCGAATTGATGGTCCCGCAGATGCGCCAAATCGCGGCGGCTTATATCGCCTCAGGGGTCGATCCGAAAAAGGCGATCATATTTCCTCAGTCGGCCGTGCACGAGCACGCCGAGTTGGCTTGGATTTTCAATTGCGTGGCCCGTGTCGGCTGGCTTGAGCGCATGACCCAGTTCAAGGACAAGACCGGCAAGGACCGGGAAGGCGCCTCAGTGGGCCTGTACGACTATCCCGTGCTCCAAGCGGCCGACATCTTGCTGTATAAGGCCACCCACGTGCCCGTGGGCGAGGACCAGAAGCAGCATCTGGAGCTGACGCGCGATATCGCCCAGAAGTTCAACAACGACTTCTCCGCTCCGGGTTTCTTTCCCCTGGTCGAGCCGGTGATCGAGGGGCCGGGCGCGCGGGTCATGTCTTTGCGCGACGGCCTGTCCAAGATGTCCAAGTCAGACCCCTCGGACCAGTCGCGCATCAACCTGCTGGATGACGCCGACGCCATCGCCCAGAAGATCCGCCGGGCTAAGACCGATCCCGAGCCCCTGCCTGAAACCGTCGAGGACCTGAAGGGCCGGCCCGAGGCGAACAATCTCGTGGGTATCTACGCGGCCTTGGCAGGGACCGCCAAGGCGCAGGTGTTGGCCGAGTTCGGCGGCAAGGGCTTCGGCATTTTCAAGCCGGCCCTGGCGGAGCTCACCGTTCATAAGATCGCGCCGATTGGCGAGGAGATGCGCCGCCTGATGAATGAACCCGCGGAGATGGACCGAATATTGCTGGCTGGCGTGGAAAAGGCTCAGTCCATCGCCGCCCCGATCCTTGCCGAAACCAAGCGGCTGGTGGGATTCTGGTCGCCGAAGCGGAACGCCTGAACACCGCGAATCCTGCTCTAGGCCCGTTTCACCGCCGAGACGAACATATAGCCTTCGTTGCGCACCGTGCGCACGAGATCGCCCTCCACGCGGCGCCCCTCGGTGAGCTTCCGCCGCAGCCGGCTCACCTGAACGTCGACCGCTCGGTCGAAGGTGAAGGCCTCGCGCCCGCGCACCAGATGAAGCAGGTGGTCGCGGGTCAGCACCCGGCGAGGATGATCCAGGAAGGCGCGCAGCAGGGCGAACTCGCTGGTGCTGAGCAGGACAGGCGCGCCGTCCGGCGCCTTCAGTTCATGGGTCCAGACCGACAGGGTCCAGCCGGAGAATTCGTACCCCTCGTCCGTCGACGCTCGCGCCGGGTCGGTCGTATTCGGCGACGCCGACAGGCGACGCCGCAGGGCGCGAATACGAGCCAGCAATTCGCGCGGATTGGCCGGCTTGGACATGTAGTCGTCCGCGCCCAGCTCCAGCCCGACAATCCGGTCGGTGTCGTCGCCGGCGGCCGACAGGATCAGGATCGCCGGCCGGGCCCTATGGCGTCCGGCGAGCCGCTTGCAGATGCTCAACCCGTCCTCGCCGGGAAGCATCACGTCCAGCACAACGACGTCGACGGCGTTCCGATCGACGATCGCATCCACGCTCGCTCCATCGACCGCCCGGAACACCTTCAGGCCGTGTCGCTCGAGAAAATCGGCGATAAGGCCTTGCAAGGTCTCGTCATCGTCGACAATAAGGACCGTGGGCGCAGGGGATAGGTCTACGCCATCCGCCCCGCCGCCGGGCTTGGGGTGAGGCCTTTCATCGACGCCTGTCACGCTGCATTACCCCGCGCCGCCACAATTTACACAACATGCGTAAGCCAAGCTGATCCGAGCGCCTGATCACCCCAGACCTTGACCAAAACATGTCCTGGTGGCTTGGGTGTCGCGGATTGTCATACCGGGATTGAATTGGGACACGATGCCGAAAGCTGATCGACACGCCCTGGCGCCGCAGCGCGTTCTTGAACACAAGAGCGGGCGGAGCATACGGTTCCGACTGATGGCCGCTGCCGCCGTCACGCCCTTGTGTGTCTTCGGGCTGCATGGCGTGGCCCGCGCCCAAACGGACACCATCTCCAGCACGGCGACCACCGAGCAGTACACCGCCACCGCGGTCAATGGCGGGCCCGGCAACATCGACGTGGCGTCCGGCGGCGCGGTCAATCCGGACGGCGGCACGGCCATCCTGATGAACAGCAATAACAGCGTGAGCGTCGAAGGCGCCATCACGATCAAGAACGCCAACAATTCGGTTGGCATCCAGGCCCTCAACGGGACGCAAGGTTCGATCACCGTCACCGGCTCCATAACCGAGACGGAAAGCTACACGCCGGCGACCAACGCCGACGGCTATACCCAGGAGCCCTACGCTTCAGGCTCAGGCCGGTATGGAATCCAGACTCAGGGATCCTTCATCGGCAACGTCACGATGAACGGTTCGATCTCCGTTCAGGGCAACAATTCCTATGGTGTCTACATCGCCAATGGTCTGGGCAACCTCTCGAACGTCGGCACACTGACCCTGGGCGCCGTCGGCACCGCCGGCAGCATCAGCGTCACCGGCG
Organism: Caulobacteraceae bacterium; assembly: GCA_003164925.1. Taxonomy (GTDB): domain Bacteria; phylum Pseudomonadota; class Alphaproteobacteria; order Caulobacterales; family Caulobacteraceae; genus BOG-938. The sequence goes on from PLRV01000012.1 coordinate 86,890, forward strand.
ACAACAGCGCGGGCGTCTATACCGCGGGCGCAATCTACGGCTCCGTGCAGATCATCGACAGCGTATCGGCCAAGGGCCAGAACTCGAACGCGGTCCAGATCACAGGCAATGTCAACGGGTCGCTGACGGTCTATTCGACCCTGTCGGCCACCGCCTACGCCTCGACCACGCGTCCCACCACCTCAACCCTGCTGAGCAAGGTCGAGGCTGTCCCGGCGCAAGTCGAACAGGGCGGATCGGCCCTGATCGTGGGCGGCAGTGTGACGGGCGGCATATTCCTGGGCGCGCCGCCGAGCGGCACCGCCACCGGCAGCACCGCCGACGTCGATGGCGACGGCATCGCCGACGGCTCGGAAGGCACCTCCTCGTTGGTCACTTACGGCTCCTCCCCGGCGCTTGTGATCGGCCAGAACACCAGTCCGATCACCATCGGTGAGTTCGGAGCGTGCAACGCCTCCAGCTCCGGTCCGGGCGACAACTGCTTCGGCCTGATCGTGGAAGGCACGATCTCGGGCAACGGAATCTACGACGGGGTGTCCGCCACGGCGGTGGACATCGGACAGGGCGGCGCCGGCGTGACCTTCGCGGGCGGCGTTCGCATTGCGCCGACCTCCACCATCAGCGCGACCTCCTACGAGGCCAACGCCACCGGCATCCTGATCGAGCCGAACGTCACCATCCCGCTGCTTCAGAACGAAGGCACCATCGAGGCGTCGGTCACGTCCACCGGCGCGACAAGCGCGAACGCCATTCTGATCGATGCGTGGACCTCATCGACGCCGTTGCCTTCGACGCTGACCAACTATGGCACGATCAACGCCACCTCGACCGGCACGGCGGGGTCGTCGTACGCGGTGGTCGATCACAGCGGATCGATCAGCACCGTCAACAACTACGGCACGATCGAGGCGACGATCGCGACGCAGAGCCTGGGGGCTACCGCCACCGGCAGCACCGTCGCCATCGACCTGAGCGCCAACACCACCGGCGTCAGACTTTACCAGGCCGTCTTCGGGACGGGCGCGTCTCCCGTGATCACCGGCGACGTGCTTTTGGGCAGTGGGACCAATTCGGTGGATTTGGAAGCCGGTTCCATCACCGGCCAACTGTCCATGGGATCAGGCGCCACGGAATCCGCCAGCAACACCAGCAACGGCGTCGGCGGCAGCAGCGGCAGCAGCATCAGCAGTCTGACCATCGACGGCGGCGCCTATGTCCACGGTGCGGTGACCTATGGCGGGTCGAGCATCAACATCTCTGTCAACGACGGGCAACTGCTGAATACCGCGCCGACGATCATCACGGGGACCAACCTGACCGTCGGCAGCGCCAGCACCGTGAGTTTCGCGCTCGATCCGGGCCGGGTTTACGTCGCCCCGACCGGCGCAGCGTCGAACGCTCAGTATACGACGAACACCACCTACAACATGTCCAAGGTGACGCTCGACAGCGGGGCTACCTTGGGCGTGACCTTCCTTTCGGTCCCGACCAGCATCGAGACCTTCACGGTTATCAAGGCGGGCGCGCTGTCGGCCGGGGCCACCAACTTTTCGGTCACGACCCCGTTCCTGTTCAGCGCCACCTCCCAGTCCAATCAGGCGGCGGGCACGGTCACCGTTACCGTCGCGCCCAGGTCGGCGACGGCCTTGGGTCTGAACAAGGCGGAGACCGCGGCTTTGCCGGCGATCTACGCCTCGCTTGGCCAGGACTCCGGCATCCTGAGCGCTCTGGCCAACGCACCCACCAGCAGCAGCTTCCACCAGTCCTATCAGCAGATGCTGCCGGACTCGGCGGGCGACGTGTTCCAGGTGGTCACGTCCATGTCCAAGGCGGTGGCCCGCGCGTCTGTGGGTGCGGCCGGCTTTGACGGTTCCGGTTCGGTGGGCGTGCACGCCAATGCCGACGAAGCCGACGATGAGGAAGACGAAATCGCCGCGCCCGGCGGACTGTGGGCCAGCGAATATATCATCGGGCTGAATCAGAGCCGCCAGGACAACGAGGCCTACCGCGCGGTCGGTTTGGGCCTAGTCGCGGGGCTGGACCTGGGCGGCCTGGGGGCGGACGTCTCCTTCGGCAGCGCCAATGTGGTCAAGCCGCATGATCCGGGCGACAGCAATGTCTCGATCAGCCGGGTGGAGGCGGGTCTTTACGCGACGCCGCAGTTCGGCATCCTGCATACCGAAGCTCGCGTGGCGGGCGGCTACCTGAAGATCTCCGACCGGCGTGAATTCGCCGCCGACGTGCTCGAGGGCACCGACTCCGCCGTGACGGGGATCTCGCGCACGGCCAACTCGTCATGGAATGGCTACGACTTGAGCGCGCGCTTGGGCGCCAGCGCCCCCTTCGACATCACCAATCACTTCTTCCTGACGCCTCAGGCCCATGTGGACGTGTTTGACGTGAGCGAAAACGCCCATTCGGAGTCGGGCGGCGGCAGCGGTTTCGACCTCAACGTCAACGCCCGCAGCAGCAGCGAGAGCAGCGTGACCGCCAGCGTCATCGCGGGCTTGCGCTATGGGTCGTCGTTCGTGTTCAAGCCTCAGATCGAGCTGGGCTGGGACGACGTGGTCACCGGCGGGCCGGCGAACACCACGGCCCGTTTCGCCTACGGCGGCTCCAGTTTCACCCTCGCGCCGGATTCCGTTTCGGGCGGCGCGGGCGTAGCGCGCATCAGGCTGGATGGCGACGGCCAGTTCGTGCACTTCTCCTTGGAAGCTGGCGGCGAGTTCCGCAGCGACTACCAGAACGCCGACATCAAGGCCGTCTTCCGCATCAGCTATTGAGCCGGACGGTGCGGCGGGCCTGAGGCGGTCTTCCGCGCGATCAAGGTCACGGTGTCGCGCCGGACCAGGGCGCGAACCGGCAAGGCCGCCTCGAGCCGTCGCAGGATGCGGTCCTCACGATCGATCGGCAGAGTCCCGGTGAATAGCATCCGTTCGACGGAAGGCTCGGCAATGGCGATCGGACGATCCAGATAACGGTTGAGGTCCGCCGCCACGTCAGACAGGGGAGACTGGGCGTATACGAGCTTTCGCGTTTGCCAGGCGAAGGCGGCATTGGGATCGACCTCGCGGGTCGCCGATGCGGCTTGGCCGTCCGCCCACCTCATTTGTTCGCCGGCGTGCAGGATGCGCGCCGGGTCCCGTTGGCCGACCTGCCCCACCGCGACTTCGCCGCTGCGCACCGTCAGGACAGTGGTCAGGACGCCTTGGCGCGGATAGCGGGCGAGGTCCACATCGGCCGCCTGGGTGCGCATGAGCCGGTCCCCCGCGGTCAATTCGAACGCCCGCCCGCCCGGCGCCACCGTCAGCTCGGCCTCGCCGACCTCAAGCGTCGCCCGCCGCAGCCGATCATCGAACATGACGTGGACAAGGGTCGCCCCGCTCATCCACAGCAGGCTCGCGTCGGCCAGTTTAATCCGGCGGGTCTGACCTTTCATCGAGGCATAGGCCGTCGATGCGGGCGGAGGAGGTCGCAGCAGATTGGGACCCCACAGGCTCAACACAATCGCCCCGGCGAAGGCCGCTGGCGCCCACAGGCGTCGCAGGCGATCCGGCGGCCCGGCCCGCGGTTCACGCGGTGGTTCGTCACTCACGCTCGCAGCCCCGATCCTGTCCGATATGTAGAGCCTGATTCAGCGTTTCGGCGTTCCGCCTAAACCCATCGTGCTATAGGCGCTGCGCCTAAACCCGTCGCGCTATAGGGCGCCGACGCGCCGGTCGCTCGACACCTAGCACGCCCGGCGCCATCGGGTCATGTCACGTCTCCTCAGCCAGGAATCGGTAGCCGACGCCCGGTTCGGTGACGATCAGGCGCGGGCTCGAGGGATCGGCCTCGAGCTTTTGCCGCAGATGGCCGATAAACACGCGCAGGTATTGCACATCCTCGGCGTTGGCCGGGCCCCACACCGCCGTCAGCAGCTGGGTCTGGGTCAGCACCTTGCCCGCGCCTTCGGCCAGGCAGGTCAATAGATCGTATTCCCGGGGCGACAGGCGGACCGGCGATCCACCGCGGGTCACCAGGCGGCGCACAAGATCGATCTCCACATCGCCGGCCTTCAACACGCTCAAGGCCCCGATCCGGTTCAATCTGTGGCGCAGGGCCACCCGCAGCCGGGCCAGAAACTCACCGACGCCGAATGGCTTTTCCACATAGTCGTCGGCGCCTCGATCCAGGGCTTCGATCTTCTCGATCTCGCGATCCCGGGCTGACAGCACCACGATTGGCCCGTCATAAAAGGCGCGCGCCTTCACCAGGGCGTCCTTGCCGTCCATGTCGGGCAGGCCCAGGTCCAGCACCACCGCGTCCGGCGGACGGTGCGCAATGGCTTTCAATCCCTCCACGCCCGTATCGGCGCGCACGTGTTCATAGCCCGCCGCGTCCAGGGCCGGCCCCAGGAAACGATGGATCTGCGGCTCGTCATCGATCACCAGGATGCGCGGCCGATGGGCGCTGGAGTGAGTGCTCACAGCAGCATCGCCGGGGTGGGCGTGTCCTTGGGCAGGCTGATCAGGACCCGCGTGCCCCGGCCCTCGTGGATCGGGCTGGCGGCCGCGATACGCCCGCCCATGGCCTCGATGAACCCCTTGGCTATGGTCAGACCCAGGCCGGTGCCCTTCATCCGATCCGAGGCGTCCTCCATGCGGCGGAACTTCTCGAATACGCGCTCCAGTTCGGCGGTGGGAATGCCTTTGCCCTCGTCCTCGATGCTGATCACCACATTGCCCCGATCTTCGAACGCCGCCGTCTCGATGGTTGAACCGTCCGGACTATAGGCGATGGCGTTCTCCATGATGTTGACCAGCGATTGTTCGAGCAGGGCCGGGTCCGCCTTGATCATCGACAGTTGTTCGGGGAAGTCCTGCGCCAGCCGGCGGGCGCCCAGGCGCCGGCGCACACGGTCCGTGGCCAGGCCCAGCACGTCGCGCGCATCGATCAGGCTCTTGCGCGTAACCAGGGCCCCGCCTTCCAGCCGCGTGATGTCCAACAGATCGCCCACGTACCGGTTCAGCCGTTCGGCTTCCTCGCGGATGGACTGGAGCAGATCCGCCTGCACCTCCGGCTTGAGGGTCTCGTGGTAGTCGATCAGGGTGGTGGCCGCGCCCAGCACCGTGGACAGGGGCGTGCGCAGGTCGTGGCTGATGGAGTTGAGCAGGGCCGAGCGCAGCTTATCGGAGCGGCGCAGCGCCTCGTTCTCCACCGTCGCCGCCGCCAGCTCGGCGCGTTCCAGGGCCAGAGCGCCTTGATCGATCAGGGCGCTGACCAAGCGATCCTCGTCGCCTCCGGCGGCCAGCAGGATATCGATAGCCGCCACGCCGGCCGGCGCCCGCACGCCGATCAGGGGCCGGAAGGTCCAGCCGACCTGGGGTAGGGTGCCGGTGCCGGCGCCGGCCGCCTCGCGCTTTTCCCAGGCCCATCGTGCGGCGGTCATGGCCGCGGTGGAGAAGGTCTGCATCTCCGGCGCCGCCGCCGCTTGGGTCAGTTCGCCCTCGACGGGCAGGAACACCGCGGCCTGGCCCCCGGTCGCGGCGGACAGCTGCTCGGCCAGGGCCTGGGCGGTCGCCTCGATGCTGGGGGCGGACGACAAGCGCCGGCTCGCCGCCAAAAGAGCCGTGACCGCGGCGGCGCGGCGCGAGGACAGCAAGCCCTGGTCGCGCACGCGACCGGCCAGCCAGCCAGTCGCCGCGGCCACCGCCAGAAAGATGACGAAGGTCAGCACGTCATGGGCGTGTCCGATGACGAAGGAAAAGCGGGGCTCCAGGAAAAAGAAGTTGTAGGTGGCCATGGCCAGGCCGGCGGCGAACAGGGCCGGTCCCAGGCCGAAGGCCAGGCCGCTGATCAGCACGGCGGCCAGAAAGATCATGGCGAGGTTGGAGCCGGCGGACATCCGGTCCAGCGCCGAGGACACGGCGCTGGCGAACACAACCGAAACCGCCGCGCCGCCATAGCCGGTCCACGTCCGCAGGCCAATCGGCTTACGCACCGCCGGCGCCTCTGGCGCTTCGGGCGCCCCCTCGCTGACGAAGTGCACCGCCGCGCCGCCCGAGCGCAGCAGCAGCACATGTCCGAGAGACCGCCCCGCGAGCGTGCGCCAGAAGCGGCTCTTGGACTTGCCCAGCACGATCTGGGTCACATTGTTGCGGCGGGCGTAGTTCAGGACAGCGCCCGGCAGGTCGTCTTCGGTCAGCACCAGCGTCGCCCCGCCGAGCTGCTCGGCCAGCTTCAAGGCCTCCGACAGACGCGTGGCGGCCTTGCCGCCGGGCGTGGGTTTGCTTGGCCGCTCAACGTGGGCGGCCGTCCAGGGGGCGTCCATCAGGTCGGCCAGTCTGCGACCCGCGCGTACGAGGCCGGGCGCGGTGGCGTCCGCGGCGACCAGCACCAGGATGCGCTCCCCGGCGGCCCAGGGTCCCTCGATACCCGACCGGCGCATGGCGCCCACGAGCTGGTCGTCCACCGTCTGGGCGGCGCGGCGCAGAGCCATCTCGCGCAGGGCGGTGAGGTTTTCTGTTTTGAAGAACTTGTCCGAAGCCAGACGGGCGGTTTCGGGCACATAGACCTTGCCCTCAGACAGGCGCTTGCGCAGCTCCTCGGGCGTCAGATCGACCAACTCGATCTCGTCGGCGACGGTCAGCACGGAGTCTGGCACGGTCTCGCGCACGCGGACGCCGGTGATCTTCCACACCACGTCCACCAAGCTTTCCAGGTGCTGGACGTTCAAGGTGGTCCATACGTCGATGCCGGCGGCGACGATCTCCTCCACGTCCTGCCAGCGCTTCGGATGGCGCGAACCGGGCGCGTTGGAGTGGGCGTATTCGTCCACCAGCAGCAGGCCTGGCTTGCGGGCCAAGGCGGTATCCAGGTCGAATTCCAGATAGACGCGGCCCTGATATTCCATGGGGCGGCGGGGCAGCACCTCAAGGCCCTGCAGCAGGCCCTCGGTCTCGCGCCGTCCATGGGTCTCGACCACGCCGACCAGCACCTCGCCGCCCTCGTCCTTGCGGCGGGCGGCTTGGCTCAGCATCTCGTAGGTCTTCCCCACACCCGGCGCCATGCCGAGGAAAACCTTCAGCCGGCCACGCCCCGCCTTCGCTGCTTCGGCCAGAAGCGCGTCGGGATCGGGGCGGTGGGGCTCGTCCGGAGTCATGCCCGCTTAGGTTGGCCTTTCGGAAGCGCCAGGTCGAGGGCTCTGTTGGTCATCAGCACATTCACGCGCGGTTGGCCAATAAAGCCGAACAGGGGCGATTGGATATTGCGCTGGATCAGGGCGCGCACCTCGTCGGCTGCGGCGCCGCGGGCCTTGGCGATGCGATCGACCTGCAGCAAGGCGTATTGCGGCGAGATATCGGGGTCCAGCCCCGAGGCCGAGGTCGTGATGGCGTCGTCGGGGATTTGGACATGGCCGGTAGACTGGCGCAGGGCGGCGGCGTCGCCTTTGATGCGCTTGGCCAGGTCGGCCGATAACGGGCCGTAATTGGATCCGCCCGAGCTGGTGGGGTCGTAGCCGTTGCCGGCCGCCGACGGGCGCGGGTGCAGGTACTCGTCCTTGGCGAAGGGTTGGGCCAGGAGGGCCGAGCCCACCACATGGCCGGCGGAGTCGCGCACCAGGCTGCCTTCGGCCTGGTAGGGGAAGGCCAGCTTGGCCACGCCCGTGATGGCCAAGGGATAGACCAGCCCCAAGAGCACGGTGAACAGGATCGTCGAAACGATGGCGGGGCGAATGTCGGACAGCATGACGGTATCCTTCGCGCTTAGACCCAGGCCCTCAGGCCAGGCCGATGGCGGTGACGATGAGATCGATGATCTTGATGCCGATGAACGGCGCAATGATGCCGCCCAGGCCGTAGATCAACAGGTTTCGCTGCAGAAGCTTGGAAGCGCCGATCGGACGATAGCGCACGCCGCGCAGGGCCAGAGGCACCAGGGCGATGATGATCAGGGCGTTGAAGATCACCGCCGACAGGATCGCGCTCCTCGGGTTGTGCAGGTGCATGACGTTGAGCGCGCCCAGCGCCGGCAGCGAGACCACGAAGATCGCCGGGATGATGGCGAAGTACTTGGCCACGTCGTTGGCGATGGAGAAGGTGGTCAGCGCCCCGCGGGTGATGAGCATCTGCTTGCCCACCTCCACGATCTCGATGACCTTGGTGGGGTCGGAATCCAGATCGACCATGTTGCCGGCTTCGCGCGCGGCCTGGGTGCCGGTCTGCATGGCCACGCCCACGTCGGCTTGCGCCAGGGCGGGGGCGTCATTGGAGCCGTCGCCGCACATGGCCACCAGGCGTCCCTTGGCCTGCTCCTCGCGGATCAGGCGCAGCTTGTCCTCCGGCGTGGCCTCGGCCAGGAAATCGTCGACGCCAGCTTCCGAGGCGATGGCGGCGGCTGTGACCGGGTTGTCGCCGGTGATCATCACGGTGCGCAAGCCCATGCGCCTCAAGTCGGCGAAACGCTCCTTAACACCGGTCTTGACCACGTCCTTCAGGTGGATGACGCCGACAAGCACGCCGTTTTCGGTTACCGCCAGGGGCGTTCCGCCGGAGCGGGCGATGGTGTCCACGGCGCTGTTCAATTCGGCGGGGACCTGGGCGGCGGTCAGACCCAGGGTGCGCAGGATGGCGTCGACCGCGCCCTTGCGCCAGCTTTCGAAGCCGGCGTCCAGGCCGGAGATGCGCGTCGTGGCGCTGAAGGGCACCGGGACGGAGTCCTTCGGCGGCTCGCCCGTCAGGCCGTGTTCCAGGGCCAGATCGACGATGGAGCGGCCTTCGGGCGTCTCGTCCGCCAAGGAGGCCATCATGGCCGCGCGCATGGCCGTTTCAGGCCGCACGCCCGGCGCGGGGATCACCGCGGTGGCCATGCGGTTGCCGTGGGTGATGGTGCCGGTCTTGTCGAGCAGCAGCGTATCGCAGTCGCCTGAGGCCTCCACCGCCCGGCCCGAGGTGGCCAGGACGTTGACCTTGAGCAGCCGGTCCATGCCGGCGATGCCGATCGCCGAGAGCAGACCGCCGATGGTGGTCGGAATCAGGCAGATGAACAGGGCGCCCAGCACCAGCGGGTCGAGGGAGACGCCGGAATATTTGCCCAGGCCCAGCAGGGTCGCCGTGGCGATCAGAAACACGATGGTCAGTCCAGCCAGCAGCACGGTGAGCGCCATCTCGTTGGGCGTCTTGCGCCGTTCGGCGCCCTCGACCATGGCGATCATCCGGTCAAGGAAGGTGTTGCCCGGCTCAACCGTGATGCGCACCTTGATCCAGTCCGACACGACCGTGGTGCCGCCTGTCACCGCCGAACGGTCGCCGCCGCTTTCGCGGATAACCGGGGCGGATTCGCCGGTGATGGCCGCTTCGTTGACCGAGGCCACGCCTTCGATGATCTCGCCGTCCGACGGGACCATGTCGCCGGTCTCAACCAGGACGATGTCACCGGCGTTCAACTTGTAGGCGGCGGTGGGTACGATCGTCCCCTTGTCGTCGATCAGCAGCTTGGCCTTCACATCCACGCGCTGGGCGCGCAGGGCGTCGGCCGCGGCCTTGCCCCGTCCCTCAGCGATGCTCTCGGCGAAGTTGGCGAACAGCACGGTGAACCAGAGCCACAGGGCGATCTGGAACGCCCACCAGGGATAGATCCCAGAGCGGAACGCCTCGATGGTTGATGCTGTCGCCAGGAATGCGACCACCTCGGTGGCGAGGATCACCGGATTGCGCGACAGTTTGCGCGGATCCAGCTTGATGAAGGAGTCGACGATCGCTCGCGCCACCACGCTGGAGGACAGGGCGGTGGAGGAGACGGCTGAGCGGCGGTTTTCGCCGAAGTGGACGGAAGCGGCGGTCATGGAGGAAAGCTCCTGGGGTCAGTGCTGCGCGGCGACGGTTTGCAGCACTTGGAAGTGCTCGACGATGGGACCCAGCGCTTGGGCGGGGAAGAATTGCAGGCCGCCCAGGATCAGGATCACGCCTATCAACAGGCAGACGAACAGAGTCCCGTGCGCGGGGAGAGTGCCCTTGGTGGGCTCCAGCTTGGGCTTGGCGGCCAAGGATCCGGCCATGGCCATCACCGGCACCACATAGGCGAAGCGGCCCAGCAGCATGGCGACGCCCAAGGTGGTGTTCCAGTAGGGAACGTTGGCCGACAGGCCGGCGAAGGCCGAGCCGTTGTTCCCTGCCGCCGACGAATAGGCGTAGAGGATTTCCGACAGGCCGTGCGGACCGGTGTTCTCCAGCGCCTTGAGCGCCACGGGCAGGACCGCGGCGACGGCGGCAAAGCCGAGGATCGTCAGGGGCAGGATCAGCACCGCCAGCATGGCGAACTTCACCTCCCGCGCCTCGATCTTCTTGCCGAGATATTCGGGCGTGCGGCCCACCATCAGACCGGCGACGAACACTGCGATTAGGGCCATCACCACTATGCCGTAAAGGCCCGAGCCGACGCCGCCCGGCAGGATCTCGCCGAGTTGGATCATGAACATTGCGACCCCGCCGCCCAGCGGCATCAAGCTGTCGTGCATGGCGTTCACCCCGCCGTCGGAGGCGCCGGTGGTGGCTGCGGTCCATACCGCGGTTGAGGGGGCGCCGAAGCGAACCTCCTTGCCTTCCAAGTTGACCGCGGTGGCGGCATGGACAGCGTGCATGGCCGGCGCCGGCTGTGTCTCAGTCCAGTAGACGATCGCCGAGGCGGCGACGACGAACGCCGCCATCACGACGACCAGGGCGCGGGCCTCGCGGCGGGCCATGACGAGAACGCCGAAGGCCACTACGCAGGCGTAGCTCAGCACGTTCATCGAGACGATCTCGAGCAGGTTGGTGAGGGCGTTGGGATTTTCGTACGGGTGGGCCGAATTGGCGTTGAAAATGCCGCCGCCGTTGGTGCCGAGCTGCTTGATCGCTTCCTGGCTGGCGGTGGGATAAAGGATGATGGTCTGCTTGCCGCCTTCGATGCCGGCGGCGTCGATATGGCCGGTTAGGGTCTGGGGCATGCCTTGCGCGGCGTAGATCAGCGCCAGGATGATCGAGATGGGCAGCAGGACGTAGAGGCTGATGCGGGTCAGATCGACCCAGAAGTTGCCCAGTCCCTCGCCCCGGTTGGCCGCGAAGGCGCGGCTGACCGCCGCGGCCATGGCGATGCCCGCAGCGGCGGACAGGAAGTTATGGCTGGTCAGGCCCGCCATCTGGCTGAAGGCCGACGCGGCCTGCTCGGGCACATAGGACTGCCAGTTGGTGTTGGTGACGAAGCTGACGGAGGTGTTGAACGCCAAGTCGGGGCTCATGCCCTTGAAACCCTGCGGATTGAAGGGCAGCAGGTCCTGGAAGCGTAGGATCAGATAGAGCATGATGAAGCTGGCCGTGCTGAACGCCAGCATGGAGATGGTGTAGCCCAGCCAGTTCTGGCTTTTCTTGCTATCGACGCCGAAGGCCCAATAAAGGGCGCCTTCCACGGGCTTGAGCACCGGATCGAGCCAGGTGCTTTGGCCTTGCCAGACGCGCGCCATGAAGACGCCTAGCGGCAGGGCCAGCACAACGCTGACGGCGATAGTGAACAGGATTTCGGCCCAGCCTGAAGCGTTCATCGCTTGGGCTCCTTAGAATTTATCGGGACGGAGTAGGGCGGCGACCATGTAGCCGGCGATAATGATCGCGGCGGCGCCGTAAAGCAGGGAAATGATCACGGTCAGATCCTCTTGAGCGCGAGGGCGTACAGGCCGAATGCGATGAATATCGCGCAGCCCGAGACGAGGTAGATCAGGTCGAGCATGGCAGGCTCCCGTGTGAGTGCGCGGTCTTACGTCGGCCGACCGTAAAGGTTCGCCGCGCCATCGCAGCTTGCCGAATAAAGAAAACATAAAGGTCGACGCCGCGCCGCAGTCGCGGATTCACATTTGTGTTCCGTACCCCTTTGCGTCCGGCGCCATCTTGATACCGATCAAATCGCCGGCTTAGAGCGGGATCAGTTTACGCTGAATCAGCCCGAACCGTGAATCCTGCTCTAAATCAAAAATGCAAAACCTGATTCACGCCCCGAGCCATTCCGGTTCGAGGCGATCAGGCTCCAGCTTGATGGGCTCTTTATGGCGCCGCCCCGCGCTGCGGATGGAGCCTTTACGGTCCCTTTGCGCATAAGACCGCTCGCTGCGCTCGTCTTCGGCGGGTGCGGACAGATCGGAGAGTCTTTTGAACAAGTCCCCAGCTTCGCAAGCAGCCTGCGCCGAACCTCCTCAGTGTCCATCGCCCGAGGTCCAATCTTTCGAGGACGAACCTGCCCAGGTGTGGCGCCGGCTGGTGCGCCTGGCCGGCGGCAGGCCCGACATGGCTATCAGCGTGGCCGGGCCCAACAGTCTGGACGCCATGGTGGCCCTGTGTCGCGACGGGTTCGAGCGGGTGGAATGCGCCCGCCAGGCCACCTGCGCCTGCGCCGACGAGACGAGCGATGTGCTGCTGATCGACGGCGGGCGCGACCCAAAGAATCTCGCGGAACTGATCGGCCGAACCGTGCGGCTGCTGCGCGATGGGGGCGTGCTGGGCCTGAGGCTGGCGTCGGTGAAGGATCAGAGGGCGGCCACAGCGTCGCTGGCGGCGGCAGGGTTCCATATCGTCGGCTGCGCCCAAGGACAGGGCGGCGGCCTTGCGGCCTTCACGGTCAAGCGGGCGCAAGCTCTGCGCCTGGCGTCATAACCGTCGCAGGAATCCTGAAGCTGGCCACAACCGGCGCCTCGTGTCAGAAGGTTGCGGCCCGCACAGGAGTCCCCTCGTGAAAGTCGCTACCGCCTTGACCTTGTGCCGGATCGGCGCGGGCCTGACCACAGCAATGCTCGCCGTGGAGTTCTGCGCCTTCTATCTGCATCTTTTCGTGCTGCCGGTGGTGGGCATGCCCTTCACGATCGTCCTGACCTTGGCGCCGTCCTTGGCGGGCATATCCGTCTACCAGCGCGCCCTGAAGGCGGACGCGTCGCAGGCCGAAAAGACCAAGGGCGGCTAGCGCCTGCCGCAGACGCCGGCGAATTTCTAAATCGCCACGCAGCAGCGCGCCGAGGCCGTGTCCGAAAACCTTTGTTGCATCGCAAAAGCCGAGGCGATACCCAGGCGGCATCTCGTCTTGTGAAAGCTTTCCATGGACATTAACCGCATCCCTACCGGGGCCAACCCGCCCTATGACGTCAACGCCGTGATCGAGATTCCTCAGGGCGGCGAGCCTGTGAAGTACGAGATGGACAAGGCGTCCGGCGCCCTGTTTGTCGATCGTTTCCTGCACACCGCGATGTTCTATCCGGGCAATTACGGCTTCATCCCCCACACCCTGGCGGCCGACGGCGACCCTTGCGATATCCTGGTGGTCGGTCCGACCCGCGTGGTGCCTGGCGCGGTCATTCGATGCCGCCCCATCGGCGCCCTGCTGATGGAGGACGAGGCGGGCATGGACGAGAAGATCCTGGCCGTGCCCGTGGACAAGTTGCACCCCTTCCATTCGGGCATCAGCTCGTGGCGCCAATTGCCGTCGATCATGACTGAGCAGATCGCCCACTTCTTCCAGCACTACAAAGACCTGGAAAAGGGCAAGGTCACCCATATCACGGGCTGGGCCGAACCTGAGGAGACCGCCGAACTGATCCGCCGCGGCATGGAAGCGGCCAAGAACGCCGAGTAGCTGTGATTGGGCCAGCCGGGCGCCGTGGGGCGTCCGGCGCGCACGGGAACAGCGCAAGCCAGCAGGCTCTGGGAACCCCGTGGCCAAATACGGCTCGTTCGTAATGAATACGGCGCATGGGTTGCGCCACGCCTTCGCCGCCTTTTAAGCTGGGCGATCAACGAGAAACGCCGGATAGCGTGAGCTAGCCGACGTTTCTCGGGTGCGGTTCTGCTATTTCTTAGCGGCGGCGCGGGTGGCGCGCGGCTTCTTGGAGGTGCCGCCGCGGCCCAGACCCATGCTCTTGGCCAGGGCTGAACGGGAGGCCGCGTAGTTCGGCGCCACCATCGGATAGTCCTTTGGCAGCCCCCATTTGGCGCGATAGTCCTCGGGGCTCATATTGTACTGGGTGCGCAGGTGCCGCTTCAGCGACTTGTAGGACTTTCCGTCCTCAAGGCTGATCAGGTAATCGGGCGTGATCGACTTGCGGACGGGCACCGCCGGCTTGCGCGCTTCCGGCGCCGGCTGAAGATCCGCCTTACCGAGCGATCCCAAAGCTTTATAGATGGTTTGGATGACCGCGGGCACGTCGGAGGCCGCCACGCTGTTATTGGACACATAGGCCGCCGCTATATCGGCAGTCAGGCTAAGAATATCGTTGTTTTCGTCCATCGGCTTCCTCCGAGGTTCCATGCTTGGGCAGATGTCGTCACGCTTTGGCGTAATTCGCAACTAAAACCAAGCGCAAAATACGACTATTTACAAGAATAGAGCAAAAAGGGTCTCGGGTCTATCCTGGGTCCGCCAAGCGTGGCCGTCCAGCTGGGATATGCAATGTTATGGCGCCGTCCCTTTTCAAGGAGGTCCGAGCAGAGCGGTCAGCATCGGAAGATGCTTGAGTTTAAGGGATTCTGGCTGAACCGAAACGGCTGGAGCTCTGCGCCTAAGCCAACGATTCCAAGTTGGGGGTTCGCGGGCCAGTAATATTCGTCCTGACCTTTCTCGTCCATCGCGCGGCCGGTTCCAGATGAGATCGGTCGCCCTTGCCGGTGGAAGCGGGGCCTCAGAACTGCTTGGACAGGACGCCCCGTATGGTGGTCGGCTGTTCGGGCGTGATTTCCTGGGCTTGCCGGAAGTTGAAAGGGTTGCCGTAGGCGAAGGTGTTGCCACGGGCGTTGGTCGGATTGGACAGGAAGAAAGCCACGCGCCAGCTATCCTTCTGCAATTGCGCCGACAAGCGCGTCAGGACGTAGCCGCCTTGGGTTGGAGAGTTTAGACCAAAGGTCAGATGGGAGCGCCCGACGTACTGCGACTCGGCGAAGGCCAGCGCGGTCAAGTCTCCCCGGAGTCGCCAGCGATAGGCGGCGCGGGCGCCTAGAGACACGTCGGGCACGCCAGGCAGGCCGGCGCCGGCGGTGAAGCCGGGAGCGGGCCGGATCAGCTCGGGGTGGTCGACCAGGGCCGTGCCCTGTAAGGTGAAACCGGTTAGCGGACGCGCGATCAACTCCAACTCCGCCCCCACGTTGCGTCCATCGCCCGCATTGGCGGTGTAGGACAGACCCGAGCTCATGAACTGATCTGTCTGGATGTTGCTCCACAGGTCGTAGAACACGTCCGCGTTGACGCTGAGGCGTCCGTCAAAGGCCGACGCCTTCGCTCCGCCTTCGAAGTTCCACAGATGGTCGCCGCCGAAAAAGCGATGCACGCTTGGCGGGTTGGACGAGGTGAGGAACACCGTGCCGATTGGGCCTCCGGTGTTGACGCCGCGGGTGCGGCGACCTTCGGCAGCCGTTACATAGAGCGTTTGGGCCGGCGCCGGCTGGTAGGCCAGGGCGAATTTGGGCGTGAAGCCTGCGCCGCTTAATTGCCCCGAATAGAGGCGATCAGCGTTCTGCAGAGGCGCTGTCACATCTGATTTGGTCTCGGCATGGGACCAGTTCAGGCGCCCGCCCGCGGTGGCGGTCAGTCGGGCGGTGATGGCATAGGAGGCGTCCCCGTAGGCGGCCGCGCTGTCGCGTTGGTCGGTCCGGTTTTCGAGATAGACGGTCTGCGCCCGGACGGAGTTCGTCAGGGCCGCGGAGTCTCCGGCGCGGACAATCGACAAGGTGGTTTCATCGGTGGACGATGCGTTCAGACCCGTCAGCCACTGCAGGCGTCCCGTAGAGGCCGAGGAGAGCACCAAATCCTCCGCCAGCATGTTGATGTCTATCGGCTCCATGTAGGAGCCCGCGGCGGGTGAGCCCAGGCCGAACAGCGGCAGGGCGTTGGAGGCGTCCGAGCGACTGTCGTACTTGTGCTGAACGAAGGAGGTGGTGGACTTCAGATCGCCCCACAGCGCGTTGTGCTCGACATCCAGCGCGGTGGACGTGAAGTAGTTGGTGGAGCTTTCGAGAATCTGATTGGCGACGTGCAGGCGCCCGCCGCCCGGCGTGACATATTGGGCGTTCGTGGCATCGATCGACTGGACGGCGGTCGTGAGCGTGACCAGCCAGTCCTGACCCAAAGCCGCGCGCACGGCCGCGCGCCCGCCCTCGCGCACGGTCTGGTCGACATTGTTCAGGCGCAGGGCGCTTTCGTCGATATAGCCGCCATCGACCGTCTTATAGGCCACCGCCCGGACGCCGATCTGGTCCACGCTCAAGGGCGCGTTGACCATGGCCTCGTATTCCTGGCTCGGCGCGCCCGCGTTTGTCAGGCTGGCGCCCGCGCGCGCATAGCCCGACCAGGCGTCCAGCGAGGGCTTGTTCGTGATGATTCTGTAGATGCCGCTGATCGCCCCGCCGCCGTACAGGGCGCCCTGGGGGCCGCGCATGACCTCTATCGCCTCCACGTCCGCCAGCTGAAGGTCCGGGTCGGGGGCGTTGTAGGTGATCGGCGCGTCGTCCAGATAGATGCCGACCGTGGACTGGGTGCGGCCGGTGAACACGCCGTCGGACAGGCCGCGCAGGAGGATTTTGTCCCGGCCCAGGCCCAGATTGGTGGTGGATAGCCCCGGAATCTGCACAGCCACGTCCCCCACGTCCAGCGCCCCGGCTTCCTCCAGCTGGGATTGGTTCAGGGCGCTGACGGCATAGGGCAGCGAACCGATCATGGCGGCGCGCTTGGTGGTGGTCACCACCACCTCGGGCGTGTCCGGCAAGTCCACTGCCGGGGCCTGCCTGGACCCAGGTCCCGGCGCGGCGGGCGCTGGCGGCGCGGGGCGGGACAGGGCGAACACTCGCACCGTGTCCGGCGCCACCCGTCGAAAGCCACACCCGGTCTTGGCCAGCAAGCGGGTCAGCCCGTCTTCGACCGTGAATCGGCCGCTCAGGCCAGCTGTGGTCCCGCGGCAGGCATTGACGCCGCCGATCGATATATTGGCCTGTACGGCGAAGTCTATCAGGGCCTCGGACGCGCTCATGGGCCGGATCGAAAAGACCGATAGCCTGGCAGGCTGGGCCTGGGCCTGGGCGATTGCGATGGCCGTGCCGACGCAATGGGCCGTAAGCAAGCGGGCCGGCCAAGCCTTTGCCTTGAAACACCGCCCTATCGTCAACTCATCCGCCCTCGGGTCAGCGCTGGGGGGTGCGCTCCCGAAGGGTTATGACGCCATCTTCCGCGTTTGCCGAGACCGGAAGCAGCCCTGTCAGGCGGTTAACGACCGCAGATTCGCCGGCCATCGTCAGAACGCCTGAGAACCGCAGGGCGCTGGCGGCGCCCTCGGTTTTGATCGGCGCCGAATAGTAGCGGCTCAGGTCGGAGGCCACCTGGGTCAGCGAACGGTTTCGATAGATAAGGCGGCCCTCACGCCAGCTGAACGCGTCGTCGGCCGTGACCTCGGCCACCTGCGATGTCGGGCTGCCCTGACGGTGGTTGAGCTGACGTCCAGCCGAGAGCGCGACTGTCTGGCCCGCGGCGCCGGCAGTGGGAGCAACCTCGACCTGACCTTCGCGCACCGTGACATGGAGCATGTCGTTGGCGCGCAGGACATCGAACTGGGTCCCCACGTCGCGGATTGTACGGTCGCCGACCTGAACTACGAACGGACGGGCGGGGTCATGGACGACGGTGAACGCCGCCTCCGAGCCTTCGACAAGGTCGACCTCGCGCCGACGACCGTCGATCAGGACCGAGACCTTCGAGCCGCTGTTCAAATCGATCCGGGTGCCGTCAGCGAGGTTCAAGACGCGACGTTCGCCCTTGGCTGTGGCGTAGACAGTTGGCGGCGGGACGCGGAAAAGGCTGAATGGACCTACAAAAAGCAACAAGGAGGCGGCTGCGGCGGCTGCGGCGGCCCACCACGCCGGACCTGCGGATGGGCGGCGCGCCCGAAAAGAAAGGCTGATTGCGGAAGGGGCGACGCCCATCCGGCGCAACGTGGGCGATTGGCTGCCGATTTCGGTCCACAGCGCCTCAGCGGCGTCGAAGGCGGCCCGGTTGCCTTGGGCCGCCCTCAGCCAAGCTTCGAACGCCTGCCAATCCCGTTCCGCTTGCGAATCGGATACCGCCGCGTGCAGACGCACCACCCATTCGGCCGCGGCCTCATAGGTCGGATCCTGCCAATCAATGTCGTTATGCGACGGCATGTTTTGCTTGAGCGCCCAGCACGACCCTACCGGTACAGTTTGATTGACGCCACCGAGACAATATTTCCCCCATAACCACCCGCGCCGATTCATCATTCGGCGCCTCGCAGCTTTTTGAGCAGTTGTTTAAGCGCTGCGCCGACCTGCTTTTCCACCGTTTTGCGCGAGACGCCAAGAGTCGGCGCCGTCTTCTCTCGGCCCAGCCCTCCAATCTGTGCATTTCGAAGGTGCGGCGGGTGCGCGGCGGCAGGCTCCGGATGGCTTCCAGCGTCCGGCGCGCCCAGATGGGGGCGCATCAGCTCGGCTAACGGCCCCTCATCCGGCTGGCGACTATGTGAAACGCTATCCACGAGGGAGCTTCTTCACCGTTTCAATAGGGCCGATAGCGCGGAGCTCGGACACAGCCTAGACCTCTCGGGTTGGGTTCCCGGCTTTGAGGATGGGAACCTATGGGCCGTTGGCGCGATCCTTCAAGCCCAGCCGTTCGCCGCACCCCCGATAAATTTCCTTTGATGCGACGAGACGTTACATTCCGGTTATCTTGCTGGAACAGGGACCCCCTACATTGCGCTTGCCGCAGCAAGGCAGGAGACGCGGAATGCTCCGAATGATTTCGGTGACCCCGGCAGGCGACGGCTGGACGGTCAGCGCCGAGCCCTTTGATAACGAGATGCTGTTCTTCAGTGGGGCCAAGGCGGAATCCGCCGCGCGTCGCATGGGCCGAACCATCGCGAAAGGCGGGGAGACGGCTGAAATCAGCATTTTCCTGCGCGACGGCAGTCTGGCCGCTCGTTTTGTCTGTCCCGCCATCGATGGCGTTGCGGACGAACGAGCCATCTAGTGTGCTGAATCTCAAGTTCGCCTGCGCTTTGGGTAAGCCGTGGAGCGAACTTCAGATTCAAAAAAGCACATTAGAATCATATACTTCTGGCGTGGCTGTAGATTCAGAAACGCGCTCCGCGCTCTCCACAAGCCGGGCGCGAATTTCCGAATCGCCACACTAGGGCCTGATGGCTTTCCGGCGCCGGAGCCTGAACCTTGCCGCCGCTCGAATTCGGCGGTTAAATAACGGCTTGGTCGGCGCCAGGTGTCGTTCTTACGGAGCCAGCGGCGCGGCCGCAGACCTGCCTCAATCCCGCCAAGGATTTGATCCGACCCGGCCCTATAAAGTCCATTCAGATTCCGTTTTTTGCAAACCCATAGCGAGATCTCCAACGTGTCCCAGAACAAGAAAAGCTCTTTAACCGCCAGCGTAGCCATCGGCGCCCTGGCGGCGGTGCTGGTCGGCGCCGGCGGCTATTTCGCCGAGGCGGGCGCCCAGCCCGGACACCCGGTGAACGCGCCGCCTTCCGCAGCGACGGGCGCCTCCGTGGCCCCGCCCGGCGCGCCCGCTTCCTTCGCCGACATCATCGAGCGGGTCGCCCCCGCCGTGGTGTCGATCGATGTGGAGGGTAAGCTCGGCCCGGACCGCGCCGCGCTCGAAGGCGCTGCGCCCTTCGGCGGCGGCGATGATCAGGACGACCAGGGCGGCGGCGCGGCGCCATTCGACTTCCGCGCGGTTCCGCAACAACCCGCCAAGCCTGAGCCGACACAGGCCACGGGCTCGGGCTTCTTCATCTCGCCCGACGGCTACATCGTCACCAATAACCACGTGGTCGAGGGTGCGGACAAGATCACCGTGCGCACCAACGACAAGCGCACCTTGAAGGCGCATGTGGTGGGCCGCGATCCGGCCACCGATCTGGCGGTGATCAAGGTCGAGGCCGGCGAATATCCCTATGTCAGCTTTGAAGACCGCGCCAAGCCGCGCGTCGGCGACTGGGTGGTGGCGCTGGGCAATCCGTTCAATCTGGGCGGCACGGCCACCGCGGGCATTGTCTCGGCCTTGGCGCGCCAGAACGTGTCCGACAGCAGCTACGTCGACTACATGCAGATTGACGCCCCCATCAACCGGGGCAATTCCGGCGGTCCGACCTTCGACCTGTATGGCCGCGTGGTAGGCGTGAACACCGCCATCTTCTCGCCTTCAGGCGGGTCGGTGGGCATCGGTTTCGACATTCCCGCTGACGTCGCAGCGTCGATTTCCCGTCAGCTCATCGCAGACGGCAAGGTGACCCGGGGCTACATTGGCGCGTCTATCCAGGATGTAACGCCCGACATCGCTTCCAGCTTGGGCATGAAGGCGCGCGATGGCGCGCTGGTGGCGGATCTGACCCCCGGCGGGCCGGCTGAGCAGGCAGGCCTGAAGGCGGGCGACCTGGTGACGAAGGCCGATGGCCACGACATCACCTCGGCTTCGGACCTGACGCGCCAAGTGGGCCTGGCCCGCGGCGGAGACACTATCCATCTGCAGATCCTGCGTGACGGACAGGTGCGCGAGATCCCAATCAAGTCCGGCATCCGTCCCGAGGAAGCCTCTTTGCGCAAGGGCTTCCAGCAGAAGGACGGGCCCGACGCCTCCGGCGAGGTCGCGCACATCCTGGGCCTGCGCGTGGTTCCCAGCGATGGCGGCGGTCTGGCTATTCAGGGCGTGCAGCGCAATTCCGACGCCGCTCAAAAGGGCCTGCAATCGGGCGATGTGATCGTCCAGGCCAACGGGCGCGAGGTCGGAACGACCGGCGCTCTGTCCGCCGCCGTGGCGGAAGCCAAGAAAGCCGGGCGCAAGGACGTGCTCCTGCTGGTGGCCCGCAGCGGGCAGCATATCTTCGTGCCCGTGCAGATCGATCCGAACGCCGCCAGCGACGACAACGGCTGAGTTAGCCTGGCTATAGACGAAGGCCTGCGGCCCCGCCTCGGCGGGGCCGTTTGCTATAGAGGTCGGGTCCGTTGCATCGCCACGCCGGACTCGGTACGCCTCCAACACGGTCAAGGCGCCCTGGTGGAACATCCGGACCGCCCCACCCACAACCGCACCACCGCGGCGGACAAGAATCATGCGTTTGAGGGTTCCTGGACTCGACCCGTTCCTGCTGCTCTTGATCGGTACGGTCGCCGTGGCCAGCATCCTGCCCTGCCGGGGTCAGGGCGCTGTAGCGTTCGGCTGGATCACCAACGCCGCCATCGCCCTGCTGTTCTTTCTGCATGGGGCCAAGCTGTCGCGCGAGGCCATGCTGACGGGCATCGGCCATTGGCGGCTGCACCTGCTGGTGGCCGCTTCAACCTTCGTGCTGTTCCCAGTTCTGGGACTGGCCTTCCGCAGTGTGGGCGGCGGGCTGATGAACCCGGGCATGGTCGCGGGCGTGTTGTTCCTGTGCCTTCTGCCCTCCACCGTGCAGTCCTCCATCGCCTTTACGTCCATCGCCAAAGGCAATGTGCCGGCGGCGGTGTGCAGCGCCACCCTGTCCAATGTGGCCGGCATCTTCATCACGCCGGTGCTGGTCGGGTTGTTCATGGGCGCGCGGGTCAAGGGCGGCGGGATCTCGCTCCACTCCATCGAATCGATTGCCCTCCAACTGCTCCTGCCGTTCCTGGCTGGGCACCTGTCGCGCCCGCTTACCGCAACCTTTCTGGCCCGGCACAAGACCTTGATGGGACGGGTGGACCGCTCGTCGATCCTGCTGGTGGTCTACACCGCATTCAGCGCGGCGGTGGTGCAGGGCATCTGGCGCAAGGTGTCGGCGGCCGATCTGGCCATGGTGCTGGCGGTCGACGCCGTCCTGCTGGCCGCGGTCCTATGCGCCACGACCTGGGCGGCGCGGGCGTTTGGCTTCTCGCGCGAGGATGAGATCGCCATCGTCTTCTGCGGCTCCAAGAAGAGCCTGGCCTCGGGCGTTCCGATGGCCGGGGTGCTATTTCCCGCCGCGGCGGTGGGCGCCATGATCGTGCCGCTCATGCTGTTCCACCAGATGCAGCTCATGGTGTGTGCGGTGTTGGCCGCCCGTTACGCCGCCGAGACCGAGACGCCGGCAGCCGAGTCTGGTCCGGCATGACGGCTTTGCTCAAACAGAGCATGCATCGTCTGGGCACGCTGCTCATCACCGTGTCCGCCATCACGCCCGCCGCTTCGGTTTTCATCATGGGCCAGGATGTGATCCGCCAGGCCGGGACAGGCGCGCTGTGGTGCTTTGTGGCGGCGGGGATGCTGGCTCTGGCCACGGCCTATGTCTACGCCGAGCTGTCCTCCGCCTTTCCCCTGACCGGGGGCGAATATTCCATGATCGGCGCTACGCTGGGTCCTTCGTGCGGGTTCATGGCCCTCGGCCTCAACATCGTGGGCGGAGGGCTGGGTCAGGCCGTCACGGCCCTGGGGCTGGCCGAATACCTCGGCGTGGTCATCCCCGGGGCGCCGGCCATGCCCGTAGCCCTGGCGGCCTGCGCCCTCGTCACCGTCCTGTCGGTGCTGCACGTGCGCATCAACGCCTGGATCACCGGCGTCTTCCTGGCGGTGGAGCTGGCCTCGGTGGCCCTGCTGTCGGGTCTGGGGGCGCTGCACGCGCATCGCGGGGTTGAGGCGGTGCTGCTCCACCCACAGATGCTCGACGCCGCAGGCAGGCTCGGGCCCACCCCGCTGGCCGCGATCGGCCTGGCGACTGCGGGGGCGATCTACGCGTTCAATGGCTATGGCGGCGCCTGCTATTTTGGCGAGGAGATGTACGAGGCCCGCCAGCGCATGGCCTGGGTGATCTTCTGGTCTCTGGCCCTCGCCGCCGTTGCCGAACTCACGCCTGTCGCCGCCTTCACCACGGGTGTGGGCGACCTGAAGGGGGTGCTCGGCGCGGACAACCCGCTCCCGGCCTTCGTCCTGGCCAACGGCGGCGCCTGGCTGGGCGAGGCGATCAGCCTGGGGGTGGCCTTCGCCATCGTCAACGCCATGATCGCCATCGCCCTGATCAATGCCCGACAGCTCTACGCCAGCGCGCGCGACGGCGTGTGGCCGCGGGTGTGGAATCGCGCTCTGGGCGCGGTGCATCCCCGATTCGGCTCCCCCTGGATCTCGGCCCTGATCATGGGAGCGATCACCGCGGCCTGCTGCTTTTTGAATCTGGACCTGCTGGTCATGCTGACCGCCAACGGCCTGGTGCTGATTTATGCGGGGGTCTGCATCGCGGCGATGGTCGGTCGCCGCACCGGGCGCACGGCCCGGGCCTGCTACCGCATGCCGCTCTATCCCCTTGCGCCCATATTCGCCCTGCTCGCCCTGGCGGGGGTGGCGGCCGCCGATCTGGCGGACGCCAAGACGGGCCGCCCGAGTCTGCTGTTCAATGTCGCGGTGATGGGCCTGTTCGCCGCCTACTATGTCTTTTATCTCAAGCGGCGCGGCGGTTGGACCTTGCGGGGCTCCGACGGCCAAGCCCTCGGGCTGTCTGACGCCGCCTGAGCCTCTAGACGTCTCGCGGCCCGCCGCTTGCAGATAAGGCCTATGGCTCTGGCGATCCGCCGCCAGGGCCTGGACCTCATCGGATGGCGCGGAGGACGCGATTGCCATGCAAATCTCAACCAATTCAGTGCAGTACCTGATCTCCGAGATACAGTCGGCGATGAGCAGCTCACCGTTCAGCGGCATAGCCTCGGCATTCGGCGCCGGGCAGGATGTGCCGGGCGGCTCGACCAGCTCGACCGGTTCGACTTCGTCCTCGACTTCCGGGTCCGCGCCCAGCAGCCTGTCCGTGCAGCTCTCGCCCGACCTGTTGGCCAGCCTGATCGCGGCCCAAGCCGACTCCTCCGGCGGCGCTTCGGCCTCGGGTTCGACCTCGACCCAAACGGCCCAGACCAGCTCGACCCAGACCAGCTCGACCCAGACCAGCTCCACCCAGGCCGGCTCGACCCAGACCGATCCCACCCAGAGCACGACGCCCGCCGTTCATCATCACCACCATCACCACGGCGCCGATCAGGACTCGTCCGCCAGCGCAACGTCGAACGCCGTCGCCGGGTCCGCGACCCAAAGCGCCGTCGCCGCCAATGAGTCGGAAGACGAGACGTCGGAACTCGCCACGGCCCTGTCCACCGCCACCGCCGCCTAGGCTGAACGTCCGTCATGTCGGCGCCCGACACCGGCGGCCTGAAGTCCCTGGCCGAGGCGGCTCTCGCGCGCTTGGCCACCGGCGATGGGCTCGGCGCGCTGCAATTATTCACCCAAATTCTGCAGCAGGACCCCGGTCTGGCCGAGGCCTTCTTCGGCGCGGGCCTGGCCCTGGAGATGATGGCCAACGACGAGGGCGCCGCCGCCAGCTTTCGCCATGCCGTCGAACTAGCGCCGGGGCTGGCGGATGCGCATGGCGCCTTGGCGGCCTTGGCCGCCAAGCAACACCGGTGGGAGCAGGTGCGGCCGAGCGCCGAGCGCGCCCTGGCGCTGTGTCCGGGCCAGCCGGCGGCGTCGATCGCCCTGGCGCAGCTTGAGCTGCACGCCAGCCGCCCTGAAAAGGCCGTGGCCCAGCTTCAACCCGTCATCGACGGCCGCCTGGCCGCGCCCTTGCAAAAGGCCCAGGCGCTGCGCCTGAGCGGCGAGGCGGTGGACCGGCAGGGCCGGCCGGGCGAGGCCTTCGCCCGCTACGCCGCTTCGGCCCGCATTTTTCGTGATCTTTACGTCGGCGAATGCGCTGGGCCCGAGCCCATGGCCGGCTTGGACCTTTGCCAAAGCCTGGCGCGCCAATATGCGGCGGCCGATGGCGCCCTTTGGACCCCCGCGGCCGGCGCGCACCGTCCGCCCGCCGCCGGCCATGTGTTCCTGCTCGGCTTTCCGCGCTCGGGCACCACCCTTTTGGAACAGGCGCTGGCGGGGCATGGCGACATCGTAGCCCTGGAGGAGCACCCAACCCTGGCGCCGGTCATCGACGCCTATCTGGATCCGCCCGTGGGCGTGGGCGCCCTGGCGCAGATGGACGCGGCGGACGCCGATCGCTGGCGCGAGGTCTACTGGAGCCGCGTTCGCCAGCTTGGCGTGGAGCCCCAAGGCAAGGTGTTCGTCGATAAGCAGCCCTTCTACAGCCTGTGGCTGCCTCTGATCGGCAAGCTGTTTCCGGACGCCAAGATCATCGTGGCGCGGCGCGATCCGCGCGACGTGGTGTTCAGTTGCTTCCGCAATCCGTTCAAGATGACCCCCGTCACCTATGAACTGATGGATTTGGAGCGCGGCGCGGCGCTGTACGTCGCCGCCACGCAGATCATTGATCTGTTCATGGCCCGGGCCGGCAATCCGGTGTTCGTCTATCGGCATGAGGACTTGGTGCAGGACTTCGATGGGACCCTGCGCAGGCTGTGCGCCTTCCTGGGGCTCGAATGGAGCGACGCCATGACCGATTTCGCGGTGACCGCGGCCCGGCGCAACATCCGCACGCCCAGCGCCGATCAGGTGCGGCGCGGCCTGAACAGGGACGGCCTTGGCGTGTGGAAGCGGCACGCGGCCAGCCTTGCTCCGGTGCTGCCGCTGCTTGAACCCCTGGCCCAACGTTTCGGCTACGCCGTGTGAGCCGCGTGTTTCTTAATCGTTCCTAAAGCCCCGCGCGCGACACTGGCGCGGGGCGGATTTCGGAAAGCTTCATGGTTAGTTCGCTCTCAGGCGCGTCCCTCATCAGCTACTATCAGGGCCAGGCTGCGCTGAGCCTGTTTGGCGCGTCGAGCAGCAGCAGCACCTCCAATTCCGTCGCCACCTTGACCGCCTACTACGACGCCAAGGAGGGCCTGGGCTCCTCCAGCGCCTCAAGCGCGGCCGCCAATGCGCCGGCGGCCCCATGGAACACGGGCGCCACGCCGGCCGTCTCCACCGCCGTGCAGAATGCGGTGGAGGGCACGCCGTTCATCAACACAAGCGCCGCCACCCTGAGCGCCTCGGGCGGCTCAAATTCGCAAGACTACAAGAATCTGTTCGCGCTCTATCAGGGCCTGAACACGCTCAACGATCTGGCTCAGACGGCTGTTTCCAACGCCTCGTCCAGCGCCTCGTCGTCGGTATCCAACACTCAACTGCAGACCGCGTTCTCGTCCGGCCTCAGCCAGGTGGAAAGCTACCTGAATAGCGCGCCTTTTCAGAGCTTCAACGTGACCTCGGGCAAGGTGTCCACCTCCGCGCAGTCGAGCGTGGGCATCCCCAACGGCGCCAACAACAGCTACCACACCGGCATCGTCTACACCGGCGACCCGTCCGCCGCGGTGCCGTCCCTGCAGGGCGCTGTTCAGTTCACCGTGAGCGTCGCCAATAGCTATGCGACCCCAGGTACGGCGCCGACGGTGGTGAACATCGACCTGAGCGGCATGGGCTCCACGCCGCGGACCATGAGTAACGTGGCTGGCTACATCAATACCCAGCTTAGCGCGGCAGGCGTGGGAAGCACCTTCAGCGTGGCCGGCCTGGGCAACGCGACCGCCACCACCTACGTCAACGGCCAGCCCACCTCCACGGCCGGCGAGCCCCAGTACGGCTTCACCATCAACGGTTCGGCCGGTGAAAGCCTGAGCTTCTCATCGCCATCCACCGCCGCCGCTGTCTACGTCGCCCAGGCCACCGGCGGCGCCAAAACGATGTCGGCCACCGGGACCCCCACGGCCACCGCCGCGGGCGAGCAGTTGGTGGGGCTGCAGACGGCCAACAGCGCGGTGGGGACGCCGCCGGCGGCGAACAGCGTGTCGGCCAACAATGCCAATGTGCCCACTGGCGGGATCTTCGCCCGCGGCCTGCCGTCCGGGGTCAACGCCGTGGATGCCGAAACAACGGGGTCGGACGGTTCAGTCTATATGGTGGCTAACGTGTCCAGTTCAGTGTCTGGCGTCACCGTGCCGGGCGACCAGGGCGTGGCCCTGCTCAAGTACGATTCCACCGGCAACCTGATCTATACCAAGGTGCTCAGCGACGGCAGCGACGCCTCGGGCTATAATCTGGCGGTCAATACTGACGGCACTGTGGCCGTGGTCGGCTCCAACGCCAGCAGCGCCTCCACCACCAACGCCTACGGCGTATCGAACTCAGGCAAGAGCACCGCCTTCGTCCAGGTGTTCAATCCCGATGGCTCGCCGGGCTGGAACGCCACGATTCCCGCCTCGGGCGGTACGACGACTTCGTCGGGCGTGGCCTTCGGTTCGGACGGTTCAGTCTATGTCAGCGGCTCCACCACCGGCTCGGTGGGCGGCCAGACCCCGCAGGGCTCGTCGGACGAATACATTCAGGGCTTCAGTTCCACCGGCTCGCCCACCTTCGCCACCCAATACGGCGCGGTGGGCGGCCAGAGCACGTCGGGCGGGATCGCCTACAACGCCGCCAACAACAGTCTGTACACGGTGGGCCAGGAAAATTCCCAGGCGGTGGTGCGCAGCTTCGCCCTGAACGGCGCCAATATGCCAACCGCCACGGGCTCTCAGACCTTGGGCCAAGTCTTGAGCGTGGCGGGTATTGGAATCAGCGGCAACCAGGTTCTGGTGGGCGGCACGGTGGTCGCCCCCACGATCAAGGCGGCCAATGTCGGCCAGAGCTTCACCGGCGAGCAGGACAGTTTCGTCGCCTCGGTTTCCGCCAGCCTGACGCCCTCGTCCAGCAACAATGTCACCTATATGGGCGTATCCGGGGCGACCGAGACAGCCACGGGCATGGCGGTTGCGGGCGGCCAGGCCTATCTGACCGGAACCATCGCCAACGATCCCTCGACGTTGGCCGACGCCGGCGCCACCGAGGGCTTCGTCAACGGCGTGGACGCCACGAGCGGCGCGGTGACCTACACGGATCGTTTGGCGGGGAGCAACGGCCAGTCGGCTCCGACGGCGATCGCGGCCTCGGCGACCGGCACCTCCGCCCTGAACCTGCTGGGCCTGCCGCAGGGCACGATCAACGCCGCCGGTTCGACCCTGATCGTGGGCAATACCGCCATCCAGGCCGGCGATAGCTTCTATATCCGCACCTCGCCGGGCGGTCCCCAGACCGCCATCACGGTCGGCGCGACCGACACGCTCACCACCTTGACCGCCAAGATCAACGCGGTGTTGGGCTCGGACGGCACGGCCGCGGTGGAGCCCATGGGGTCCACCAGCGAACTCAGCATCACACCCACCGACACCAGCTCCTACATCGAGCTGGACTCCGCGCCGTCCAATCCGGGCCTGGCCTCGGTGACCAACAACTCCACCGACGTGCTGGCTTCGCTGGGGCTCAACGCGGGGGTCATCCGCACGGTTCAGACGACCAACGGCCTGACTAACCCCAGCCAGTTACGCGAATATGGCCTCGACCTGACGTCCACCATGAATCTCAACTCAGCCGCCAGCGCTCAATCGGCGGCCAACACCCTGAACGTCGCCATCACCACCCTCAAGCAGGCCTATCAGGATCTGGTCAGTCCGCCGACCCTGGCCTCCGAGGCCGCCGCCAAGGCCGCGGCGCAAGGGGGCACGGCGCCCGCCTACCTGACATCCGAGTTGGCCAACTACCAAGCCGGCCTGCAGCGCTTGACCGGCGGCTCGAGTTCGGGGTCGTCCTCGGTGGCGTAAGCTGGGGCTCTACGGCCCGATCGCGCGCAACGCCAGCAGGACCAGGCGCCCGAGGATGCGCTCCTGCAGGCTCTTTGGCGTGTCCAGGCTCAGCCGCGCCAACCGCTGGCGCTCTTCCGCCGAGGGCGCGGGCAGGGTCAGGGCGCGGGCGATGGCGCGGGCGCGCGACGCGGGCGTGGCGGTCATGGCCTTCAGCCGCTCCAGGGCTGAGGCGAGGGCTTGCTCATCCGCATCCAGGTCCGAGCCGAAAGGATAGGCCGGCAAGATCCCGTTCGCGCGCGTCTGGCCCAGTTTGCGCGCCAGGCTTTCGGGGGTGTTGTCGCGCTGCCGGGCAGGAATCTCGTAGCCCGGCTCCACCTTGCCAGCAGTCTTGGCCTGGGCCAGCAGGCCCTCCTGGAAACGGGAATCGGCGATGCCGATCATCGCGCAGACCACGTCCCGGTCGGACTTGCCGCGCAGGTCCGCCACGCCGTATTCGCTGACCACGATGTCGCGCAGGTGGCGGGGGATGGTGCAGGCGCCATAGGCGTAGCGGATGTTGGATTCGGTCTTGCCGTCGCTTTGGCGCACGGCGTTCAGGGCGATGATGGCTCTGGCGCCCTCCAGCATGTGCGCTTGGGCGACGAAGTCGAACTGGCCGCCCACGCCCGACACCACCTTTCCGTTCTCGAGCCGGTCGGAGACCACGTCGCCGAACACCGTGGCGATCATGGCGGCGTTGATGAAGCGGGCGTCGCGCCGGTCAACCCGCTGCTGCTCCTCGTCCTGGTGGTTCAAGCGGTTGGTGAAGGAGACGCTGGTCATGCGGAAGCCCGCGCGATCCGCGTCCGGCATCTCGCGCAGAGTTCGGTAGAAATCCTTGGAGCCGACGAAGAAACCGCCGTGCGCCACCGCGCCGTCTCCCGCCCGCCGTTTCAGCACCCCGGCCCGCCACAGGTCCACGAAGGCGGGGACCAGCATTTCGGTGACCCCGTAAAGCCCCTCGGCGAAGGGCTGCAGGGCGCCGTCGTCCGCTGCATGGGCGCCCAGCCTGGCGAAGGCTTCGCGGAAGGCCGCGTTGCGCGTGTGGCGCAGCGTCAGGGCCCAGGCGATCGCGTCGCCCAGGGCGCCGATGCCGATTTGCAGCGCGCCGCCGTCCTTCACCAGGCCGGCCACGTGTAGGGCCATGGCGTGTTGAGCCAGGCTCACCGCCTCGCGCGGCGGCGCGTGGAGCTGGAAGGCGTAGCGGGGCGCATCCAGGATGTGATCGAAGGCCGAGGCCGGCAGATCCGCCGGGCCCAGCATATAGGGCAGCTCCTGGTTCACCTGACCGGCCAGGACCAGAGGCTCGCGCGAGCCGCGCCGCCGGCGGATGACCGGCAACTCGTCGAGGGTGACGTCGGCGTTGCAGCTCAGGCTGTAGCGCGCCTGCGCGCCCTCGCCGCGCCGCGCCACCAATTGGGCGATCACGTTGATGCCCCGGTCGGCGAGCAGGCCGAAGGCCTCGGTATAGTTGACGCTGATATAGTTGCGCTGGGCCAAATCGGCGTTCAGCCAGCGGCCTGGCGTCAGGAAGAACTCCGCTACCTCGATGTTGGGCGGCAACCGGCCCGAGCGCACGGCCTGTGCGTAGGTCAGGTCCTCATAGCCGCCGAACAGCCGCTCGATAATCGGGTCCACCAGGCGGTGGGCGATGTCGGGCAGGGACTGATGTTTCTCCAGCGTCAGGGCGGTGAGGATGCGCAGGCTGATGGAGGGGTCGGCCACGGCGCGGGCGAACAGGGCGTTGGCGATCGAGTTGGCCTTGCCTAGACCCAGCGGCAAGCCCATCACCACCGACTTGCCGATCTGGCTGAGAAGGGCGTCGACGCAGGCTTCCACGTCCTGGTGCACGACGGGCGAATGTTCCAGTCCCGGCGTGGGCGCGTTCATGGGCTCAGCGCCTTCCAGCCCTCGTCAGGCGCAAAGCGTGGACCGCAACTGGCCTCAAGTCCCTGCAGGGCCGCCACGACTTCGGCGACTCCGCGCTCGCGGGCATATCGCATCGGGCCGCCGCGGAACGGGGCG
The DNA here is from genome assembly GCA_003164925.1 of Caulobacteraceae bacterium. Lineage (GTDB taxonomy): Bacteria > Pseudomonadota > Alphaproteobacteria > Caulobacterales > Caulobacteraceae > BOG-938. The sequence goes on from PLRV01000012.1 coordinate 117,519, forward strand.
AAGCCCGTGCCGAACACCATGGCGCCGTCGATCGTTTCCTCGTCGGCGACGACGTCCTCGCGCAGGCAGGCCACGCAGGCGTTGAGCATGGGCAGGATCAGGCGGTCGACCGCCCTGTCGTCCAGCGGCTTGGCCACGGGACGCTTGACGGGCTTGCCTTTCCGATAGGCGTACAGGCCCTTATCGGTCTTTCGGCCAAGTGCGCCGTCCTTGACCTTGACGGTCAGCCAGTCGGGGACTGCGGGCAGGGGGGTCTTGAGGCCCAGCGATAGGATTTCGGCCACGTCCAGACAGATATCCAGGCCCACCTGGTCGGCCAGTTCTATCGGCCCCATGGGCATGCCGAATCGTTCTGCCGCCTCGTCGATCGCCTCCAGGGGCAAGCCTTCGTCGGCCATGACCATAGCCTCGAGCACATAGGGCATCAGAGCGCGGTTCACCAGGAAGCCCGGGGCGCTATTGACCCGCGCGGGCAGGCGCGAAACGCGGTTGACGAAGGCGCCTGCGGCCGCCAGCGCGGCCGGATCAGCCTGGTCATGTCGGACCACCTCCACCAGCTGCATCTGCGCCACCGGATTGAAGAAGTGCACGCCCACCAGCCGCTCTGGCCGCGCCAGAGTCGCGCGAAGGTCTTCCAGGCGCAGGCTGGAGGTGTTGGAGGCCAGGATCGCGCCAGGCTTCATCACCGCTTCGAGCCCGGCGAAAATCTTTTGCTTCAGCTCCAGTTTTTCAGGCGCGGCCTCGATCACCAGATCAGCGCCCGCCGCGCCTTCGCCCTTAGGATCGGGGATCAGCCGATCGGCGGCCTCGCGCAGCAGCTTGCCTTTCAGGTGACGTCGGTCGAACAGCTTGGCCGCCCGTTTCATCGCCCCGCCCAGGGCCTTGGGGCTGATGTCGGCCAGGGTCACGGTCAGGCCGCTATAGGCGCACCAGGCGGCGATGTCTCCGCCCATGGCGCCGGCGCCGACCACGTGCAGCCGTTCGATCGCTCCGCCGCCCTTGGCCCAGCCTTTGAGGCCTTCGCGCAGGAAGAAAAGGCGCACCAGATTCTGCGCCTGGGGCGTGACCAACAGGCGGGAGAAGGAGCCGATCTCTTCCGCCTTGAGGGCCTTGAAGTCGCCGCCGTGCTTTTGCCAAAGGTCGATCAGGGCGTAGGGCGCCGGATAATGCTCTGGTCTCGCCTTCTTGGCCGTCTGAACCTTCAGCAGGTCGGCGAAGATCGACCGGCCAAGGCCTGACCCCAGCGCCCGGTCGAGCCCCTTCAGCGGCCGGCGCTGGAGCTTGCCGTCGATGGCCGCGCGCACGGCGGCGGCGACATGGCGCTCCTCGACCACCGCATCGACCAGACCCATGCGGCGGGCCTGCGGCGCGCGCAGGGTGCGGCCGGTCAGCATCAGGGGCAGGGCCTGGCTCGGACCGACCAGACGGATCGAGCGGCCCACGCCGCCCAGGCCCGGATGTAGGCCAAGCTGCACCTCGGGAAAGCCGAGCTGAGCGCTGGACAGGGCGATGCGGTATCGGCAAGCCAAGGAAATCTCCAGCCCGCCGCCGAGCGTATGGCCGTGCACCACCGCCACCGTGGGGAAGGTCAGGGCTTCCAGGCGGTCGAACACGGCGTGCAACTTGGCCAGTTCGGTGGCCATCAGCGCCGCATCGCTCACCGCGCGGAACTGGGCGATGTCGGCGCCGACCATGAATCCCGAGCGCTTGCCCGAGCGCAGCACCAGGCCCCGAGGCGGATCGGCCTCCAGCCCGGCCAGGATGTCGTTCAGCGCCGTCAGCATGGCCGCGTCAATGCGGTTGGTGGATAGGCCCGGCGCGTCGAGCACCAACCAGGCGATACCGTCGGGCCGCCGCGTGAGGCTCCAGCCGCTCGGGCCGGCCTCGTTAACCGGACCGCCCAGCTCAAGCCGGTCGCCATCGATCTTGTTCCAAATCCCCATGGCTAAACGGCCTCCAAAAGCATCGATCCGCCTTGGCCGCCGCCGATGCATTGGCTGGCCATGGCCAGCTTGCCGCCGCGCTGCTTCAGGGCGTGGGCGGCGTGCAGCACGATCCGCGCCCCGCTGGCGCCGACCGGGTGGCCCAGGCTGATGGCGCCGCCGTCTAGGTTCAGCTTGGCCGGATCGATAGCGCCGACCGGCTCGTCCCAGCCCAGCACGTCCTTGCAGAACTTCGCATCGGCCAGGGCCTTGACGCAGCCCAGAACCTGGGCGGCGAAAGCCTCGTTCAGCTCCCACAGGGCGATGTCGTCCAACGTGAGATTCTGCCGCTTCATGAGATTGGCGCTGGAAATGGCCGGTCCCAGTCCCATGATGCGTGGATCAAGGCCCGCCCATGTGCAGTCTAGGATGCGGGCGAGCGGCTGAAGCCCGTGCTGTTTCACCGCCGCCTCCGAGGCCAGGACGGTCCAGCAGGCGCCGTCGGTGATCTGGCTGGAATTGCCGGCGGTGACCTTGCCGTAGGGCTTCTCGAACACCGGCTTGAGTTTGCCCAGGCTCTCCAGGGTCGAGTCCGGACGCACCCCATCGTCGCGGTCGTAGGCGGTTCCATTGGCGGCGAACATGGGTTCGATCTCGCCGAGCCGTCCTTCGGTCTGGGCCGCGGCCAAGCGATGGTGGCTTTGCATCGCATAGGCGTCGGCGTCCGCGCGGCTGATGTCGAACAGGTAGGCGACGAGCTCAGCGGTCTGGCCCATATTCAGATCACTGACTATATCGGTCAGGCCCTTTTCCAGCCCGATCACCGGCTTGAAGAAGGACAGGCGCAGACCCAGCAGGGCCAGCAGCTTTTGCCCCGGAGTCCTGGCCCCGTTCAGGCGGGCGAACCAATCCACCGCCGTGCGTGGCCACAGCAGGGGCGTGTGGCTCAGCGCCTCGGTCCCGCCGGCCAGAACAAGGTCCGCGTCGCCTGCCTGGATCAGCCGCCGGCCTTCGTCGATCGCCTGCATGCCAGAGCCGCAGTTGCGTTGAACGGTGTAGGCGGGGGTCGCCTCGTCCAGGCCGAGCCGCAGTTGGGCGATGCGCGCTGGGTTCACCTCCTCGGCGATGGGATTGACGCAGCCCAGCACCACCTGCTGGAAGGCGTCCGCCTTCAAGGGCTGGCGCAGGAGCAGGGGGCGGCCACAGGCGACGGCCAAGTCCACAGGACTGAACGGGCCCGGTCCGCCGCGAGCCTTGATGAAGGGCGTGCGGGCGCCGTCGATCAGATAGACGGGGGGGCGGCCGTTAATGGCGCTCTCCTTTTCGAGCCAGGCGTTTTTGTGACTGCAACCGGCTTGGCCTGAGGTTCGCTGGGGTCCGGCCCTGCCCGGTGCGGCTCCAGCGCGCCCGGCGCGAACGCGTCCACCGCGCAGGCCAGGCGCACGGCCGCCTCGGCCGCTTCCAGCGCCTCGGCTTCATCAGGAGAGACCAGCCCTTGGATCTTCGCTTCGCGCCAGTCCTTGATCCTGGCCTGCCGCAGCCGCCGACGGATAGGTTCGACGGCGACCGTCAAGGCGAAAGCGTGCTCCACCTGGGCCACGCCGTCGTCGTCCGGCAGGAATACGTTGGCGGTCAGCCTATCGCGCGCCGGCCCCGGCTCGGTGATCACCGAAGCGGCCTTGAGCAGCAGAGCGTCGTTGGCGCCGCGCCGGGCTCGCGCGTCGCCGGGAACCACAAGGCGCATCAGCCAGGCCACCGGCCGAGCGGGCAGGTTGGCCAGAATCTCGTCCGTCGCCCGTTCCATGCGGGCGATCCCGTCGGCCATGGCCGTGTCAAGCAGCGGCTCGTCCGTGCTCTGACGGCCCTCGTCCTCGAAGCGCTTGAGCGCGCCGCTGAGGAGATAGAGCTCGCTGAGCAAGTCGCCCAGGCGCGCCGAGATCAATTCCTTGCGCTTGAGCCCGCCGCCCAGGCTGAGGAAGGCCATGTCGCTGAGAAAAGCCAGCACAGCTGCATAGCGCGACAGCTGGCCGTAGTGGGCTCCAAGCGGACCGCCAAAAGGCCGGGGCGCGAAGGCGCCGCGGGTCCAACTGCGGCCGAGCGCGCGCAACAGGGTCGCTACGGCATGGCCCACATGGGCGCGGAAGGCATTGTGGAAGCCGTCCTGGTCTTCATTGGCCAGGGCCGTCATCTCCTTGAGCAGGAAGGGATGGCAGCGGATCGCGCCTTGGCCGAAAATCATCAGGTTGCGCGTGAGGATGTTGGCGCCTTCCACCGTGATGCTGATCGGGATCGCGCGGTAGAGGTCTCCTATGTAGTTGTGCGGTCCGTCGATCACGCCCTTGCCGCCGTGGATGTCCAAGGCGTCGATCACCGCCGTGCGCATGCGCTCGGTGGCGTGGGCCTTCATGATGGCGGCGATGACGGCGGATTTCTTGCCCTGCCCCAGACCAACGCAGGTGAGGCGGCGCGCCCCGTCCACGAGATAGGTCGCCGCGGCGATGCGGCCGAGCGGCGCGGCAACACCCTCGAAACGGGCGATGGGCAGGCCGAATTGTTCGCGGATGCGGGCGTAGGCGCCGGCGGTGCGTGCGCTCATCGCCAGGCCCGCGGCCGACAATGAGGGCAGGGAAATGCCGCGTCCCTCGGCCAGGGCGCTGGTCAACATGCGCCAGCCTTGCCCGATCTGGGCGCGGCCGCCGATGATCGCATCCAGCGGCAGGAACACGTCATGACCCTGCGTCGGTCCGTTCTGGAACACCTGGTGGGCGGGATAGTGCCTGTGGCCGGTAGTCACCCCCGCAGCGTTGGCAGGAACCAGAGCCACGGTGATGCCCAGATCGACCTTGTCGCCGATGAGGCCATCAGGATCGGCCAGGCGGAAAGCGAGGCCGATGAGCGTGGCGACCGGGCATAGGGTAATGTAGCGCTTGGACCAGTTCAGCCGCATGCCCAGCACGCGCTGGCCCTCATGCTCGCCCCAGCAGACCACGCCGGTATCGGTCATGGCCCCGGCGTCCGAGCCGGCCTCAAGGCTGGTCAGGCCGAAGCAGGGGATTTCGCGCCCGTCGGCGAGGCGCGGCAGGTAGTGCTGCTTTTGCGCCTCCGTGCCGAACTTCATCAAGAGTTCGCCGGGTCCCAACGAGTTAGGCACCATCACCGTCACCGCCGCGGTCAGGCTGCGGGTCGAAATCTTGCGCACCACCTCCGAGTGGGCGAGCGGGGAAAAGCCCAGGCCGCCAAAAGCGCGGGGAATGATCATGCCCAAGAACTTACGGTCCTTGATGAAGGCCCAAACCTCAGGGGGCAGGTCGAACCACTCGAAGCGCACCCGCCAGTCGTCGATCATCCGGCAAAGCTGCTCGACAGGGCCGTCGAGGAACGCCTGCTCCTCGGCGGTCAGCCGGGGGGGCGGCAGGTTCAGCAGATCGCGCCAGGGCGGATCGCCCGAAAACAGGGAAGCGTCCCACCAAACGTCGCCGGCCTCGATGGCGACCCGCTCTGTTTCCGACATTTGCGGCAAAGCCCCTCTCGCCCAGGCGTAAAGGAGCGAAGACTTTGATCCCTCTTTTTGACGCCCGGTGGACGCCATTGAAGTCCTCCCTGGAGCTGCTCAGGCGCCGCGGTTGCAGCGGAGCGCTCCGTGTCTATGTTGTATGTGGGAGACTAACCCTGGACGATAAAGAGGCAATCGGCAACTTTGATTGCGGGAGGACGGGTCTCGGGCCCGGGGCGCAGGTGATGATGATCTTCAGCGGTCTGAACGAGAAAATCGGCGCCAGGATCGTCAAATACCTGGATCAGCCGATTCATGGCTACACGCCGTTCTTCGCGCCGCCCGCCGACGTGCTGGCCCGCTCGCTCAAGCCAGGCGACGTGCTTCTGATCGAGGGCAACACCCGCATCGCCAGCATCATCAAATACCTGACCCAATCCACATGGTCGCATTCGGCGATCTACATCGGCGAGGGCGTGCTGCCGCCCGATCCGCAGACCGGCGAGGCGCGGGTGCTGATCGAGGCCCTGGCCTACGAGGGGGTGATCGCCTCGCCCCTGTCCAAGTACGCCAGGTTCAACACGCGCATCTGCCGCGCGATTGGCCTGAACGCGGCCGAGCGGCGCAAGGTGGTGGATTTCACCGTCTCCTATCTGGGGCGTCAGTACGACCTGCGCTACATCATCGACCTGATCCGTTTCCTGGTGCCCTATCCGCCGGTGCCGGTTTCCATGCGGCGCAAGATGCTGGCCTTCGGCCACGGCGACCCGACACGCGCGATCTGCTCCACCATGATCGCGGCGGCGTTCCACGCGATCAATTACCCGATCCTCCCCGATACCGCGCTGAGCAGTCCGGACGCCAAGGAGCCCTACGAGGTGTCGCCCTATGTGCAGAACGAGGTGATCAGTCTCCGGCGGGACGGCCTGTTCACCCCCCGCGACTTCGACATTTCGCCCTTCTTTGGAGTGATCAAGCCGACCATCGAAGGCGGTTTCGACTTTCGCCGCTGGCCGGCCGCCAAGCGACGGTCCTTCGACCTAAGTTGGGCGCTGAAAAGCCTTGGTTTCGGGGCCAAAACGGGGGCGGCGCCAGTCGTCCAGGCGTCGGGAATCCGGACCTTGACGGCCGATCAAGCTGGCGTTGCGGCGGGCGGGAATAAAGGCCAGTCTTAGTTCAAAGGCCAGTCTTAGGCCTTGCGTCCTGGAGGAGCCGGCCATGACCAAGCTGCGTCTGGTCGCCACAACCTCGACGATCGCCGCAACCCGCGCCGTCGCCTGACCCGGCCGTGTGCGTCCTGGCCCTCGCTTGGCGCACACATCCGAACTGGCCGCTGGTGCTGGCGGGCAATCGCGACGAACGCCACGACAGGCCCTCCGCGCCGCTCGGCCGCTGGGCCGAGGCCCCGCAGGTTCTAGCCGGGCGCGATGAGCAGTCCGGCGGAAGCTGGCTGGGCGTTTCTGAGGAGGGCCGGGTCGCCGTGGTGACTAACCTCAGCGGCTACGGCGCGCCGCAGGCGGCGCGGCCGTCGCGCGGGGACCTGGTGAAGGACGCGCTCCTGGCTGAGGGCTCCTATGCGGAACTCACGGCCGAACAGGCGGGCCTGTTCAATCCCTTCAACCTGATCGTGGCTGACGCGGCCCAGGCGCGGCTTTGGCGAAACCGGCCAACGATCGAATGTCGCGTTCTGGAACCTGGGCTGCACGGCCTGTCCAACGGCGACGCGGGCCGCCCGTGGCCCAAGACCCGGCGGCTCATGGACGCGCTCTCGCTATGGCTCGAAGGAACTTCGCCGCCCGAGGCGATGCTGGGGCCCCTGGGCGACGACGTCTCTCCGCCCGGCGCCGCGGCCATGACCGAACGCGGCGCCCGAACCGGCGTCTTCGTCCGCAACGCGGTCTATGGGACCCGTTGCAGCACCGTCGTGGCGATCGACGTTTTGGGACGAGGCGTGATCGTCGAGCGGCGGTTCGACGCCGAAGGCCGCCGGACGGGGCAGACCCGGCTGGCCTTCTCCTGGCCCCTAGCGCTGAGACTCTGATCCGTGGCGCCCGCCGATATTTACCCCTGCGGCTGTCTGAAGGGCGTCGCGGCGCTGGCCCGGAAACAGACGTTGCGAAGGTCGCAGGAGGGGGGGAACCGGAAGTTGCCGAGGCCCTCAACCGAAGCTAGCGTCACTTGATGGAGACGCCCAGCTCATTCGAAGAGAAGCTGAACGAGCGTGTCCTTCAAGGGATGCGTGAAGCGGGCGATGACCTTTCGGTCGTTCGTCCAGTGTTTTTCCAATTCGTTTTCCCTTCCAGGGAGTTGGCTCAAAGCTTCGCGGAAGAAATCCTGGCGTCTGGATTGGCGGCAAAGGCCGAGAATGAGGGCGGTGGCCCGGCTCCCGAGTTGCCATGGGACGTGAACGTCACCATTGAAATGATCCCGGAGCGCATGACCATCACTGACTATGAGTGCAGCCTTGGCGAGAAGGCCACTGTCTACAATGGACGCGCGGACGGTTGGTATTGCCAGCGGATCATCGGCACCGAGAATGTGAGACGCTAGGTGAGCTTGGGTTCGGGTGCGGCCGGACCGCCAAGGCCGCGACGCCCCCGTTCGGCAGCCATGCCGGGAAGCGGACGTCCGCAAGGGCTCAAACGGGGGGCGAGCGGACCTTGACCCTGGGAGCGGCGCCAGATGGACATTCGCGGAAACTCAGCGCTTGCTAGACCTCGGGCGCGCAAATGCAGGGGCTTCAATGACTTTGGCAGCGATCATCGCATTGATCGTTTTGGTCGTAATCGCAAAGCTGACAGTTGACGGTCTGCTCCTGCTATTCGCAAAGGATCACGTGGCGAATTGGCCTGAGCTTCGGAAAGAGTGGCTTGGCGGGGGGTCTTGGGTAGCGTTCTCCCGTCGCTTTGGGCTCCCGTACGCAGTCGCGATGATCATCGGTTCTTTCGCCTGGGTTCTCGCTGCCGCAAGATTTATGCCCAACACAAATAGCGGCGTTTGGCTGCTCTTCGGCCCGAGCATCTCAATGCTCGTTGTCGGCGTCGTGCTCGCGGCGCTTTGCACGGCTCGTTGGATAGCTCGATCCTGACGAACCGCGGAGCGGACACCCCAAAGTTCCGCGTTGGGGGGCGAGCGGGCGTCAGACCC
>PLRV01000028.1 GCA_003164925.1 Caulobacteraceae bacterium
CGGCCCGAAGGCCGCCGCGACGCGGACCCTAAGCCCGCGCCTTGACCACCTGGTGACGGATTCCCTTTTCGCCGGCCTTTTGGCCGAGATTGAGGGCCGGTCCGAAAGGCTGCATTCCGGCGCCCCGCTCGGGATTGAGCGTGTTCGTCAGGGTGAGAACGCACACCGGTTCGAGGGCGATCAGTTCGTCGTTGGCCCGGAACGGCGCCGCACGGCCGTGTCGGTCGAAATCGGCCTTGGCGAGCACCAGCGTCACGTTCTTCTGCTTGGCCCACTTGATGGCGATTTTCTCACCGCCTTTGGCGCCCGTCGTGGCCAGCGCCATCTGCGGCCATTGGACGAGAGCCCAGTTCAGGGCGTCGAAGATGCGGTTCGCATCGTCGGCGGTATCGGCCTGGGGAGCTGCACGGAAGGCCACGATGATCGCGCCGGGGTCGGTCGCGGAGTGCTTGCGGGCCTTGGCGGACCGGATGGCTTCACGAGCCTCGATCTGGGCGGCCGTGGTGCGCGAGGCCTTCGCAGAACCCTTCCAGGGGCTCCAGACGTCGCCGGTCGATGTCGTATAGCTGGCGGCCGCTGCGTCTCGGACCATCTCAAGGGCCTGGGTTGCGACATCGGCGGCGCGGGCCTTTTGGGTGGCGGCCTGCATCTCGGTGTCGGCGATCTCGGAGCCGTCGAAATCGCGGGCGAAGCGGTTGAGATCATCCCGGGCCTTGTCGGCTTCACGCTCGATGCGCTGGGCGGCGGAATGGAAGGCGCCGATCAGGGACTCGCAGATGGTCGACTGAAAATCCTCCAGGGCAGTCTCGGAGAAGACGTCGAGCACTTCGTTCATCAAGGCGTGGCCGAGCTGTTGGAGAGCGTCCTCCGCGGGGTGGACTCGGGGGTCGTCCAGCAGCAGGGCCTGGGCCTCGAAGCTGCTCATGGCGCCAGTTACGGGAGAGAAGGCTGTAAGTTGCATTGGGAGAAATCCCTTTTCGGAGTGGGTGCGGAGCCCATCGGCTCGTTGACCGTCTCGCGCCGACGGCCGGTGTCCCCCACAAGGGCTTTGAGCGCAGCGTCCCTTGTGGGGGGCGCCGGGCGGTGGCGAGGTCACAACAAGCCAGAGGGATTCGGGCCCTCATCGACAGGACGAATCCACTGCCTCTCGCACTCGCTCCCGCATCCCTGGCGCCGTGGGCTCGGGGTCCGGGACCTGCGATGACCCCCGCCGCACCCCTAGACGCGATAACCCCCGGGCCTCGCCGAACGAAGCGCCGGCCTCCCAAAGATTGAAGGAGGGTCGGCCGACACCGAGAACACTGCGCCTCTCCGCCGTCAGCACAGGCTGAAGCCGACCGGGCTGATCAAAACGCCGGCCCCGCCGGCTCTCCTCGCCGACATCCGGCAACCCCCACCCAGAAGGCACGCATCGACTGCCGTCGCCAATAATATGCTCTTGAGAGATCAGTAAATGGCTTTAAGTACGTTCAACGGCGCATACTCTACCGCCCCGCCGAACTGCAATTTGCTTCTCACCGCGACGCTGGTCGCGCCATTGGCTCTTGAACGCCATGTCAGCCCGCAACATGCTGCTCCTCGCTCCACCCCATCCCGTTGAATTGGCCCTGAAGGAACTCGGGTTGAACCTGCGGACAGCGCGGTTGCGCCGAAACCTGACGATCGAGGAGGTCGCCCAGAAGATTGGAGCGGGTCGCCGCGCCGTGTCGGACGCCGAACGTGGAAAGCCATCAACCAGCGTCGCGACCTATGCCGCCCTGCTTTGGGCCTTCGACCTTCTGGACGACATGCACAGCGTGGCCGATCCAGCCCACGACCAGGAAGGACTGATCCTTTCACGCTCCAAAGCCCGCGTCCGCGCGCGGCGCGGCGAAGCCTTGGACAACGACTTCTAGGCCTGATGGCAGAAGTGCTCGTGCAGATTCCCACGCCGACGCTGGCTGGCAGGACGCGCCAGGACAGAGGGTTTTCCTCCGAGCCACTTACTTTAATGAGAGCTTGGTGATACATAATCCGCCATTAGCGGAGCGCGAAGGCGCCATCATGGCAACGCCACACCATCCCTCGACTGCCGTTCGCCACAGCCTTCGCAAGCTGGGGGGCGATATCAAGGACGCACGCCGGCGTCGGGGCTTGCCGGCGGAGGTCGTCGCCGAGCGCGCCTTCACGTCACGCTCGACCCTGCGCCGGATAGAGGCTGGCGACAACGCCGTTGGCATCGGCATCTATGCAGCGGTGCTTCAGGCTTTGGGCCTGCTGGATCGGCTTGGGGACGTGGCCGCGCCGGGCCAGGACGAGGTTGGCCTCTCGATGGCGTCCCAGGCCCTGCCCATGCGCGTGCGGCTCAAGCGGGTGATGGCGGGCGACCATGGCTGACGTTGAGGTTCATATCGACTTCTCCGCCGGCCTGCGCCGGGTCGGCACGCTCCACCGTCAGGCGCGCCGCGGCGGGGAAGCCGTGGTCTTCGAATATCATCCCGCCTGGTTGGCGCACGCGGCCCGCTTTTCACTGGAGCCCGCATTGACCCTGGGGCAGGGTGCGTTCGCGCCGGCCGCGGGCCTGCCGATGTTCGGTTCGATTGGCGATTCCGCGCCCGATACCTGGGGCCGTCGGCTGATGCAGCGCGCCGAACGCCGTCAGGCCGAGCGAGACGGCCGCCCGGTGCGCGCCCTTTCTGAGGCCGACTATCTCCTGGGCGTGGCCGACGTATCGCGGCTGGGCGCGTTGCGCTTCCGCGAGCCCGGTGAAACCGATTTTCGGGCTCCGACCCAAACCGGCGTTCCGGGCCTCGTCGAACTGGGGCGGTTGATGGGCGTCACCGAACGCATCCTGCGCGACGAAGAGACCGACGAAGATCTAGCAATGATCTTCGCGCCCGGCTCCTCGCTCGGCGGCGCGCGCCCGAAAGCCTCGGTGATCGACCAGCATGACAGCTTGTCGATCGCCAAGTTCCCCAAGGAGACCGACGACTACAGCATCGAGCTCTGGGAAGAAGTGGCGCTGAGGCTGGCCGAGCGCGCCGGCATCCGCACGCCGCGTCATGATCTGGTGAAGGTCGCGGACAAGTCCATTCTGCTGTCCCGACGTTTCGACCGGGATGGCGAGACGCGCATTCCCTTTCTGTCGGCCTTGTCGATGCTGGGGCTGCGCGACGGCGAACGCGGCAGTTATCCCGAGCTGGTCGACGTTCTCACCCAACATGGCGCCCAGGCCAAGCAGGACGCGGTCGAGCTCTACCGGCGCATGGTGTTCAACGTCTTGATCTCCAACGTCGATGACCATCTGCGCAACCACGGCTTCCTGTGGGCGGGACAAAGCGGCTGGACGCTTTCGCCCGCCTACGACCTCAACCCCACGCCGACCGACGTCCGGCCGCGCATTCTCACCACCAACATCGATCTGGACGAGGGCACCTGCGACCTGGGCCTGGTGGAATCAGTCGCTGAACTCTTCGGCCTGGGTCCAAAGCCCGCGCGCGAGATCATCGCGCAGGTCGGCCAGGCCACACGGGCCTGGCGCGATGTCGCCGCCGAGATCGGCGCGCGGCCGGCTGAGGTCCGGCGTATGCAAAGCGCCTTCGAGCACGCGGATCTGGAGCGGGCATTGGCGCTCTGACTCTGCTCCGGCGGTCCCGCCAGCCTCTCGGCGTGCGCGCCTAGATCAACCCCAGCGCCTTGAAGCTGGCGACCTCGGCGCGCCCGACAATGACGTGGTCATGCACCGCGATACCCAGGGTCCGCGCCGCGTCGATGACCTTCTTGGTCATCTCGATGTCGGCCGACGAGGGAGTCTGATCGCCACTTGGGTGATTGTGGACCAAAATCAGCGAGGAAGCCGAAAGCTCCAGAGACCTGCGCATCACCTCCCGCGGATAGACGGGCGCATGGTCGACCGTGCCCTGGTTCATCACCTCGTCGGCGATCAGCTGATTCTTCTTGTCGAGGAAGAGAACGCGAAACGCCTCGCGCTCGCAGTGCGCCATGGTGAGCTTCAGATAGCTGAACAGCGCGGTCCAGGAGGAGACGCTGAAGCGGGCCGGCAGCTCCGCCGCCGCGAGACGGCGGGTGGCGTCGTAGATCAGCTGAAGGTCGATCGCGACGCCGGCGTCGATGATCGCGGACAGGGATGCGAGGTCGGCGGCCAAGACCCGCCGAAGGCAGCCGAAGCGGCCGAGAAGCGCGGCGGCGTAAGCCTTGGCGCCGCAAGCCATCGATCGTGAGAGCAGGAGTTCGAGCGTCTCGGCGTCGTTGAGGCGGTCCAGGCCGCCGGCCCTGGCCCTTGCGCGGAGCACATCGGCCGAGGCGTCCGGCCGCGACGAGCCGGCGTAGCGAGCGGCCATCTCGCCCACGCCCGGCGCGGCGGCGAACAGATCGGCGGTCTGGGAAGGTGTGGCGTCGATACGATGAGTGGGTCTGGGCATGGAAGCCTCAAGCAGCCAGCGCCGGACCAAATCCCGGTTCGCTCGCGAGCTCCCGCCCTTCCTCCGACTTTCTATCGGGCAGGGCAGGGCGGACGCCGAACCCGCCAACCCTCGCAACACCGGGGGAGCGGCCTGGCGCCCTTACGCGGCCAGGGGTTGGCTGGCCTGCGCCGGCTGGCTGTAAGCGAGCAGGTGATCGACGGCCCTCTGGGCGTGCCCGGAGGCTTCCAGCAGGGCCCCGGGCCGGTCCTTCAGAATCTTGACCCAGTGACCGAGATACGCCGCGTGGCTGTCGAGGATTTGGGGCCTTAGCCCGATCCGCAGCCCGATCGCCGCACTGCCGATTTCCGCGACAAGCTCCTCGAACGCATAGGCGGCGTCACCGAACCGCTGGCCGAAGGTGCGGCCCAGGCGATGCTCCGCGCCGCTCCAGTGGATGGCCTCGTGAGCATAGGTCGACTTCCAGTCCTCCACGCACCCGAACGCCTCGGGCGGCGGCATCCGGATAAGGTCGGCCGCGCGCACATAGCAGGCGGTGTTGCCGCCGATCTCCAACCTGGCCGGGATCGCATCGAGCACCGCATCGCGCGCCGCCGCCCGCACGGCCGGGTCGATCTTCGGCGCCTCGAGGTAGATCTGCGGACAGTCGGTCAGCTGCTCGGGTAGGGTAGGCTGGCCGCGCCTCAGTGAGGACGCGGCTCAGCCCCCCTCCGAACCGGACTTGCACCTTTCAGCGCATCCGGCTCTCCACGACTGCGTGCTACCCGTCGTTGCTTGTCGGTCGGCTCGTGGGCGTGGACGGCGTTGTGGCAGGGCTTGCAAAGCACGACGCGCTTTCGCTGGCGCGCCGCCCGCATGTAGCGGGGCAACCCGGCGTATTCCATCTCAGCGACCCGTCTGACGTGGTGGACCTCGCAGGGCTGATCGGTGTTACCGCAGCGCTCGCATTGACGGGCGTTGAGGCGTTCCACCATCTCGGTCCTGCTGAACACGAACTGCGGCGAAGGCGGCGTATCGAGGCCGCCCCACGTCCGCACGTCGCGACGGAGGTCTTTCAACTGCCAGATTTTGATCGCCCGGGCTTCATCTCCAACCTTGAAGCGGACGTAAAAATCCGTGCCAACGCGCATGCGGGCGGCGACCTTCGGAACCGATGATCTATGCTTCGCCGCGATCGTCTTGAGGCAACTCATCAGAGCGAAGTAGCCGCCCTTGTTGAGCTTTCTTTTCACATCGTCGGCGAGGGCATAGTAGTTCGCGAAGCCTCTCCATTCCGCGTTGAACGCCAGCACGATCTCTACGTCGCTGGACAAGGTGAGGGCGGGACGCTGGCGTGGGCGGAAGGCGTCGTAGTCGCCCCAGCCCCTGTCGTTCACGAACCCAACCACCCGGTCCCTGGGCACACGAAGCTTCAGCCGATCCGCCAGGCCGCGCCGCAGGGTGGGACGACCATTGAAGATCGCCCGATGCGGATTGCGATTGGTGGTGGTGCAGATTTCGTAGCCCAGGAAACGCGCTCCGTCCGAAGCCTTGTGGATGCCGCTTTTCTCGTCGGAGACCGCCAGTTTCAGGTGCTCGGCCAGGAATGCCCTGACCTCGGCCATCTGCTGACGGGCCTCCTCCTTGCTGCCGACCACACCGATGATAAAGTCATCGGCGTAGCGGCAGTAGCGGAGCCGCCGGTAATTCGGATCGAAGGCGTCGGTGGCCGGAACGGTCATGCGTTCCGCCTTCAACCGACCGATCTCATCCAAGAGGGATGCGATCTGCGGATCGTCCTCGCCCCTGTCGGTGCGAAGTTGATCCACCTGCTTACGGAGGCGCGCGAGGCGGTTCATGATCCGCCGGCCTTCGACCGACGGTGCACGTTTGCCTCCCCGATTGAAGCTGGCGACCTTCGCCTCCATCAGCTCATCGAGCTCGTGGAGATAGATATTCGCCAGCAGCGGGGAGACGACACCACCCTGCGGAGTGCCGCTGTAGGTCTTATGGAAGACCCAGTTCTCGACGTAGCCCGCCTTCAGCATGCCGCGCAGCAGCGCGATGAAGCGCTGATCCGCGATCCGCTTTTCCAGCAGGCCCAAGAGAACATCATGATCGATGTTGTCGAAGAACCCGACGACATCGACGTCGACCAGCCATTTCACGCCGGTCCAGACCGCCCGGATTTGCTCCAGGGCAGTGTGGCAGGATCGCCCCGGTCTGAACCCATGAGAGTGCTGCGAGAACAGCGGCTCATAGATCTGCTCCAGGAGCGTCCGGACCACTTCCTGGACCAGTCGGTCCTCCGTGGTCGGCACGCCAAGCGGCCGTTTCTTGCCGTTGGCTTTCGGGATGTACACCCGACGCACCGGCGAAGGTCGATAGGTGCCGTCCGCCAGCCGACTGATGATCGAGTGCACCTTTTCCGGCGAGAAGCCGTCGAAGGTTTCGCCATCAACACCCGGCGTCATCGCCCCCTTGTTCGGGGCGATCTTCTGATAGGCCAGCTCCCAGAGGAGCGGGGCCTTCATCAGGCGGAACAGTCCATTGACCCGCCGACCCGACCTGACAACGGTCGGGAGTGATCCAACGGCCTTTTCGATGGTATTTGGCAGCATTAGCCCGTCTTATTCACACTGGGCCTGAAACGGGCTGACGGACGTAGCGTAACCAGTTGATTTGGAATATGTTTTGGTTGCTCAGACCAACACTGTTCCGAACCGCGGAGGCGCCACGCCCGCCATGGATGACGATACCGATCTTCTCTTCGATCTGCCAAGCGTGGGGCGCAAGAAAGTCAGCGCGGCCTTCGATGGCGGGCGTATCACTTCCGATGGTGGCGTGGCGTTGTTGGCGCTTGCCGACCGGCGGATCGGCATCGTCGAGCGCATCGCCGGACTGATCGCCGACCCGCGCGATCCGGCCCTGGTGACCCATTCGCTGACCTCGATCCTGCGGGCGCGGGTTCTGGCCATCGCCTGTGGTTATGAGGACGCCAACGACCTCGACCGACTGCGCGGCGATCCGGCGTTCAAGCTGGCCTGCGGCCGCCTGCCCGACAGCGGCGGCGACCTGTGCTCGCAACCCACCATCTCGCGCTGGGAGAACGCGCCGGATCTGAAAACCATCATCCGCCTGACCTACGTCATGGTCGACGCCTGGTGCGCCAGCTATGCGCGGGAACCCGAGGCGGTCATCCTGGATATCGACGACACGGTGGACGTCGTTCATGGCCACCAGCAGCTCTCGTTGTTCCACGCTCACTACGACGATCGCTGCTTCCTGCCGATCCACATCTACGACACCGCCACGGGCCGTCCCGTCGCGGTGATCCTGCGTCCAGGCAAGACACCCTCGGGCAGAGAGGCGGCGGGCTATCTGCGCCGGCTTTATCGCCGTATCCGCAGCCACTGGCCGAACACCCGCCTGACCATCCGCGGAGATGGCCACTACGGCCGGCCCGAGCTCATGGACTTCTGTGAAAAGCACGGCCTCGACTATCTGTTCGGCGTCACCGGCACGAAGGCCCTGGCCGCCAAGGTCGAGGACATCGCCGATCCCATCCGTGTCGAGCGCGCCCAGACCGGCGCCCTGGCCGTGCGTGGCTTCGCCGAGACCCGTCATGCGGCCAAATCCTGGAAGCGCCAGCGTCGCGTCGTCGCCCGCATCGAGGCCACNNAGGCCGAGAACCTGATCAAGCTGCACAAGGCCCAGCTCAAGAGCGACCGAACCTCCTGCCGTTCGCCCCTGGCCAACCAGATGCGGCTGGTCCTGCACACCGCAGCCTACTGGCTCATGCTCACCGTCCGAGATGCCGTGCCCAAGACCCACGCTCTGGCCAAGGCCGAGTTCGCCACCCTGCGCCTCAGGCTCCTGAAGATCGGCGCCCGCATCCGCGAAACTGCTTACCGCGTGCGCATCGCCTTCGCCGCCGGCTGCCCCGACGCCGCTCTCGTCCGCCACATCGCCATCACCCTGCGACCCGCCCCGGCCTGATCGGCGGGGCCGAGCCCCAAACCGCCCAACCCTTCGTCCCAACCCACTCGGAGATCAAAACCTCAGGACACACCGCGATGGAAAAGGCGCACCGAGAACCCGCGCCCGCAGCTCAGCCGGTCGTTACCGGCGACTGGCCGTCGTCAGTGTGAATAGGACGGGTTAGCACGTCCCCTCTGAAGTCGTTGGATCGCAGTCGCTGCCGCCCTTCCCCTGGCCGTGAGGAGTTTCGCGTGGATCGCCCCGCGCTTATGTCCGCGACCATCCGGGGCTTTCACCCCGGCTGTCCCGGCCGTTACACCGGGCGTTTGGGTACTATGGCGGCTCCGTGCCCATACAGGCCGCCGGTCGAGCCGACGCCTGCTGCAGGGCATCCCGTAATTACGGAAGTGGGAGATACGACGTGTTTAGGCGCCCTGTTCGTTCACTTGCCCCTCCGATGGAGGATGCGCCGGATGGGCTGGTTCTCCCGGCGAGCCGGGATTTGGAGGACCTCAACGCCCTGTCCTCATTCCATCCGAGATGCCGCGTCAGTCGTCCTGCGACACCGTCCAGTTGTTAACCGCTGCAAACTAGGGTTCAGGCAGTATAGCTTTCGCCATGCACGTCTTACCCTGACCCTCCACGCCGCAAACGACTTTGGCGATTTGGGCCTTTTCCGAACATGCTATTTTCCCCCGCTCCTTTCGGAGTTTCAGTCATTGCTGACCAAGGTTAGTTCGGCGGGCATGAGCCATAACCAGCAAGCTCATCCACTCATTGTGACACTCCCCATATTCCGCCGTTACGGCGCACCGTTGAACACCGCGTAGGTCTTCAGATAGCGCAGGGTCTTGGCTTCGCCTTCGCCGGCGTCACCGCCATCGACGACCCGGGTCTTATAGAGGATCGCCAACGCGCATCGGGCGCCCTTGGCGACCGGCGCGCCGATCGCCAGCGCCTGCCGGAAGGTGAACCAGAAGGGGCTCGTATAGCCGCGCTCCGCGCCGGCGAACGCCAGGAGCCAGGCGTTGGACCCGCTGAACGGCTGGCCGTCGGACCGTAGGGGCGTGGATGGGTCGGCCCCGTTCGCCCAGGGCTGGCGCCAGGGCGGCACGCCGCGCTCCAGGCGGGCGATGATTTCGTTCAACAGCGGCTCAAGGGGATTGGACATCAGGTCCTCCGGCGGTTTCGCGCCGGATCCATTCCCGGTCGCTCAACCCTCCGGTCCCTTCCTCCGCCTTTCCCCCCGCGCCGCCGTCGTCCCCGGCGCATCACGCAAAAAGAGCCGCAGGCGCAAGCCCACGGCTCTTGATGGCCTCTACGCCGCCGCCGGCAGGATGGTC
>PLRV01000048.1 GCA_003164925.1 Caulobacteraceae bacterium
CGCCTCAGGCCAGGCGCACGGCGCGCCTGAAGGCGGCCTCGGCCGGGTCGAAGCTGTCGGCCTGGGCCATGGCCCAGGCGGTGCGGTAGAAGTCGTGGCTGCAATGGCCGTTCAGCAGCTCGCCGGGCTCCAGGAATACGTGCATTTCGGAGAAGGTCTTGACCTCCGTGACGCTGACCCGCCGCACGAGGTGATGGGGCGACAGCTCCCGCGGATGCTGCAGGCCCGCGGCGGCGAGCATCTCGGACAGGGCCCTCAGCGTATTGCGGTGAAAATTGTGGACGCGCTGGGCCTTGTCCTCCACCACCAGGCCGCGCTGGCGGGTAGGATCCTGGGTGGCCACGCCCGTCGGACAGCGGTTGGTGTTGCAGTGCAGGGACTGCACGCAGCCGAGGGCGAACATGAAGCCGCGCGCAGCATTGGCCCAGTCGGCGCCAATGGCCAGGACGCTGGCCAGGTCGAATGCGGTAATGATCTTGCCCGCCACGCCGATCCGAATCTTGTCGCGCAGCCCGGCCCCCACCAGCGTGTTGTGCACCAGCAGCAAGCCCTCGCGCATGGGCGTGCCGATGTGGTCGGTGAACTCAACCGGCGCGGCGCCAGTGCCGCCCTCGGCGCCATCCACTACGATGAAGTCCGGCCGCTCGCCGCTCTCCAGCATGGCCTTGACGATGGCCATGAATTCCCAGGGATGACCCAGGCACAGCTTGAAGCCCACCGGCTTGCCGCCGGACAATTGGCGAAGCTGGACGATGAAATCCATCAACTCGAGCGGCGTGGAAAAGGCGCTGTGCCGGGACGGTGAAACGCAGTCCGCCCCCATAGGCACGCCGCGCGTGGCGGCGATTTCAGCGCTGACTTTCTCGGCTGGCAGGATGCCGCCGTGGCCCGGCTTGGCGCCCTGGCTGAGCTTGATCTCGATCATCTTGACCTGATCTGTCCGCGCCTGGGCCGCGAAGCGGTCCGGATCGAACTTGCCCTCACTCGTCCGGCAGCCGAAGTAACCGCTGGCCACCTCCCACACGATGTCTCCGCCGAATTCGCGGTGATAGGGACTGATCGAGCCCTCGCCGGTGTCGTGCGAGAAATTGCCGAGCTTGGCGCCCTTGTTCAGGGCGCGGATGGCCGCCGCGCCCAGCGCGCCGAAGCTCATGGCCGAGATGTTGAACACCGATGAGGAATAGGGCTGGGCGCATTGATCGCCGCCGATGAGGATGCGGAAGCTGGTCGGGTCCCCCTTCGGCGCCGGGCGGGTGGAATGGCCAATGAACTCATATCCGTCGCGATAGACGTCCAGCAAGGTTCCGAAGGCCCGTTCAGAGCCTTCGTTCTTGGCGCGCGCATAGACCACGGATCGCTGCACGCGCGTGAAGGGGGCCGCGTCTTCGTCCGACTCCATCAGGTATTGGCGCAGCTCCGGTCGGATCATCTCGACGAACCAGCGCACGTGACCCAGGACCGGATAGTTGCGCAGGATGGAATGACGGCGCTGCAGCATGTCATGCACGCCGACCACCGTCAGGGAGAAGGCCGCAACGGCGAGGGCGTGGTGCCAGAATTCGTGGTGGCGCCACACATGCCCGACCTCGAAGAGGAGGACCACGATGCAAAACGCGAAGGTCGCGTAGCGGCCGAGGTTTGTCAGGGTCATGGCGGTTCCACGAACATATTGGGCCGGCGTCCTCCCGATTCGGCGCCTGTCCCGATGCTACACCCGAAAAGTTCCCAACGCCCGCGGCGGCTTGGACGCGATTATTTGGGCGCCACCACAGCGAAGTACGCGCCCTGAGGGTCGCGGCATTGGGCGATGAACTGGCCTCCGGGGACCGGCGCGGGACCATGCAGCACCTCGCCCCCGCCCGCCTTGGCCTTGGCTATGGCCTCGTTCACATCCGGCACGTTGAAGTAGAATCCCCAGTAGGACCACGGCACGTTCGGCGGACGGGTCATCATGCCGCCAATCTGCACGCCCTCGTGGGCGAAGAGCTGATAGACGCCCATTGCGCCCATATCCACCGCGTCACTCTTGGTCCATCCGAAACGCTTCGCGTAGAAGGCGAAACCGGCCTCCAGATCGGAGGTCAGCAATTCGCGCCAGCCAACCAGGCCCGGCGTTCCTGGCGGCGGCTCCGGAGCCATCTTGCCCGTCCCGCGGAAGAGGCACAGGACCGCGCCCTGGGGGTCGCAGACCACCGCGAACCGCCCGACGCCGGGAATATCCTGCGGTCCCTCGCGCACGCTGCCGCCGTCCGCCGCATAGGCTGCGGCTTCTGCGTCCACGTCGGCGACCGCGACATAGCCAGTCCAGCAGGGCGGCACGCCTCGGTCGAGCAACGCCTGCGGCAAGGCCATCATGCCCGTCGTCGGGCGCTCGCCCGCCTTGAACAAGGTATAGGCCCCATCGGCCATACCGCTGTCCTGGGCCGTCCAACCGAGCACCGAACCATAGAAAACCGCCGCCGCCGACCGGTCGGTGGTCATGAGGTCGTACCAGACGAATGCGCCTTGAGCGGTCATGGTGTTGTTTCTCCCTGGGCGTGGCACTTTCTCCCTGGGAGAACCGATAGTCCAGCGTCGCGACCGGCCTATGACGAGGCGCGGGCTTGCCCCGCAGGACCGTTCATCCTGCGACGAGTGACCGCAGGCAGGCCTCCAACACCGCCTCGGCCGTCAGGGTGCGAAGATCCTCGACTCGCAACCAGCCCATGCGCGTGCGCGGCGCGCAATGCGCCGGATCGGTGGCGCGCGACATCAGCATCAGCCCCGGCGCGCCGGCGCAGGCCAGCAAGTGCGTCGGGCCGCTGTCGTTACCGATCGCAAGGCGCGCGCGCGTTCCGAGGGACGCCAGCTCCACCAGCCCGGTCTTGCCGGTCAGGTCCACGGCCCCGGGCGCGCGCGTCGCGATCAGGGGGAACAGGGCGGCCTCTGCCGCGCCGCCAACGACGGCGATCTGCAGGCCCGCCTCCTGCAAGCGCGCGGCCAGCTCGGCATAGGCCTGAACGGGCCAACATTTCTCGGGCTTCACCGCCGAAGCGCCGGGTGCGAGGAGGGCGAACGGCGGCTGAAGGCCCAACGACGTCATCAGGGTCTCAGGCTCGGCGCCGGCGACCTGGGCGGCCCAGCTCAGATCCGGCGAGGGCGCCTCGCCCGGGCCGCAGGCGGGCCCGATGCCGGCCACATGGAGCTGATCGGCCATGCGGTCCAGGTTGTGCATCGCATCGCGGTCGGGCCGCGTCTGCCGATGCGAGGCGCCCCGGGAAATGCCGGACCATTGCGGCAGGCGCGGCAGGAAGGCGTAGAGGAACCAGCGCGAGCGGCTGGAGGTCTGCAGATCGTAGACGCGGCCGTATCCCGCGGCGCGCAGGCGTCCGAACAGACGCAAGGCCGCGCCGATCCCCTTGGGCCGGCCGTCGGTCTCGACCCGGTCGAACAGACCGCTGGCCTGGGCCAGTTCGGCGTAGGGTTTGGTGGTGAGCAGGGTGATCCGATCACCGGCGTGGGCCTGGCGAATCTGGCGAAAGGCGGCGAACGCCTGAACGAAATCGCCCAGAGCTCCCAGCTTGATGACCAGCACGCGCATCCGACGCCTTTTCGTCCCTCGCCTCTGCTTTATGACCCAACGCGCGCCAGGGACAGGCAAAATAGCGCCAAGGCGCTTTGAGACCGAATGGGGTCTTGTGGGCACCCCCCGGACGCCGCTAGCTGTGATGCGCCCGCGCCAGACTTCGAGGAGCTCACCCTGTCGGTCATCGCCGCCCTGCATCACGTCACGCGCTACCGCTACGATCGGCCGGTCGAGCTGGGACCCCAGGTCGTGCGCCTGCGTCCGGCGCCGCATTGCCGCACGCGCATTCCCAGCTATTCGCTGAAGATCGAGCCAGCCGACCACTTCATCAACTGGCAGCAGGATCCGCACGGCAACTGGCTGGCCCGCCTGGTGTTTCCCGAGCGCACGCGCACGTTCAGCGTGACCGTGGACCTCACCGCCGAGATGGCGGTGGTCAATCCCTTCGACTTCTTCGTCGAGCCCTACGCCGAGACTCTTCCCTTCGCCTACACCGACGATCTGAAGTCGGACCTGGCCGCCTACATGACGGTGGACGAGGATGGCCCCATGCTGCAGAGAGCTGTCGACCAGCTTGCGCCGCAGGGCGAGAAAACCGTCGATTTCCTGGTGGAGCTGAACGCGGCCCTGCAGCGCAATGTGCGCTATCTGGTGCGCTTGGAGCCGGGGGTGCAAACGCCGGACGAGACCCTGACCCTGGGCTCGGGCTCCTGCCGCGACAGCGCGTGGTTGCTGGTGCAGATGGTCCGCAAGCTGGGCCTCGCCGCCCGTTTCGTGTCCGGCTATCTGATCCAGCTCAAGGCCGATATCGATCCGGTCGAGGGCGCGCAGGGAACCCGCACAGACTTCACCGACCTGCACGCCTGGGCGGAAGTCTTCCTGCCGGGCGCCGGATGGATCGGCTTCGACGCCACCTCGGGCCTGTTGTGCGGCGAAGGACACCTGCCCTTGGCCGCGTGCCCACACTACCGCTCGGCCGCCCCCATCACCGGCATCGCCTCCGTCGCCAAGACCGACTTCGAGTTCGAGATGAGCGTCTCGCGCCTGGTCGAGCCGATCCGAATCACCCGCCCCTTCGAGGAAGAGGGCTGGACCGCCCTGGACGCGCTAGGCCGCAAGGTCGAGGCCGATCTGGTGAAACAGGATGTGCGCCTGACGATGGGCGGGGAGCCCACCTTCGTCTCCATCGACGACTTCGAGTCCGCCGAATGGAACACCGCCGCCCTGGGCAAGACCAAGCTGAAGCTGTCGCACGAACTGCTGGGCAAGCTGCAGGACCGCTTCGGCAAGGGCGGCATGCTGCATTTCGGCCAGGGCAAATGGTACCCGGGCGAGCCTCTGCCGCGCTGGGCGTTGGGCCTTTTCTGGCGCAAGGACGGCAAGCCGGCGTGGCGCGGCGGGCCGGTCGAGGCCAAGGGCAAGAAGGTTTCTGTCAAGGACGCCAAGGACTTGATCGAACGGCTGGCGGTCCGGCTGGGACTCGACCCGGCCAACATCCTGCCGGCGCGCGAGGACCCGCTGTATTGGATCAAGAACGAGAACGACCTGCCTCAAGGCGTGTCCCTGAGCGACGAAGCTTTGGACGACGCCGAGGCGCGCGCCGGCCTGGCGAAGGCCATGGCGGGAGGCTTGAGCAAAGCCAAGGGCTATGTGCTGCCGATCCGGCGCGCCTTGTCCAAAGCCGAAGGCAAGGGCTGGGTCAGCGAACCTTGGCGGTTCAAGCGGGGCGGCCTGTTCCTCCTGCCTGGGGATTCGCCCCTCGGCCTGAGGCTGCCCCTGGCCAGCCTGCCCGAGGTCAAGCCGGAGGACTACCCCTATATCGTCCCGGTCGATCCCTACGAGGAGCGCGGCCCCTTGCCCAGCTTCGACGAGGCGTTCTCGGCAGCCCTCCCCCCCGCCAAATCCTCCGCTAATTCCAAGCCCGCCATCGTGCGCACGGCGCTTTCGGTAGAGCCGCGCGAGGGGGCTCTGTTTGTATTCATGCCGCCGGTGGCGCGTTTGGAGGACTATCTGGAATTGGTGGCCCACCTGGAGGCCGCCGGCCTGGACCTGCCCATCCGGATCGAGGGCTACACCCCGCCGGACGACAAGCGCATGGGCGTGCTCAAGGTGACCCCCGATCCCGGCGTGATCGAGGTCAACGTCCATCCGGCGGCGAACTGGGACGAGGCGGTCGCCATCACCACCGGTCTTTACGAAGACGCCCGCGCCTGTCGCCTGGGCGCCGACAAGTTCATGATCGACGGGCGGCACACCGGCACGGGCGGGGGGGCCCATGTGGTTCTGGGAGGAGAAAGTCCGGCCGACTCGCCCTTCCTGCGCCGGCCCGACGTGCTCAAGAGTCTGCTGCTGTTCTGGCAGCGACATCCATCCCTGTCCTACCTGTTCTCCGGCCTGTTCGTGGGGCCGACCAGCCAGGCGCCGCGAATGGATGAGGCCCGCCACGACACGCTCTACGAGCTGGACATCGCCCTTTCGATGATCGGACCGCCAGGCAAGGGCGAGGCGCCGGCCCCTTGGCTGGTCGACCGGCTGTTGCGAAATCTTTTGATGGACGTGTCGGGCAATACCCATCGCACCGAGATCTGCATCGACAAGCTCTATTCGCCCGATGGCCCCACCGGGCGACTGGGGCTCCTGGAATTCCGCGGCTTCGAGATGCCGCCGGACGCGCGCATGAATCTGGCCCAGCAACTGTTGATCCGCGCCATGGTCGCCTGGTTCTGGAAGACGCCGCAGAAGGGCAAGCTGGTGCGCTGGGGCGCCGCCCTGCATGACCGCTTCATGCTGCCCCATTTCGTGTGGGCCGACTTCCTGGAGGTGCTGGCCGAGCTGCGGGAAGCCGGCTACCCCTTCGATCCGCATTGGTACGAGGCCCAGCGCGCGTTTCGCTTCCCGGTGCACGGCGAGGTCCGTTACGGCGGCGTGGCGCTCGAACTACGCCACGCGCTCGAGCCCTGGCACGTGATGGGCGAGGAGGGCGCGGGCGGCGGCACGGTGCGTTTCGTGGACTCCTCGGTGGAGCGGCTGCAGGTCCTGGCGTCCGGCTTCAACGCCGAGCGGCACGTGATCACCTGCAACGGCCGACCGCTCCCGATGACCTCCACCGGCGTATCGATGCAGGCCGTGGCGGGCGTGCGGTTCAAGGCGTGGAAACTGCCCAGCGGCCTGCACCCGACCCTGCCGGTGAACAGCCCCCTGACCTTCGATGTGGTGGATAGCTGGAACGATCGGTCGCTAGGCGGGTGCGTTTATCACGTCGCCCATCCCGGCGGACGCAGTTATGATACATTCCCCGTCAATTCCTATGAGGCGCAGGCCCGCCGCAAGGCTCGGTTTCAAGAGCATGGACATAGTCCAGGGACCATTGTTCCGCCGCCGCTTGAGCCGGCCAATGAATTTCCTATGACGCTCGACCTAAGGACAAGTTTTGGCCGCTAATTCCGCCAGCGCGACCGTCGGGCGCGACGATCTCCCGCCCGCCGCGGCCGAAAGGCTGTCCGGCTGGCTGAGGGATTATCGACCGTTCGCGGGCATACCGGACGAACTGATCGATCCGATGGGATGGCCGCGCGACTATTGGCTGAACTTTCTGGGTTCATTCGCCGAATACCCCGAGGGGGAGTTCAAGAGCCGCTTTAGCCTGTCCACCAAGCATATCCGCGATACCGGCGTTTCCTACCGCATCTACGGCGAAGACAACGAACGCGCCTGGCCGCTCAACCCCCTTCCCTTGATCCTGGGAGAGCAGGAGTGGTCGCAAATCGCCGCCGGCGTGGAGCAGCGCGCGAGGCTCATGGAGGCGATTCTCCAAGACCTGTATGGCGAGGCGAGTCTGGTGCGCGACGGCGCCCTGCCCGCGGCCGCGGTGACCGGCAGCCCGGACTTCATCCGCGCGATGCGCGGAGTTAAACCGCCCGGGGGCCGCTACCTGCAGCTCTATGCCGCCGACCTGGGCCGCGGCCCCGACGGACGCTGGTGGGTGCTGGACGACCGAACCCAGGCCCCCTCCGGCGCCGGCTACGCGCTGGAGAACCGCCTGGTTCTGTCACGCGCCTATCCCAATCTGTACAACAACGCCAACGTACAGCGGCTCGCCTCCTTCTTCGACGGCATGCGCCAGGGTTTGGCCCAAGCGGCGGACAGCAACGAGCCGCGCATCTGCCTTCTGACGCCCGGCCCCTTCAGCGAGACCTACTTCGAGCAGGCGCACCTGGCGCGCTACCTGGGCTTCCTGTTGGTCGAGGGCGACGACCTAGTGGTGCGCGAGGGGCGCGCCTATGTGCGCACCATCGCCGGCCTCAAGCGCGCCGACGTACTGCTGCGCCGGGTGGACGCGGACTTCCTCGACCCCCTTGAGCTCAACGGCGCTTCCAAACTCGGCGTGCCGGGCCTGCTGGAGGCCATTCGCGAGGGCGGGGTCGCCGTACTCAACATGCCCGGGTCCGGCGTGCTCGAGTCGCGCGCGCTGCTGGGCTTCCTGCCTAAGCTGAGCCGGCGGCTACTGGGCGAAGAGCTCTTGACGCCCAATGTGGCCACCTGGTGGTGCGGCCAGTCGTTGGAGCGTGCGCTGGTTGAGCGCGAAATGGACACCGTGGCCATCGCCAGCGCCTTCAATCAGCCCGCCGGCGATTCCTTCGCCAAGCCCCGCTTGATGGCCGATCTGTCGGAGGCGGAGCGCCGGACCTTCCTGCAGCGCTTCCAGGATCGGCCTGAGGATTTCGTGGGCCAGGAGGTGGCGCGTCTATCCACCACGCCGGTGCTGCGCGACGGGCGGCTGGAGCCGGCGGCTTTTGTGCTGCGCGTCTATGCAGCCTGGACGCCGCAAGGCTTTAGCATCATGCCCGGCGGCTTTTGCCGCACGTCCGACCGGCCCGATATGCGGGCCATCTCCATGGGCGAAGGCGCGCGCACGGCGGACGTTTGGGTGATATCCCAGGCGCCGGTGGAGCGGGTTACGCTGCTGACCGCGAGAGACGAGGTCAAGGTCCAGCGGATCACCGGGCACTTGCCCAGCAGGGCCGCAGACAACCTGTTCTGGCTGGGCCGTTATCTGGAGCGGGCCGAGGCCACCTTGCGCCTGGTGCGCAGCCTGTGCACCAGCCTGATGGACCCCGAGGCGGCTCTGCACACCGCCGGCGAAACCCTCTCTCGCCTGCAACAATTGCTGATCGGCGGCGGCGCACTGCAGGAGGAGGCTATGGGCGAACGGGCGGTGGACGCCGCCCGCAGCGCCCTGCACGACGAAGAGGCGGCCGGCTCGGTGATCCAGTTGGTGCGCTCCTCGCATCGCACCGCCGCCAGCATGCGCGAGCGGCTGTCGGCCGACTTCTGGAGCCTGCTGCTAAACCTTGAGAACCGCCTCAGCCGGGGCCAGGACGCCTTGTCGGAAGCTGACGTGCTGCAGCAGGTGGAAAGCGCCTTGCAGATCCTGTCCGCCCTGTCAGGCCTGTCGCAGGAAAACATGAACCGCGCAGCCGGCTGGCGTTTCCTGGACATGGGCCGCCGCATCGAGCGCGGCATCAACATCTGCCGCTTCACCCGCACCTTGGCCAGCGGCACGGCGACAATGGACGACCTGGATTTACTGCTGGATCTGGCGGACAGTCAGATCACCTACCGCGCCCGCTATCTGGTCGGCGTCGCCCTGACGCCCGTGCGCGACATGGCGATGCTGGACCCCTTCAACACCCGCTCCCTGGCCTTCCAGCTCGACGCATTGAAGTCGCACTTGGCCGCCCTGCCATCTCTGCTGGACGACGGAATGCTTGAAGCCCCTCACAAGATTCTGCTGAATCTGGCGGCGGAGGTCGAGACCGAGGAGGCGACAGACCTGGATGGATCCAAGATGCTCGGTTTCGAACAGGCCCTGATGCGACTATCCATAGCCGTCGCCGACCGTTATTTCCTGCAAGGGGCCAATGTCGCGCCCACCGTCGAAATTGCCGGACTGGCGTGATCTACGACCTTCGCCACAAAACCACCTACCGCTACGGCGCGCCCGTCGCGTTCGCCCGCTGCGTGCTGCGCCTCACCCCCCGCGACGGCCCCTGGCAAACGGTGCTGGCCAACGAGGTTCTCATCTCCCCCAAGCCCGCGGCCGTGCTGGAACGGATCGGCCCCTTCGGCGAAACCACCCGCACGGTGGAGGTTGATCAACCCCATCGGGCCTTCGTGATCGAGGCGCGTTCGCGGGTGGATGTGCATGCGCGGTTGATCGACGCCAATGCGCCCAGCCCATCCTGGGAGAGCGTGCGTGAGAATAGCCTGACCTCGCCCCTTCTGGGGCCGGAGGGGCCGGCGTCCTTTCTCTATCCGACGTTGCGCACGCCGATCACGCCGGCCATCACCGAATATGCGCGCCAGAGCTTCTGGCCGGGGCGCCCCATCGTGCAGGCGGCGGCCGAGCTGATGGGCCGGATGCGCTCGGATTTCGCCTATGACCAGGAAGCCACCGATGTGCGCACCCCGGCGGCGGAGGCCTTCGCGGCCCGGCGGGGCGTATGCCAGGACTTCGTGCACATCATGATTAGCGGCCTGCGCGGACTGGGCCTGCCCGCGGCCTATGTTTCGGGCTATTTGCGAACCATCCCGCCGCCCGGACAGCCCCGCCTGGAAGGCGCGGACGCGACCCACGCCTGGGTGTCGCTGTGGTGCGGCCCGGATCGGGGCTGGGTCGGCATCGATCCGACCAACGCGGCCTTCGCCGAGAACGACCACATCGTCCTGGCCCTGGGCCGCGACTACGCCGATATCGCGCCCATCGACGGCGTGATCCTGGCGCCGGGCGGGCAGACGCTGAAAGTGGAGGTGGATGTCATCCCCACCAACGAGGAAGACCGCCTGTTGTGAGCCCCAATCTGGGTAACTGAACCGCCACGCTCGTTTGAAACCAATCTAGATTGGTGGGCCGCCAAGGACGTGCGGACTCGTCAGGGTTTGGCTTCATGGATCAGAAGATTTCGCCGAACGCGATACAATTAAGCGTCGATATCGCAGCGGCATACTTCGGCTCTCGTTCGGTTCCCGTAGAGCAGATCCCGCAAGTCCTGACCTTGATCTACAAGGCCGTCCTGAGCGCGAGCGATTCAAACGACGCGCCGCTCCAACCAAAGCAAGAACCGGCCGTGCCGATCAGGAAATCGATCACGCCCGAATACATCATTTGTCTTGAGGACGGTCGAAAATACAAGTCGATCAAACGCCACATCAAGCTCACCTACGGCATGACCCCGGAGGATTATCGGACCAAATGGGGCCTGCCCGATGATTACCCCATGGTGGCGCCCGCCTATTCCGCGATGCGTTCGTCCTTGGCCAGGACGCTGGGGCTGGGCTTCGTGCGTGAAGCCGGCGGTAAGGCTGTGGGGCGGAAGGCAAGGCGCTGACGCCCTGACGGTCCCAGCACGATGAACTTCGGCGCAATCGCTAGACGCTGAATCATGCTGTGAATTCAAATAAGTAGGGCCCGATTTTCGGCCAAAAGGGAGAGCCCGCGGCCTAGGCCGACAGTCTCGACCTGTCGAGCGGGGCCGCAAAGACTCCCAGGCGCACGAGCGCCTCGATCATCTGGTGCGTATCGGCGATGAGACGGCGAAGGACCGCCGGCTCCTGGTCGGACAGAAGCTTGCCTGAAGCGACCGCTACGCCCCTACGCCCACAATCGCAGATCAACCCGGCGCGGGCCAGTTCGGCGCATCGGCGGCGTACGGTCTCGCGCGGCAGGCCGGTGGACTGGGCGATGGCCAGGCGCGATATGGTCCGCCCGGAATCCTGGGCCGGCCTGAGCGGTTCAGTACGGCCGGTGGCCAGGCAAATGGTCAGGAACACGACGGCGGCGGCAGGCTCCAGACCGTAGGTGTCTCCCATGAGCCCCCAGAGGCGCAGGTGGAACGTCTCCAGGGCATGGATGGCCGCCTCGGGCTTGGCAAAGAAATGAGCCTCCGAACGGACCATCGTCGTCACGCCCTCGTTTGGGCGGCCGGCTCGGTCCAGCCACGCGCCTCAAGTAGGAAAAGGGCGCGAGCGTGCGGATCGGCCGCAGCGTCGAACCCCGTGGCCACGGCCTGCAGCAGCGCCTGGGCGGCAGGGGGGGGCGCATCGCGAATCTTATCGGCGAGCAATGACGCCGCGGACTGCACCCGCCGGGCGTGGCACAGGAGATCGCGCAGTCCGTCCAATTCGCTGGACAGCTCGTCGGGCACGTACACCACCTGATCGCTCAACATCTGTCCCAGCCTTGCAAGCGCCTTGGCGGTATCCTTGTCGGGGCGAGCTTCGGTCTGCTCGTCCCGCGTAATGGACATGAAGCGGAGGGGCTCCTTGAACAGGAGCCGTTCCTCTGTATCGAGCAGGGCCGCCATATAATCGGGGTTCAACCCCGTCGGGGCCGTGGCGACCAGCCAGAGGCCCTCGCCGACGTCATCGCTATCCATCCCGCAGGGCGCGGGCGGCGCGGCCATCGCGGCCCCGACAGTCCGCGCGAGGCTTTGCGGTTCGGGCGCACGCAGGACAATCGGAATGACGACGGCCTCCGTTGTGATGGCTTCGCAATGCGCCGCCTCAGGATCGATACCGACCATCGCCTGCTCCCGTTTTTTGCTGGCGATCAATGATCTAACCGAATTTGGCGCGGTCCTTTGTCAAGGATTGTAACGCGTCGCCCTCAAGGCCCTTGCCTATCGGACCGGCGCGCCGCAAGAGCGGACAGGCGATCATTTCTACGGGGCTTTGCGGCATGAAGCTCGCGATCCTGGACGACGACCGGGAGCACAACGCTCACCTGTCGCGCCTGTTCGCCCAGGCGGGGCACCAGTGCCATTGCGAGGACAACGCCGCGGCCTTCATCCGCTATCTTCAGCGCGAAACGGTCGACCTGGTGGTTCTGGACTGGACCCTGCCCAAAAGTTCGGGGCTGGAGGTGCTCGCCTGGGCGCGGGCGAAGCTGACCCCAGGCTTGCCGATCCTGATGGTGACCTCGCGCGCAGACGACGAGGACATCCTTGCCGGCTTCGCCGCCGGCGCGGACGACTATGTAGCCAAGCCTGTTCAACCGGCGATATTGAGCGCGCGCGCGGAGGCGCTGTTGCGCCGGGCCTATCCGCCCGCCGCATCGTGCGAACCGGAGACCTGGGGCCGTTATACGCTGGACCCGCAAGCGCAGACGGTCGGGATCGATGGCGAGACGGTCGTCTTGACGGCCAAGGAATTTCAATTGGCGCTGACTCTGTTCCGCAATCTCTCGCGGGCCCTCTCGCGCGGTTATCTGCTGGAAGCGGTGTGGGACAAGAATCCCGACCTGCCCACGCGAACCTTGGACGCCCACGTCTCGCGCGTGCGGCTAAAGCTTGGCCTTCGACCGGAAAATGGCTTTAGGCTATCCACCGTGTACAGCTATGGCTACCGCCTGGAGGCGGTCAATGCGACCTAGTGTGGCGATTCAGAAATTCGCCTGCGGCTTGTGGAGAGGCGGGGCGAATTTCTGAATCTACAGCCACACTAGAAATATATGATTCCAGTGTGCTTTTTTGAATCTGAAGTTCGCTCCGAGGCTTACCCTAATGTGCAGGCGAACTTCAGATTCAGCACACTAGAATGTAGCGCCTGATTCAGGCCATCGGGGGAAGGCATGAACCGCAGACGGATAGGCTTGCTGATGGCGTCCGCCCTGGCGGCGGCGGCGATGGCGGGGACCGCGGCCGGCGCGCCGCCGGACCTCGACCCTCAGGTCAGCTATACCATCAAGCCGGGCGACACCCTGATCGGCCTGGCCAGACAGTATCTGAGCTCGCGCGGCGCCTACCGGGACCTGCAGAGCGTGAATCACATCCGCCGCACGCGCCGACTGAANNGGACGTCGGACGAGGCCCCGCCCCGCCGACACTGAATATGGCCGTGGGCCAGGGCGCCGTGTTGGCCACCGGCGCCAATGCCTTCATCACCCTGCAACTGCCCGATGAATCGCGCATCACCTTGCCATCCCAGTCGCGGCTGCGCGTCACGCGCCTGCGTCATATCCTGCTGACCGATGGGGTGGACCGGGTGTTCGCGGTGGAGCGCGGGCGCAGCGAATCCACCGTCAGCCCCCTGCCCAATCCGCAGAGCCGCTATCTGATCACCACCCCGGTGGCGTCCTCGGCGGTACGCGGTACGGTCTTCCGCGTGGGCTTCGATGAGGCGGCGGGCCGCTCCGCCACCGAAGTGGTCAAGGGCGTCGTGGGCGTGGCGGGGGCCGCGGCCGGCGGTGGTGAAGCTGCGGTGGCGGAAGGCTACGGCGCCCGAACCGGAGCCGACGGCGCGCCGGTGCAGTCCAAGCTGTTGCCGGCGCCCAAGATTGTGAATGGCGGCAAGGACCAGGCGGAGCCGACGCTGGCGTTCGCGCTCGACCCCCTGCCCGGCGCCAAGGCCTATCGCCTTCAACTGGCCAATGACGCCGGCTTCGTGGACATTTTTCGCGAGGCGAATTTCGAGGACCCGGCGGCGAGCTTCGCGGGCCTGCCCGACGGCACCTATTTCGTCCGCGCCACGGCCATCGACGAGAACGGGCTGGAGGGCTTGGCCTCGGTCTACAGCTTCACGCGCGAGTTGAACGCGCTCTCCGGCGCGCCGCCCACCGCCTCGGGCGATGGCAAGATGCGTCGTTACCTGTTCCGCTGGACGACCGCCGGCGCGGGCGTGAAACGCTTCCGTTTTCAGTTGTTCGATACGTCCAACGCCAAGACGCCACTGGTGGACGAACCCGGCCTGGCCGATCCCATGGTCACCGTCACGGACCTGAAAGCGGGCGACTACGCCTGGCGCGTAATCGTCTCGACCTTCGCCAAGGGCAAGGTCACCGACAAGACGGGCGAACTGCAGCAACTGCACATCGGCGGATAGGACGCCGGGCGTGACACAGGCCGGGCGCGGAGATCGGGCGGTTTGGAGCAACCGCCTCCAGTCGGTTTCGCGCCGCTTCCTGACGGAATGGCTGGTCACCGCGGCCATCACCTTGGCGGCGGCGGCCGTGCTCAGCCTGACCCATGCCACGCGCCCCCTGGACGACCTGGCCTACGACAGCCTGTTGCGCTCGGCCGGACGGCCCACGCCGCAGGACATCCTGATCGTGGCCATAGACGACCGCAGCCTGGCGGCGTTGGGCCGCTGGCCCTGGCCACGGCAAGTGCATACCGCGCTGTTGCAGCGCCTGGCCCGAAGCGCGCCTGCGGCCGTGATCTACGACGTGCTGTTCGTAGAGCCTCAGCCCGGCCAGGATGAGGCCCTGGCCAAGGCCGTCGCCGCTTGCCGTCGCGTCTATCTGCCTTTGCTCATCACCGTGCCGGGAACCGACGGCGCTGCCTATGACGTGGCCCGGCCTATAGCGCCCATCGCCCAGGCTGCGGCGGCCCTGGGCCAAACCAATGTGCATCCTGACGCTGACGGGGTGGTGCGCCGCGCCTTCCTCGCGGAGAGCGACGGTCCGCACGTCTGGCCCCATCTGGTCGGCCAAGCCTACGAGGCCCTGCACGGCGCCCTGCCCTGGATGGACCGCGCCATGGCTCCCGGCCCCGCCCTGCCGGCGCTGGAGCGGCGCGGCGAGATGCTGATTCCCTACGCGGGTCCGGCGGGACGCATGCGGACCGTCTCCTTCGTCGATGTCCTGCGCGGCCAGGTTCCGGACGCCTTTTTGCGGGGAAAGACGGTGTTTGTCGGGGCCACGGCGGCGGGACTCGCCGACCGTTTTCCCACGCCGCCGGGCGATATGTCCGGCGTGGAGCTTCAGGCCAACATGCTGGACGGCCTGGTGCGAAGCGCGATCATCCGCCCGGCGGGACCACTGCCTAATCTGATCTTCAGCCTGCTGCCCGCGGCGGCTCTGCTGGCGGCTTTCCTGACCTTGAGGCCACGGGCCAACGCCGCCTTGGGCGCAGGCCTGATTGTGCTGACGGGAGGAGCGAGCGTCTTCTTTCTGGCAATCCTGCATCTGTGGCTGGCGCCCGGCGCGGCGCTAGCCGCTCTGGGCCTGGCCTATCCCCTGTGGGGCTGGCGACGGCTCGAGGCCTCCAGCGCCTATATGCTTGAGGAGTTGGCCCGGTTGCAGGCGGAGCCGAGCCTGCTGGAGGCTGCGCAGCCGCCCGAGCCAGGCGGCGACGTGGTCGAGCGCCAATTGGCCCTCATGCGCCGTCAGGTGGGCCGGATGCGCGACCTGCGTCGCTTCATCGGCGACGCGCTGGAAGGCTTGCCCG
The DNA here is from genome assembly GCA_003164925.1 of Caulobacteraceae bacterium. Classification (GTDB taxonomy): domain Bacteria; phylum Pseudomonadota; class Alphaproteobacteria; order Caulobacterales; family Caulobacteraceae; genus BOG-938. The sequence continues at coordinate 15,790 of PLRV01000048.1, forward strand.
ACGCCACGTTCGTGGTCTCGCCGGAAGGCCAGGTGGTCATGCGCAGCCGGGCGGCGCGGCCGTTGGCTGAGAAACTGGGCGTGGACGCTCATGAGGGCGCCATTGCGGCGGTGTTTCAGGCGCTGCATGCGGCCGATGAGGCCGCCGCCCTGGCGCTCGTCCTTGGCGATCCGGCCTCGGTCGAGGTCCGCGCGCCGGACGGCGCCCGCTTTCAACTGGGCCAAGCGCCCATCCGTGGGCACGATGGCGCCCTCCTCGGCTGGATCGTGCGGCTAGGCGATGTGACGGAAATTCGCCAGGCCCAAGCGCGGCGCGAGGAGATCCTGCAATTGCTGACGCATGACATGCGTTCGCCCCAGGCCTCGATCCTGGCCCTGCTGGGTTCGCCGGAGCCCGTCGCGCTCGACCGCATTCGCTCATTGGCCGAGCGCACCCTGGCCCTGGCCGACGCCTACGTCCGCCTGGCCCGGGCGGAGTCGGCCCCGCTCAAGCGCGAGCTGGTGGACGCCGGCGACCTGCTGATCGAGGCCGCCGACGCCGTCTGGCCCCAGGCCCGGGCCAAGGGCGTGAGGCTGGATGCCCAGGCCCCGGACCAGGAACAGCTGCTGCTGGCTGACGGTCCGCTCCTGGAGCGTGCTCTGATCAACCTGATCGACAACGCCGTGCGCCATTCTCCCGCAGGCGGGGTCGTGACCTGTCGCGTGGAGGCGACGCGAAGCGAGATCGCCTTCATCGTCGTGGACCAGGGACCGGGACTCGAACCGGAACAGATTGCGGGACTGTTCAAACGCTTCAGCGTCGGGGCGCGCTCCGCCGGAACGGGACTTGGACTTGCACTGGCGCATGCCGCGGCGGCCCGCCATGGCGGACGCGTAACCTGTCAAAGCCAGCCCGGCAAGGGCGCCCGCTTTGTCCTTACGGCCTCGCGCGACGAAGGCCAGCGGGCTTCAAGTTAAGGCTTGGGCGTCTCGCCCAGCGCGGCGTCGATCAGGCGGGTCAGCGCGGCGGGATCATGGCGGCCAGGCCCGGTCAAGGTGGCCCCGCCCTCAAACACCTGCGCGCCGCTTGCGCGATCCAGCACCACAATGTCCAGATGCAGCTTCTTGCCCTTATGCGGGTCCACCACCCAGTCGCGGGGCGGCGTCTGCAGCGCCCGAGGGTCGGGCCGATAGAGACCGGCGCGTGCCGGCAAGGCGCTCAGCCCGAGATAGACGATGTAGTCCGCGCCAGCCGTCGGCGCGAGCGTCAAACCCCTGCTCGCGAGGCGAGCGGCCACAAGGCTCTGAAGCTGGCTCTGATCAGCGACGCCGGCATCGGCATAGGCGAAGCCCCCCCGCTTCAAGGCGCCGAGGGTGTTGCCCTGAGGCAAGGTCGCACATCCGGCCGTGATGACCACAGCGGCCAAGCCGATCAGGTCTTGCAGCCGCATGTCCGAACCTCCGCCTCCAGTGCAAGCCGACCTTAGTTTTACGGGCGCGCTATGGCAACGAACGGCGACGCTTGAACGGGCTGGTCAGATGAACGGGCCCCAGTGTTCCAGCCAGCTTTCCTGCTGTTCGCCGACATCGCCCAGGTCGTCCATGGCGTAGGAAGGCGCCGTCTTGAGCTGCTCCTTGTCGATGGCGGCGATATAGCCGTTGCGCGTGGGATCGAAAGTCAGGATCCGCCAGGGAACCGGATAGCGTCGTTCACCGGCTCCCAGGAAGCCCCCGGAGGAAAGGACCGCATAGGCCACCTGACCACTCATCTTGCCTATGGCGACGTCCTGGATATGCCCGACGCGCTCGCCTGAGGTGTTAAACACCGGAGCGCCATTGACCTTGCTCGCGAAGATAAGGGGTGAGGAGGATGCGGATGTAATAGCGTCGCTCATAATCGGCTCCATGATCGAACTTCAGGAACCTCTTGAACACGCTGACGGCGCCGACCGTTCCGCCCCCGCCCCCAAGGATGACGGGAATTCACCGCAGCCCGAGCTCGCCTAGAAGCCTAACGCCTACTCGGCGGGCGAAGGCGCGGGCCGGGCGTTAGCCTCGGCGCCGTGCGGCGCATCCTTTTCGAAGCGTCGCCGCAACCGGTCGAGATAGACGTAGATGACCGGCGTGGAGAACAGGGTCAGCGCCTGCGACACGGACAAGCCGCCAATGATGGCCCATCCCAGCGGGTGGCGGAATTCCGACCCGGTGCCGTTGCCGATGACCATGGGCACCCCGCTCAACATCGCGCAGGCTGTGGTCATCAGGATCGGCCGCAGCCGTTGGTGACAAGCCTGGGTGACAGCCTCGACCGGCCCCAGCCCTTGCTCGCGCTCCAGCTTCAGGGCCACGTCGACCACCATGATCCCGTTCTTCTTGACGATACCGATGAGCAGGATGATGCCGATGATGCCGATGACGTTCAAATCCTGCCCTGCGACCAGCAGGGCCAACAAGGCGCCCAGGCCCGCCGATGGCAGGGTCGATAGAATGGTTAGTGGGTGGACATAGCTTTCATAGAGCATGCCAAGGACCACATAGACCGCCAGCAAGGCCGCAAGGATCAGGACCGGCTCTGACGAGAGCGATTGCTGGAAGGCCGCCGCATTGCCCTGGAACGAGCCCGTCAGGGTCCCCGGCGCGCCGAGATCCTGCTGAGCCTGCAAGATCAGGCGCGTCGCGTCGCTCAGGGCCATTCCGGACCCGAGATTGAATGAGATCGTCGCCGCCGGAAACTGACCCTGGTGATTGATCGACAGGCTGGCGGCGGCGTTCGGATCATACTTGAGGAACAGCGATAGCGGCACGGTCTTGCCGGTCGTCGGCGACAGAATGCGCACACTATTGAACAGATCCGGCGTCGCCTGCAGGTTCGGCGGCGCTTCCAGCACGATGTGGTAGGCGTTGAGCTGCGTGAAGGTCTGCGCGATTTCGCGCTGGCCGATCTGATCGTAGATCGCCGCATCGATATCGGACGGGGCAATGCCGAAACGCCCGGCGGCGGCCCGATCGATCGTCAGGTTGACGGCGCCGGCGTTGGACTGCTGATCGGAGTTGACGTCCTTAAGCCCGGGAATAGCCTGGATCGCCGCCAGCATCTTGGGCGCCCAGGTGTTCAGCTCGGTCAGGTCGGCGTCTGACAGGGTGTACTGATAGAGGGCGCGACCGCCGCGGGCGCCCACGCTGACGTCCTGCTGCTCCTGCAGCACCACCTGCGCGCCCACCACGTGGGAGAAGCTCGTCCGCAGCCGGGCCAGAACCTGCGTCCCGGTCGACGTTCGGCCCGCCTCCTGAGGTTTCAGGGCGATGTTAATGCCGGCTGTGCCGCCAGCATTGACGTTGCTGAGCACCCATTCGATGTCGGGGTCCTTGGCTGCGATCGCCTCAACCTGCCGCGCCTTGGCGGCGGTCTCCGCGAAGGAGGCTCGCTGATTGGTCAGGATCTGCCCCTGCAGGAATCCGGTGTCCTGCAGGGGGAAGAAGCCGGTCGGCACATGGAAGTACAGCCAAAAGGCCAGGACGGCGGTTCCAACGAAGACAATCAGCGTCAGCCCCATGTGGCGCATGACCACATCAAGGCCGCGCGCATAGCCGGATTCGATCTTGAGGAAGCCGGACTCCAGCGCGCGGAGGATCGGGTTGTGGCTCTCCTCCGGCTTTTTGAGGAATTTGGCGCATAGCATCGGCGTGAAGGTCAACGACAGAAACACCGAGATCGCCACCGCCACGCTGACGGTGAAGGCGAATTCGCGCATCAGGCGCCCGATGATCCCGCTCATGAACATCAGCGGCGTGAACACCGCGATCAGCGAGATCGAGATCGTCAAGATGGTGAAGCCAATTTCGCCCGCGCCGGCCAGGGCCGCGTCCATGGGCTTTTCGCCGTGTTCGATCTTGCTCCAGATCACCTCGACCATAACGATGGCGTCGTCGACCACAAAGCCCACGGCGATGGTCAAGGCCATCAGCGACAGATTGTCGAGGCTGAAATTCAAGACCAGCATCACCGCGGCCGTGGCCAACAGCGACAGAGGGATCACCGCACTGGGGATCAGCGTGGCGCGCACATTACGGAGGAACACGAAGATCACCGCGACCACCAGGAAGATGGTGATCAGCATGGTGATCTCCACGTCCTTGACCGAGGCGTTGATCGTCTGAGTGCGGTCCTCCACGATGTTGAGTTTGATGCCCGGCGGTATGTCCCGTTGAAGAAGCGGAAGCTGCGCCTTGATCACCTTGACCGTTTGCACCACGTTCGCGCCGGTCTGCTTGAAGATCGCCAGCATGATGCCCGGGCCGGCGTGGACCGAATGGTCGGTGCTGGCCGCGCCCGGATATATCCAGGCGCCGGTCTGATTGTTCTCGACGCTGGTGATGGCCTGGCCGACGTCCTTCACGCGGATGGCCGCGCCCTTGCTGTAGCCGATCACCACGTTGTTCCAGCCGGGTGCGTCGGTCAGCTGGTCGTTGGCGTAGACCGCCGAGGAACTGCTCGAACTGACAATCGAGCCTTTCGGCGCATCAACCGTGTTATTGCTCAAGGTGGTCCGGACAGCATCCATCGACAGGCCGAGCATGGCCACCTTGCGCGGATCGATCTGGATACGGATCGCGGGCTTCTGCGGGCCGAAGATGCTGATCAGACCCACGCCGTTCAACCGCGACAGTTGCTGGGAGAAGATGTTGTCGGCGTAGTCGCTCACTTGGCGCAGGGGCAGCACGTCCGAGGTCAGGCCCAGGATCACGATGGGGGCGTCGGACGGATTGACTTTACGGATGCTCGGGGCGGCCGGCAGGTTCGTGGGCAGTTGGCCGGACGCCGCGTTGATCGCGGCCAGCACGTCCTGGGCGGCGGCGTCGATATTGCGCGACAGGTCGAACTGCAGGACCACCTGGCTCGATCCCTGCGTGCTGGACGAGGTCAGCTGGGACACGCCGGGAATCTGCGAGAACTGCCGCTCAAGCGGCTGGGCCACGTTCGAGGCCATGGTCTCCGGGCTTGCGCCCGGCAAGGCGGCGCTCACCTGCACGGTGGGGAAGTCGACCTGCGGCAGGGCCGAAACCGGCAGCATGAAATAGGCGACGATGCCGACCACGAAGAATGCGGCGGCCATCAAGGAGGTGGCGACCGGACGCTTGATAAATGGGGCGGAAATGTTCACGAGGCAGGCTGCTTCTGTTTACCCGTCCCCTTGGCTTGCCCCGCACCCGGTGGGCCACCGCGCACCGAAACCTTAGCGCCCGGCATCAAGGACAACTGTCCGTCCGTGACCACCGTATCACCCGCTTGCACGCCTTTCTGGATCGCTACGGTTTGATCGGAGGTCACCTGGATAGTCACCGGGCGCGCCTGAACCTTGCGATTGGCGCCAACCGTATAAACGAAGACGCCGTTGGGCCCGTCATTGACCGCAGCCGACGGGATCGCCACGACGTGTTTCAGGGTCTGCAAGGTCAAGCGGACATTGATGAATTGCCCCGGCCAAAGCTTGTTGCCGGCGTTGGTGAAACGAGCCTTCATCTGCACCGTTCCCGTCGACGGATCGACACGGTTGTCGGCGACCACGAGTTCGCCGGTGTCGAGCAGTTCGTTGGTTTCCTGGCTGAAGGCCTGTGTCCGAAGCGGTTTACGGAATCCCTCCGATGCTTGAGCCAGGCGCTGGAAGTCGCCCTCAGGCACCGTGAAGGTCACCGCGATCGGCTGCAGTTGGTTCACCACGATGATGCCCGTGGTGTCGGTGGTGGACACCAGATTGCCGGCGTCGGTCAGGCGCACGCCGACCCGGCCGGTCACCGGAGACGTTATCCTGGTGAAGTTGACGTTGACCTGGGCGGCGGCGACCTGCCCTTGGTCGATCAGCACCACGCCTTCGTCCTGTTTGACCAGGGCGGCCTGGGTGTCGACCTGCTGTCCCGCGATGGAGTTGACCTTGGCCAAGGTCTGATAGCGCTGCAGGTCGAGCTTGGCGTTGGCCAACAGGGCCGTATCGCGCGCCAGAGCGCCCTGGGCCTGCATCAGCGCCGCCTGATAGGGCGCCGGATCGATCTGGGCCAGCAGTTGCCCGGCCTTGACGAAGCTGCCTTCGGCCACGGGGACCTTGAGCAGCTTGCCGTTCACCTCCGTACGGATCAGATCGCTCTGCCAGGCCTGCACGGCGCCGATGGCGGAGATCGCCACAGGAACGTCTTGGTAGACGGCCTGAGCCACAGTGACTGCAACGGCGGGGCGATCGGGGGGGGCGGCCTTCTTAGGTCCGAACACCGTCCACAGGACGATGCCCACAGCAATAGCGCCGAGGACTATAAAAACAATCCGAGACCGCGAGGGGGTCTTCATGTGGTTGGTGTCTCGCTACGCCGTCGTCGGACGGCTGGTACAATGGGTGAAGCAGGCAAGCCGCCGGGCAACGCAATCGCAGGCCCAGAAGTCAGCCTGATTGCGCGATTGTTGCTATTTGGAAATGGGACGAATGGCAAGCAAACGCCGGCGCGGCGCGGCGTCGATTCCAAGGCCCATTTCGTCCAGCTTCTCGCCCATGGCGCTTGAGGAGCAAAGAGCGCCGGCGCCCGGCCGAATTCTTGATCGCCGCCGGTTTTCGAAAGGTTATAGAGCGCCGCGGCGCCTAAACTTGGGGCGCCGGCGCCGCCCACCGTCCCTATCCTATTGAAGGTCAATCCCTACAACCTGCGGCCATGGACAACGCGAAAGACAGTCCGGCAAGGTCGGCGGCAATGATGGTCAGGTTGGAATCGCCCGTGGCTTCGTCCAAGGCCGCCTTGCAGAGGGCGGTCGGAACGGCGCGGCTGGAGACGACCGGCGCCATGGACCCCGCGCGCAGACAACGAAACACGGCAAGGTTTTGGCGGGCGTGATCTAGGGGTGCCGCATCGACGCTCCATCGGGCGCCTGGCCGCCGACCTTCGCGACGGCGCCCTGAGCGCCCGCGCTTTGCTGGACCATTATCTGGAGCGGATTGAGCGGATCGATCCGGGGCTGAACGCCTTCGTCTACATCGATCCCGACGCCGTGGCTGGCGCAGAGGCCAGCGACGCGCGTTTGCGGGCCGGCCGGCCGCTGGGGCCGCTCGACGGCATCCCGGTTTCGATCAAGGACAATCTTTTATTGCGGAACTGTCCGGCGGTGTGGGGCTCGCCGCTCTATGTGGACTACATACCCGACCATGATGAGGCGCCCGTAGCCAAACTGCGCGCGGCTGGCGCGGTGCTGATCGGCAAGACCAACACGCCCGAGTTCTCGCTCAGGGGTTTCACCGACAATCCGGTGTTCGGCGTCACGCGCAACCCGTGGAATCCGGCCCTGACGCCCGGCGGATCGAGCGGGGGGGCGGCGGCGGCGGTCGCGGCCGGGCTGTGCGCCATCGCTTTGGGCACCGACGGCGGCGGCTCGATCCGCCGGCCGGCGGCCCACACCGGCCTGGTCGGCCTCAAGCCGGGGCTCGGCCGCATCCAACGCGGCGACGGCTTCCCACCGCTGATGTTCGATTGCGAAGTGGTCGGGCCCCTGGCCCGCACCGTCGCCGACGCCAGAGCGATGTTCCAGGCCCTGTCGGCGCATGGCCGCGTCTGTCGCGCCCTGGAGCCCCTGGACATCCTCGTCGTGGAGCGATTCGACGACGCGCCCGTGGAGCCCATGCTGGTTGAACGATGCCGAAATGTCGCCCGGCGTCTGGAAAGCCTCGGCCATCGGGTGACGTTCGGCCCGCTGCCATTCGACATCAACGACGCCATGCTCGCCTGGCAAGCCCTGACCTCGGCCAGTTTAGCCTGGCTGGCGGAGCAGGAGCCGCGCTTCATCGAAGCGGCGTCCTCGGAATTCGTGGACCAGGCGCGCGGCGGCCGTAATCTGTCGGCGGCGGACTACGTGGCCATGACCCAGGTCCTGTACGATTTTCGCTCCGTCGTCGCCCACGCCTTCGCCAAGACGGACGTGATCATGACGCCCTGCACCGCCGCCCAGCCCTGGACGGTGGACCGGCCCTATCCGCCAATGATCGACGGTCAGAGCGTGGGCCCGCGCGGCCATGCGGTCTATACCGCCTGGGTCAACGCCTGCGGCCATCCCGCCGTGGCCGCGCCGGGCCTGCCGGACGACGCGGGCCTGCCCACGGGCGTGCAATGGGTCGCCGCCAGGGACTGCGACGAGCTGCTGCTCGACCTGGCCGAAGCCTATGAAGCCGCCCAACCCTGGGCGGACCGCTGGCCGTCGCTGTCGGCTTGAGGCCGCCAGCACGCCATCAGGCTCTATCGCGCCGCGGGCGAGGCCCGCATACTCGGCGCGAGATGAGTCGCCCGCTTTGAACATTTAAGATGCTGTCGTGGCCACATTAGACATCCCAAATCAGTATCTCGAAGTCGGGCCGATCGTGGTCACCTCGCCGACCACCCGGTGCGGCACGACCCTGGCGCAGCGTCTACTGTGGTCGTCGGACAACGCCTTCGTCTATGGCGAGGAAATCGGCCACCAGCTCAACAATCTGACCGACCAGTTCCTCACCGTTATCCGCTACTGCGAGGTCAATGAGGCGGAGCTGGACGACGGTTTCCGCCGGGCGCTCGCCGGCGCGATGGACGATTGGCGCCCGGGACTGGCGCCGCCCGCGGAGATCATGCTCAAGGCCTGGATCTCGACCTATTACCAATTACCCGCCACCCTGGCCGCCTTTGGCGGAGCGATCGGCCGGCCCCTATGGGGATTCAAGTGGCCAGCGTGCCCTCCTCGAATGCTGAGCGCCTTTCTGGCCCTGATGCCCCGCACACGGATCATCTATCTGGTGCGCCATCCCGCGGAGGCGCTCAAATCGGCAAAGGCGCGCCGGTTCGTCAAAAACACGCAGGAAGCCTCATCGTTCTGCCAGACCTGGGCGGAAAACCTGCAGGCGGCTCTACCCCTAAGGTCCGACCCCCGCGTGCTTTGGCTGCGCTATGAGGATCTGCTGGCCGAGAAGGAACGGGCCGTCGCCGATATCGAGGCCTTCGCGGGGGTGCGGGGCATCCGCATGGAAGCCTTCGGGGTCAAGGTGAACACCTTTGTCGGCGACCCGGCCGAAGGCCATTCGCCGACCCAGTACATAGTCCCCGCGGCCCTGACCGAGGCCGAGCTGGACGCGGTGGCGCTCCATGCGGGCGCCTTGGCGTCGGAGCTGTATCCCGAGGAAAAGTGGGACATCGCGTAAACTTCAGCCATGGTCCATCCTCCTTTTTGAAGCAGCTTCAACACTGACTTCGTAGCCCAAGGAGGAAGGGCCTAGCTCAATTGCGCGATGCCCCATTTTCAGCTCACAAGAAGGCGCTGAGCGAGGCTCGCGCCAGCATGAACCAGAATGCGAGCGTCGAGGCCGCGTAGAGCATGAACCGCACATTCACGTTGTTGAAAGTGTTGTGGACAGCGCTATGCAGCCCCCTGAAAACCACAAACACCCAAGCTACGGCGACATAGACGCCGTCGACCCGCGAGATCACGAACAGGTACAGGCAGAGGGCATAGAAAAGCGTAGGAATTTCAAAAAGATTCTTGAGGTTGTCGGACGGGTTCCTGACGCCGGGCGGCGAGAGACGGGTGAACTCGAGCGGGGCGAACTGCTCCGGGGTGAGCTTCGACTTCAGAATGAAAGGAATGCGTCGGGCAAACAAGTACGTCCAGACGAGCAACGTCAAGAGCATAAGCGACAGGAACGGACCGAAAATCGACCTCTGATCCACGTTTTCCTCCTCAAATAGCCAACTTTTTCAAGGTCTAAAGCAACCTGGACTGGACGATATCAGTCCCGTGGCAATTGCGACAGGGGCGGAAAAGAGGGATATCCACCACTTTTGAAAGCTGACCGGCGTCTCGGGCGCCCGCGCCAACGGCGTGACCGCCAGCTATGCGGCCAGGGACCAATTGGCTTCGCGGAGGCGCCGGGGGCCTGATTTTCGTCCAAATGAAGCTCTGGACGCCCTAAGCCGGTGGACGCCTCTTCGATCCCGCGGTTACCTGACGATAGTTTGCACTGCAAAAGGCCGCAGGGAGCCGCGATGCAGATCGATCCGCCGCACAATTCCAACAGCCGGACCGTGGTGCGTCTGCTCGGGCGCCTGCTGGGCGACGTCATCCGCGAACAGCACGGCGGGGCGCTGTTCGATCGGATCGAAGAAATCCGCAGACGTTCCGTCGGCGAGCACCGCGAGGGCGCCGTGGACGCGGCCCTCGGTCCGCTGCTGCGCGGCCTGCCGCTCGACGAGATGCTGCTTCTGATCCGCGGTTTCGCCATCTTTTCCCAATTGGCCAATATCGCCGACGATCACCTGGCCCGGCGCGAGAGCCAGGCGACTGATCACGGGCCCCTGCAGCGCCTGCGTGAAACCTGCGACCTGAGCAGTCCGGAGGCGCGCCGCTTCCTGGCCGAGGCGGTGCTGACGCCGGTCATAACCGCCCACCCCACGGAGGTGCGCCGCAAGTCCATCCTGGACCGCGAGGAAGCCATCTCCGAATTGCTCGACCGTCTGGGCGGGCGCTCGCGGCTGACCAGCGACGTGCTGGAGATCGAGGCCCAGATCAAGCGCGAGGTGCGCACCCTGTGGCAGACGCGGATGCTGCGGTCGGTCCGCATCAACGTGACCGATGAAATCGACAACGCCCTGTCGATCTTCCGCATCACCTTCCTGACCCAACTGCCGCGCCTGAAGCGGCGGCTGGCGCGCCTGCTCGGCCTGCAGGGCCCGACCGAGCCGCTATTGCAAGTGGGCTCATGGGTGGGCGGCGACCGTGACGGCAATCCCTTCGTCGACGCTGAGACCCTGACCTACGCCCTCACGCGCCAAAGCGGGGCGGCCCTGGATCACTACCTGACCCAGCTGCACGCCCTGGGCGGCGAGCTTTCCTTGTCCCAGGGACTGGCGCCGGTGTCGGAGAGCCTGCGGGCCCTGGCCGATCAGAGCGGCGATCACAATCCGCACCGGGACGACGAGCCCTACCGCCGCGCCATCGTGGGCTGCTATTCGCGCCTGGCCGCCACGCACAAGGCGCTGCTGGGCGCCGAACCGATCCGCGCCGGCGCCATGAACGCGCCGCCCTACGCCGCGCCAAAGGCGCTGGAGGACGATCTGGCGATTATCGCCCAGTCCCTGGCCGATAACGGCGCGGCCGATCTGGCGCAGGGGCGTCTACTCGATCTGCGCGAAGCGGTCGGCGCGTTCGGCTTCCACCTCGCGGTCACCGACATGCGGCAGAACTCCGCCGTGCACGAGCGGGTCGTGGCCGACCTCCTGGCCCGGGCCGGCGTATGCGAGGACTATGCCGAACTGAAGGAGCCCCAGCGGATCGCCCTGCTGCAGCGAGAACTTTCGGGTCCGCGGCTGCTGCGCTCGCCCTATCGCAGCTATGCCGCGGAGACGCTCAAGGAGCTGGCGGTGGTGGACGCCGCCGCGAAGCTGAAGTCCGCTTTCGGCGAGGGCTGCATCGCCAACTACGTCATCTCCATGTGCCGCAGCGTGTCGGACATGCTGGAGGTGGCGGTGCTGCTCAAGGAGGCGGGCCTGTTCCTGCCGGGCGAACATCCGCGCTCGACCATCCGCATCGTGCCCCTGTTCGAGACCATCGACGACCTGCGCAATAGCGTCGACGTCATGGGCGCCTATTTTGACCTGCCCCTCGCCAGGGGCCTGGTCGCCCGGCAGGGCAACCTGCAGGAGGTGATGATCGGCTATTCGGACTCCAACAAGGACGGCGGCTATCTGACGTCCAACTGGGAGATCCGCTCCGCCATATCCCGCCTGCTGGAGCTGGGAAAAAAGCGCGGCGTCAACATGCGCTTCTTCCACGGGCGCGGCGGGGCTGTCGGCCGCGGCGGCGGCTCCATGCTGGAGGCGATCCAGGCCTTGCCGGGCGGGGCCATCGCCCACGGCATGCGCATCACCGAACAGGGCGAGGTGGTCTCCTCCAAATACGGCCATCCGGTCGGGGGCCAGCTCAGCCTGGAGACCATCGTGGCCGCGTCCCTGGCCGCCGACCTCAACCGGGGCGCGGACCGGGTCGAGGAACACTTCGGCGATCTGATGGTCCGCCTGAGCAAGGGCGCCTACGAAGCCTACCGCGCCCTGGTCTATGAGACGCCGAACTTCAACGTCTATTTCCGTCAGTCCACGCCCCTGATCGAGATCGCCGACCTGAAGATCGGCAGCCGCCCCGCTTCGCGCACCCCCTCGGACAAGATCGAGGACCTGCGCGCTATTCCTTGGGTGTTCTCCTGGTCGCAGGCTCGCGTGATGCTGCCCGGCTGGTATGGCTTTGGATCAGCCATGACCGGCGAGATCCAAAAGCCTGGAGGCGCCGAGCAGCTCAAGGCCCTTTACGCCGGATCGCCGTTCTTCCGTTCGGTGGTGTCGAACCTGGAGATGGTGCTGGCCAAGTCCAGCCTGTCGATCGCCAGCCGCTACGCCGAACTGGTCGAGGACCGTGACCTGGCCAAGGCTGTGTTCCAGCGCATCCGCGCCGAATGGCACGCCGCCTACGACGCCATCCGGGTGATCACCGGCCAGTCGGCCCTGCTCGAGCGCAACCCCGCGCTGGCTCAGTCCATCCGTCTGCGCCTGCCCTATATCGACCCGCTCAACTTCCTGCAGGTCGAACTTCTGGGCCGCCACCGCGCCGGCGAATCCGACCCCCTGGTGCGCGAGGGCATCCACCTGTCGATCAACGGCGTCTCGGCGGGGCTGAGGAACAGCGGGTAGAGCGCGTTCCGAAAAGTGGGAACCGGTTTTCAGACAAAACGCGCGTTAAAACAAAAACCGGGAGCGGGTCGCGATGGCGGCCTGTGGGACATCGGAGCGTGTCCCCAACCGCCAAAAAACAACGGGCGGCGGAAAATCTCCGCCGCCCGCTTTTACAATGTCGATCCGTATCGGCGCCGGTGAGCGCCGCTCGGCTTAGAACTGCAGGTTTTGAACCGGCGAGGCGACGCCCCAGCTTTCCGTACCCGAACGCTGATGGTCCTCAAGCGAACCATTGCCGCCGAAATAGTACTTCAGGCCGATCGAGAAAACGTTGGCGTCGGCATTGAAGCCAAGCACGTTGACCGTCTCGTAGCTGTAGCCCGCCGACACCGCCAGCGGCATGCTTTGCGACAGCAGATACTCGCCGCCGACGCGGTAGGACGTCGTCTGGATCGAGGTTCCCGCAATGGGAATATCCAGGTAGTCGATCGTGCCGCTGAGGGCCAGGTTCGGCTGGACGTAGCCAACCACTTGGCCGCCGACATAGTCCGCGCCGGACAAGTTGGCGCTCGTCCCTTGGCTGTGGCCGGTGCCGGAGATGCCGCCGCCGCGCACCGACAAGGTGAACTGGTTGTTGGCATACCAATCGGCAAACCCGCCGTAGGAGGTGACATCGACGGTCACGTTATGCGCGTTGAGCTGGCTGTAGCCGACGCTGGCGCCGAGGCGGCCCATCGCGTTGGCGTAGAAGCCGCTGGCGATTCCGTAGGTGTTGTTCTCGCTCTGGCCGCTTCCGGAAATGCTGCTGTAGCCAAGATTGCCTTGAGCGGCCCAGTTGGTCCCGAGCGGAACGACGCCCGAACCGTTGACGGTCCAATCGTTGGAGTTGCCGCCGCTATTGTTGACGCTTGTGTAGTTGTACCCGCCGCTCACGTCGCCTGACGTGACGACCGGCGCCGCGATGGCCGGGGTGAGCCAGAGGGCGCCGAGAGCCGCCACGGCGGCGGCGCCAAACAGATGTTTAGCCATGAGAGAAAACTCCATTTTTTGATTGAGGCATTTCTGCCTAAGGAACAATCTAAGTCAGGCGGGATATGATGAATAGCGCCTAAAAGTCGGGCACGTGCAGGAATGACACGGGTGTGATAAAATGAACACGTTAGGTTAACGCCGATTTTTCAGCCGAGTTTGTCCCGCCCCCCGGCGGTCGCCCGGCAAGCCCCGGCGTCTACTGAAAATGGGGGGCCGACCGCGCGGGGTCTGCTAGCCTTGCCGCGACGAGGAGGAGGCGCGGGGCATGGGTAAGGGGCGGATGGAAGCATTCAGCGACGGCGTGATCGCCGTGATCATCACCGTCATGGTGCTGGAGCTTAAGGTCCCCCTGGGCGGCGCCCTGAGCGATCTGCGACCGATGCTGCCGATGTTCCTCACCTATGTGCTCAGCTTCGTCAACGTGGGCATCTACTGGAACAACCACCACCACATGCTGCATGCCGCGCGCACGGTGAACGGCCCCATCCTGTGGGCCAACCTGCATCTGCTGTTCTGGCTATCGGTCATGCCCTTCGCCACCGCCTGGATGAGCCAGCATCCCCTGGCCAGCGCGCCGGTGGCGGTCTACGGGGCCATGCTTTTGATGAACGCCGTAGCCTACACCGGGCTGGCGGTCTTGCTGATGCGTCACGAGGGCCCCGAGTCGGCCTTGGCCAAGGCCATCGGCGCGGACCTGAAGGGCAAGATCTCCCTGGCCTTCTACGCAGTCGGCCTGGTTCTGGCGTTCTGGCTGCCCGCCCTGTCGCTGGCGCTCTATGTGATGGTGGCGCTGATCTGGTTCCTCCCTGACCGGCGTATCGAGCGGGTCCTGCAGGAGCGGCCTTAACCGTCCCTTTCTCCTTGTGCGCTATGCCACGGTCATGGTCGCGCCTCTCGCCTCAGTCCTGGCCTTCGCCCTGGTCGTCACCGGACCCGTGTGGGTCATGCTGCTCGTGCGGATGGTTCCCGAGCGACTGTGGCCGGCCAGTGAGCCCCGTCCACAGCGCGACCGGCTGAACCTGTTCGTTTGGCTGGCTTATATGTTGGCGCAGTTCAGCGCGGGTCCGGCTTTCGGCGGCCTGATCACCGTGGCGGTCAATGCGGCCGGCGGCGGGCTGATCGTTCTGCCGTCCTCAGGATGGGGACTGGTCCTGGCCGCGGCGATCTATCTGCTGGCCATGGACCTTGCCGAGTACGCCTTCCACCGAGCCCAGCACGCCATCCCCGCCCTGTGGGCCATGCACTCGCTGCATCATTCGGATCCTTACTTCGACTCCACCACCTCGGCGCGTCACTTCTGGGCCGAGCCGGTGATCAAGAGCCTTACGGTGTGGCTGGCGGTGGGGGTGCTGTTCAAGGTCTCGCCCGCGATCGTGGCCATCTATGCCGCGGCCACCTATTACAACGTGCTGATCCATTCCAACACGCGGCTGGACCTGGGCCGCTTCAACTGGGTGGTGAACACCCCCGCCTATCACCGACTGCACCATTCGGCGCTGCCGGAGCACTGGGATTGCAACTTCGCCGCCCTCCTGCCGATCTACGACGTGATCTTCGGCGGCTATCGTCCGCCTCGGCCTGGCGAGCGTCCGCCCACGGGGCTGGACACCGGCGAGCGGCCGAGAAAGGCGCTGGAAGCGGCTCTGTGGCCCCTAGGTTACGCCAGGCAACGGCGGCGGGCCGCAGCCCAAGCGGCGCCGTAAATTCCAACCTGCCCCTCGCGTCTGTGACGCAAATCATTATGTTGGGCGCCATGCCCGCCATACTCTCCATCTCGAACCTGTCCAAGACCTACGCCACGGGCTTCACGGCCTTGAAGAGCGTGGACCTCGAAATCAGTAAGGGCGAGATCTTCGCCCTGCTCGGCCCCAACGGCGCGGGCAAGACCACCCTGATCAGCATCATCTGCGGCCTGACCTACCCGACCACCGGGACGGTGACGGTGGACGGCTTTGACATCGCCCGCGACTACCGCGCCGCCCGCAAACAGATCGGACTGGTGCCGCAGGAGCTGAAGGCCGACGCCTTCGAGACGGTGCGCGCCACCGTCAACCTGTCGCGCGGCCTGTTCGGCAAACCGCGCGACGACGCCCGGGTGGAAAAGGTGCTGCGCGACCTTTCCCTGTGGGACAAGCGCGACAGCAAGATCGTCACCTTGTCCGGCGGCATGAAGCGGCGCGTGATGATCGCCAAGGCGCTGGCCCACGACCCTGCCGTGCTGTTCCTGGATGAGCCCACCGCCGGCGTGGACGTGGAACTGCGGCGCGACATGTGGGCCCTGGTGCGCCAACTGCGCGAACAGGGCGTCACCATCATCTTGACCACCCATTATATCGAGGAGGCCGAGGAGATGGCCGACCGGGTGGGGGTGATCAACCGCGGGGAGCTGGTCCTGGTAGAGGGAAAGGCCGAGCTGATGCGCAAGTTGGGCAAGAAACAGCTCACCTTGCAACTGCAGACGCCGCTGAACGCCCTGCCCGAGAGTCTGGCCGCCTTTCCGCTGGAGTTGATCAAGTCGGGCGCGGAGCTTGTCTACACCTACGACGTCAAGCAGGAGCACGTGGGCATTGCCGACCTGATCCGCCGGCTGGGCGAAGCGGGCGTGGAGTTCAAGGACCTGCAGACCCATCAGAGCTCGCTGGAGGACATCTTCATCAACCTTGTGAACGAGCCGGCCCAGGAGATTTCCGCATGAACTGGCGCGCGGTGAAGGCCATCTATCTGTTCGAGATGCATCGCACCTGGCGCACGCTGATGCAGAGCGTGCTGGCGCCGGTCATCTCCACGGCGCTCTATTTCGTGGTGTTCGGCAGCGCCATCGGCTCACGCATGAAGAGCGTGGATGGCGTGCCCTACGGCGCGTTCATCGTGCCGGGTCTGATCATCATGCAGACCATGACCCAGAGCGTGTCCAACGCGTCCTTCGGCATCTATTTCCCCAAGTTCGTCGGCACCATCTATGAGGTGCTTTCCGCACCCGTCTCCTTCTTCGAGGTGGTGCTGGGCTATGTGGGGGCGGCAGCCTCCAAGGCGATCATCCTGGGCCTGATCATCCTGGCTACGGCCTCGATCTTCGTGCCGGTCAGGATCGAGCACCCCTTGTTCATGGTCCTGTTCCTCATCGCCACGGCGACCACCTTCAGCCTGTTCGGCTTCGTCATCGGCATCTGGGCGGACAATTTCGAGAAGCTGCAAATGGTGCCGCTCCTGGTGCTCACGCCCCTGTCGTTTCTCGGCGGCAGCTTCTATTCCCTGGCCATGCTGCCCCAGCCCTGGCGCACCGTCACCCTGTTCAATCCGGTGGTCTATCTGATCAGCGTTTTCCGCTGGAGCTTCTTCGGCTTCGCCGACGTGCAGATCGGCGCGAGCCTGGCGGCTATCCTGATCTTCATGGGCGTCTGTTTGGGGATCGCCGGCTGGATGTTCAAGACAGGTTACCGGCTGAAGGCCTGACCAGACGTCAAGTCTCTGGAAAAGCCTATCGGACTTGTAGATAAGGCGGACCGAACGGAGACGCCGCATGACCTCGACCGCTACACCGCCCGCCGCCGCGCCCCTGGCCGCCAAGCTGGGCGGCGTGGATTCTCACGGGCGCGCCCTGGCCAAGGCGGTGTCGTGGCGCGCGATCGGCACGCTGGACACCTTCCTCTGGAGCTGGCTCATCACCGGCCACGCCAATTGGGCCGGCGCGATCGCCGCCACGGAGATCGCCACCAAGATATTCTTGTTCTACCTGCATGAGCGCGCCTGGCGACTGATCCGCTGGGCGCCCAATGCGCACCTGCGTTCGCTGATCAAGGCGGTGAGCTGGCGGTTTTTCGGCAGCCTGGACACCTTCGTCCTCAGCCTGATCTTCACCGGCAACGCCAAGTACGCCGTATCCATCGCCACGGCCGAAGCCCTGACCAAGATCGCCCTCTACTATGTGCACGAGCGCATGTGGCGGAAGGTGAAGTGGGGAAGGTTGGACGCGGCGGGGCCGCGCTGATTTGGCCGTGGCGCGTGGAAGTTATTTGACCACAAAGACCACGAAGAACACGAAGAACACGAAGAACACGAAGAAGAGGGCTACAGCGTCAGGCGTTTCAGGCCCTGCTTGAACAGCATGACATTGAAATTAATTAGAAAACCGAGTCTGCAGCCTGACAGCCGAAGATAGGTTAGGACCTGAGCTTCATGGATGCGCGTCAGCGCATCGACGGCCTTGATCTCGATGACGACCGAATTCTCGACCAACAGGTCGAGACGGTAGCCGGCATCAAGCTTTGAGCCCTCATAGACAATCGGCAGAGCCGATTGTCTGGCCAACGAGACACCGCGCGAATTAAGTTCGAAAGCCAGGCAATGCTCGTAGGCGGACTCGAGCAACCCCGGCCCGAGCGCCCGATGCACCTTCAGTCCCGCATCCACCACGATCCGGCCAAGGCCCTCGACGGCTTGCGAGAGACCTTCGTGTTCTTTGTGGTCTTCGTGGTTCAATTTCTTCGCATCGAGTTTGCAGTCGGCGCGAAAATTTGTTCTTATTTTGTTCTAGTTGTCAATGCGTCGCTTAGCACGCAGCTCATCACGAACCCTGCTTCTTCCAAAGCCTGCGCTTAAGCGGCAGCCTAATCCTTCGCCCGCTCGTAGTAAGACCCGTCCTCCGTCTGCACCACGATGCGGGTGCCGGCGGTGATGTAGGTGGGCACCATGGTGCGCAGGCCGTTGGACAGGGTGGCGGGCTTGTAGGAGCCGGACGCCGTCTGCCCCTTGGTCACAGGCTCGGTCTCCATCACTTCCAGGGTCACGCGGGAGGGCAGCTCCAGGGCGATGGGCGTTCCCTCGTGGGTCGACAGCGTCACGACCATGCCGTCCTGCAGATAGACCGCCAGCTCACCGACCACCTCCGTCGGCGCCACCAGCTGGTCGTAGTTTTCCGGGTTCATGAAGTGGAACCCTTCGCCATCACTGTACAGGAAGGTGTGTTCGCGCTGGTCGACGAACGCCCGCTCCACCTGCTCGGTGGTGCGGTAGCGTTCGGACACCTTCACCCCGTCGGAGATGCGGCGCATGTTCAACTGCGTCACCGGCGTGCCCTTGCCGGGATGGATGTTCTCGGCGTTGAGCACGACATAGAGTTTGCCGTTCATGTCGACGACGCTGCCCTTGCGGAGCGAACTGGCCTGGACCTTCACGTATTCTTCCTCAAATTCGGCGGCCGCGGCGGCGCGCATGATTCTGCTGGAGCAGCTTTGTCCCGCGCACCTATACGATAAGCGTCCAAATCTCCAGCCTGAGCCGCAGCAGCCCTTGACCCATCCCCTTTCGGACCTGACCTGGCGCCGTCCCGACATTCACGCAGAGCGCCGCCCGCGCCTGATGATGCGCGCCCGCATCACAGCGGCGGTTCGGGCCTGGTTCGCGGCGCGCGACTTCGTTGAGGTCGAGACGGCGTCCCTGCAGGTCTCGCCCGGCAATGAGACCCACCTGCACGCCTTTTCCACCCAAGCCATAGGTCCGGCCGGCGGGCGCTCGCCGCTGCATCTGCGCACCTCGCCGGAGTTCGCCTGCAAGGGGCTCTTGGCGGCTGGCGAGCCGCGCCTGTTCGAGTTCGCCCGGTGCTGGCGCAATCGCGAGCGCGGGGCCCTGCACCATCCGGAATTCACCATGCTGGAGTGGTACCGCGCCGAGGCGCCCTATGAGACCCTGATGGAGGATTGCGCGGCGCTGCTGGCGCTGGCGGCCGATCAGACCGGCGCGCGCCAGTTCGCCTTTCGCGGCCGCGCCGCCGATCCGCGCCTGGAGCCCGAGCGCCTCACCCTGGCCGAGGCCTTCGACCGCTTCGCCAGGATCGACCTTCTGGCCACGGTGGGCGAGGACGGCTTTACCGACCGGCTGGCGCTGGCCGCCCAGGCGCGCGCGGCGGGGGTGCGCGTGGCGGACGACGATACCTGGTCTGACGTGTTCTCGCGCGTGCTGCTGGAAAAGGTCGAGCCCAATATCGGCAACGGGCGGGCGACGATCCTCTACGAATACCCGGTCCCCGAAGCGGCCCTGGCCAGGCCCAAACCCGGCGCACCCAAGGTCGCCGAGCGGTTCGAGCTCTATGCCTGTGGGGTGGAGTTGGCCAACGCCTTTGGCGAGCTGACCGATACGGCGGTTCAGCGCGCGCGGTTCGAGGCCGACATGGCGCGCAAGGCGCGGCTCTATGGCGAGGCCTATCCCATCGACGAGGCTTTCCTTGAGGCCCTGGGTCATATGCCGCAGGCCAGCGGCGCGGCATTGGGCTTTGACCGCCTGATCATGCTGGCGACCGGCGCCGAGCACATCGAGCAGGTGCTGTGGACTCCCGTGGCGGCGACCGCGCCATGACCACACTCGCCAGCCCCGAGGCCCTCGCCGCCGCCGGCCTGGCCGCCCCCGAGCGCCTGCCTGAGCTGGAGGCGGTGGCCGCTCGTTACGCCGTGGCCCTGACCCCGGCGCTAGCGGCCCTGATCGACCCCAACGATCCGGATGATCCCATCGCCCGCCAGTTCATCCCCGACGCGCGCGAACTGATCCGCTCGCCCGGCGAGGACCCCGATCCCATCGGCGATGAGGCCCACAGCCCAATGGAGGGCATCGTCCACCGCTATCCCGACCGGGTTCTGCTGAAGGTTGTCCACGCCTGCGCCGTCTACTGCCGTTTCTGTTTCCGGCGGGAAATGGTCGGGCCGGGGGGGCTGGGAACCCTGTCAGGCGAGGCCCTGGACCTCGCGCTGGCCTATATCGCCGAGCGCCCCGCCATCTGGGAGACGATCCTGACCGGCGGCGATCCGCTGGTTCTGTCGCCCCGGCGCCTGGGCGAGATCATGCGTCGCCTGGGACAAATCGAGCATGTGAAGGTGGTGCGCCTGCACACCCGCCTGCCGGCAGCCGAGCCGTGCGCCGTCACCCCCGAGCTGATCGAAGCGATCATGGCCTCAGGCAAGACCGTCTATGTGGCTCTGCACGCCAACCATCCGCGCGAGCTGACGGCGACGGCCCGCGCCGCCTGCGCCCGGTTGATCGACGCGGGGGCGGCCATGGTCAGCCAAACGGTGCTGCTCAAGGGCGTCAACGACGACGCCGAGACCCTGGCGGCCCTGATGCGCGCCTTCGTCGAGACCCGCATCAAGCCCTACTACCTGCACCACGGCGACCTGGCGCCCGGCACCGCCCACCTGCGCACCAGCATCGCCGAGGGCCAGACGCTGATGGCGGCGTTGCGCGGCAATCTCTCGGGCCTGGCGCAACCTGCTTACATGCTCGACATTCCCGGCGGCTACGGAAAGGTCCCGGTGGGTCCGAACTATCTACACGGCGACGCTGTGGCCGATCCGAGCGGCAAGCGGCACCTATATCCGCCAGGCTGAGCGGCGGATGCGGGGCTCTACGGCGCCGGTTCAGTCGCGAGCACCTGGGCGGTATAGGTCTCGACCACGAAGCTGAATGGGGCGCCCGCCTCAGTGTCGAGCACGGCCGAATGGCGCAGAACCGCTGATGGCTCGCCGCCCGAGGTCAGGAAAGCGGTCTCCAGATTGCGGCGGGTGAAATGCAGGGGCGCCACGACCACGCCGAAGGGCGTCTGGGTGGTGTCCAGAGCCCGGTTCATGGCGGCGGTCAACCGGGCGGGCATGTACCAGTTGTCGGCGCGCGAGAGCACCCGGTCGCCGCAGACCAACTCCACCCGGCGGTAGCGCACCGCTTGCCCCGGCCGAAGGCGCAGGGCTGCACGGGCGGCTTCGGACGGCGGCTTGCCCTCGCCCAGGACCCGGCGCGCGACGATCTTGGCGCCGTGCTGGCCGTGAGCGTCGCACCATCCCTGCAGCACGGCGGTGGCGCTGGCGTGGCTTTCGAGCTGATCCTCGAAGGCCTGCAGCCGCGGGTCCGCCGGCTGGGCCCAGGCGGGCGCGGCGCACACGCTGGCCGTCGCCAACACGAGGGCGGCTATCGGTAGGCCAGCGGCATGAGGCTGGACGGTCTTCCAAGTCATGGCGTTCTCCCCCATCGCCGGGGCTATCCTAAGCTTCGGGGGCGCCGCTCGGCAGGGCCTCGGTGGACCGGTGATGGGCCAGGGCGATTTCAAGCTCGCCGATCAGCGTATGCCTAAGCGAAGCCGGGGCCAGCACCTGGACCTCGTCGCCCCAGGTGAACAGGTGCCAGGCCAGCTCCAGGGCGCCGGAAGCAGAAAAGCGCACCAGCACCGAGCCGTCGTCCGCCTGCTCCACCGTCTGGGTCGGATGGAACCGCCAGGCCAGGGCGTCGGCCGCGCCTTTCGGCAAGATGCGCAAGACCACCTCGATCACCTCATCCTGATAGATGCCGAAGGAGCGGTTGGCGTAGGCGTCCAGATCGAAGTCGGCCGGGGGAGCGCCGAATGCGTCCAGCATCTGTAGCCCCGCGATGCGGTCCAGGCGCAGGTTGCGCGGCTCGGCCGAACCTTGCGCCGCCGCCACCAGATAATTGGCGCGGCCGAACATCAGCCCGTAAGGCGTCATCGTCCGCCGTTCGCCCGGGCGTGAGCCGCCACGATAGATGAAGGAGACCTGCCGCATGGCCATCAGCGCCTGGCGCAGGGCGCCGATCAGGGCCTCGTCCTCGTAAGGGCGCGGGCCGGCATGCACCGCGATATGGGTCTCCGCACGCGCCATGGCGTCCACGTCCGGCGCCATGCGCCGCAACGCCGCCCCGCGCATGGCGGCGCGCACCTTGCGCTCAAGGCTCTCCAGGGCCCGCGCCCGCGGCTCGGCTCCCGAAGCGCGCAGTTGCCCCGCCGCCTTGCCCAGCTCCAAAAGCTCCTCCGTCGTCGGGCTCTGGTACAGGCCATCCAGCCCGCCGGGAATGCGGAAGCGCTTGACGGAGCCCTCGGTCAGCTCCTCCATTTGAGGGAACAGCGCCCACAACGCATCGCGCATGCGCTCGGCCGTGCGCCGGCCAACGCCGAGGGCCGCCGCCATCTCGTCCAGGGTCAGTCCCTCGGCGCTGGCCGCCAAGCGTCGGGCGAGGTCGAGCAGAAGCGTCGCTTTTTCGTGCCGCATTTGTTCACCATACGACCGATTCTGTCGTAATGCACCGGCAAGGTCGCTTCATCGAACGCACGGAGCCCGTCATGAAGCCCCAAACCGCCGCCCCACACTCCACCCAAGACTCCAACGCCACACAGACCGGCGCCGTCGCCGCCCGCTATCGTCGCTATCCGCGGCCGGCTCTGACGTCGACGTTCGAGCGGGCCGCCCCCATCCCGCGCGCCCTGCCCACCGTCAATATGATCGACGCCCTGCTGCGGCTGCACGACCAGCGCGCGCCGGCCGGCGGCTGCCGGGTGCGGCTCAGTCTCAGCGACCTGGACAAGGTGGACAAGGAGACGCGGCTCCTTTTGGGCGAGACCTATCAGCGCCTGACGGAAATTTCGATCATCTGGGACGAGCGCGAGGCTCAGATCGTGCGGGTGGCCCAGGCGCCGGAACCACGCTCCTGGATCGAGGACGAGGAAGAATGGATGTGGCGCATGCGTCCGCGGCGCAGCGCGGCGTGATCGGCCGCACCTAACTGCGGCCCTCCAACGCCCGGCCGATCTCTGCCGCCATAAAGGCGTAGTCGCCATCGTGCGAAGCCCGAGACGCCCCAATCCATCCCTGCGGATCGATCCGCGTGAGGTTCAGTGGATGGCCGGCTTGGGCGGCCAACTGCTCCAGATATTGAAGCTGGGCGCGGCCATTTCCCTCGCGAAAAGGGTGCACGTAATTCACGTCGCCCATGATCCGCCCGGCCGCCTCCGCAAACGCGGCGCTGTGGAGGCCGCGCAGGAAGCCAGCGTGTTCAAGCCGCCGGTGCACGTCGGCCATGCCGGTTTCGATGAACTGGCGAAATTGGAACTGGCGGCCGCCTTTTGCGATCTCCACCGTGCGAATCTCACCCGCCCACGCGTACACGTCCTGAAAAAGGTGGCGATGGATGGCCCTCCGGTGGGCGAGGTCGAAGCGCCCTGACGGGATGCCTTCTCGAATTCGCTGAACGACAAGCCGCCGCTCAATTTGCTCCAACGCGTCAGCGTCTGTGAGGCCGAGCTTGTTGCCAAAGACCGAGGAGCCGGGAATTAAATAAGGGTCGTCCTCGATCACTCAGCGGCGAGCCGAGTAGCCGCGCCGAGGATATAGGCGCGGCATTGTTCATGGGTCCAAGCTTCGCGCTCGAACATTTCGAACATCGCCACGTCGTCGGCGTTCAGGGGATTACCCTCTATTTCCTGCATGCGCATCGCCGCCAGCCGCCGCTTACGCGCGGTCTCGACCTGGGCGGGAGAAAGGCGGACGGTCTTGCTCATCCGGTCATTTGTAGCAGAATCTGGCCCCAAGAGCGAGGATTTCGCGCGATCCGGCGTACGGCGAAAGGCTGCGGTGACTCCTAATCGGCGCCCGCATGGTGAAACTTTGGTATCGTCTTCGTTGCTGGGTCCCAGGACAATCGCGTCGCGATTTGCAAGGATGACGATCCGGTTGGAGGCGCGATGCTGGCGGCTGTGGCGATGGCGGCGACCCTGGCGGCCGGGCCCAAAACCTGCGCCGCGGATTTGCGGCTGAACGCCGAACAGATCGAACAGAAGCTGGACGCCGCGGCCCTGTCCCCGCCCTCGGCGCGCCCGGCGGAACGGACCTGTCTGGTTCAGGCGGCGGCCCATAAACTCACCCTGGATGATCCTTTGAACGCCCTGGCGCCGGACGTGGCGCCGGAACTGGCCATCGGTCGGGCGGCGCTGTTCCAGACCCTGGCCGAGCGNNCGGCGCGCGCTGCGGCCTCCGCCGCTGGTGATTCCCATCGACCAGACCGAGCAGGGCTTTATCCTGTGGCTGCGCGTGGAGCCGGACAGGGCTCGGCAAGCCCGCAAACTGGCCGCCTTCCTGGCCCGGCAAAAACTGGATCGGGTGGCGCCCTTCTATCAAATCCTGCGCACGGCCAGCGATTGGCAGGTCTGCGGCGGCGAGCCGTTCGCCCTGCCCCCCGACGAGGACTGGCCGCGCGCGGCCAAGACCCTGGACTGGATCAATCGCCGGGTGAAGCCGGCCATCGGTCCGGTGGAGGTGGTGTCCGGCTATCGTGAGCCGGCCCTCAACGCCTGCGCCCAGGGCGCCAAGGAAAGCGCGCATCTGGGCTTTTGGGCCCTCGACCTGGAGCCGATCGATCCGACCTTGCAGCGGCCCGCGCTGATGGATGTGATGTGCCGCACCCACGCTCAGTTCGGGCAAGAGAGCGACATCGGCCTGGGCTTCTATGCCGGCGTCCGCTTCCATGTCGACGACAAGCGCTTCCGTCATTGGGGCTTTGATCCAGTCGCCGCGCCGGCGTGCGCCGCGCCTGGGCCCGCGCCCTGACCAAGCGCCGCTTCGGCCCCGCTCAAGCGTTCGGAGCGCCAGGGGCTAGCGGATGCATTCAACCGCTGAATCGCTCTGGATCGATATGGCCAACAAGCCCTGGAAAAATCCACGCCGGCCCATTACTGCAAGAGCGATGAAAACCCGTCCGCTTGGTCCTTTCACGGTCTCCCGCATCGCCGCCGGCTGCATGAGCCTGTCTCACGCCTATGGCGGCCGGCCCGACCGGGCCGAGGCCGAGGCCCTGCTCAACAAGGCCCTGGATCTGGGCGTGACCCTGATCGACACGGCCACGGCCTATGGCATGGGCCACAACGAGACCCTGATCGGCGAAACGCTGAAGGGCCGGCGCAAGGAATTCACCCTAGCCTCCAAGGCTGGGCTCTACATCGCCGACGGCAGGCGCGACATCGACTGCAGCCCCCAACGCCTGGCCCAATCGATCGACGATAGCCTGAAGCGTCTGCAGACCGATGTGATCGACCTTTACTATCTGCATCGCTTCGACTCGAACACGCCGATCGAGGACAGCGTGGGCGCGCTCGTGCGAGGGATCGAAGCGGGCAAGCTGCGCGCGATCGGCCTGTCGGAGGTCTCGGCCGAGACCCTGCGCCGGGCCCACGCGGTGCACCCTATCGCCGCTCTGCAAAGCGAATATTCCCTGTGCACCCGCAATCCCGAGATCGCGTGCCTGGACGCCTGCCGCGCGCTGGGCGTGGCCTTTGTCGCTTTCAGCCCCGTGGGGCGGGGATTCCTGTCCAACCAGCCCCCAGCGGAATTGGAGGCGGGCGATATCCGCCTGGCCATGCCCCGCTTCCAGGGCGAAAACTACGCCGCGAACCTGAAGCTGTTGCCGCCCCTGCGGGCCCTGGCCGAAGAAGCCGGCTGCAGCGTCGCCCAGCTTGCCCTGGCCTGGGTCCTGGCCCAAGCCGAGCACATCATCGCCTTGCCCGGAACCGGCAGGTTAGCCCACATGGTCGAGAACCTGGGGGCCGACCAGATCAGCCTGAGCGCCGAAACGCTGACCCGCGCCGGCCAGATCATTAACGGGAACACCGTGCATGGCGCGCGCTACAACGCCTCCAACCAGGCGACCATAACCACGGAGAGGTTCCCCACGGAGCTAGCATCCGCATGAAATCCGTCCTCGCCGCTCTCGCCCTGTTCGCGCTCGCCGCGCCCACAGCCCAGGCCTTGGCGCAGCCCGCCGATCCAGCCGCGCTCCACGGCCCCATGCTGGACATTTCGGCCTATGGCGAGATCAAGGCCGCGCCGGACATGGCCCGCATCACCCTGGGCGTGACCAACCAGGCCTCCAGCGCCGCCGACGCCGCCCAGGCCAATGCACAACAGATAAACCAGGTGCTGGCGGCGTTACGCGGGCTGGGCGCGACGGACCGCGACATCCAGACCTCGGGTCTCAGCCTTAATCCCGCCTACGCCTACCTCAACAACGAGCCGCCCAAGCTGACCGGCTACAAGGCGTCCAACATCGTGACGGTCACCGTCGGCGACCTGGCCAAGCTCGGCCCCATCGTCGACGCCATCAGCCAGGCGGGCGCCAATGAAATCAACGGGATCGTGTTCACCCTGAAGGACCCCCAAGCCGCCGAGGACGAAGCGCGACGCCGGGCGATCAAGGCCCTGGCGGCCAAGGCCGCACTCTACGCCGAGGCGACGGGCTATCGGGTGTCGCGGCTGATCACCCTGCGGGAGGGCGGTGAGCCGGGTCCCGCTCCGAGCCTCCAGATCGCGGCCGTCGCCGCCCGAACCTTTGCGCCCACGCCGGTGCAGCCCGGCGAGCTGGACATCCGCGTCCAGGTTTCGGGCGCCTATGAGCTGGCCAAATAGAGCGCGTTCCGAAAAGTGGGAGCCGATTTTCGGATAAAACACGCGTTAAAACAAAAACTTATGGTGGGTTGCGATTCGATGGAAACGCAACCCGCTCTAGCGTCAGGCGGGCGGCAGAAGGCCGACCTGGGCCAGGATGGGGGTGACGCGGGTGCGGATTTCCATGCCGGGCAGGGCGTTCTGGCCCTCGATCGACATGGCGAAGATCACGTCGCGCCGCGGCCCCTGGATGCGCCCGACCCACCAGCCCAGATTACGCGAATTGTCGGCGATGGAGGGGCAACTGGCGACAAGGCCGCTGAGGGTCGTATCGCCGCGCTTCTCCTCCACCATCAGACTTTCCACCGCCAAGACTGCGGGGAGCGACACCTTGTTCTTACCGACGAAGAGCTGGACGCCGTAGAGGCGGCGCAGGAAGTCCGCTTGTCTGTTGGTGGAGATGAAGAGGCCGCCGCCAGCCGCCGGCCCTTGCCAGAAGGCCAGAGGATCGCCAAGCGGCTGGCCCTGGCCGTAGCCCATGGCGGACAGTGCTTCGCCGAAGCGGAACGGGCCGATGAGCTGGGCCAGCTTGCGCCACCACCAAGGCGTATCCCACCGATATGCCGTAGCAAGGTCGGTGTCCCTGCGCCACTCGGCGCTCGGCTGGACCGAGCCATCGTAGGGGAAAACCATGGCGGGCGTGATCACCCCGCTGTCCAGCCCGATCAGGGCCATGGGCGCGTTGAAGGTGGCGCAGGGCGCCAGCGGGCGGTTGCACACCGCATGGTCGCCGTAGCGGTAGAGCTCTTCCCCGCTGTGCGTGTCCAGGATCACCACGCAGGTATCGGGGCCGCCGATGGCGGGATCGAGCGCGCTGTCCAGAGCTTGAGCATCGAAGCCCGGCCCATGGATCAGATGCTGGATACGCTCGCAAGCGCCAAGCGCGAGGCAGGCCGCAGCCGCGGCCACAAGAGCCAGGCGCGGGCGCGGGCTCGTCACGCCGCCGATTTGACGTGGTTGCTGTCGTCCAGCAGCACCACCTGCGGGGCGTAGTTGCGCGCTTCGGCGGCGTCCATCTGGCAGTAGGCGACCACGATGACCTTGTCGCCGGCCTGGACCAGGCGTGCCGCCGCGCCGTTCACGCCGATCGTGCGCGATCCGCGCGGCGCTTCGATGGCGTAGGTGGTGAAACGCGCGCCGGTGGTGATGTTGAGCACGTCCACCTGCTCGTGCGGCAGGATGCCCGAAGCGTCCAATAGATTGCGATCAATGGCGATGGACCCTTCATACTCCAGGTCCGCCTGCGTCACCGTCGCCCGGTGCAGCTTCGCCTTCATCATGGTGAGCAGCATCACGTCCTCGCGCTGTCGCGACCGAGGGAGTGCATATAGGCGTTTGCGGCCACAGGTTCAATTGCGGTGCAGCATGGGGGCGGGGACACGCACTCGTTTTCGGCCACGCCGAAAACAGGCGCGTGTCCCCGATTCAAGTCAGTACTTGGCCGACAGCACCACCCCATAGGTGCGGGGATCGTTGAGGTAGAGCCCCCCCTCGTAGGGCGCCGCGTCATTGCCCACCCCCAGGGCGCTTAAGGTGACGTCAGTCTTGTAAATCGTGTTGCCGATGTTCCGGGCGTAGGCGGTGATCGAATATTTTCCATTCGCCGAGGTCCAGGTCGCCTCCAGGTCGCCAAGCCAATTGTCGGGCACATGGACCAGCGGTGCGGCGCCACTGGCCAATTCGGTCGCCGTCAGATTGCCCGCGTCGTGAGCCGACAGATAACGCCCTTCGGCCCGCAGGATCACGCGCGAGGAGTCCGGCAGGTCAAAGGTGTGGCTGTAAGCCGGGGTGAAGGTCACCGGGACCACATGGGCGACCGCGCTCCTGGCCACGAAGGTCTGGAACATCTGGGACGCACTGACATAGCGCGCATCGGTCAACTCGAGGCTGGCGGTCAATCGGTCATAAGGGGTCAGCAGATATTGCGTTTCCAGCTCGCCCCCCAACACCTGCACGGGCGCCGCCAGGGTGGTGAAGGCCAAGTTGATCGAACTTCCGCTGATATTGATGCCCTGCGTCTGATAGCCGGCGTAGTCATAGTAGAACACGTCCCCATTGATCTGGAGGCGCCTGTCGAAAAACTGGTTCTTGCTGCCCAGCTCGTAAGCGGTCAGCGTTTCGGCCGCGAGCACCAGTGGAATGGGGGCGCCGCCGGCGCCCGTCGTGATCGATACGTCGCCGGGAGAGAAGCCCGTGGAAACCGACGCATAGAGCATATTTACCGGCGAGAGATCGTGTTCTGCCCGCAGTTTAAAGGTGAAATTGTTGAACTCGCGTATCCCGGCCGAACCATCGAGCGAGGTTGGGGGCTGCCCGTTAAACGCGTTGTAGATTTCATTCGTCTCTGTGTGCGTGTAGTCATAACGCACGCCGCCGGTCACCCGCCAATCCGGCGCCAGAGCATAGGTCGCTTCTGCGAAAGTGCCGACCGCCAACGTATCCTTCTTGAGCGTCAGGGCGAAAGCCCGCAAGGATACCGGCGAGATCAAATCGACCTCTTCCGAATTGCGAACGCCATTGTAGTAGTAGAGCGCGCCAGCCTGCCACGTGAGCGCCGATCCTGGATTGGACGTCAATCGCACTTCCTGTGTGATGAACCGATCGGTCGGAATGAAATTCTTGACCGATGCCACAAGATCCCCATTCTCCTCAACTGTGTTTGGAGAAGAAACGCTGTAGTCACGAAGCGTTGGAATATAGGTCAAGGTGGCGAAGCCAAGATTCAATTTTATATTCGCCCAATACTGCTCGGAGTTCGTGGTGACACGTCCGACTGGAAGCCCTCCCACATACTGCGGATCGTTGGGATTGTTCTCAAAGTTCACCGCCGACCCGCCGCCCGAGTTGGCGATATGGCCCTGCTTCGCGTATCCCAGAAGAACGGTGACGTCAGCGTTCGGCTTGTAGAGCAGCTCGACCTTACCGTTGCTCAAGTTGGTTTGACCGCCCTTGGCCGAAATGTAGCCATCGCGCTCGTAACTGTCGCCCGCAACGCGCAGGGCCAATTGGTCTTGCACCAGCGGGACGTTGAGTGCGCCGGACTCGTGCTTAAGGTCGTAGTTTCCAAATTCGGCGGAAAGATTGGCTTCGACTCTATCAGGATTGGGCTGCGGGCTGTGGATGGCCACCACGCCCGACGTGGCGCTGCGCCCGTACAACGTGCCCTGGGGACCGCTCAGCACTTCGACGCGGTCGATATCGTAGGTGTTCCCAAGACCTTCATAGACGTCATCGACATAGAGCGCCGCGGAAGGCGCCGCGGAGATCCAACTGCCGGCGACGCTGGCGTTGGATTGAATGCCCCGAATTGTGAGGTTTGCCCCGGCGAGATCGGCCCCCCCAGGCTGGGTTCCGGCCGACCCGTTGCCCGTGTAGACCACGCCCGGCACGTCTTCGAGAATGTCCTGAAGCTGGGTTTTACCCTGTTGCGTGAGATCTCCCCCCGATCTCACGCTAATGGACGCAGCGATCTTCTGAGTGTTGGATTGACGGTGCTCGGCGGTTACGACCACGGTCTCAAGTTCGGTCACGCCTGCCCCGGCAGGCGCCGGCGCGCTTTGCGCATGGGCCTGACCGCTCGCCGCCAAGAGGCAGGTTCCGACGGTTACCAACAAATACTTTTTGTTCGGGCTCATTTTATTCCCTCCTCATGATGCCGTTGGCATCGGTATTGTTTGTTATATTTTCCTGCTCATGTTTGAGCTCGGCGTCGACTTTCTTCGATCTGTTGAAGATCGGGCCGGCAGGCTATCGCTCCCGGAACCCGGAAAATAGGCGCCACAATTGGGTCGGTCCCAGCAAAGGTCCCAGATTTCGAAGTTTGATATTCATGGTTTCCTCCCCCCTTTTTTATGGAGTTTCATTCGTCTATAGTTGAAGAGAAAGGGGTGCGCAAAGCCCTCATAAGTCCTTTCCAAATTTTTACAGAAAACTGTAGATTTCGCGGCAGTCCTCCAGCGGTCGGCTGCAATTCATCGATCGAGCCCAGAGTACACGCGCACACTTGTCGTAGAGTGTTACATCTGGCGCGTCTGGTGTTTCCAAGCTTGGCGCCCGTGCCTGACCCCACGGCGAACGTCCGCCCGCCGAGTACGGAGTGCGCCGATTTCGATGAAGAACGCCTGGTTTTGGCTGTCGGCTGGACTAGTCGGGAACGGCCGCGCCGATCCTCCGGCCATCGCGGGCGTGGCCGGCGGGATGAGCCTGGTGAGTTTGCTCAGGTTCTTGGCGGTGGCGGAGTGGAGGAACTCAGTCGAGACAAATTGACAACACACACTCGTTTCCGGTCACGCCGAAAACAGGTGCGCGATGTCCCCGATTTCGGTCCTGGCTCAGCTCGGCGACAGCCCAAACGCCTTGGCTTGGGCGGCGACTTTCGGCTGAATGGCTGCGGCAGCCGCGAGGTCAGCCTGTCCCTCGGATACCTTTCCCAACCTGAGCCTGGTTAGGCCGCGCCCATAGAGCGCGAGGGCGTCCGTTGGAAGAGCAGCCAGGGCGGCGTCGTAATCCGTCAGCGCGCGGGCATAATCGCCGGTTTTCAACCGGACCATGGCGCGGGTCTCCAGCACCCCCGCCATTTTAGGCGCGAGCGACCCGGCGCGGTTGCAGTCCGCGAGCGCCTTGTCGAGCTCGACGCCGAGGAAAGCGCGGGCGCGGCAGCGTCCAAAGAGAGCCTCCGCCATGCGGCCGTCGTCGGAATGGCCCGCTATCCACTGATCGTACTGCGTAATCGCAAGATCTTGACGGCCCGCCGCGCGGTACTGCTCGCCAAGCGTCAGGCGCAGGTCGTCCTGAGGCGCGGCGACGGCGGAGGCTGCGTTGAGGTCGGCCACCGCCCCGGCATTGTCGTGCTCAGTGAGTCGTAGGCGGGCGCGGAGCAGGAGCGTTGGCGTGCTGCGAGGCGCCAGCTTCAACGTGTGATCCAGGTCAGCCATGGCCTGGATCGGCTGTTTGTTGGAAAGGCGAGCCGTAGCCCGTTGAAAGGGGTACTTGGGATCGCCAGGAGCCAGCTCGATGGCATGGCTGAGATCGGCTATGCCGTGTTCTAAGTCGTTACGCGACAGATAGACCGACGCCCGGCGGGCGTAACCTTCTGCATCGGTCGGCTCGGGGCCGTCGATGGTCGGGACGGCGGCCTCGCGCGGAGTCTGATCGGGGGCATCCTGAACCAAGGGCTTGGAAGCCAGATCAAACACCGGGCCGCCTTCGTAGGTTATGAATATCTTGTGCTGGCTGTTGGCGACGTAGACTCGGTGGGACAGGAAGAAATCATCCCCGAGCAGCATATCTGCGCCGCCCAGTTGGACATCGCCGAACTGTAGGCGGACGTTCTTGATCTCCTCGTCGCCCAGTTTGAACGAGGCGAAGGTCGCCATCCACAGCTTCACGGTCTGGGCGCCTGCGCCGTACATGGAGCCGGCGGGAACGACGCCGGGCGAGTCTGGGTTGACGCCAGCCCGAGCTGCGGCGGCGAGGGTAAGCACGGAGCGCTGGGCGCCTGTGTCGAACACCACCCTGATGCTTCGGCCATTCAATGTCGCCGGTCCAATCGTGCTGTCGACGCGATCGGTTCTGGAGGACTCAAGGTGAATGACCGAAACGCCTTGGCTCGGGCCGGCCCAGTAAGCCAGGTTGGCGTCATTGCAGCCCTCCGGCTTCATCAGCCGAATGGCGGCATGGGGGAAATCGTATTCTGCGTCGGCATAGCCAAGTAGGTTTTGCCCAAGCAGGTTCATGCCCGACAGAGGCTGCACAAAAAACGGCATGTTTTTGAACTGTGCGCCGGCGATGGTCACCGCCTCGACCGTGGTGATATCGGGCACGGTCATTCCGCCGACGCCGGTCATCGCCACATTGTCCTGCGTCATGCGCACGGGCAGCTTGAGCATCTTGGCGGCAGCTTGGTCGATGCTGCTGTATGAAGCGCCGCTATCCACCGTAAAGCCGAGTGTCTTGCCATTCAGCTGCACAGGCGCGACGGGATGGCCCCGGACCAGGGTGACCGGCACCTGGAACACCGCGTTGATGGTGCAGGCGGCCGAAGCGCGGCCCGGCAAGATGCATAGCCCGGCTCCAAGCATAGCCGCCGCTGCTCTAGGCAGGCCCATATGGACATTCCCCCTCGACGTGAACCGGCCGTGGTGCTCGCGGGATACTTGTGCCACGCCACCTGGCTGCGGCCAAGGTTGAACAGTTTTGGAAACAGGGGACGCCACAAACAGGGCCGACAAACAGGGGACGCGCACTTCTTTTTGAAGTTCTCGGAAATGGGCTCCCGACCCCCGCACCCCAGGGCTGGCTTCCGCGCCCGCGCCGGGCTAGGTCCTCCCCATGGCGCGAACTAGGCAGCACCCCGAGTTTGAGATCGACGTCGATGGGGAGCCCTATGTCTGGCGGCTGCAACGCCAGCCCCAGTGGTCCAGCGACGCCGCCGATTGGCGGGGCATGGCGATCGCCGTGCGGCACAAGGCGGGGCAGCGCGAGGCCGTACTGGAGTTCCCGCCGGGTCAGCAGCCCCGATTCGGAGCAGCGCAGCTGCAGGCCTCGCAGATCGGCTTGGACCGGGTGGCGAGGGCCATCGCATCGGCCATCGTGGCGGGATGGGAGCCGCTGTCGCGGGGCAAGACGGTGGCCATCGTGGTGGATGCGGACGGCGGCTGAGGCCCATTGCCAAGCCCCCCGCAAAGCCCATACCTGGAACCCGACCACAACCCCCGCCGCCCGCGCGCATGCCCTGCGCGGGTCGGTCGCACATTTGGAGTGAGCCATGTACGAACCTTCGCCGGCGACGCTCTATCTCAAGCGCAGCTGCCCGCACTGTCTGAAGCTCAGGATCTTCCTGACCGAGGCGGGGATCGCCGACCGGTTCGCCTATGTGGTGTTCGACGATGGGGACGAGACGCACAAGGCGCTGCGCGCGCGCATGGAGGAGGCCGGGCAGGAGCCGAGCTTCCCTGCCGCCGATTTGGGGGACGGCAAGCTGACGACGGGGACCGACGGGCTGATCGCGCGCTTCGCGCTGGAGGCCGGCGTCGATCCGGCGGCAATGCCGCTACTGGACTATTACGCCGGCGGCGTGTTCAAGCGGTGCGGAGAGATGTTCCTCGAGCTTAGGGCGCTCAAGGCCTAAGGCGCTCTGCGCCCCTAGAGCCGGATGACTTCTCTCGAAGTCTGAATCCGGCTCTAATCCGCCGCCTCCATGCGGCGTGGGATGTCACGCTGGGCATGCAGCACGCGCCAGACTTCGACGTAATCGCGGTGCTCCAGGTAGAAAACCAGATAGGGATAGCCGGTAAGTTTTCGGGTGCGCAGCCCCGGCAGGGCCAGTTCGTGGGCGTAACGGTTCGAACCGCTGTCTGGAAAGGCTGCGATCAGATCATAGGTCGATTGCAAGGCGTCGGCGAACGCCAAGGCGACGCCGTCGCCCGCTTCGCAGAGCAGGTAGTCGATCGCCTCTTCGACATCGAGCCGAGCCCTTGGCCGGGCAACGACGGCCTTGGCGGCCATCAGCCCTGACGAATCCGGGCCCGCAGCGCCTCGAAATATGGTTCGTCCGCCGGCGTGGCCGGCCCTGAGTTTGCGCCTTCCAACAGGAGTGCGCGCAGGCGCTGGCGATCCTGGTCCTTGCGGATCAGATCGCGGATGTATTCACTGCTGGTGCTGTAGTCGCCGCTGGCGACGCACGCATCGACGAAGTCCTTGAGCGCTTCGGTCAGCGATATGTTCATCGTGCTCATGGCGCGACGATAACGCTCTTGGCAAAATCTGCCAAGGCCGGCGGCTTGGGCCCTAGCTATCCAGGAAGCTGCGCAGCTTCCTTGACCGGCTCGGGTGCTTCAGCTTGCGCAGGGCCTTGGCTTCGATCTGGCGGATGCGTTCGCGAGTGACGCTGAACTGCTGGCCGACTTCTTCCAGGGTGTGGTCGGTGTTCATGCCGATGCCGAAGCGCATGCGCAGCACGCGTTCCTCGCGCGGGGTCAGCGACGCGAGGACTCGCGTCGTGGTTTCACGAAGATTGCTCTGGATGGCCGCGTCGATGGGCAGGACCGCGTTCTTGTCCTCGATGAAGTCGCCCAGATGGCTGTCTTCCTCGTCGCCGATGGGCGTCTCCAGCGAGATCGGCTCCTTGGCGATCTTGAGCACCTTGCGCACCTTCTCCAGGGGCATGGCCAGTTTCTCGGCCAGCTCCTCGGGGGTCGGTTCGCGGCCGATCTCGTGCAGCATCTGGCGGCTGGTGCGGACGATCTTGTTGATCGTCTCGATCATATGCACCGGAATGCGGATGGTCCTGGCCTGGTCGGCGATGGAACGGGTGATGGCCTGGCGAATCCACCGGTGGCGTAGGTGGAGAATTTGTAGCCGCGGCGGTACTCGAACTTATCGACGGCCTTCATCAGGCCGATGTTGCCTTCCTGGATCAGGTCCAGGAATTGC